>LOEZ01000019.1 GCA_001516055.1 Gracilibacter sp. BRH_c7a
ACGCCTCTAACAGCTTTTCAGTTATAGTTAACCTTTGTTCAATAGCTTTCAGTTCTGAATTTATTTGAGCACAGTTTTTGCCACAACTTAGCTGGTCAAGAATAGCTTTTTTTGCCTGTTCCATCTGGACATTCAATTCTTTTCGCATTGATATCTTTTGCAATGTATTATTTGTTTTATCGGCAAGCACTGTCTTAATTTCTTCTGTGCTTAGCCCAAGTTTACGAAAAGTAGAAATTTTCTTTAAACGCTCTATATCACTTTCGCTGAAATCTCGATACCCGTTATCTAAGATATTAGGAATTATCAATTTCTGTTCTGTGTAATATTCAATAGCCTTTTTTGTCAAATTTGCTATCTTACTTGCTTCATTAATCAACATATCAATCACCTCAAAAGAATCATAAACTAGCACCCAAGGTGATAGTCAATTGTTTTTGTAAGTAAATATATTATCTTGCTTCCCGTAATCTTACAATTTCGCACTAGCTACTACAAATTCTGTAATCCGCGCAGGACGCGCGGCCTTCGCGTACGGTTTCAGATAACGTCCTGCGAATTTACGAAGTCTGGTTATTACATTCATATTCTCTCAGATTTTGCAAATTCGCTGTTATACGATGGTGAGATAATCAGCTCCAAAGCCTATCTAATTATTAAAATTCCAGTACTTTCTGAGCCGTTATCCATCTTAATCTTCCATCATTGTTATAAAATTTAGATAACCTCCCCAGTGTTCTCAATGCGCCCCAATTGATTTCATAAGTATTAGGAAGACTCGTATTTAGGCTTTAACATGTTACTATTTCAAATCTTTTTGCCGCTTTTCATAAGCATTACTATACATTTCAATTAGTTTGGGCCTAAATATTTCCCATTTTTCTTCAAGTTTTACCAACTCGCTTCTTATTTCTTCAATTTCAGTTTTTATATGATCTGGATTACTTGAATAATAGTTCATTCTCATAGCAATATTTAGTGCTATCCTATGAATTAATAATGTTTCATTATAGTCAAATTCTTGAACCTCATATAATTTTCCATAGTTTTGAACTAACGTTGAAGATTTCGAAGCACTATCAAAAATTCTATTAAATAAATCCATTGATCTATGCTCAAAAATTTTATTGTGTTCATTGTAATTAAGAACTTGCATTTTACAATCATAAATAACAATGTCCAGCATATCTCTTAACAAATTCAATGAACTAGTAAAATCATCAAATTTCTCTTCTCGGAGTGCTAGCTGATGTGAATTTTTGTTTAATTTAATAGCTAGGTAATATGAAATTAGTCCCCCTATTGCTCCACTTAATAATGCTGATATTGAAATTTCAAATGTAATTTCCATTCTTACTCCCTTTCGTCCTCGCTTGTCGAATAACTGTGTTATCCGGTACCTCAGGCTTCATGCTCTGAAATGATTATCTCCATATCGTATAACGTTTCGCCGGTTCCCGCCGCGCCCTAAACGCATTCATCATCCTCCAAGTGGCGGGAACCGGCTGTTCTACGACGTATCGTGCCCCGTAATTCAGACAGCGCCCGGATGGCGCTGCCTTAAATATCTAGCAAACAGCACCAGCATCATAAAATAAAAACCTTATCAAAGCTTTATAACTATGTATCGGAGAATACTCACTCTATAAATGGAGTTTTGCAAACCAAACAAAAAGCTCTATGTACGCAAACAAAATTGCCACATTCTTTACAAGTCCATTTATTCTCCTCACTCCGCAAAAATGAATCAGTACCATATTGCTTTATTTGCTCAAGGTTTTCAAGCATGCTCATATGATATTTCGTTCGATAGCGCTTATCTAACTGTTTTAACCTCCGGCAAGGGTATTTATCGCATTCAAAGCAAAATCCTGATTTATTGCTTTGAATTACAGAACAGTTTTTGATTATGCATCTGACCCTAAGGTCTATCTCAATCCGACACCCTTTGCAATGATTTTTCTCCCTTTGGTTACCTAAGCAAAGTCTGCAATTCATACCACAAGGAGCAATCAATTCTTCTTTCATTTTGTTCATCTCATACATCACTCCTCAGAATATAATAATGACGCATCATTCTGCTGTTACGAAAAATCCGGCTGCCACAAAGAAATACCTTAATCCCATTTCGTACGCGCCATGGACGGCGCTCCCCCAGGTAGTTCCAGTTGTTGCACATTATAAGAATTTTACGACGCATTATAAGAATACAAAAGTTTACCGGGCTCTGAGTTGCCAGAAAGCCACTGCGCTTGCTGCAGCAACATTCAGCGAGTCCACGTTATGGGACATGGGGATACGCGCGGTGTAATCACAGTGGGCTACCGTGTTGGGTGCCAGTCCATTACCTTCTGTACCCAGTATGATAGCAAGCTTTTCATGGGCCATGAGCTGCGGATCGTCTATGCTGACAGCGGTATCACTTAAAGCCATGGCAACGGTCTTAAAGCCCAGCTTGCGCAGACTCTCCATGCCCGGCTGCGGCCACTGTGAGGGCTCGCTGCCAATACGGGCCCATGGCACTTGGAAGATAGTTCCCATGCTCACCCTCACCGCACGCCGGCACATTGGGTCACAGCATGAGGGGGTAAGCAGCACGGTATCGATGCTTAGTGCCGCAGCCGAGCGAAAAATAGCACCGACGTTGGTAGAGTCCGCAATACCTTCAAGCACAGCCACTCGACTTGCACCAGCACACGCCTCCTCAACGCTGGGTAGATGAGGACGACGCATGGCACAAAGCACACCTCGGGTCAGCTGAAAGCCGGTCAGCCTTGCTAGCAGGTTACTATCGGCAGTATAGACAGGGATATCTCCGCAGCGGGTGATTATACCTTGCGCCTGCCCTGCAATGTATTTGCGCTCCATCAAAAGCGAAATAGGCTCACATCCAGCGTCGAGGGCAAGTCCAATTATCTTAGTACTCTCCGCAATAAAGATGCCCATCTCCGGCTCCAAACGGTTGCGCAACTGCGTTTCCGTCAGGCGAGCAAAGACATCCAAATTGGGCGATGAAAAGTCGCTTATCTCAATGATGTTTGACATCTTATCCCCTTATGTTTTCTCTCAGTATATAGTACGAAATTATGTTCTCGTCTAAATCCCGCCATGGACGGCGGGTGGTCTCGCAGGAAATGTCATATAACGTCCCGGCAGTTCCCGAAGCGTCATAATACATTCATCTATTCTAAGTTTTGGGAACTGCCTGTTATGTAAAGTCGCGCGCCCTCAGAACCAGAGGCCGACAGGACGTCGGTCCCTTGAATCCTACATTTATTTTAGGGCGTTCAAACTATTCATAGTATCTATGCCTTTTTCAGTTAATTCAATCATTTCTGTGCCTTTTTTATCAACAAAGCTCTTAATTAATCCTAATTGAGTATATTGATTTTTAACAACTAGTGCTTGTTGTCGGTCAACGTAATACCCATCTACAAACGCACTAACTGCATCAATAAAGTCTTGCGCCTCATGTCGTCCAGTCAACCTTAGAGATATAAATTTATATAATTCGTCAAGCGTAGTCTCAATATCTTTCTCATGCGTAACTGTATTAGATGTAAAAACATAATGTATTTCTGTATAATGTAACTTTATTTTGAAACCATAAAACGGTAGTTCACTATCTACTTCAGCAATAGAATTTATTGAGTATTCACTGACTTGCTTTTGTAAGATATCATTTTGCTTTTTTAGTTCAATAATTTGCTTTAGCAATTCATTTTGATCATATTCTCCACCACGTTGCCATCCGGGTCTATTTATTTCTTGTTTTGCTCTCATAATAGATATCGCCACTTTTCCAACTAGATCACTACTATCTTTCCAAAGACTTGCAAGGCGATTACGCATAGCACGGCTTTTAAACTCTGCTAATTTTCCATTTTTAATAGCATCTGTCTCTTTTTTCGATGGATCTAATTCTACTGAATCATCAATACTAAACACTAACACGGGAACACCTTTTGATATTGCATAATCATATTCCATCTCAGTATAACTACGATCAGTTGCTTCGTTAATTGACCCATATCTACCTCCAATAATAAGAATATAATAATCACATAAGTCAATAACTTTTTTTATGACATTAAATTGTTCTTCATCAGTAGCAACAAAAGCTTCCATACCTGAGGGAATACAATCTGCCATTAGAAGCAAGTCCAATACTTTTTTTCGTTCATCAAATAAATCTTTAAATGTTGAGCTTATGAATACTTGATATTTTTTATCCATATTTTTCTCCATCCTTAAAATTTATTATTATTATTATTAAATGGATTAACCCAGATTTTATACCATTGTCTATGCACATGTAATTACCACAAAATCACAAGGACTTTCACATTTAATCCGCCGCAGGACGCGGCGGCTTCGCGCGCGATTTTATATAACGTTCTGAGCACTCCCGCAGCGTCATACTACTTGCATATTGGCAAAGTTGCGGGAGTGCTCTGTTCTACGAAGTGGGGGGACCCGCGGAGCCAGAGACGGCCACGGATGGCCGTCCACCAGACAATCACTAACCGATAATGTACAGAATATTAACATTATGAAGTTAAACGTCTTCTGATAATGCTTATAATATACCTAACCCCAAATCATTGATGGGAACACTAAATATAGAAAACAAGTCGCCATTACACAAATAATAAAAAAAGCAATTGAAAAGTATTTAAAATCTGTAAACTTGTAAATTAGGAAACTAGCTAACCCCATAATAATAGTATAAGATAATGGAATTAAAATCATATTTATATGTGTTGTAAAATTGATAAATTCTGCTATGGTATAATTTTTATCTCCCTTTAGAACTTCTAGAGCAAAAAAGAAATACTGTACAATGAATAAAGCATTAACAATAATAGAAGAAAATACTCCCAATATAATTTGCATTGTCTTTTTTAGCAATTATATATCCCCCCTTTACTTGGATAAAAAAATAATCTTTAGTTTGACTTACTAACCAATCGCCATAATTAAAACTCCAGCCTCGCCCACTAAATTGGCGCAAGGATGCGCCAGCCTATTGCCCCCCATTTCGTAGAACGGTTCGCGTGTTACCGAAGTCTGGTTACTACTTTCATATTCTCTCAGATTTTGGTAACACGCTGTTATCGGATGGGTGAGGCCCCCCGAAGCCAGAGTGCGACAGGACGTCGCACCCTTGAACTCTCCGTAATTATAACTATTGAACTTCATTTAGTGCTTCAAGACGATCATATAAATAATGAGTCGATATATTATATAAATTATCTCCGATTTCTCTAAATCGCTCTATAATATTCTCCAGATCTATTACCACATTGTCGAATTCATCTATATAAAAATGATTAATATGTTTCTGACTAAAAGGATATCTTGCAAAATCCATATTATCTTTAAATTTCCCGCTTGAATTATCTCCAATTTTAGCGAATAATTCTTCAATATATTTTCTTAAATTTAGAGTTAACTTCTTGAATTGCTCTCTTCTCTCCCGTTCCTCCTCGAACTCATTTACTCTTGAACAAACAACATGGAATATTTGCTTGATATTATGTTCACCTTCGATTTTCATATCTTTCTCTAAAAGAATATTTAATGTCCATGTAATTGCTTTTAAGTATAGCTCTATTGCATGATTAGCATTAAACAGTATTGGAAAAATAACTATATCAGCTTTCTTATCCCAATTATCGGCCAGTACTTGTTCTCCGAGTAATATTGAAGACCTCATAAATCCTCGCGCTATTGTAATCATGTTGCTAATATGTGAATGTTTATTTGTTCTCCAATTTAGATATGCATTCTTATTAATATCTATATTGTAAGAGAATACATCCTTCATTTTTGTCTCTCCATTCATAATTTCTTCCTTGCCAATCCGCCGCAGGACGCGGCGGTCTTGCCTCATCTTTCCGATAACGTCCTCGGATTTCCGCAGCGTCATTACACATTCATCATCCTCTAAGTTGCGGTAAATCCGTTGTTAGCCGAAGTTTTCCCGTGCGTGTGAGAAAACTCATGCACAATTAATAGAATAATTTCATATTATGCAATAATTTCCGTTATTAATCTAATAGAACTTTTTTACTAATGTTTTTAGGTTCCACTTCCGATATTTTATAATAAGGAAATAAATAAGATTGATGTGGTACTGAAGGCGAGTATTTGGGTATAATAATAAAACAATTGTTATAATTGAAATTCAATGTTAAAATATTATTGTATAAGTAAAGGAGAGAATCATATGAGTGAAAATATTCAAGATATTGACTATCAATGGTTTCTTGAAAATTATTCTGAACTTTTTGCTAAACATGGTGTTTCATATTTAGCAATAAAAAACAAAACTATTCTTGGCGTATATGAATCATATGCTGATGGAGTTAGAAGTGTAAGTAATAAGGAAAAGCCAGGAACTTTTATTGTTCAAAATTGTAATGGTAATGAATCGGCTTATACAAACTATATTGCATCAACAAACTTTTTTAAACAATAAAGATATTTGAAATAAAAGGTTGAGGTTCATACTAATGCAAAATGGAACTCCAGAATTTCGTGCTTTCACCATGTCAAGCAGTATACTTGTAAACCGACTTGTTAGTGATGCTACTGTAGTATTCGGAGAAAATAAATTAGTAGTTAAAGCATTATGGGATACGGGTGCTACTGGCACTTGTATTTCAGCAGAAGTTGTTCAAAAATTATCATTGATTCCAACTGGAAAGAAAAATATTTGTACACCATCTGGCACTAAAGAAGTGAATACATATTTACTTAATATAGTTTTACCTAATAATGTTGGAATAAAAGATGTTGAGGTTTGTGATACAGACATCGGTAATCAGGGAATTGGCATGCTTATTGGAATGGATATTATTGGGATCGGAGATTTTGCTGTAAGTAACTATAATAATAAAACAATATTTTCTTTTAGGTATCCATCAAAACATAAAATCGATTTTGTACATGAAATCAATTTACAAAATTTAATTGGTAAAAAACATGGAAAAGGGAAAAGAAAGAAAAAGTAATATAATTTGCCCTTAATTGGGTGCATATCATTTGTCTGAAAGGACGCATATAATCATGAAAAGACTTTTGAGAAATCAAGGATCTTTTCTCATTCTATTTTAGAAAACTCCCTAATCTACTTTAGGAACACATGTAATTAAATCAATCAAAAACCGGAGGGCAATGCGTCCCTCCTATTTATATTTTATGAGGTGAATAGAGAATGGAATATAAGAATATTAGATTAAAAGACCTTTATCCTCTAACAGATGAGCGAGGATATAAACGTGAAAATGATGAATTCCACTGGCAATTTATACACGAAACTTTGCTGCGTCTGAAAGAATTAGAAAATGAAGTTGTAAGTTTAAAGAGTAGGTTATAGTTAGTTACTTACTTTCTTGTTTCTTCCTCTTTTCATATTCTTCAAGGATGTCACATACAAGATTGATAGTTCTTCTGTATTCTCGTTCAATTTCTGGCATAGTTTCATACCCCTCAAAACGAGAATCTGGTATATTAACTTTCATGCCCTTAACTTCAATTTTTGCATTCATCATATCTTCTTTTAACTGCTTAAAGTCCATACTTTCACCTCCCTCCTACTTTAGCATCTTCTTAAAAACAGAGCAGTATTAGAATACTTGGGTGAAAATTTTGTTCAACGTCTTTTACCCGCTGAAAAGTTGCGGGTAAAGTCAAATTTTAAATGGTATACCCGCATGGGTTGCGGGTAAATTACCTTTATCACAATGGCTATCATATTCTTTGCACTAGCCGATTACTTTTTTATTTGATATTCGTGAAATATCTCTGCTATCCTTCTAAAAAATCGAAGTATGTGGAAATTAATTCTAAAAATAACAAAGAAGCCCTTTGCCGGAAAAGGCCCCTTAATATATTCTCTATCATTTTAATTCTTCATTGTTAGGCGGCCACAAAGCTTTTTAGCGGGCTGCTAAAAATGCAAATTCATATAATACTATTACCGGTAATCAGGCAGAAGATGAGATGGGGGCAAGACCGCCGGAGAATCCTGATCGGCGGCTCGCCCCCTCTCTTAATATTTTATGCCGGCACTGCCCGCTTACGCTTGCGGAGAATCATAAAGGTCATCGGTGGTTGTGAAGGTTGAAAGTACATACTATGGCTGTGCTTGCCCAAAGGTTCCGAAATCAGGAATTAACGCGAAGCGGCTTCTTGGGCGGCGGCCACTCTTTAATTGTCTTTGTCATGTATTCGATCAGCCGGTTAGCTTCTTTTCTTTTTTCTTCTTTCAGCTCCGGATCGATATGGGTTAGATTGGTGAGTGCTGTCGTTAGATCGAAGAAGGTATCGGCGATAGTTTTGCAGCAAGCGTCACATTGTTTTACATACTTGATGTGAGCGTGGGGATCACGTTTGGTTTTAAGGTTGTGGGTCGGCAGGGCGGTTTGACCGGCAGAGGGGGCTATAGCGGTAGAGGAGGCTTGTGCTTGGATATTTTCCGGATTCACCGGCCTTGACGGAGCCTTAGCCTGGTCCTTCGCCTGATTGGCCTGGTCTCTGTCCTTAAGAGCCTGCTGCAGCTCCTGTTTGGTCATACTGCTGACATCATTCTGGGCGATGAATTCCTTCCGTTCCTCTTCCGGTAAACGTAGCAGGAGGAGGGCTTGGGTGTAGGTCAAATGGGACACTGGTGTCCCATTTGACCTGTCAGATCCTTCAGGGAAGTCAGGCCCATATTCTTTGTAGATCTTCATCAGCCTGGAGGCAGTTCGACGAGTATAGTCCACCGACTCTTCTATCCACTCGATCCATTCTCCGTGTTTGAGCATGACCTTGGCTTCCTGCAAACGACGGCCGATTTCAATGGCACTGATAAGCAGGATTTTTCTGGTTTGGCAGGTTATCATATTTATTTCAGCCGCAATGACTAGCGGCGTGCGTTCGAAGGTCGGATTATCCATACCGCCTGTCCTTTCATATTTGGTCTAATTACAGCATATGCAGATGGGCTTCGGAGGGTGAGGGCTAAAAAAAAAGTTCGGCTTAATAGGACATCTTATCCTATCAAGCCGAACTCATTCTTCAATAGTTAATTACTATTTCACCATCATTTTTACCAGATTCACCGAATAAGGCGGGGAAATAATCCCTTTTTCTGTAACTATTCCGGTAATATATTTGGAGGGCGTAATATCAAAGGCGGGATTATATACGTCTACTTCCTCCGGAACTATTCTTATACCCGCGAAGAATCTAACTTCAGCACCGTCTCTTTCCTCCACCGTAACTTCCGCACCACTGGAGATCTTCAGATCAATAGTTGAGGTTGGAGCGGCTACATAAAAAGGTATCTCATGAGCAAAAGCCAGAACAGCCAGAGCATAAGTTCCTATCTTATTTGCTGTATCGCCATTGGCAGCGATTCTGTCTGCACCAACTATAACCATGTCAATCTTACCTTGCTGCATAAGGTATCCAGCTGTACTATCCGTAATAAGGGTATGCGGAATCTTCTCTTGTAAGAGTTCCCAAGCCGTTAAGCGGGCACCTTGTAAAACAGGCCTGGTCTCTCCGGCATAGACATGAATTTTCTTGCCTGAAGATTGGGCTGTTCGGATTATCCCCAAAGCTGTTCCATATTCTGCTGTAGCAAGAGCCCCCGTATTACAGTGGGTCAAGATGTTAGCTTTGTCAGTAACTACCTCATTCCCGTATTCTCCAATCAGCTTGTTCATTTTTCGGTCGTCCTCAGAAATGGCATGGGCTTCTTCTAAGAGTCCTTCCGATATTTTCTCTCTATCTTCTAAGTCTTGTAATTCTCGATATTTATTTTCCATTCTCCTCAGAGCCCAGAAAAGGTTCACAGCTGTAGGACGTGTTCCCTCCAATACTATCCGAACTTCTTTTAGGTGTTCACTGAGGTCTTCATCTTTTCCTTGGTATTCCAAAGCACCTAAGACAAAGCCATAGGCCGCGGCTGCACCGATAGCTGGAGCTCCACGGATTTCCATTTTTTTAATAGCGTCGGCTACATCCAGATAGGACTCAGCTTTCCTAAATTGTTGTTCAAACGGTAGCCTGGTTTGATTGAGTATAAGCAGGTGATTCCCCTGCCATTCAAGCGCTTTCACGTATTCTTTCCGCCTTTCTCTAAAACAAGCCTGCTTCTTTATTACTGGTCGCACAGTAACATTTTTGTTCTTTGTTTAAAAGGGTACAGGTGTTCTCGACTAACTTGGCTACTGTTTCACCTAATACGTTCATAGTATCTATAACTTCGGCATGTGTCAACGGTTGGTTGATTATTCCGGCAGCAGCATTGGTCACAAGTGCTATGGTTGCATAACACATACCTAGTTCCCTAGCCAATACAACTTCAGGTACCCCAGTCATTCCAACCAGTTCTCCGCCTAGCATTCTGAACATTTTAATCTCCGCAGGAGTCTCAAAGCGGGGACCTTCGGTACAAACATATACACCGCTGGTCTTAATATTTAAATTTATATTTTGAGCTGCTTGGGTTATGATCTCTCTTAAATCCGGGCAGTAGGGTTGAGATACATCTACATGAAGGACACCTTGTTCCCCACCTTCATAGAAAGTCTGTGTCCTATTCTTCGTAAAATCTAAAAATTGGTCTATAAGAGTTACTTCACCTACTTGGAAATTCGAGCAAAGAGAGCCGACTGCTCCTGTAGCCAGTATTCTTTTTACTCCTATTTGTTTTAGTGCCCAAATATTTCCTCTATAATTTATTCGATGTGGAGGCACAGTGTGTCCTTCTCCATGCCTTTTAAGAAAGGCCATTTCTGTACCATTGACATCTGCAACGTTTATATTAACAGTTCCATAAGGAGTCTCTATATCTAAATTTTCTTTATGCTGAAATCCAATCTGCTGGACGCCTGTTCCTCCGATTAGTGCTAAATCCAAAACTATTCCTCCTTTAGCTTAAGCAAAAAGAGCATCAGCAAATTCTTGGGGGACAAAAGGTCTTAAATCATCCAGTCCCTCTCCAATGCCAATAAGTTTAACGGGAACTTTTGCTTCTCTTTGGATACCTAAGACTACACCTCCTTTTGCTGTCCCATCAAGTTTGGTGAGGATAATCCCTGTAACATCGACAGCTTCTTGGAAAAGTTTTACCTGCTGAATAGCATTTTGACCTGTCGTAGCGTCCAACACAAGCAGGACTTCATGTGGACCGGAAGGCACTTCACGCTCGATAACCTTTTTAATTTTACTTAACTCTTTCATTAAATTGACTTTATTGTGTAACCTGCCTGCAGTATCGATTAAAAGAACATCTATATTCCTGGATTTTACGGCCTGCAGCGCATCATAAGCGACGGCTGCTGGATCAGCTCCTTCAGATTGCCTAATTACTCCTACGCCTGAACGCTGTCCCCATATCTCCAGTTGTTCACTGGCTGCAGCTCTAAAAGTATCTCCTGCGGCCAAAAGAACACTTTTGCCTTCTGACTGTAGACTTTTGGCCAGTTTACCTATCGTTGTAGTTTTTCCAACCCCGTTAACCCCAACTATGAGATATACCGTTGGTTCTTTTTCCGCAAAATGCAAGGGATTCTCTTCTCCTAACAAAAGTGTAATCTGCTCTTTCATCTCATCTTTGAGCAAGACAGGATCAGAGATTTTCTTTTCTTTTACGGACTTGCGCAGCATCTCAATTATTTCCAATGTAGTATTTACCCCTACATCCGACTGGATCAACACTTCTTCCAGTTCTTCATAAAGATCTTCATCGATCTTGCCGGCACCGGTGAATATTCCTTCTACCTTCTCTATGAAACCCTTACGAGTTTTGCCTAACTTATCTTTAAGTTTGCTAAATAATCCCGCCAATTTTTATTCGCTCCTTATTTACTTCTATTGCCAAGTTCATACGTATAAACAATCCTTGTTCAATAAAACTTGTTCATAAGAAATTCTAGCATATTACGTCTACTGTCACAAATTAAGCGCTCACTGAGTCATCCAAATTATCTTCCAGCTCTACCGCTAACAGTTTAGAGACACCTGATTCTTCCATGGTTATTCCGAAAAGCCAATCAGCAGATTCCATGGTACCTCTACGGTGAGAGATTAGGATAAACTGGGTAGAGTGTGAGAGCCTATGTAAATATTTTACAAACCGTCTAACATTCGTCTCATCTAGAGCTGCTTCAATCTCGTCAAGGAGACAGAAAGGGCTAGGTTTAACTTTGAGGAATGCAAATAACAAGGCTATGGCAGTAAATGCTCTCTCTCCACCTGAGAGCAGAGAAAGCTGCTGTGCCTTCTTTCCAGGCGGTTGAGCAATAATCCTTACCCCTGTATCCAATAAGTTCTCCGGATCATCAAGCTGCAGTTCAGCAAATCCACCATTAAACAGCTCTTTAAACACTCCTTGGAACGCTTCATTAACCGCTCTGAACCCTTCCTCAAAGCGTTCAATCATATTCTTATCCAAATCATTAATAAGCTGTTGAAGAGACTTGCTTGCTTCTACCAGATCATTGCGTTGGGAACTAAGGAAGTCAAAGCGTTTTACTGTCTCTGGATATTCTTCCAAAGCTGTATAATTTACGGGGCCAAGTTCCTCTATTTGCTGTTTGAGAAGAGAAACACGTTCTTGGAGGAGGTCTTTCTTATCTTCAGTAATAAAGCTCGCTGCTCTATCCCAAGGTAGGCTATATTCCTCTTCTAGTCTAATACATCCATTCTCCCATTCGGCTTGCCAGCGGGCAACACGAAGTTCATTCTGGTGGATTTGTTGTTCCATATCTTTAGCTTTACGACGCATTATCTGAAGTTCCTCTTCCTTGCGGATTGTATCGGAAGAAAGAAGTTCTTTCTCTTTACGCAACTCAACAAGGGACAACCTTTTTTCATCCAAGTACTTGGTCGATTCCTGGATGTTTTTTTCGGCTTCGTCTTGACCGCGAATTAATTCTTGTTCAGAACTTTCGAGATTAACCAATTCAGCTTGTTTCTCCCCGATGGAATTCTCGATTAATTGATGGCGATTATTCTCTTCGTCAATTAATTGACTAGTTTGCTCAAATTCCTGCTCCCATCTTGCCGATTCTACTTTGGAAGCTGTTATTTGGTCAGTTACTTTCTGTACTTCAGCAGCAGTCTCTTCCACTACTCTTTCCAATTCTTGTTGTTGGTTCTGTAAATGAACAATCTCTGCTTCCACTTCTTTAACAAGCATATTTTTATCTTCTGCCAAAGACCAAAGTTCCTTAAGCTGCTTATCTGCTTCGTCTAATTCATATTTTTGCACCTTAATGTCTTCTTCAATCCGCTTAATTCCTTCTTCTTTATGTTTTCTTTCAACAGCAATTATTCTCTTAGCTTCACTAGATTCTTTTATTTCCTCATTCATTTTTAATTGATACTTATTAAGCTCTTCCAGTTCACTCTTCCAGGTCATTCCCTCTTGTTTTTTCTTTTCCAATTGGTCTTTCATATCAGAGATATTAAGTGTAATATCCTCTATCTCTCTCGTTCTCCCTAAAAGTCCGGAATTCTGGCCTCTAATACTGCCGCCTGTGAGAGAGCCGCCTACATTTACCTGATCCCCTTGAAGCGTAACCACTCTCACTCGATAATTATTTGCTTTAGCCAGTTCGATAGCAGCATCCATATTTGTGGCAATTAAGATCCTGCCTAACAGGGATTCCATAACACTCGTGAACTTTTTGTCAAACTTGATTAAATCAACCGCTAGGCCTTCAAAACCTTTGTTATTGTTTATCTGTTGTAAAGGATGTCTATTCCCCTTAATCGCATCTAGCGGCAGAAAAGTTGCTCTGCCATTATTGGTTTTTTTCAGGTAGTCTATACACTTTTTGCCGTCTTCTGTTGTTTCTACGATAATATTCTGAAGAGCACTACCGAGTGCTGTTTCAATAGCAAGTTCATACTTCTCTTCGACTTCGATATTCTCAGCCACTATTCCGTACATACCTTGACATTTTATCTGTCCATGACGGTTGGCGAAAATGATTTCCTTAACACCCTTATGATATCCGTCCAGATTCTCTTCAAGTGCCTTAAGAGCATGTAATCTAGCACTTGCTTGATCAATCTTCCTGAGCAAGTTGGTGTATGATTCTTCCATCAATACGAATTCTTTATTCTTGGCTTCTATTTTCCGTTTAGTCTCTTCGATTTTTCCTGTAATTTCTTTTTCTTTTGCTTCGATTGCTTTTATATCTTCTTCTTGTTGTTGAATAAAATCAAGTAAGGAATCTCTTTCTTGTTCTTTGATTTTAATTTCGTCAGTTAACTGACTCTGTTGTCTCTGATAGGAAGATTTTTTATGCTCGATCTCCGCAATATCGTTGGAAAGCCTGCTTTTTTTAGATAGGACTTCAAATCTCTCTGTCTTTAAGTCTTCTAGTTGCTTCCCACCGCTTATAGAACGTAATTCTATTAAATGAGCTTCACGTTCCTCAAGGGCTTTGGTTGCTTGTTCGAGGGTATCTTGAAGAAGCTTCTTCTTGTCCTTAAGATTAGCAATCTTTTGTTGAGATTCTACTAATCTTTCTTGAGATGTCAGGATTTCTTTCTGCAGACGTCCTACCTGATCTTTAACAAACCCTTGTCTTTCTGACATCAAAGAGAGTTCATGTGTTTCTTCTTTAACGTTGTTCTCCAAAAGGTAAACTTCTCCTTGCAGATCTTGTACCCTTTGCTCAAGCTGATTAAGTTCATATTTATTTCTGATACTTTTATTCTCTTCTTCAGTATTCCGGGTCGTTATGATAGTGAATTCCGTATTTAGGTCCTCTAAATTCTTCTCTACTTTGATTAATTTACTATTTGTTTCCGCTAATTCATTAACCATTAGAGTTATTTCTGTGGCTTCCAATTCTTTGTTTAAAGATTGACTTTGCTGAGCTTCCTCTGCCTGTTGGGCTAACGGTTCAATACGAGACTCAACCTCTGATATAATGTCATCCAACCGTTCAACATTAAGCTCAGTTTCATTCATCTTTCTCTGAGCTTCTTTCTTTCTAACCCTAAATTTACTAATGCCTGCTACTTCTTCGATTAGGAGACGTCTTTCCTCAGATTTAAGATTGAGTATCTCTTCAATGCGCCCTTGACCAATAATAGAGAAGCCTTCTTTGCCTGAACCAGTATCCATGAACAGTTCTTGAATATCTCTTAGCCTGCAAGCTGTCTTATTAATAAAAAACTGGCCCTCTCCATCTCTATATACTCTACGAGTGATTACGACCTCTTGGTAATCCAAAGGAAATAACCCTGTAGAATTATCAAAGACAAGAGACACTTCTGCCATTCCTACAGGACGACGAACCGAACTTCCGGCAAATATTATATCTTCCATTTTGGTACCGCGCAGGCTTTTCGCACTCTGTTCCCCTAATACCCAGCGAACAGCATCGGCAATATTACTTTTGCCACTTCCGTTAGGGCCTATTACAACACTCATCCCAGGTTGGAGATCCAATTTTATCTTGTCCGCAAATGATTTAAAACCTTGAATATGGATAGCTTTCAAAAAAACTTGCGCGTTCTTCATTGTTGTCACTACTTCGTCTCCTCCCAGTTTTGGAGAGCTACACGGGCAGCGTATTGTTCCGCTTCTTTTTTCGTCTTACCCGTACCTTTTCCCTTGACTTCACCTTTTATATAGACTCCAGCCGTAAAAACTTTATCATGGTCAGGTCCAGTTTCATTTAGAATTTTATAATTAATATCTGAATCTTCTTTTTGTGCCCGTTCTTGAAGCATGGTTTTAAAGTCCCCATAATTTCCCTCATCCAGTTTTTTGATTTCTGGAACAAGCATATCGAGAATGAACTTACGAACTTCTTCAAAACCATACTGCAAATAAATTGCGCCAATTACTGCTTCTAAAGCATCACCTAAGATAGAAGGCCTGTTCCTTCCTCCGGAATGCTGTTCCCCTTTACCAAGATAGAGAACTTGTCCTAACTCAATTTCCTTGGCTTGTCGTGCTAAGGTAGACTCATTAACCACCGCAGCCCGCATCTTAGTAAGCTCGCCTTCCGGTTTTTGCGGATAAGTAAGGTATAAGTATTCCCCCACAATAAAATCCAAAACGGCATCCCCTAAAAACTCTAAACGCTGATTATGTTCCAACATATAGCTGGGGTTTTCAAAAGTAAATGAGGGGTGAGTAAGAGCAGTTCTTATTAAGTCCATTCGAAAGTCATGTAGACCCAGCTCATTAATAAATAGTTCTACTGCTTTATCAGTTTCCCTGTTATTTTTAGGTTTTTTTTTCAGGTAATAACGATTGTTTTTATTCACAATTAAATTGCCCCTTTAAAAAAGAACGTTATTCTTGTAAAAAGCCCCGTAGTAGCCTACTACGGGGCTTTTTACAAGAATTATTTGTTCTCAGTCACATATTTTACCACATCAGCTATGGTCTGAATGTTTTCCACCTCTTCATCGGCAATATCGAGGTTAAACTCTTCTTCCAGAGCCATTACCAGTTCAACGATGTCTAAAGAATCTGCATTCAGTGCTTGGAAAGTTGTTGTTGCAGTGATTTCTTCCTCATCTACCCCCAGCTGATCTATTACGATCGCTTTCACCTTATCATATACGTCCATTTATGCCACCCCCCCTCAGAAAATTCTACTGTTGTCCAATAAGGCCATAACATATTATCTTTTGGTATTAAACCTTTTATTCAGAATTGTACCAGTATTTATCAATAATGCAAGCAGCATTTACCCTATAAATAGGGATTTTATGTTCCTTTTTCCAGTTCAGCCTTAATCTTATCTATTATTTCCTCTTCCAGGCATTCCTTGGCTACCCTTATAGCATTAAAGATTGCTTTTTCGTTGGAACTGCCGTGACAAATTATACTGGTTCCGTTTACTCCTAAGAGAGGTGCACCGCCATACTCCGAATAATCAAGGGCATGGGAAATCTCTTTAAGCCCTGGCTTAATTAATAAAGCTCCCATTTTCCTTACAGTATTCGCAGTAATTTTCTCTTTGATAAGCTGGAATAGAGAAGAAGCCATGCCCTCTATAGTTTTGAGAACAACATTCCCTACAAAAGCATCACAGACAATTACGTCTGCTGTACCATAAGGTATATCCCTACCTTCAACATTGCCAATAAAATTCAAACTGGAATCTTCTTTGAAAAGCTCATAAGCTGCTTGTACTAGTTCATTGCCTTTACCCTCTTCACTACCGATATTCAATAGTGCTACTTTGGGATTCTTTATTCCTAATATCTTCTCGGCATAGATACTGCCCATTATTCCATATTGGAAGAGGTTCTCAGGCTTGGCATCAGGATTAGCCCCCACATCTAACAAGAGTTTACCTTCTTGAAGAGTTGGTATCACTGTTCCTATCGCCGGACGGCTAATACCTTTAATCCGTCCTAGTCCCAATAAGGCCGCAGCCATTTGTGCACCGGTATTACCTGCCGACACCAAAGCATCAGCTTCCCCTTCTTTAACAAGCCTTGTAGCTACGACTATTGAGGAGTCTTTCTTTTTCTTAATAGCACTTGCCGGATGTTCATCCATCCCTACTACTTCCGAAGCTTCATGGAATTCTATCCGGGGTGTAATACCGGTATCCGGTAAACAAGCAATTATTTTTTCTTTCTGTCCTACCAGTATAACCGTAATATCAGGATAAAACCCTGCAGCTTTAATCGCTCCTTTGACTATCTCATCAGGAGCATGATCTCCTCCCATAGCATCAACAGCTATTCTCATCATTCTAACCTCCTCCAAATCGATGCTCGATGTTCGATGTTCGAAGAATGCTTTATTTAAGTTTTGCCACATACAAACTGCGATTTCAATACCCTTATTATGTAACCCTTACCGCAGCTCTCGCCTTGATATGTACCTCCGTATCTCCGAAGGTGCCAGCTGCCGTGCAGCAGCAAACACAGAAAAGCCGTTGAATTAGTACATATAAGTCAACAGCTTTTCTCAAATAAAATACTTTTATTATTCTCCCTTGGAGATCATTTCTTTGCCCTTGTAAAAACCACAGCTCGCACAAATAGTATGCTGAAGATTCTTCTTATGGCATTGGGGGCATTCCACAAGGTTAGGAGTGGTTAGTTTCCACATTGCCCTCCGTTTGCGGACTCTTGATTTAGATTGTCTATTTTGATGAACACCCATCGATTTACACCCCCTTATTCCACTTAGATAGTATTTCCAGACGAGGATCAATATCCTCGTTGGTACAATTACATTCGGTATTGTTACGGTCAGCACCACATTTTACGCATAAACCTTTACAATCTGGAGAACAGACGAATCTCATTGGAAGATGAAGAAACAGATGCTCGAGAATTCTTTCATCAATAGAGAACTCATCCTTCTCAAAGATAAGAGCTGTTTCTTCTTGGTCTGGAGAAGAGAACTCTGCTGGAATCCATTCATCTTCAAACTCAAAATCCAGATTATAAAGAAATTCTCTTAAGCAGCGCGAACAGTTGACAGCGAGTCTAGTATTAGCTTGACCACTAACAAGGAGTGATTTTCCGGTATTAATAAGATTGATTTGAACTTCAAGTGGAGTGTGAAAGACCAACATATCTTTGCCCATCTCTATTGGAGCAAAAATCTCGCTAAACTGGTATCTTTCCGAGCCTCCCTCAGTTCTTCTAAGTTGAGCTACATTAATTCGCACCAGTAATCACCTCAATATGCAACAACTGTTATTATAGTTATCACTATTTTTTTTGTCAAGAATGGGATTTATACTTTAAGACATCTGACTGACTATTTCTTTGGTATCCAAGGCAATCATTAGCTCTTCATTTGTAGGAATAACTAATACTCTGCACTTGGCTCCCCACTTAGATACATCGACTTCTTCACCTCTGGCGGCTTGGTTCTTTTCGTCATCTATGCTTACTCCGAGGTAGCTGAGAGTATTACAGATATTCTTCCTCATCTCCGGAGAATTTTCTCCCAGGCCGGCAGTGAAGATAATAGCATCAACTCCATCAAGCGTAGCGGAATAAGCTCCTACATATTTTTTAACGTCATGAACAAAAACGTCTAGAGCTAGTTGGGCTCTATAATTACCCTCTTCCGCAGCTTTCTGCAAATCTCTAAAATCACTGCTAACGCCGGAGAGTCCCAACACCCCGCATTTTTTATTTAGAAAATCATTAATTTCTTCGCTTGATAATTTCTCTTTATTCATTATAAAAGATACTATCGTAGGATCAAGATCTCCTGATCTGGTCCCCATCATAAGACCTTCTAAAGGGGTAAATCCCATAGAAGTCTCAACCGATTTACCGTACTTGATCGCGGCAAGTGATGATCCATTTCCTAAATGACAACTTATTAGTTTGAGTTTTTCTATTCGCTTACCTAACATTGCTGCAGCTCTCTGGCTGACATATTTATGGGAAGTTCCATGAAAACCATATCTCCGTATCTTATACTTTTCGTATAATTCATATGGAATACCATATAGATACGCTTCTGGAGGCATCGTTTGATGAAAAGCAGTATCGAAGACAGCAACTTGCCTAATCCCAGGCATCATCTTTTCGCACGCTTCAATACCGGCTAAGTTAGCCGGGTTATGCAATGGTCCAAGTTCAATACATTCTTCGATAGCTTTTTTTACATCTTCATCAATTAGAACAGAGCCTGATACTTTTTCTCCCCCATGTAACACCCTATGTCCTACCGCATCGATCTCTGTTAAAGATTTCATTACACCATAATCCGGATCAACAATTGTATCCAGAACTAGCTTTATGGCAGCCGCATGGTTAGGAAGTTCAGCGACTATAACTTCCTTTTCTCCATCTTTAGGCCTATGAGTAAGCAAAGCTCCTGGTAGTCCAATCCTTTCCACCAGACCTTTAGCTAGATGATTATTGGTATTCATGTCCATAAGCTGGTACTTAAGTGATGAACTTCCACAATTAATAACGAGAACTTTCACTGGCGACAACTCCTTTATTCTCTCTTCCACCCATTATCAGATTCTAGTCTGATTTCTTTAAGTGTGTCGCTTCTCTAATCTACCTTGAAGTCCTCATATTATCTTACCCTTTTTTATATATCTAATATGCTACTTAATATATAAAGAGTCTACCATACTTTATAAAAATTTGAAATATAGCGATTTAAATAGATGTTCTATCAAAGAATGTAGACTGGCTTATGGTCATATAAATTAACATTGTGGCTTCAATATATAAATAAGGGGTGATTGTCATGACTTTTCTTAGAATATTACCTTTCTTACTCCTGACAATCGGTATGTTTTATTATCCCCAAGAAGTTCTCTCTTCAGCCACAACTGGTTTAAAACTTTGGGTGAGCTATATTCTACCCGCCCTTTTTCCTTTTTTTGTGATATCAGATATTCTTATGAAACAGGGATTCGTACACTTTCTAGGCGTACTATTAGAACCTTTAATGCGCCCCCTTTTTAGGCTACCAGGAAAAGCGTCTTTTATTCTCGCGATGACCCATACTTCCGGAATTCCTATAGGGGCTATACTTACTTGTAAAATGAGGAAAGATGGTGAAATTACACGAACTGAAGGCGAACGCTTATTGGCTTTCAGCAGTAATCCCAGTCCTGGTTTCATGTTTGGCGCCGTTGCTTCCGGAATGCTGGCTAATCCTGCTTTAGGAATTATTATAGCGGGGTCGATCTACATCTCAAATCTTATTGTGGGACTCGTCTTTCGCTTCTATGGTAATCCTTCGTCCTCTCCTCCAAAGTATAAGATATCATTACGTATGGCTTGGAGAGAATTAGAAATAGCTCAACAAAAAAACAATAAACCACTTGGTGAATTAATAGCTGAATCTGTTCGCGAGAGCACTTCAACTATACTACTAGTAGGTGGCTTCATTGTCTTCTTCTCGGTAATAACCCAGATGCTCACAGTATGGAACATTACTGGTATTATTGCAGGATTAATTAACATCTTAAGTGCCGGTATGCTTAGCCAGGCAGGAGGCGTTGCCTTAATCAATGGTCTTATTGAGACATCTTTAGGTTGTAAAGCTGCCGTCACCGCTTTTTCATCCCTAAATATCCAAGTTGGGGTATTAGCTTTTATTCTTGGTTGGGGAGGTTTATCAGTCTTCGCCCAAGTAGCAAGCTTTACCGCTTCGACCGATCTTCGCTTTCTTCCTTTTTTTCTAGGCAGAACACTTCATGGTTTCTTAGCTCTAATAATAAGCCAAATTATTCTACGATACAGTGAAATACCCACCACTACTTTGCCTAGCCCTTTAACAGACGGAAGCCGTATTTGGTTGATGTCTCTAAGGTGGAGCTTCCTCTATTTTATCGGTATTATCATATTTCTTACTCTAATGGGTATTTTCTTAAGACTATGGAAGAGACCTTCGTAATCACTCATTATTCATATCCGACTGAATCTTTTCATCCCAACGAGCTAAAGAGTTTAGTTCTTCTCTACTTTCTTTGATAGCCTTAAAAGATTCTTCTATTTTAGCTTCTATATCATTAAGTAGATCATCCGAGTATTTGAGTGCTCCAAGCTTCACTTCCCGAGAGTACTGTTGAGCCTTACGAACTATTTCTTCAGCATATACTCTTGATTGAGAAACAACCTCATTTTCTTGTAACATTTGTTCTGCCTGTTTTTGAGCACGATCTACTATTCTTTGTCCTTCACTACGAGCATCTTCCAAAAGACGGTCCCTGTCTGCTAATATAAGGTTTGCTTGTCTGATTTCTTCAGGTAATACGGAACGTATTCCGTCGAGAATTTCCAGGACACTATCTTCATCCACCATTACCTTACCAGTTAAAGGTACTTTGGTACCCCTATCTAGAATCTCTTCCAGTTGTTCTAACAATGTAAATAAGCGGTTTTCCAAGAATCACACCTCCTCTTGCTGATCTCTTTGCTGTATAAACCATATTTTTGTATCTCCATATTGTTTAGTAATCATTACCTCTAAGAAACCTAGATCATCTGTAATCTCTTCATCAGAAGCGGTTTCTATTATTATTACTCCCTGAGGGTTAAGAATTTTACCCGTCTTTATTAAGGTTAAGACTCTATCGGTGAACCCCTGGCGATAAGGAGGATCGATAAAGACTAAATCATACCTTTCAAGCAGTGGTTGCTTAAGAAAACTGAACACATCCATATTATAGATTCGGGCACTGTCTTCACCTTCAAGCATCTTGATGTTATCACTGATTATTTCCCATGCTTTTCTGCTTTTCTCTACAAGAACAGCTTCCTCAGCACCTCTGGATAATGCTTCCAGAGATAGATTACCTGTCCCTGCAAACAGATCAAGTACCTTAGCACTTTGGACTTTATTTCCAAGTATATTAAATATTGCACCTTTAACTTTATCCGAAGTTGGCCTGGTTAGATTTCCTTGCAAAGTCTTTAGGCGACGTCCTTTCCAATCTCCAGAAATAATTCGCATTTATTTTCTCCAGTTAGCAACTAGGAATCCGGGATTCCCTTGAGCTTTATTTTCCTGTTCCATAGCTTCTTCATAAGACATTGTTTCAGGCGAGAAGAATAAAACCTTTCTAATCTCAGGTTCATTGCCTATATTCCAAGCCCTAATCTCTTTCTCTGTAAAGAAATGGGCACTTTGGAATACAGATTCGGGATCTTGTTGAGCAGCTTGGCGATAGACTTCACTCCATGTGCTGTTATCCGCAATCACTCCAATTACTAGGCAGCCTCCTGGATTTAGCTTTTGATAGAGAGCTTGTAAGACCATCTGTGGTTGGTGTATGAATTCTAAGGCAGTCATAGAAAATATCCCATCATATGTCTCTAAACTATCCAGCATTTTAGAAATATCACCAAGAATCCATTTGACTTCTTTGCCTATAGATTGCACCTTAGCTTGAGCTATTTTCATCATCTCGGAGGAAATATCCAAAGCTGTGACATTATAATTGTTAGCTGCCATCCTAACCGTGTAAAGGCCTGTACCACAGCCTATTTCTAGTATTTTGTTACCTTGAGGTCTAAACAATTCTTCCAGGGCTCTTCTCTCTACATAATCTACTGCTCTGCCTATAGGATTTTCGTACCATTCATCATATTGAACTGCAACATCATCGAATATTTGTTTTGTCATATAACCTCCTGTTTTAACCCATATAAACAGGTTTGAACTATTAATCGTTAAATTTAGTACAACTTTAATTATACAATTATCTTCTTTTTTTTGATACTCTTCTGGAATTAAAACAATCTATATTTTAAATTTTAGTATACCATTATGAATCTAATAAATGAAACTATTACATGAATATCTCTATCTCAAACTTAACATACTATTATAAGTTTCGTAACTCAAACTTCAACCTTCTCATTCTAACTTTTTACTGGCCATCAGGCCAGTTCTTTTTCAATAATATTCTGTCAAGGGGTGAAATATATGATCAGTAAATCCAATGTCTATAAAAAAATGAATATTTATGTTGATCTGGCAGTTGAAGCACATGATCTGTTACGAGGAGATACCGGCAGAGAAGTTTCCGGTGTGATAATGAAAGAAGAGGATCTGTCAAATGTTACAGTTACCACTATTACGATTACCAACAAGAATGGTGAAAAAGAACTAGGACGTCCTCAAGGTAATTACCTAACTCTTGCAGCACCAGAAATTAAATATAATAGTTATGTAGAACACCAAAACATTGCCGAGGTACTTGCCGGACAGTTACAAAAGTTATTTGATTTTCATGAGGAATCAAGCATTTTAGTAGTAGGACTAGGAAATTGGCAAGCAACACCTGATTCTCTTGGCCCTAAGGTAGTGGAGAAAATAATGGTTACTCGTCATCTTTTCCATTATACACCTGAAGAGATGAAAGGGAATATGCGGAAAGTCTCAGCCATTTCTCCTGGGGTCCTGGGTATAACGGGCATAGAGACAGCCGAGGTTATTCGAGGTTTAGTAGAGCATATAAAACCGGATTATGTTATTGCTATAGATGCCTTAGCTGCCGGAGCTCTCGAACGAATAGGCACAACTATCCAAATTGCAGATACCGGTATTAACCCAGGCTCAGGCATCGGCAACCATCGCAAGGGGCTCAATCAAGAGACCCTAGGCTGCAAGGTGATTGCTATAGGTGTCCCTACAGTCGTCAATGCTGCTGTAATCGCTCATAAAACTGTTGAAGAATTATTTGGTCAGATGGAAGCCGAACCGGCCCTGTCAAAAATGTACAGCGAAGAAAATGAAGAGGTCCTCATGGGCGTCTTAAGCAGGGCCCTCTCTCCCTTCCAAGACAGTTTAATGGTAACTCCTAAAGATGTGGACGATCTCATTGAAAGGACTTCCAGAATCATTGCTAATGCTTTAAACATCTGTATCCATCCTGGAATTACTAAAGATAATTCTGATACTTATCTTCAATAACTGCACATAGTCAACTTAAGCTGGAAATAATGCTATAATACTATTATCAATATTTTTAGCCTTTTGTACAAAAACCTTTAATTTTGGTTCTTATTTGAATTGATTACTTTTAAAAGGCTACATAATGGGGGGAAATAATGTCTAAAGAGATTAATGCCGACCTATTATTTCATACCTTACCAACCTCAGAAACTATAAAAGCCCTTGGTACAACATCTGATGGAATATCTATAGAGGAAGCTCATTCTCGGTTAGCTATATTTGGTTCTAATGAACTACAAGAAGATCAACCGCGAACATTGCTAGGAATGTTCATCGAACAGTTCAAAAACCTAATGGTAATTATTCTAATGGCTGCAGCAATAATATCAGGCTTCCTAGGAGAACTAGCCGATACTTTTATTATTATGATCGTGGTATTACTTAATGCAGTACTAGGGGTTTTTCAAGAGAACAAGGCCGAAAAAGCCCTGGCTGCGCTGAAAATGATGTCCTCCCCCTACTCTAAAGTCCAACGAGACGGAAATGTAGAATTAATTAAGTCTTCAGAAATAGTACCGGGAGATCTTGTTCTGTTGGAAGCAGGAGATTACGTTCCAGCGGATATGCGGCTTATAGAGTCTTATAATTTAAAAGTTGAAGAGGCTGCCCTGACAGGTGAATCTGTCCCTGTAGAAAAAATAACTGAACAGATCCAAGAAACTGACATAGTAATTGGTGACAGGATTAATATGGCTTATCTTGGGAGCAGCATAACCTATGGAAGAGGAACCGGGATTGTTACAGCTACAGGTATGGCAACTGAAGTGGGGAAAATTGCCGGCTATATAAGCAAGGAAACAGTAGAACAGACTCCTCTGCAAAAAAAGCTTACAGAAATGAGCAAGTTCCTTACCATTGGAATTATTGTTATTTGTATTGTGATTTTTTCAGTTGGTATCCTGCAAGGAAATGCGTACTTTGAAATGTTCTTGACAGCCGTCAGTTTGGCTGTTGCTGCTATCCCAGAAGGTTTACCTGCTGTAGTTACAATTGTCCTCGCCTTAGGTGTTCAGCGGATGGCTAGACGAAATGCTATAATTCGCAGACTCCCTGCTGTCGAAACTCTCGGTAGCACCGAGATTATTTGTTCGGATAAAACAGGGACTCTTACTCAGAATAAAATGACAGTAAAACAAGTCTATATTAACAGCTCACTTATCTCAGGACAGGAGTTCACTCCTGAAATAACCGGGGCAAAAGAACTTCTAGGTATTATGCTTCTTTGCAACGATTCCAAAACTACAGAGTCTGAGGAAGGTCTTAATTCCATAGGAGATCCAACCGAGACCGCACTTGTACATTTCGCTTGGGATAAAGGTCTTACCAAAAAAAACTTAGATAAGAATCATCCTCGCCTCGGGGAAATACCTTTTGACTCCGAGAGAAAGTTAATGACCACAATTAATCAATTTGAAGATAAATTTATGGTTATGACTAAAGGGGCAGTCGATGTCCTCTTAGATAGATGTACAGGTATCTATATAGACGGACAGATCCAGGAGTTTTCCACTGAGGAAAGATTAAAGATAGAAGCAGCCAATTCGGAAATGGCTGGTAATGCCCTCCGGGTATTAGGCGTTGCCTATAAAGATTTAGCAAGCCTGCCCTCTGAAGTTTCGCCATCCGAAACTGAGCAAGACCTTGTATTTGTTGGTCTAATTGGGATGATTGATCCTCCACGGGAAGAAGCGAAAGAAGCTGTCCGTATCTGTATCCAAGCTGGAATAAGACCGATAATGATAACAGGGGATCATAAAGTCACTGCCACAGCTATTGCCCGTGAACTGAATATAATTCAAGATGAGACCCAAGTCATTACCGGAAGTGAACTCGATAAGATATCCGAGAAAGATTTCGAACAGGCTGTAACTAAGTATTCCGTTTATGCCCGTGTCGCTCCTGAACATAAAGTGAGAATAGTGAAGGCTTGGAAGAAGCTGGGTAAAGTAGTAGCCATGACAGGTGACGGCGTCAATGATGCTCCCGCCTTGAAGGCAGCGGATATCGGAGTGGGGATGGGTATTACAGGAACAGACGTGGCTAAAGGTGTTTCAGCTATGGTTCTGTCAGATGATAATTTTGCTACCATCGTTCTTGCCGTAGAAGAAGGCAGGATGATCTATACGAATATCCGTAAAAGTGTTCAATTTTTACTCTCCGCTAATATGAGTGAGGTTACTGTCCTCTTCATAGCCACCATGCTGAATTGGAAGATTCTTTTTCCCATTCACATTCTTTGGATAAACCTTGTAACCGATACTTTTCCTGCCCTAGCTTTAGGACTAGAAAGAGCGGGCAAAGATATAATGTCACAAAAACCTCGTAGCAGCACTCAGGGTTTCTTCTCAGGAGGAATGTTAACCAATATCCTATATCAAGGGTTCCTGCTTGGAATCATAGTTCTAGGAGTATTTTACCTGGCTGGACAGAGATATCCTGATACCTCAGGTGTCCCTATAACTATGGCTTTTGCTACCCTCGGGCTTATCCAACTGGCTCACGCCTTTAATGTCAGATCTAGAAAGGATTCCCTCTTCACCATAGGATTTTTTACTAATCCCTATCTTATTGGGGCAGTAATTTTCTCAGTATTCTTACAAGTATCGGTCATAACTTTCCCCTTTCTCAATAAGATGTTCAGGGTAGTCCCTTTGAATATGGAACAATGGCTGATAGTTATTGGTGCTTCCTTATTTATTATCCCTCTTGTAGAGCTGATTAAGCTCTTTTTCCGCTTGGGTTCCAAAGAAGATTAGCTTTTGTCATAGTGCCTTTTAGAAAGTTATTAATTATTGACAAAGTTTAAAGAAGTGATAAGGTTGAGATATTCCGATTCATATCTCAACCTTATTATCAATTTATCCATTAATTGTGCAGTACTCACCCCTGCGACTGAATATATAAAGAAGGATGTGGCACCATGGTCCATGAACCCATTACAGATTTGGACAAACCCGGCCTCTGGACGAAGAACTTCATACTAATAATGATTGTCAATTTATTTGTTTTTACGAGCTTTCAAATGCTCCTCCCGACAATGCCTGTCTACATACAATACTTAGGGGCAACTGAGGACATCGTAGGGCTTGTCATTGGAATATTTACTATAACCGCTGTTGCTTTTCGACCTTTTGCAGGCCGCACCTCGGATACCAAAGGGCGGAAAAATGTTTACTTCTTTGGACTTATTATCATAATAATCTCAACGTTTGCTTATAACCTTATGGCAACAGTTGGTATGCTGCTTGCTCTTCGTTTGATTCATGGTATTGGTTGGGGAACTGCAACCACTGCTTCAGGTACAATAGCTACCGATGTCATCCCTAAATCCAGACTTGCTGAGGGTATGGGATTCTATGGCCTTACTACGGTATTTGCCATGGCCCTAGCTCCGGTTATTGGGCTTCAAATAATCCAGCTTTGGGGATTCGGTACTCTTTTCAATACATCTGCTATCTTGGCCATTACAGCTGCATTTTTTGCTTTATTCATTAAATATCAGTCTGTTGATACTCCCCCACCAAGTAAAACAACCGTTAAATATGCTATGTACGAAAAAGAAGCTTATAAACCAACAGCGATAATTTTCTTCATTACGCTTACCTATGGCTCGATTGTCAGCTTCATAGCCTTATACGCATCTCAGTTCCAAATAGAGAACATAGGCGTTTTTTTCACAGCCTATGCTCTCACTCTCCTGGTTTCACGTCCCTACTTCGGTCGATTAGCTGATAGAAAAGGATATGACTATGCTATGATTCCAGGGATAATCAGTATCGGCTTAACCATGTTAGTTCTCTTCTTCGCCCAGAATCTTTACTTCTTCCTTGTGGCAGCTGTCTTTTATGGAATCGGCTTCGGTGCTGTCCAACCAAGTCTCCAGGCCATGGCCGTCCGTAACGTTCCTCCCCAAAGACGCGGTGCTGCCAATGGTACTTTTATGAGCGGCTTTGATCTCGGAATTGGAATCGGATCTATTATCTGGGGAGTAACAGCAAAAAGCTTCGGCTACGACACCATGTATCTTTTGGCTATCATACCGGTGGTTATTGCATTTTTCTTATATTTATTTTTAGGCAGAAGCAAGGCTCCAAAAATCTCCTGATCCTTATACCAACCCGCCCTTCTCCACAAAAACAGTAAAGGTACTATCATCATTACTCTCTACACTGACCACTCTGTGTCCTTCATCCTTTAAACTTCGGGGAACATTCTGAATGGATTCCCCTTCATTCATTTGTATTTCCAGGATCTGTCCTTGCTCAAGTTCTTCTATAGCTACCTTTACTTTAACAAAAGTAATCGGGCATACAAC
Source organism: Gracilibacter sp. BRH_c7a (assembly GCA_001516055.1). Lineage (GTDB taxonomy): Bacteria > Bacillota > Desulfitobacteriia > Desulfitobacteriales > Syntrophobotulaceae > Gracilibacter. The sequence goes on from LOEZ01000019.1 coordinate 28,776, forward strand.
ATCCGTGATATCAATAAACCCATCGGCTTTTATATTACTCAATATTCCTAACCTCTAATTCTTTCTCGAAGATTTCCCAGCCAACTCTATCCAAGGTATTCCTGAATCTTTCGCTCTTTTTTCCGTATTTTTGAAAGAACTCCAAAGTTTTATCAATCACTTTGAAAAGTTGCTCTTTCGAAGAAATGAACGAAAATACTTGTTTCCCTATGGCTATTCTATTGCCGAATAGCCCGCCGACAGAGATAATAAACCCACTTTCTCCGTCCCAGGACTGTACAGGACAAGCCTTGACACATTTACCGCAGTAATTACACTTTTCTTTATCCAATGTAACCACTTGATTATTCTTTTGAACTTTTATTGCTTGGATAGGACAAACCGCTTCGCACAGACGACAAAAATTACATTCATCCTTATGCCAGATAGGTCTAACCCCTCCTTTGATTCCTAAGTCATTCTCTTCTGCTTTTAAGCAGTTATTCTTACAACCTGTAACCCCAATTTTAAATTTATGGGGGAGTTCCTTGGCAAAGTATCTGTTATCCAATTCCTTTGCCAGAGAAGTTGTATCAATCAGACCACTCGGACAGACATTGACTCCCTGACAAGCAGTAATTGTTCTAACTCTCGGTCCGCACGCCCCAGTCTGTAATCCGACTTCATCTAATTCTCTTTTTACTATCTCAACGTCTGCAAATTTGATGAAGGGTATTTCTATACCCTGCCTAGAAGTCATGTGGACATACCCTTGACCAAAATTGTCTGCGATTTCAGTTACTTTCAGGAGTTGATTGGCCTGAATATTACCGCCTGCAACTCTAAGCCTTAGCGAAAAACAGTCTTTCTGAACTTGGGGCATGAATCCGCCTTTTTTCAGTTCTTTATAATTAACCTCTGCCACTTCTAATCCTCCTCATTAATAATTATCTCTTCCACATCCACCGCATCTCTTTGTATCATAAAACTCTTCAATACCGGATTATGGATATCCAGTAATGATAAAATCAAATAACTCATTTGCGGATCATACGCTAACCTTTTATCCTCTTCGGACGGTCTTGATGGTGACCCGGGATGACTATGGAAATTCCCTAGCATGACCCATCCGTTACTACGCATATCTTTGACCGCCGCAAACTGTTCCTTAGGGTCCATTGAATAATGCTCCGGACTATGTTCGATATTGGTAAGAAGATAAACCTGTTGAACAGATTTCATATCACCGTCAATATTACCTCCCAACAGTCCGCAGGCCTCGTTCGGAAGTGTCTTAAGAGAATGACTCAATATTTCTGCGAATTGCTTTTTTGTCAGCACTATCAATTCATACACCCGCTAACTATTTGTTTTTTCCCCTAGTCTTTTACGTCACATGCAGCTTGCTCGTAGTCTATCAGTTCTTGTATAGTTGGGTTTTCTCCACATACCTGACATTTTTTATTATGAGGCAGTTTAATCTTCCTGAACTCCATCTTCAAGGAATCATAGGTAAGAAGTCTGCCTGTTAATGAGTCACCTATACCTAAGACATACTTAACCGCTTCGGTGGCTTGAATGGTACCGATAACCCCCCCCATTACTCCAAGTACTCCAGCCTGTTTACAAGTGGGCACTGCATCAGGTGGCGGAGGAGTTTGAAAAATACACCTGTAACAAGGACCTTTACCAGGAACATAGGTCATGGTCTGTCCCTGAAACCTGATAATCCCGGCATGAGAGAATGGTTTCTGCATGATGACACAGGCATCATTTATCAAAAATTTGGCTGGAAAATTATCTGTCCCATCAATTATAAAGTCATAGTCTTTATCGTTAATAATGTCCTTAATATTGGCTGCACTCACCCACTCTTTGTAGGTGACCACATTCACATCGGGGTTCATCTCGCCGATAGTTTCCTTACCCGATACTACCTTTGGCTTACCTATATCTTTGGTCAGATGAATAATCTGTCTTTGCAGGTTGGAAAGCTCTACCTCATCATAATCCACTAATCCGATTGTCCCAACTCCAGCAGCTGCCAAAAACATGGCTGCAGGTGCCCCCAGACCCCCTGTTCCGATCACCAAAACCTTTGACTCCAATAACTTTTTCTGCCCCTTCACTCCAACTTCTTTGAGAATGATATGCCTGGAATACCTTTCAATCTGTTCATTGGTGAAGCTCATAAAGTGCCTCCTCCCATGAAATAGAGAAATTCTATCTCGTCTCCCTCTCTGATTGCTAGGATTTCAAAATCCTCCCTGTCAATCAGTTCATCATTGATTTGCACCGTTACATATTCCGGCATTTCAACTTTTTGTGTTACCAAAAGTTCTTTTACACTCATCTCTTTTTCAAGAGATGTTTTCTTTCCATTAAAAGTAATCTGCATTCGTAAAACCTCCAAAGTATTAGAATTGTATGGTTCTGCTATTCGCATCTTTATATTTTCAAATATTTGCGGATAAGGTACAACTTTACAGATAGTAGTCCAGTATAACTTCCTGTTTCTTTAAGAGGGCACAGACTGCATTCACTGCCCCATCCTTTTCAATACCTGCATCGGGTTGAAAGGTATGGAAAGGTGTATCTCCAATATTCACAATTAGGATATCGTTAGGGTGGTTAAATAATTTCAGTTTCTCTGCTTCGTAATCATCCAGATTAAATACCGTGGTGATAAAAATCTGACCAGAATCTGTAAATATCCTTGCCAGTTCCCCTATTTGCCTAATGTGTTCATCCCTGCCCTGATAATCAGATACTGGTTGGGAGGCAAGTCCGTAGGAAAGACCTGATACTCCTAGGTAATAGACCTTATATTTCATTTGGAAAAGTTTCTTTTCCAACTCTCTGCCGATATCCTGAATAACCTTATCATTCCCTTCACTCCCAGAAGTGAGAACAATAAATTTTGCTTTATGCCCATAGAGATTTTCTCTCAAACAAGAAGATATCAAACCCCTCTCCCATAGAAATTCCCTGTCCATGATATGCTCCAGCAGGGTGTTACTGGAGTCGGCTACACCCTCCAAAATAATGCCTCCTCCGGATATCTCATAACTATCGACGATAACGAACCTTCCTGTCTGTTCGATTTCGGATATAGAATCAAAAGCTATGGGTTTTACAGTCTCAAAAATACATTCTGCGACATCATGCCTTTCCACCTGATCCTTAAACGTATCGATATTCAATTCCGCAGCATCTATAATACTTAGAATTTCTACCAGTTTTACCCCAATTCTCATGGTTCCGATTTTGAGTTTATAGTTTTTACCCATGATTAAGGGTGCTTTACCCACCCAGAAAATATTTGCTCTAAAACGAGAGCTTAATTGTGGCTGTGTTTCATCTGCCTTGACCAATAATTCTCCTGGTTTGATATATATCTGAGTTTGCAGGGTCAACCCTATCGCCTCATCGGAATACGCAGTATCACGCGAAGCGATGTTAAAGCCTTCGACTGTCTTAATTATGCTTCTTTTATAGGACGGAAGAAAGACAACCTCATCGCCGCTGCTAATCTTACCGCTTAAAACAGTCCCTGCTACAATTCTCCGGTCATCGCCTTCTCCGGTAAACTTATAAATATCCTGCACAGGCATGCGGAAAGGAAGTTCTTCATCCTCTTTTCTGTTAGCCAACCTATCCAGTTGTTCCAAGACAGTGGGGCCATCATGCCATAAGATATTCGCTGATTTATCGGCAATGTTATCTCCATTAAAGGCACTGATTGGTATGAAGTTAACCGGGTTAATATTTATCTTATTAAGAAATTCACTGAATTCAGATTGAATAGACTGAAACACTTTTTCATCAAAGTCTACCAAATCCATTTTGTTGACCAGAACTACAACCTGACGGATTCCTAACATTGAGACGATATGACCATGTCTTTTGGAGTTTTCCTGAATACCTTCTTTAGCATCAATAACCAGAAGTGCAGCCTCTGCTCTGGAAGCACCCGTCACCATATTCTTTAAAAACTCTATATGGCCCGGCGCATCGATGATAATATAATTTCTTTTTTGTGTTTTAAAAAAGCATCTAGCTGTATCGATAGTGATACCCTGAGCTTGTTCATCTTTTAAGGCATCCAGTAGAAACGCATATTCAAAGGGCCTGGAATTCTTTCTGCAGTATTCTTTTACTGATTCAAGCTTCCCGTCAGGAAGGGAACCGGTATCTGCGAGAAGCCTTCCGATAACCGTGCTTTTACCATGGTCGACATGACCCACAATAACTATATTCATCTGTTCTCTATTTTCCATTACATATACCCGCCTCTTCTCAATGTTTCGAGTCCTCCGCCGTCATCTTTATCCTGGGCACGTCCCGATCGCTCGGCAACATTCACAAACTTTCCGCTTTTTAGTTCTTCAATAATTTCACTTACATTCTTGGCAGTGGAATCAACAGGTGTAGTACATGGATAACACCCTAGGGATCGGTAGCGTTTACCGTTGCCCTGATCAAAATAAAGGGATGTAATCGGGATGTTCTCTCTCTCGATATATTCCCAGATATTCAGCTCAGTCCAATCCAATAGAGGATGAATACGAAGATGAGTGCCTGGTGCAAAATCCGTCTTGAACTGGTTCCAGAATTCTGGCGGCTGATCTCCAACGTCCCAGTCATTCTCCTTATCCCTTGGAGAGAAGTACCTCTCTTTGGAGCGGCTTCCTTCTTCGTCTGCCCTTACCCCTACAATCACACCCGTGTATTTTTCTTTATTCGGGTCCGCAACGTATTTTCCAGTTTTTAAATCCATGATATAGCGGGGCCATTTTCCTGAAAGGGTGTTTCTCAATGCTTCTGTCTTTAAAGCCTGACAGCAGCTTATCCGATCAGTATTCCCATCCGGAAACGTCCTTTTCTCTTTCAGAGCCTGGCTGTTCTCACCAAAAATCATGGTAAGTTTCCACTTGTAGGCAAGTTCATCCCTGTATTTAATCATTTCAGGTATTTTGTAGTGGGTATCGACGTGAACCAACGGTATGGGTACATGCCCGAAGAACGCTTTTCTTGTCAGCCATAAAAGTACGGTGCTATCCTTTCCGATAGACCAAAGCATACAAATATTTTTAAATTCCCTATAAGCTTCCCTTAAGATATAAACACTTTGTGCTTCCAGCTTATCTAAATGATTCATTGTTCTCTCTTCTCCTTCGTCTTAATTTAGCGTTTAACAGGATGAAGCCCACATTCCTTTTTATCCGGACTTTCCCACCACCATCTTCCGCTGCGCACATCTTCCCCGGGCTTAACCACTCTGGTGCAAGGCTCACAGCCGATACTCCGGAAACCGCTCTGATACAGGTTGCTGTAGGGTACATTCTCTTTCCTGATATAATCCCAGACCTGCTCCTCATTCCAAAGAGCGATAGGGTTAACTTTATAAATAGAATAGTTTCCGTCCCATTCCAAAGGATCGATTTCGTCGCGGGTTAAAGACTGTTCCCTTCTTAAACCACAGATCCAAGCTTCAACTGTCTTTAATACCCTTTGGAGAGGTTTTACCTTTCTAGCATCACAACACTTTTTCCTGAGTTCCACACTTTCGTAGAACAGATTTGGTCCATGCTCTGCGATCAATGCTTCCAAGTCTTCGCTCTCCGGAGCATATACCTCATAATGGAATCCGTACCTGTTCATTGTTTCTTGCATAAGATCATAGGTCTTCTGGAAATGCCTCCCGGTATCTATGAAGAAGATTCTCGCCTTGGGATCGATTTTCAGCAGCATATCGGTGAGAACCTGGTCTTCGATGGACAGACTGGAAGCTAAGGCAATCTTGGCTGAGCCGATTCTCCCCAGCATATTTTCAATTACCTTCACTGGGCTTTGGTTTATAAACTCTTTATTTATTGCTTTAAGGTCGAGTGTTTCCATTTTTTCTCCTCCCATTAAAAATACTCATCTTTCTAAATCACATAATCCTCAGGGATGAACACCCTGAAATCTTTCGGTCTTAGATAAACCTTTTGCTTTTCATGTAGTTCCAGTTCTTTAAATCTCTCTTTACTTATCTCAGCTTCTAAATAATCCCCACTGTCTGTTCTCTTCAATTCGAGATTAACGACTGGACCTAACGCTCGGATAAAAAGGATCTCAGCTGGGATAAATCCTTTCCCTTCATCTTCAACACTAATCTCAATATCGTGCGGACGGGAATAGCTGACGATTTCCTTATTGTCCTTTTTAGCATGTTCCGGGATATCAAGCTTTAAAGAACCGATCTCTACCTTCCCGTTATGCACTCTTCCATGAAACAGATTGACATTTCCAAGAAAGTTATAAACAAATGGGTTTACCGGGTTATCATATACTTCTTCTGGAGTGCCCATTTGCTCTATCTTGCCTTGATTAAGAATCACAATCCTGTCTGCTACATCCAAGGCTTCTTCCTGATCATGAGTTACAAAAACACTGGTAATTGGATATTCATCGTGTAACTTACGCAGCCAACGACGAAGGTCTTTTCTAACCTTGGCATCTAAAGCGCCAAAAGGTTCATCCAATAGTAGTACTTTCGGCTCGACGGCTAAAGCTCTGGCCAAGGCGATCCTCTGCCGTTGACCACCCGAGAGCTGTGCCGGGTAACGTTGAGCAAGCTCCTCCATTTTAACCAGTGATAAAAGCTCTCGGACTTTACCGTTAATTGCCTCCTTACTCGGCCTGAGCTTGGAGGGTCTAACCTTTAATCCGAAGGCAATGTTTTCAAAAACCGTCATATGTCTAAAAAGAGCATAATGCTGGAATACGAATCCAACCTTCCTATCCTGGGTGCTTTTTTCTGTATTATCTTCACCATCGAAGATAATGCTTCCCGCATCCGCAGTCTCCAGCCCTGCAATAATTCTTAGGAGTGTTGTCTTCCCAGAACCGGATGGTCCTAATAAAGCTACCAGTTCCCCCGTACTAATCTTTAAATCAATATGATTTAAGGCTTTGAATGAACCAAAAGCCTTATTAACATTAGTCACTTCAATACTCATAATTTACCTCCCGCTTAGCTCCTGTTTTCCTGCTTCTTAATTCTCCAGTCTGCGATATTCTTAACCACCAGATTGATGATAGCAATGATTGTCAATAGAGATGAGACAGCAAAAGCTGCAGAGAATTGATATTCGTTGTATAAGATTTCTACATGTAGCGGTAGGGTATTAGTCAGACCCCTTATATGTCCGGATACAACCGAAACTGCCCCGAATTCCCCTGCAGCCCGTGCCGCTGTCAGGATAACACCATATAAAAGCGCCCATTTGATATTTGGCAGAGTGATAAGCAGAAAGGTTTTCCAACCACTTGCTCCCAAACTAAGTGCTGCCTCTTCTTCAACAGTACCCTGCGCTTCCATCAAAGGAATCAGTTCTCTGGCAATAAAAGGCATGGTAACAAACAAGGTGACCAGAATTATCCCTGCAGGTGCAAACATTACTTGTAGATCGAAAGCGTTTAATAGCGGAGCCAAAAGACCATGCGTTGTACTAAAGAGCAATATGAAAATCATGCCTGCTATAATCGGGGATATGGCAAAGGGTAAGTCAAGAAAAGTAACGAATAGGTTCTTGCCTTTAAACTTGAACTTAGCGACTGCCCAGGCAACTGTAAGGCCAAATACTGTATTGATCACAACGGCAAATCCTATAGTGATTAGAGTAAGCTTTATGGCCTGCAAAGCTATAGGATCGGAGATGGAAAAAACGTAAAGACCGGCACCCTGTTCAAATGCTTTGACGAATACCGCAACTAACGGAATTATAAGTATCAAGACAAAAAAGATTAGGGCAACGCTTATCAGAATAAGCTGCATAGTTTTTGGTTCTTGTCTTTTAATATCATTAGTTATCATATACTGAGCTGATATATTCCCAGCCATTGATATCACTCCTAGTGTGTTTATCCTGAAATCAGACGGATCTATCTCTATTCCCTGCCCACCACTGTAGAACATTTATAAATAGTAACATGGTAAAAGAGATGACAAGCATTACTGCTGCAATCGCAGTAGCTCCGGCATAATCATATTGTTCAAGCTTCGCACGGATTAATAAGGGGGTTATTTCTGTATACATAGGCATATTGCCAGATATAAATACGACTGATCCATATTCTCCTAAAGCTCGGGCAAAAGCCAAAGCAAAACCGGTAATGATTGCCGGGAGAAGGGTCGGCAGAATAACCTTGTAAAATGTCTGCAACTTGCTTGCCCCAAGACATGATGCCGCTTCTTCCGCCTCGATGTCCATGCTTTCTAAAACCGGTTGAACCGTTCTTACCACAAAAGGAAAGCTAATAAAAATCAAAGCAATAATTATACCCAACGGCGTATAGGCTATTTTAATACCTAATGGGGCAAAAACCTTGCCGATCCAACCATTCTCAGCATAAAGGGTAGTTAACGAGATCCCTGCAACCGCCGTAGGCAAAGCGAAAGGCAGATCGATCAAACCATCTATGAGTTTTCGTCCCGGGAATGAATATCTTACCAATACCCAAGCAAAAAGTACGCCAAAAATAACATTTATTGCTGCAGCTGCGAAAGATGTTGCAAAGGATATTTTCAAGGAGGCTAGCACTCTCTCCGAAGAAACTGTTTCCCAGAATGCTGTCATTCCTATGCTTGAACTATTCAGAAATACCATGGAAACAGGAATCAACACCATCAAGCTTAGGTATAGCAGAGAAAAACCCATTGTAATTCCAAAACCTGGTATAACGCTATGTTGTCGTATTTTAAGTAATTTGCTGGGCAATTTTGTTTCCGCCTTTATTTTCTTTTATATTCTGTTAAGATTTGGTCAAAAACTCCGCCATCATTAAAGTGTTCTTTCTGAGCCTTTGACCAGCCGCCAAAGACCTCGTCAATTGTGAAAAGATCGATTTCTGTAAACTGCGAAGCATATTTTTTTGCTATAGATTCACTTCTGGGTCTGTAGAAGTTTTTGGCGGCAATCTCTTGACCTTCTTCACTATAAAGGTATTCCAGATAAGCTTCAGCGACCTGGCGGGTTCCCTTTTTATCAACAACCGAATCTATAACAGCTACAGGTGGCTCGGCAAGGATACTAATAGAAGGAATAACAATTTCAAAATCATCCTTGCTTTTATTAAGCTTCTTGGTTGCCAGAAGCACTTCATTTTCCCAGGAAATCAAGACATCCCCAAGACCTCGTTCAACAAATGTTGTTAAGGAATCGCGGGCCCCTGAATCCAGCATTGGTACGTTGTCATAGATTGCTCGCACAAATTCCCTGGCCTTATCAGCATCATTATCATTCATTCGAAGTGCATAACCCCAGGCCGCCAAGTAATTCCAGCGAGCACCACCTGAAATTTTAGGATTGGAAGTTATCACCGTTACTCCGGGTTTTACTAGGTCATCCCAGTCGCTAATATTTAGGGGATTTCCCTTTCGGACTAGAAAAACTATAGTTGAGGTAAAGGGTGTCGAGTTGTTCGGTAAAAGATTCTGCCATTCCTTATTTAAGATCTCTTGGTACTTGTTTATGGCATCAATATCATATGCCAAGGCTAGGGTTACAACATCCGCCTCCAGCCCATCCATTACAGATCTAGCCTGTTTACCTGTTCCGCCATGAGACTGCCTGATAACTACTTCCTGCCCGTTTTTTTCCTGCCAATATTTTGCGAAGGCTGAATTGTATTCCTGATAAAGATCTCGGGTCGGATCGTAAGATACATTGATAAGGGTGACAGGTTTTGATGATGTCAATCCTTGATCCTGCGTACCGCACCCGGCCAACAATATACTAACAACAAGCATTAAAACTACTAGTTTATTCTGTTCTATCAAACACCTGAACTTACTAAAGTCTTGAATCTTCACCATTTTTATTTCCCCAGCTCTTTAATCTACACTAAGTCTATAGGTTTTATAATATATATAATATTAGTTATGCCTTCTTAGGTCAATAGATTTTTAAATTATTTATATTTTTGTGGCTTTTTGATATAAAAAAAAAGAGGATATCCCAAAGGTTATATACTTTTGGGATACCCTCTTTTGCTTTTCTTTTGCTTTGTTATTCTATCTGTCCATCATTATTCGTATGTTTTCTTTTCTTTTTTCTTTTTCTTCTGAGGAAGACCCATTTCTTGGGCTACTTCATACTTTATGTTTTCCATTTCCTTCATCTTGCCACTGTCTTTTTTGTTTTTAGCCATGACTTACCGACCTCCTTATCATGTCCAACTAATAGTATCATCTGGAACAAAAAGAAAAATACCAGATATTTACTGGTATTATAACCATTTTATATATTGTTTTAATCACAAAATTCATCATTATTTCCAAATTTTATTCCTAAAGTCAGCTATAAAGTCAGTAAAGTTAGAGTAAAGTTATAAAGTTAGGGACGGTTCTTTACTTTACAAAATGTAAAGTAAAGAACCGTCCCTAACTTTATTAAAAGAACCGTCCCTGACTTTACTAATTAACGCCTATTTTGTCTTTGGCATGAATTCGGTCAACTTCAGCATAGAGTTTCCCAAATCTTTCAGGTTCGGCCAGAGCTTTTTGAAGGAGTCTGTAAGCATATTCTATAAGTCGTCCATCTTTGGTTAAATCCGCTAGTTTTAATTCAGGAACGCCATGCTGGCGGAATCCAAATAGTTCACCTGGACCCCTGATTTTAAGGTCTTCTTCGGCAATCTTAAAGCCATCTTCTGTTTCACAAAGAATGTTTAAGCGAGCACTGTCTCGAACTTCGCTTACTAAGAGGCAGTAAGACTGGTCTTCTCCCCTGCCTACTCGCCCTCTTAACTGATGAAGCTGTGCAAGCCCAAAACGTTGAGCATCTTCGATGACCATCACTGTCGCATTCGGAACATTTACTCCTACTTCCACGACTGTGGTTGCTACCAGAATATCGATATCCCCACCGCGAAATCGCTGCATGATATCATCTTTCTCCTGAGCTTTCATCCGCCCGTGAAGCAGAATCACAGTTCTATCCGGACAACGTTGATTCAGGAGTTCTGCCCGTTGGGTAGCTGACACAAGATCGGACTTTTCTGTTTCTTCGACCAGAGGGCATACGACATATATTTGTCTGCCGACGCTTATTTGCTGTTCCATGAATTTTTCCAAACTGGAACGGTTTCGTTCTGTAATTTTTTTGGTGATAATAGGTTTTCTTCCCTTAGGCATTTCGTCGATTACTGAGAGTTGGAGGTCTCCATAAGCAGTTAAGGCCAGCGTCCGCGGAATCGGGGTAGCGGTCATAACCAAGACATGAGGGTTTTCCCCTTTTTCTTGAAGTTTAGTTCGCTGCCTCACTCCAAACCTATGCTGTTCATCTGTTACAACCAATCCTAAGGCATTAAAGTGCACCGCTTGTTGGATAAGGGCATGGGTGCCAACAACTACGTGAACCTTCCCACTTATTACGCTATGAAGAATTTTATCCCTATCCGATTTAGTTTGATTACCGATAAGTAATGCTACTTCTACGCCTAAAGGCTTAAAGGCTTTGGAGAGGGATTCAAAATGCTGTTGAGCAAGTACTTCAGTCGGTACCATCATCGCCGCTTGGAAACCCGATCCTACTGCCTGAAGTAGTGCTGCCATGGCTACCACTGTTTTCCCCGATCCTACGTCTCCTTGAACCAACCGGGTCATACCCTTATCAGATCCCATATCCTGAAAGATCTCCTGGATTACCCTTTGCTGAGCATCGGTAAGGTGAAAGGCAAGCTGCGAGATAAATTCTTTCACCAGTTCCCCCCCACCATTCAAGACAGGACTTGGTTCATTCCTGCTAGGCGAGCGCAGACGTGCTATAGCGAGTTGGAGAAAAAGTATTTCTTCAATTACTAGCCTTGACCTTGCTTTACTTAATTTTTCCTTTGAGGATGGCAAATGAATCTCTTTAAAAGATTCTGCACGTCCCATCAATTCAGTCTCCCCTAAGGGAAATACTTCAGGAAACAGCTTATCAGCTTGTGGGAGGGCGTTCTTTATTATTTCCCTTATAGCTTTGGAATTAAGCCGTGCTGTTTCAGGATAAACAGGTACAATCCTTTCTTCCGGCCCTTCATCCCAACCTTTGATAATATCTGTAGCTAATATTTCTGGGATTCTTTTGTTCCACCTAACTTTCCCAGTCACCGAAACCTCTGTCCCTTGTGGGAATTGTTTAACTATATGTACTTGATTGAACCAGATCGCATGAATACTTTTATTATCCTGTTCAATATTTAGTTTGATGACTTTAATACGGCCTCTACTAACTTGGCTTCCTGTTACTTTACCATTTATAGTTGCCAGCTCTCCATCCATCAACTCATCTATCCTGCGTTTTTGGCGGATTTCGTATCTTCTCGGATAGTGCTTGAACAGATCCTCTAAAGTCTTAATACCTAAATTCCCGAGCTGGATAAACCTCTGAGGTCCAACCCCTTTTATATATTGCAAAGCGGAAGAGTCTACCCTTTCAGGTTCAACCTTTCTGATTTCCCTAGTGGGTCCCATAATATTATCATCATTAGATTCCAGCTTAGAGGAAAGAGCTAACCGTTCTTTTATCTCGACTAAAAGCGATCGTCTTTTCAGAGGGCTGGATTCTCCATAAGTTATAGCCCTAGCTGTTAACTGTTCCTTTATTTCCGGTGAGAAGATGCCACTAAGTTCGGAGACAGCATCCGCTAGGTAAACACTGAAACCACCTACGGCTCCAGTGTTGATGAATCCTTGTTTTTCTTCTGCTCTTATCGCTCTATTTATGCTTTGTAAAAGATTATCGTAATGAAGCATCTCTCACTCATACCTCACTCTATCCTCTGAAAATATTTTCCTCTATCCTTTTTCCGGTAGGCGTCACGGCCAATCCGCCTTGAGCTGTCTCTCTCAAGCTGCAGGGCATTTGTCTCCCAATAGAAGCCATAGTATCGATGACTTCGTCTAACGGAATAGCACTTTTGATACCTGCCAATGCCATCTCAGCAGCTGTCATAGCTTTTATAGCTCCCATCGCATTCCTTTTAATACACGGAACCTCCACCAAACCTCCTACAGGGTCACAAACCATTCCCAGAAAGTTTTTTAAAGCAATTGCTCCAGCATGAGCTGTCTGCTCAGGCGTTCCTCCTGCTAATTCTACTGCTGCTCCCGCGGCCATGGCTGATGCTGTGCCGATTTCCGCCTGACACCCTCCTTCTGCCCCGGAAACGCTAGCTCTTTCTGCGATTACCATCCCTATCCCCGCTGCGGTAAAGAAGGCCATTATTATCTCTTCTTCAGAAGATCCAATAATCTCCTGAACAGTAATCATCACTGCAGGCAGGACCCCACATGCTCCTCCTGTTGGAGCCGCCACTATCCTTCCCATACCAGCATTGATCTCTGCAGCTGCAATAGCTCTGGCAGCGACCTTATTCATAGTATGACCAAGTAGAGTTCTCTCACTTTTCCCATATTCTATAAGGCGGGCAGCATCCCCTCCTACCATTCCGGAAAAGGATCTCCACTCACTTGTGAGACCTTGTTCTACGGATTGTTGCATGACAGAGTAATTCAGTTTCATTTTTGCTAGCAATTGTTCTCTGTCTAAACCTGTAGCCTCCATTTCACGCAGAATCACAATCTCACTTATCTTAGATTTATTTGAATTGGCTTGCTCCAAGAGTTCTAGATAAGAACGCACACTGCATCCTCCTAATTCATTTGCTCTAAGTACATAACCTTCTCAATCTTCGGCAGACCTTTAATATGCTGAACTACTATATCCTTAATAACTTCATCCGCTTCGATAACAGTCAAAGCCTTTCTCCCTCTGCCTTCTCGGGACACTTTCATCTGGGCGATGTTAACTCCAGCAGAAGCGACTTGAGTGGTTATTTCGGCAATCATTCCCGGATAATCTGGATACACCGCTATTAAAGTAGAGTATTCTCCAGTAAACTTTACCCGAAAGCCATCAACCTCGGTTATGATAACTTTACCTCCCCCAAGTGAGGATCCAATGATAGTAGATTTCTGGCCATTAGCACCAGTAAGCTCAAACTTAACAGAATTAGGATGAACTTGTCCGAGATCAATATTCTCAAAGTTGATGATTACACCATAACTCTCTGCAAGTTGTGAGGCTATCTTAATCCGTTCATCATCCGGATACATCCCCAGAAGCCCCGCTATCAAAGCAAGATGTGTTCCATGACCTTTTCCGGTTTGAGCAAAAGAGCCATGTAGAAGAATCCGAGCCTTTCTAATCTCAGTCGCCAGAATTTTCCCGGCCATCAGTCCCAGTCTTACCGCTCCTGCTGTATGTGAACTGGATGGACCAACCATAATTGGTCCCAGCAAGTCAAAAACTCTGCTATTTTTCATATTATCACCTTTTTCTTAATGAAAATCCCTCCGGATAAGCCCGGAGGGATGAACTCTTTTCATTCTACACCTAGTATATAATAGTACAAAGGCTGTTTTCCGGGATATACCTCTACTTCAATATCAGGTTTCTCTTTCTCCAGCCAATCTTGTAATAACTTGACATCTTCTTCCGCCATATCTTTGCCGTAGAATATGGTGATAATATCCTTATCTCTCCAATTCATAGTCTCTAAGACCTTCTGAGCTACCTCGAAGATGTCTCTGGCTGTAGTTGTAATTTCTCCTTCAACCAATCCTAGAATATCGCCTTCCGTAATTTCTATTTCTCCAAATTGAGAATTACGTACTGCATAAGTGACTTCGCCCGATGTTACTTGTTTTATGGAGCCTGTCATATTCTGAACGTTTTCTTCATGGTTAAGATCAGGATTAAAACTTAGAAGAGCGGCTATAGCTTGGGGTATTGATTTGGTAGAGATGACATGAACCTGACTTTCGTCTACTAGTACATTCACCTGATTGGCCGCCATAATTATATTACTATTATTAGGCAAGATATACACGTTATTAGCTCGCACTTTTCTGGCTGCTTCAGCTAAATCATTAGTGCTGGGGTTCATTGTCTGTCCGCCATAAACTATCTCATCTACTCCCAGACTCTTAAAAATTTCAGCGATACCGTCCCCCATGGCTACTGCCACAATACCGTGATCTTTAAATGGCTCTTCAACAGTTTCCGGGACAACTTCTGGGATAGTTTCTTGGCTGTCAAGGGGTTGCTCCAGGTTCTCTTGAGTAAGTATTTCTTCTTTATTGTTATGAGCAGCTCGTTCGTTCTGAGACTGCATATTACTGATCTGAATCTCATGAAGCGAACCATATTGAATAGCATAATTAAGAATAAGTCCCGGATTCTGGGTATGGACATGTATTTTTACCACTTCATCAGTTCCTACAACTAAAAGACTATCCCCTTTATCGGAAAGGTCTTCAATTATCTTATCTGTGACCAAGTTATTTCCTTTTACTAGAAATTCGGTACAGTAAGGGAATTCCAGCTCTTCGACTATAGAAATCCCAACCGTTGAGTCTTCAGTAACTTTCTGAGCAACCTGTTCAGGTATCTTCAAATCAACTGATTCTTTATTCTCTAAAGCACGAATCCAACTATCAATTATAGTTAAAAATCCTTCACCACCAGCATCTACGACTCCCGCTTGTTTAAGAACCGGAAGCATATCCGGAGTCTTAGCCAGTGCTATTTGCCCTTTCTCATATCCTGCTCTAAGAACTTCCAGAATATCTGGATCACCGCTTTTAGCTTTAACGGCTGCTCCTCGAGCAGTTTCCTTAGATACCGTTAAGATAGTTCCTTCCACCGGTTTCATAACCGCTCTATAGGCAGTTTCTACACCCATTTGCAGCGCATTAGCGACCTGAAGAGCATTTGCGTCTTTTAATCCCTCTAATCCTTTGGCGAAACCTCTCATAATCTGAGACAAAATCACTCCCGAATTACCTCTGGCACCCATTAATGATCCCATCGAGGCTGCTCCTGCAACTTCATGGATAGATTTTTGGGTGACTTTTTCAGCAGCTACCGCAGCTGCCCTAAAAGTCAGATGCATATTTGTTCCCGTATCACCGTCAGGCACAGGAAAAACATTGAGAGCATCAATCTCCCTTTTCTTCTTATCTAAGAGGGTTGATCCAGCGACCAACATACTCTTAAGCATTGCTCCATCTATGGTTATGATCTTAGAATCTGTCACCACTTTCAAAGTATATCCTCCTACTCATTATAACATCGACATTTATTATTAGCTTTGCTATCTATTTATTCTAAGAACCTTACTCCCTGGACATTAACATTTACTTCAGCTACTTTTAACTTCGTCATGGATTCAACAGTATAGCGAACCCTGTCCATAACATTAGCTGCGACTTCGGAAATCTTCACTCCATAACCAACTATGATATTGAGGTCTACCACTACTGCATTATCGTGAAAAGTGACAATAACACCCTTAGCTAAGTTTTCTCTTTTAAGTAAACCTGACACACCATCAGAAATCTTACGCGAAGCCATCCCGACCAGTCCATAGCATTCGATTGCTGCCGCTCCGGCAATAGTTGCAATCACTTCCTCAGAGATGTCCACCTGTCCTAGTTTATTTTCCAACAATTTTCCCATCTCCGCAGCCTCACTTTCCTTATAGGATATATTAACTATGATACCTTTTTGTTAAAAAGTATTCAAACTGTTAAAAACTTAATCCAAGGATAACTATTTTTTTTCAGTTATAACTAGGATAATATAATAGTTATGTATTAGTCAAATACTTGTATGGTTTATTCAAATAAAAAATATCTGACCCTTGCCAATTATCTAGAATTCTGCTAAACTGTAGTAGTGTCATTTTTGGGTGCAAAGGAGGTAGAATCATGGCTAATATTTGTTCTGTTTGCGGTAAAGGAGTATCTACTGGTATGAACGTCAGTCACTCCCATATTCGCACTAAACGTACCTGGAAACCGAACCTCCAGCGTGTACGTGCTATTGTTAATGGCACTCCCACCCAGGTCAAGGTTTGTACAAGATGCCTACGTTCCGGCAAAGTTAAACGTGCCATTTAACAATCTAAGAAGAACCTAATAATCCAATAATAAACAACCCTGGCTTTATGAGCCGGGGTTTTGTTCATTATTGTGCCTTCAAATCTTTTATCAAGACAATCAATAAATTTCCATGAAATATCTTAATTTGAACTTCTTCTTGTGTAAATACATTGCTAATCCCACGAGTCGCATTTTGGGAAAGAGTTAAGTTATCAAGCTTATAGAATAGGCCTTGCGACGAGACCTGAGCTTCTTCAGACAGGGCAATAAGGGAAATCTCTTGATCGACATGCCCTCTAACGATCTCTTCTGAAGCTAACATAATCCAGGCATCATAAGTTTTGTCTATCATTTTAATTCTTCTGCCCTTTTGAGCAAAACCTAGCATCAAGGCTATATTACCTTGGAGATGATCAAGCCTTTTACCTCCAGCTGCATATAGCAAGATTTCATCATTAGGAGTTCCATAAGACTCTAAATAAGCCTGTGCATATTCTATCGCTAGCTCCAAGTCAGTTTGATCCTTCTGACTTGGAAATTTTTTTATTTGAACGTTAACATCCTGACATTTTTTTAGATTCTCCTGGGTGATTGAATCAAGATCTCCTAATAAGATATCAGGAAGTACACCTGAAGATATTGCTAAGTTGGCTCCTCCATCAGCACAAATTAACAAATCGGTCTTCTCTTTAGTTAACTCCAACCGTCCCCATTCACTATCCCATTCGCCATTAGCTAGTACAATAACTCTCATCAGACATCACCGATTCCTACTTTGCTGTTCTTCTTCTGCAGCCTGAAGAATCTCCTTCATCGCTGTTTGAGGGTCAGGTGCTGCAAACACCGCTGCCCCGGCAACAAGTATCTCTGCCCCAGCCCGACTAACAAGGCGAGCGGTATCGGTGTTGATTCCACCATCAACTTGGATTTTGCAATTCGGATTTACTTCCTTGATAATTCCTGATAAGGCGACTATCTTCGGTAAAACTTCGGGTATAAACTTCTGCCCTCCAAACCCGGGATTGACAGTCATTAATAATACCATATCCAATTCTTGAAGGATGTAGGTTAGCAAATCCAGGGGTGTCGCAGGATTCAAAGACACACCAACTTTTATTCCCAGAGCTTTTATCTGTTGGATAAGCCGGTAAATATGCCTGGTGGCTTCGATATGAACCGTTATTATATCCGCTCCTGCCGTGGCAAATTCCTCTATATACCTTTCCGGATTTTCAATCATAAGATGGACATCAAATTCCAACTTTGATACTTTCCGTAAAGATTGCACAACACCAGGGCCAATAGAAATATTGGGCACAAAATGTCCGTCCATGATATCGATATGTAACATCTTAGCTCCGGCATTTTCTACCAGTCTTACTTCCTCTCCCAACTTGGCAAAATCCGCTGCCAAGATAGAGGGGGCGATCATCACAGCCATAATAAACCTCTTTCAATAAATACTTTTTGCATTTTCTTACATAATTATAGTTTATTCTTTATCCTTTTACTTAAACCCTTCTTTTTAGCCACTATAGCACTAAATTTTTGGTCTTATTATTCTTCATTCATTGAGCTGTACCGAAGCATGCACAACAAGCGAGAATAGAGAGCCCCAACACCATAATGCTATCTAAGCTACACCGCAGCGTGCACGACAAGCGGAGCACGGATGCGGAGCGCGGCAGTTTACCGCTCCTTGCCCTCCATGGCACCGCGGTATTTGTCCATCCATGGACTTTGCGACAGGAGGTCGCTATTGCCGAATAGTGCATGCTGCGGTGTAGCTCCCACTAGCATAAACAAATCTAGTACTTGCGCTCACTCTCAATTACTTCTTTTAAAAACTGCAAATAATGCTCATGTCTAGAGCCAAGTATTAATCCCTTTTCAACTGCTTCCTTAATCCCGCAGTCAGGTTCTTTATCGTGGAGGCAGCTTTTAAACCTACAGTTTCTATAATCCCAAAAATCTTGGAAATAGTTTTGTAATTCTTCCCTCTTCATATCGGTTAAATATAAAGAAGAAAAGCCTGGGGTATCAGCCACTAGCCCTCCGGCAATCGAGATAAGCTCAACATGTCTGGTTGTATGCCGCCCTCTGCCTATCTTGGTACTTACCTCGCCTGTCTTAAGCTTCTTGTTGGGATCGAGAGCATTGATCAAGCTTGATTTACCTGCTCCTGAAGGTCCTGCCAAAACTGAAATCTTGTCTTTGAAGAATTGAAATAATTCATCTATCCCTTGCCCTGTTTTGTTTGATACATTAACAACACTATAACCTATTTCCCTATAATAATTGTCTAATCGATTATTCTGCGGATTAATTAAATCAA
This sequence comes from Gracilibacter sp. BRH_c7a, assembly GCA_001516055.1. Taxonomy (GTDB): domain Bacteria; phylum Bacillota; class Desulfitobacteriia; order Desulfitobacteriales; family Syntrophobotulaceae; genus Gracilibacter. Next base: position 48,074 of record LOEZ01000019.1, read on the forward strand.
GCTTGGTAAAAACAATTACTATGCTTATTCCCACCTTTTCGGCTTGAACTAATAATCTATCTAAAAGATTATAATCAGGATCAGGGTTTATGCTGGCAAATACCAGAATAACTTGATCTACATTAGCGATAGAAGGCCTAATTAGGAAGTTCTTTCGTTCCAGGACTTTCTCAATAGTAGCTTTATCTTCCGTTGCAGGAAGGATAAGCACTTTATCACCAGGAATAAAATCTTGCTTTTGGACACGAAAACGACCGCGCAGGGAGCACTCCCATACTCGGTCATCAGCATAAACGTAGTAAAATCCTCCATATCCTTTAACAAGCGTACCTTCAATAAGCATATATTCTTTTGTTTCACCTCATATTTTTATTAGAGCAATAAGTTAATTATAATTTGATTTGTTGTTACTTTATGGAGGCGGCCCCGGTCCTTCTGATATAATCATTAAGATTTCCGAGCCTTGTTTGACTGGTTTTCCAGGTGCCGGCACAGTAGAAATCACCGCATCTATCGGGAATAAGAATGACATCTGAGTCTCAGCTCTAACCACTAATTTGTAAGCTTCCAAACTAATTTTTGCTTCCTCTGAAGGCATACCGATAACATCCGGCATAACAGCCATAGACAGCTCTTCACCGCCACTAACGTATAACTCGATATTACTTGTCTTAGGCCACATGGCAGAAGGGGCTGGACTCTGTGATATTACTCTATTCTCTAAAATAGTTGGATGAAGCATGGTTTTAATGTTAATTTCCCCTTCAAAACCAGCTGCCTTTATTATATTTACCGCATTCTCAGCCAGTGGATGGGTAGTGGTGACATCGGGAAACACCATCACTTCCATACCTCTGCTTAGTGTTACCTCAATCTCACGGCCTGCCTTAACTAACGTGTCCGGAGAATAGCTTTGATTTATTACTTTATCTTTATCATCATTATCTTCACTAAAAGCGTATTCTATATTCTCTCCAAGAATCAAACTATTATTTTCTAATTTTATTCTTGCTTGTTCAATAGTCAATCCCTTTAGATCAGGAACAGCTACTTCTGGTACATAGTACATATTCCAAAGTGCTGCGGCTGTTCCTCCGACAAGAATAATTGTTATTATTGCTAATACAGCCACAAGAGGTATTTTCTTTTTATTTTTTTTATGAAGTGTATCTTCTTTATTATCAGAATTTAATTCATTAACTTTTTGACGTAATCCTTTATGAATCTGAGTCTCACTTCCTGGATCGTCTAGCTTAGCTCTATTCCAGATTACAGTCTGCCCTGACTGGATTCTATCCAAATCATTTAAGAACTCATCTGCGCTTTTATAACGGTCTTGAACAGACTTAGCTAGAGCCTTCATGATTACTCCATCCAACTCTGTACTAATCCCGGTAAGCACTGTGCTCGGCACCTGAGCTTCTTCCTGTATGTGCTTAAGAGCAATAGTAATGGGAGTATCGCCATCATAGGGCACTTTACCCGTTATAAGTTCGAATAAGATAATTCCTAAAGAATAAATGTCGGATTGTTCATTTGTCTGAGCTCCTTTGGCTTGTTCTGGTGAAAGATAATGTACGGATCCAACAATATCTCCCGTGTGGGTAAGCGTAGCTGATGATGCTGCTCGAGCTATCCCAAAGTCAGTTACCTTAGCTCTGCCGTCCATGGTCACAAGAATATTTTGAGGTTTGATATCCCGGTGGATGATATTGTTCGCATGAGCATGAGCCAGTGCTTCAGCGATCTGTCGGACGATATAAATTGCTCTCTCAGGAGAAAAAGGGGCTTGTTTACGGATAATCTCTTTTAGGGTATAACCTTTAACATATTCCATGACGATGTAGTCGGCTTCGCCATCTTTACCAACATCATAGATAGAAACTATATTGTGATGGGACAGACTTGCCGCTGATTGGGCTTCCCTACGGAAACGCCTGATAAACCCTTCATCAGAGACAAATTGTTCCCTTAATACTTTTATTGCTACCGTACGGTTAAGCAGGGTATCTCTGGCTTTATAAACTATAGCCATCCCACCTGCTCCGATTTTTTCTTCTATCTCGTATCTTCCTCCATACATTCTACCCACTTAACTGTCACCTACTTTCCTTTCCAAGGCTTTCTCTATAACTGCCTTAGCTATAGGAGCTGCCGCTCCACCGCCAGAGCCTCCATGTTCTACTAATACAGCTACAGCTATCTGGGGATCATCTGCTGGGGCAAAAGCAATAAACCAGGCATGTGTTGTTTTGTTTCCTCCCGGTTCAGCAGAACCGGTCTTAGCAGCAACCTGAATCTCAGGCAAGGCCCCCGGAGAAGCTGTTCCCTCATTAACTGCTAAAATCATGCCACTCTTTATCTTTTCAGCCTCATCAGTACTCAAAGCTGTTAACCACAATTCTGGTTGACTCTCATATATTATATTTTGCTTGGTATTAATCACTCTGTCAATAAGGTGAGGGGTCATTATCTCTCCTTTATTAGCAATTCCAGCTGTAATTAAAGCTATATGAAAAGGACTAATCATCACTTGACCCTGACCGAACGTACTTTCAGCAAACAAGTTAATTTCCAGATTCGCGGGGAGACTTTCATCTTTAGTTATCGAACTCGGTGGAACATAGAGTTCAAAAGGTATTTCTCTTCCGAAACCAAAACCGGAAACCGCTTGCAAGAAAATATCCTGTCCCGCATCTATACCATGCACGGCAAAATATGTGTTACAAGAATAAGCAAGTGCCAAATCATAATTTACCCATCCATGAGCTTGTCCGTCTTGAATTATTTGTCCATTAATTATAGTTGAACCCTCACAGTTATATATATCTGTCATATCCTGTCCTGCTCTGAATAACGCAGCAGAAGTGATAACTTTCATAATTGAACCAGGTGGAAAATGGGAAAATGCATGATTAAGCAAAGGACTTCCTGCTTTATTTAGAATCGCTTCCCAGTCTTTTTCCAAGGTGTTAGCATCAAAACTTGGCTGACTAACCAAAGCCAGAACATCACCGTTACGAGGGTCAATCGCTACGACCGCTCCAGCCTTTCCTTTAAGTCCATCATACGCAGTCTTTTGCAGACGTGAATCAATGGTAAGGATAACATCGTTGCCTCTTCTTTCTAAATCGAAACTATCCTGTACTTCGCGTACTAGAGAATTGTCATTCAGACCCAAAAGATTTTCAGCTAAAGCAGCTTCCAGTCCTGCAGAACCATATTCCAAGCTGGCATAACCCAACAAAGGCTGAAACGTCTCTCCCTGAGGATATACTCGCTCTTTACTGGTGCCGTCTATTCTGGTCTCTGCTAAGGCAACCCCGTTCACATCGTAAATGCCGCCTCTTATTATTCTTTTTTCAAGGAGAATAGTCCTCCTGTTGGCAGGATTTTCAAGCATTGTATCCGCATTAACAACTTGCCAGTAAACCAATCCTAAGCTTAGAAATACAAAACTAAACACCATAATTAAAGCTATTTTACGGATTCCGCCTGTCATAAGACACCAACCCGCTTTCCTACCTGAATATCACTTATGGAAAATGAAGAATTATGAGATATATTGGCTAAGATACCTAAGAGGATACAATGAACCAACATGGAACTTCCTCCATAACTCATCCAAGGAAGGGGAATACCTGTCAAAGGAAGCATTTTAGTTACCCCTGCCAGAATAATCAGTGCTTCTACTCCAATCAAAATCCCTATACCTGCAGCCAGAATCTGTCCGAATCTATCTACAGCCTTGATACTCACCGCAAACGCTCTCATAACCACGATTATGAATAGACTGATGACTGCCATGGCTCCTACGAAACCTATTTCTTCTGCTATTACAGCGAATATGAAATCTGTTTCCGGGAAAGGTATCTGATAAGCTCCTATCCCGTTACCCAAACCCGTACCAAGAATCCTGCCGCCACTGATAGCAAAAAGTGATTGAGCGATTTGATACCCACCTCCGGTAGCGTCAATCCAAGGATCTAACCAAATGGCTACTCTTACCCTGACATGACCAAAAAGAAAGTATCCTAGAGTACCTGAAACAACAATGACAGGTAACGACATCAACAAATATATAAATCTTTCGGTTACCATATAGATGATAAAGACCATAAGCAGGAAAAACACTAAAGCTGTTCCTAAACTTTTTTGAGCAGCTAATATACCTAATACGAACATTCCTATAATAATATATGGTCCAAGGGTCCTTTTGTCTGGAAGTGAAAATCTACCCACCTGAACAGTTCCTATGCGCAGAAGCTCTTTATTAATATCTAAGTAGGAGGCCATAAAGAGCAGAAGTGCAATCTTAACCAGTTCCTCCGGCTGAAAACCGATACTTCCCACTCTGATCGAATTGGTTGCTCCATAAATAGTAACACCAAAAATTAACGTAAGCACAAGTAAGAGGAGAGCAGCTAACCCCCACAAATATTGGTACTGACCTAGCTTTTTATAATCTCGCAAACCAAACAGCACCCCATAATACGCCATCAAGCCGATATTTGCCCAGATAAATTGATCCACTGCCATTGCAGGATTAATCCGGATGAGGAATACTAGTCCAATAACAATTATGGTCAGTACTACTGGAAATAAATTGGTATCACCATCATAGCCTAAGAAAAACTCTATGAAAACACCAATCAGAACAAGCAAAGAAAAAGCAGCAGCCTGCCAGATAAATTGGTTTCCTGCCATATTATCTATTGTAAGTACTCCTAAACCTATCCACAAAATAGCTAAGGTTAGGATGCGTAGAAGGATACTGTTCAACATTTTTTCACTGCCCCAATACACAACAAATCACTGTAAAATTATCAGGTGCTCCCCGTTCCAAGACATTCTTTTTTAAATTATCCAGATGTTGTTCCCAGGTCCCGGCAGAGGAAAACTCAGTAGCCATCTCTTCGTCCTCAATCATATTGGAAAAGCCATCAGTACATAAAATGAATACATCGTCATCTTGAACGCGAAACTGAAAGTAATCAACATTGACATTCCTTTCCACGCCTAAAGCTCTGGACAGAACATTTTTATGAGGATGGTCACGAGCCTTTTCTTCAGTAAGCTGACCTAAGCGAACAAGCTCATTTACCATAGAATGGTCTTCCGAAAGTTGAGATAAAACTTTATCCCTCCAGAGATATATCCTACTATCACCTATATGTCCAATCACTGCTTTAGCCTCTTTAATCACCAACGCAGTAAGGGTTGTTCCCATTCCCTCCGTTTCCTGAGAATTGGAAGCTACTTCATAGACATGTGTATTAGCCTCTGTGATAGCTTGGGACATCCACTCCTGGATGTCTTCATTCTTGGCATCATTAAGTGCTGGAGATCTTTTCGCCAGTTCTTCTATCGCCAGCTTTGAGGCTATCTCTCCCGCATTATGGCCCCCCATTCCGTCGGCCACAGCAAACAAATTAACCTCAGACATGATAAGAAAATTGTCCTCATTGTTCTTTCTTACACAACCTGTTTCAAAAATACTAACTGCTTTCATTTCTCCACCTCGAATAATGAAAAGTAATTCCGCCTATTTTTATAAAATCACCTGGAACTAGCTGCACTTCGGAGTTTACCCTTTCTCCATTGACCCAAGTTCCATTAGTGCTACCCACATCCTCAACCGTACTCATACCTTTTAGATGGCGGAATTCGGCATGATCAAGGGAACAGTAATGATCCGGAACAACAATATCATTATGCTTGCCTCTGCCAATACTAATCCCGCGAGAGTCAAGCCTAATTTTGCGGCCTTTGGGTAACATATCGCTACCGTTCAGTACCTCAAGGCAGCCGTAATCCACTTCAGCTTTAGTCAATATTCCTCTGGTTCTCAGATCAGCAAGCATTACCGTCAAAAGTCTTAGTAAAAAAAGGTAGATAAATACCAGAAACATTATTCTTCCAAAAACAATAAACATTTGTATCAAACCACCAAACTTTACTTTTCAACATTGAATCTTAATAAGGTTTGTCCAGCTTTAATCTTATCTCCCGGGTTTACCATATATTTGTCCACTCTCAGCTTATTAACGTAAGTCCCATTCGTACTTCCGAGATCTTGGACGAACCACCTTCTGTCTTCTGCGTAAAGCTTAAAATGCCGACGTGAGAGTTCCAAATCATTGATGCCAATGCTACATTCCTCATGTCTCCCGACAAGAACCTCATCTTGATCAAGATAGTAAGTTTTTCCTTCATCTACGCCTTTAATAATTTCTAGGTAATTTCTCTTTTTCCTTCCCGCTTTAACCTCTAATGACCTCGCTAATCTTACACTGTCCACCAAGACAGTTGTTTTTTCTATTTCTTCAGCGTCGTTACCATCATCTTCCCCTTCAACTTCCCAATTGGCGACAACTGATTCATTAAATTCGATCTTAATCTTTACATTTCCCAAAGGAATATCTTCAACTGATTTAATCTCCACCACAGGGAGATTAAGAAAAGTATAACCTTGTTTGGATCCTTGGTCATATAAATGCTTTGCTAATTCCGTAAGAAAAGTCTCTCCAAAGCTTTCTAAGACAGTGTGATCTTCTGGATTCAAGTGAACTCTGTAGACGTTAGGAACATAAACATTGGAAATGCTAACTTGTTTATTTTTAAGCATAGTTTTAAGAAGCTCTCTAGCCACTTGAACCGGTTGAATAGTACCGATTGTTTTTTTAAATAGAAAAGTAATAATAAACTCTGCAACCACTTCAGCTTTGGTTAACAGATTCATATCTTTCACACTCCAAGCGCTGTCTTAGTTGACCACAGGCAGCATCGATATCTATACCCTTCTCTTCTCTAACACTAACAGAGATCTTAGCTGCTTCTAGTATCTTTTTAAACATGATTATTTTGTCTCGGGCTGGTCTATGGATACTTTCGGAGACAGGATTTACAGGTATTAGATTTACATGGGCCAACATACCTTTTAAGAGTTTAACAATTGCTTGGGCCTCTTCTTGATGGGTATTATTGTTTTGAAGTGCCACCTCAAATGTAACCCTCCTGCCTGTTTTGGAAGAATACAGTTTACAAGCCTCCATTAGTTTCTCTAGAGGAAATTTTCTATTCATCGGTACTAAACTATCTCTCACCTTATCTCTAGCCGAGTGCAGTGAGACAGCCAAGCCAACCTGGGGATTGTCTTCAGCGAGCTTAATTATCTTCGGCACAACTCCGCTGGTAGAGATAGTCATTCTCCTCATCCCAATATTCTGTCCCTTTTCATTGTTTAATAGCGTAATGGCTTTCATCACAGCATCATAATTGAGAAAAGGTTCTCCCATTCCCATAAACACTATATTGGTAACTCCAAAATCCGGATCTCTCTGTCGGATCAAGTGCACAATCTCCAATACCTGGCCGGTAATCTCGCCAGTGGTCAGATTCCTTTTGAACCCTTCCATACCTGTAGCGCAAAAAGAACATCCCACCGGACACCCTACTTGAGTTGATACACAAATAGTATGTCTATCTCTAGTAGTATAGTTCTCATAGTTCATAAGAACTGTTTCTATACTCTCTCCGTCAGCTAACCGAAATAGAAATTTCAGAGTGCCATCTTGGGAACTTTCTTCTTTGACCATCTCCAAAGGTTGAATAAAGAGAACGCTACTAAGCTTCTCTCTGTCGTCTTTTCCAACATTCTTCATTTCTTCCCAATCATGAGCTGCCTTTTGCTGTACCCACCCGAATACCTGATTAGCACGATATTTTTTAATACCGTTTTCTAAACATATACCAACTATTTCCTCTTCAAGGCAAGCACGCGCATCCAACATTTTCATATTAAGTATTATTCACCCAATTCTTTCTTTATAAACATATCCTTCTAAACTTAGCTAGAAAAAATCCATCCATCTCATGATGATGAGGCAGAATCTGCCATACACCTCTCTTGAGCTGACGAATATCGTTTTCTTCATTAACTGAGAAAGGCAATGATTCTGAAAGATCGACCGCTGTGAACTCAGGCCTTAAACGGCGGAACTCCTTGACTATTTCGAAGTTCTCTTCCGGTTCAATTGTGCAAGTAGAGTAAACCAGTTCGCCGCCCTTTTCTACCTTGTCGGCAGCTTTTAATAGAATTTCCAGCTGAAGTTCGGGTAGTTTACTGATTTCATCTTCTCTCTTCTGCCATCGAAGATCTGCTCTCCTTCTGATCACTCCCAGTCCAGAACAGGGAGCATCAACCAATACTCTAGTGAATTCCCCTTCCACACCTTCCAAGAAACGCGCATCCCCTTCATGGGTTCGAATTATCGTAATCCCTAAACGCTCAGCCAGCTCTTCGACCTGAGAAAGCTTTTGAGGATAAATATCTAAAGCCGTAATCGTTCCGGAATTCTGCATCAATTGTGCCATATGAGTCGTTTTTCCTCCAGGGGCGCTACAGACATCTAAGACTCTATCCCCTGGCTTGACTCCAAGTATATGAGAAACCAACTGAGAGCTTTCATCCTGAACTGTGAACAAACCTTCTTGAAAAGCTTCCAGCCTTTCTACCGCACCAAAATCTTCAATGAATAAGGCCTCTGGAATCTTACTGCTTTCCTCAACCTTCATCTCAATGCTTTCTAATTTCTTTATAAGTTCATCTCGAGAGACCTTTAGGGTATTGGTTCGAATACAAGTAGGCGAAGGGTGGTTGTTAGCTTGTAAAAGCAACTCTGTCTCAAGGGAACCCCATCTCCTTAACCAGCGTTTAACCATCCATTCGGGATGAGAATACTTAACTGACAGATAACGCCCAGGATCTTTATCCTTATCCGGCCATTTAAAATCCCAACCTGTTTCTACAATTTTATGTAAAACACTATTAACAAGAGGGGCAAACCCTTTATTAATCTGTTTAACTATCTTGACGCTTTCATTGACAGCTGCTGATACCGGAATTTTATCCAACAAAAGTATTTGGAAAACTCCTGTCCGAAGTACCGCTCGAACATCATGCGGAAGAGAAGACATCGGTTTACTAAGATGTCTGCGCAAAGCATAATCTAAAGTTAGCTTATTTTTAAGAACTCCGTTAACCAAAGCGGTAGTAAGATGCCGATCCCGAACATCTTCCATATCTTCCAATCGGGAACGAAGCAGTTCGTTGGCATAGGCTCCTTCTGTCTCTACCCTAGTAAGAATAAGCACGGCTAAAAGCCGTGCGTTCTTTTTATTGGACAAATTTTTGCTCATAAGAGTATCCCTATCTCTACTGTTTTTCATGTTTTTACCTATCCCGTGCAATCATTATAAATCTGAGCAGGGTCAGAATAGCAGTTAATGCTGCTGCAACGTAAGTTAAAGCTGCCGCACTTAGCATCTTTCTGGCACCAGATACCTCTTCTCGTCCAGAAATCATCCCATTTCCTTCTAGAAAAACCAATGCTCTATTACTGGCATTAAACTCTACAGGTAAGGTAACAATTTGAAAAAATACTGCAAAGGCAAAAGCGTAGATTCCCAAAGTTAATAAGAAAGGCATAGATGGTAAGAAGAACGCTAGGATAATCATAACTGGCCCTATTTGACTTCCTATAGACGCGACCGGCACAAAAGCTGACCTTATCTTCAAAGGTACATAGCCGTCGGCATGTTGAACCGCATGTCCAGTCTCGTGAGCTGCCACTGCCAAGGCTGCTATCGATGTGCTGCCATAGACTCCACTACTCAACCTTACGGCCTGAGCCCTAGGATCATAATGATCGCTTAATTCTCCGGCTACCTGTTCTACTTTAACATCATAAAGACCGTTTTCATCGAGAATAGCTCTAGCTACATCAGCACCGGTCTTTCCTGAACTGCTTTTGATCTTAGAATAACGTCCATACGCACTACTAATCTTAGTCTGAGCATAAAATGTCAAAATTACAGCTGGGATTAGCAATAATGTCGATGGATGAAACAAAAAGGGATCAAATATCATACCATTCTTCCTCCTCTAAATCCTTATTATTGACTAGTAAATTTTCTGAAGAAAATATTTGCAAATCCTAGTATAGGACTTAAGCCATAATATTAGAATTATTTGCATAATAGCTCTAAATTATTAGGAATTATTATACCATAATATCTTGTATATTTCTTTGATATTTCTATGTTATTTTTTGAATATTTCTAAGTTTTTTCTATGTTATTTCCTTGTTGTATTTGAATACCTCACCCAGTTGTCCTCGTCGGCCGTTGAAAAAGTCTCGGCCACTCATCTTCTTCTTCCCCGCCGGTTGAAGTTCCAAGATTTCAAGCATTCCATTCCCAGTCATTACCGCTAGTCCACTCTCGGTTAGAGAAACAATTTGCCCAGATTTCTCACCATTCTTTAGATATTCTTCTTTGTTCTCACCAAGCTCTATCCTTCTGCTCTGCCAAATCTTAACCTGCTCATCCCTAAAAAAAGTGAATCCTCCTGGCCAAGGATTAAGACCTCTAATTCTATTATGAATTCTAGCCGCATCCCAAGACCATTCCAACTGTTCATGTTCTCTTTTGAGAAGGGGTGCATAACTGAACTCTTTTGGTTGGGGCATCGGCTTGATATCACCGTTTTCTAGACCACTAATAGTAGAGATAATCAAGTCTGCTCCCAAATGAGACAAATCGTCATGAACTTCTCCGGTAGTAGTATTCTCGCCTATCTCATACTCTGCCTTGAGCAGCATATCTCCTGTATCCAAACCTTCGTCCATTAACATAGTCGTAACGCCTGTCTTTTTCTCACCATTGATAATTGCCCAGTGGATAGGAGCCGCCCCGCGATATTTTGGCAAAAGGGAAGCATGAACGTTGACGCACCCTAAAGAAGGTAGTGACAAGATTTCTTTAGACAGAATTTGTCCATAAGCAACAACAACTATGCAATCTGGTTGAAGATTTTTTAAGACTTCAACTGCTTCAGGTTCCTTTATTTTTTGTGGTTGATAAATTGGAAGCTTCAGACTCTCAGCTATGGCCTTAATTGGACTTACCTTGAGTTTGTTCCCCCTGCCTGCAGGTCTATCGGGCTGGGTGAATACCCCAACTATTTCATATCCCTTCTTCTGAAGAGACTGTAAGCATGGTCCAGCAAACTCAGGAGTTCCCATGAAAACAAGCCTCATGTCTTTCACCTCTATCTCAATTCTTCTTTTCTGATATTTTTTCAGCCACATCTACGAATAAGATACCATCTAAATGATCTATCTCATGTTGGAAAGCCCTGGCGATTAAGCCCTCAGCCTCATATTCCATCAACACACCATCCCGATCCAAGGCTTGAACTACTACTTTTTTTGCTCGTTTCACTTCGCCGACTACATTTGGAATACTTAGGCATCCCTCCTGGTCAGTCTCATCCCCTTCTTTCGTAAGAATAACAGGGTTAATAAGCTCTACCAATCCATCGCCGACATCTATTACTACCACCCTTTTGGGAACGCCAATCTGAGGAGCCGCTAAACCTACCCCTTCAGCGTCATACATTGTTTCAGCCATATTATCTAAGAGTTTATGGATATTAGGAGTTACGCTCTTCACTTCTTTTGCTTTTTCCCTTAGAATATCTTCACCTATGTTAATTATTCTATAAACGGCCACTACAGCTCGCTCCTTTCAACTTCTGTATTTTTTTAATAAGATCAATAGATTTATACATCTAATTCACTAACATAGTTTTACCAATTAATTATACTCTTTCTCTATTCTCTAGGCAATTTGACTCCATTATTTTTCCTAAAATGACAAAGGATTAACTTCAATACTAAGATTAATACCTGAACTGTTAGTATCTTTATAAAAGAGACGTACCCCTTTATAAACGATTTTTCTTAGAATTTCTGGATTTTTCCCCTTTACTGATACTTGCCAGCGGAACTTGTTCTTTAGCTTGCTCATAACCGCAGGAGCTGGCCCAAGGATATGATAATCTTCAACTTTCAGATCTTCTTGTGATCGCTTGATACATCCTGCTAGTTGGTGAGCCGCTTTGATAGCATTCTCTTCTTTCTCGTGAAAAACCAGTACCCTGATAATATGGGCAAAAGGAGGATACTTTCTTTCCTTACGATAAGCTATCTCTTCCCAGAAAAAATTTCTATAATCGTGTTTGGCAGCCTGGATTATTGCGGGATCCTCTGGAGAATAGGTTTGAACAATTACTTCACCTGGCTTATGAGCACGACCTGCCCTACCTGCAACCTGAGTTAACAATTGAAAGGCTCTTTCTCTCGAACGAAAATCGGGCATATTAAGCAGTTGATCAGCTGAAATCACCCCAACTAGAGTAACATTGGGAAAATCAAGCCCTTTCGACAACATCTGAGTGCCAACTAGAATAGGTACCTCTTGTTTACGAAATCTTTCCAGAACATCCTTATGTTTCTCTGCGGCAGTATCTGTATCCAGCCTTAGAACCTCTATTCCAGGGAAAAGGGCAGATACTTCTTCCTCTACCTTTTGCGTCCCTTGACCATAGAAACGAATATATCTGCTCCCACATTCCGGGCAATTATGAAAGACATCTTGCTGATATCCGCAGTAATGACAGCGCAGGTCCTGTTTATGATTATGATAAGTAAGGGAAACATCACAGTGGGGGCACTTGGCGACATAACCACACTCTCTACAGAAGACAAAAGTCGAGTACCCTCGGCGGTTTAAGAACAGGATGCTTTGTTCTCCCCTAGTAATTCGTTCCTCAAGCTTACTTCTTAAAGCATATGAGAACATACTCTTATTCCCTTGAGCTAACTCTTGCTTCATATCTACTATTTCTACTGCCGGTAAAGCACTGCGGTTAAACCTTTGATTAATGGTTACTAATTTTATTACTTCTCGTTGTGCTGCTGCGTATGCTTCTAACGAAGGGGTTGCACTGCCAAGAACAACCAGACCTTTCCGCAGTTCCATCCTTTTTCTGGCCACATCTCGGGCATGATATTTGGGATTCTCATCTTGTTTATAGGCATTATCATGCTCTTCATCCAAAATTATTAGACTTAATTTTTTTAACGGTGCAAAAACGGCTGAGCGAGCACCAATTACTATCCTTTTTTCTTCGCCTAGGATTTTTTGCCATAGATTTAATTTTTCATTAATTTTTATACCGGAATGAATTAATCCTACAATATCTCCGAATTCTTTCAAGAACACCTTGGCAATCTGGGAAGTCAAAGAGATTTCAGGCACAAGAAGGATAACATCTCCACCTTCCTGCAATACCCTGGAAACAACTTCACGATATACTTCTGTCTTCCCACTACCCGTAACTCCATGTAGCAACACAGTCTGGCTATCTCTGTTAAGGTAGGAACTCCAGATATCCTCGACTGCATTATTCTGTTCATGATTTAAAACAACGGATTCCTTTGATGGAGAATAATTTTCGGGCTTATCGGAGTAATTTTCGAGCTCATCAATGTTAGGTATATTATCCAAACTATCTGAGTTCGAACTATCTGCTTTACTATCTGATTTAGTTAGATTTCCAGCTCGCGAAAACCTTACCTCGCTTCTTATCCATCCTTGTCTAATCATGTCTTCAATCAGGTTCTTACTCGCATTAGTCCTTTGATGGAGTAATCGTTCAGGAACTCCTCCCTTGCGGGCTCTATTAAGGACCGCTAAAACTTTATAAGTATCAGGGTCAAGGAGCTTTAACACCTGAACATCTTCTTCTTGGATTCCCACCATGGGTATTATCCAGTTCTCTGCTTTCCCTTTTAAAAACGGCCACACTGTATGTAATGCTTGAGCAACTGGGCAGATTGTCGTTTCTGCCAGCCAGTTAGCCAACTCAAGTAATTCAGAAGGTATTAAAGACTGCTCTTCTAAGATACTATCAATAGCTCTTAACTTATAATCACCTTCAATTTCAGGAGGATTAAGGGTTATCTTTACAACTAATCCCTGAACTTTTCTATTTTTTAAAGGGACTATCACTGTCATCCCCTCTCTGAGAGGTAGATGGGTTGGAACGAGATAGTGATAGCTCCGATCCAAACGTCTATTAGCTACATCAACCAGTATTTCTGCATATCTAACCAATTATTGTGACCCTCCTGTTGACCTCTTCTCATGGAGCTTACCTTCTATTACTTAGAATTATAACAGATAACATCGGTTGATTTTCAATATTTTTACCTTCTTGAGCTTATTACGCAGTAACTTTCCCCAAACTGTGTCAGACCAAAAACTACAACATAAATATTTTTTCTACAAATGTTGATAATATATCTAAAAATATATTGCTAACTTCCAAATGTTTTGCTATTCTTGTTGAGGACATATAAATACCTTTAAACTGGTCCCGTGAGGCTGGAAAGGAATAATTGTAAGTTGTACATCTGTGCAATCATACCTCTTCCTGCTCACGAAACGGAAGAGGTTTATATTATTTTTAGGAGGTTTAATAATGGCTAAAGAAATTCAAATCCACGAAAGACTACCTCTGTTTAAGGCCATTCCCTTGGGATTGCAGCATGTTTTCGCCATGTTCGGAGCTACCGTCCTTGTCCCTTTCCTTACTGGGTTAAGTCCGGCAATCGCTCTTCTGGCTTCCGGTATCGGTACTATTGTTTTTCTACTTCTTACAGGAAGCAAAATACCAGCATACTTAGGTTCTTCTTTCGCTTACATCGGAGCTCTTAGCGTTTTTGTTAAAGATCAAGAAAATGTAGGAGCTGCCATGGCTGGAGCACTTACTATCGGAATTATCTATATACTTGTCTACCTACTAATGACTGTGATTGGAACCGGTTGGATTCACAAAATCGTTCCTCCAGTTGTATCCGGACCTGTCGTAGCCATCATCGGTTTGAGTCTAACTCCAGTAGCGGCCGATATGGCTTCTGGAAACTGGTACATCGCTATTTTCACCCTTGCAGTAGCTATTATCTTTTCTATATTTGCCAAAGGCTTTTTCAAAATCATTCCCATCCTTTTGGCAATAATTTTTGGTTATATCGCTTCGGCTATTATGGGTATCGTAGACTACAGCTTAATCAAGGCGTCTACTGAAAATATTATTGCCTTCCCGGTTGTTTTCTCAGAAACCATGCCAACGTTCAGCAAGGCAGCTATTCTGATGTTTGCACCTTTGGCTTTTGTAACTATTATCGAGGACTTGGGACATATGATTGTTCTTGGTAAAATCACTCATTCTAATCCAATCGAGAACCCCGGATTCAATAAAGTAGTTCTGGGCAATGGCGTAGCTACTGGAATCGGAAGTTTCCTCGGCGGCCCTCCTCTTACAACTTACGGGGAAAATATCGGAGTCTTAGCCGTAACTCGTGTTTATAGTACATTTAATATCTGGGTAGCAGCAATAATCGCAATTATTTTAAGCTTTGTTAATCCGTTACAAGCAGCAATTATGTCCATCCCGACTGCTGTTATGGGCGGAGTCACTATCCTTCTCTTCGGTATGATCGGGGCAGCCGGTCTTCGAACTTTGATTGAGGCTAAAGTCAACTTTTCAAAATCCAAAAACCTCATAATAGCTTCAGTTATTTTCGCCGTCGGAATTGGCGTTAGCAGTCATGGGGTCGCCTGGGCAACCCTGGCAGGTATTGGCCTTAACCTTGTTTTGCCTGATGCTCCTGAAGACGAAAACGAATAAAAAAAGCTTACAATATCTCGAACGAAAAAAGTAATCAGCAATGTCGAATATGACATTGCTGATTTTTATATTGCTAAAATACATGGTTCTTAACGACGCAAAATTATAATTATTTATAAAGTGAAGAACCGTCCCTGATTTTATTAAAGTAAAGAACCGTCCCTGACTTTACTGGCTTTACTGTTCGATATCGTATGCGATCTCATAATGACCTTCATAGATCTTATCGGTTTCGATAACTAAGCTGGGGTAGGTCATTACTGTGGCAACCATATCATCTTTACCGGGTTTGACATATTTGACAAACACTTTAAGAATGCCATCTTCAAGAACTAAATCCTTTAGTTCAATGGTGTATCCACCTGAGGTTTGCTCTCCCATGGTGAGCACTATATAGGTTCGGTTATTGATATTAAGTGCCTGCTGGGTTTCCTTAGTTTTATTATTTTCAAGATATTTCTCGATTTCAGCCGGGTATCCTTGACTCAAGACTTTGGCTGTCACACCATTAAAGTCCTTCGGTTCATTATTACCATCATCCCCTCCAACAGGATCACCATGGCCAGAATCTCCTGCTGGCGGATTATCTTCCACGGGTGGTTTGTCATTAATCCCAGAAGAACATCCTCCTAAGGAGACAATCAACAGGATACTGAGTACAATCAGCAAGCATACTCTAAGTGTTTTTTTCATCTTCCTTACCTCCGCATACTTTATCTTTAGACTTTGTTTTAGGCTAAAACCATGGTCTTAAGTTATTACTGTTATCACTTTATATAGTCGTTATATCTTCTTCTAATCTAACGAAGGGATTTGCTCCATTACTATTATATCGAAAGGGCTACCAAGCAGCTATGAAAGAAACTATAATGTTTCTATGTGATTAATCTAAGAAAGGCTAAAATAAATGCTTATATTATATAAAATGCTAGTGGTACTCGCTCTTCTAGTTTTTCTCTTAAGGCGCAAAACCCAATTCGGCAGTGCCATGCTGGCAGCTACCCTTTTGCTCTTCATCTTAACTATACCGGAAACATCTCTCCTTTTCCAGGCAGCAAGCAATACTGTCCTGAACCCCGGGTCTTGGTTTATGATGTTAACCCTTTATTTTGTTATGTGTTTAGAATACATCCTAAGAACAAGTGGAATACTTAAAAATTTCACAACATCTGCTCGGAAAATATTTGGAAGCGATAGGGTTCTTTTAGGTTTTATGCCTGCTTTTCTTGGGTTTCTCCCTTCACTGGGAGGGGCTATTTTCTCAGCTCCTTTAGTTAAACAAGCAGGCGATCGCTACAAACTTTCACCTGAACGGATGAGTGCTATCAATTATTGGTTCCGTCATATTTGGGAATTCACCAACCCTATCCTCCCCGCCATCCTTCTCGCCAGCCAAATAACCAGGATTCCAGCGGGAAGCTTAATCGCCCAATTGTTCATCTTCACCTTAGCGGCAACGGCCATCGGCATCTTGGTACTCTTAACCGGTAAAGCTTATCGAGCTTCGGAAGCAGATAAGAAAGACCTACTAGTCTTTCCAGATAAGATTTCTGAGGATAATCTTTTTACCAATAATTTCGAAGGCAAAGAAAGTGATATTCCCTCAAGCATGATATACAGAAGTATCCTCTTAGCCGCAGGTCCAATCTTCATTAATATATTACTCGTTGTTGTCTTCAACATGAATACAGCTCTCGCTTTGGGTCTGGTACTTGCCGGCATGTCTCTAATCCTAAGATTAAATATAGTCCAAGTTAAGAAAATGTTTGTATCTTCCTTCACTTTAAGCATACAGTGGGCTGTACTTAACATTCTGTTCTTTCAGGAGATGCTTTTTGTAACCGGGTCAATCGATCAAATCGTACTGGTATTCGAGTCTTCCGGGATTCCGGTAATTGCTATTATTAGTATTACAGCCTTCGTTATCGGACTCCTTGCCGGCAGCCTTCAAGGTTTCGTTGCCGTAGCTTTTCCCTTGATTTTTCCCTTAGCTCAAAACAATATGGATGTTATCGCCATGAGTTATGTTGCAGGTGTATTCGGCACCATGTCTTCTCCTTCTCATCTCTGTCTCATCGTCACCATCGAGTATTTCAAATCTGATTTCGTGAAAACCCTGCTGCCAATCATCGTAATGGAAATTTTGATGGTTATTTTCACTGTCTTCTATATCTATATGTTCTGATTCCATTCTCTAGGCTCTTGCTGATTCTTATCATATAGTCTCTTGCTTATCCCAAAAGTTACACTTTCCCCTCTTGTAACTTTTTGAGATATAAAAGTACACACCTATCGAAAGCAATTTGTTTTCGAGGATTGAGGCGTTATGAAGCAGATTGAAGATATTTACAACAAATTTCATAAGCAAATCTTCGGATATTTTTATCATCTAACCTATAACTCCGATCTGGCCAGCGAGTTAACTCAGGAGACTTTCTATCAGGTAATAATATCCATACCCAGATTCAAAGGGAACAGCAAGCTGTCAACCTGGATCTATAGTATTGCACGCAATACTTATCTCAAGAAGATTAAGAAGGAAAGCAAGTATCTGCTTACAGAAGAAAAAGATCTTCATAACCTCATCCCTCCGGACAAGACCAATGACCCGGAGTTTATCCTTGAACAGCAAGAAGACAAGCAGAAGATTAAGCAAGTATTCAGTAGATTATCAGAGAATTATGCTTCCATCCTTATCCTGCGAGACAAGAATGGCCTTTCCTACAAAGAGATTTCTCAAATCACCGGGATGAGTGATTCCTCGGTAAAAGTCACACTATTCCGAGCACGTCAAAAATTCAAAGAGTTATATTCACAAGATAAAGGGGGTGAATAGTTTGCCAGAAAGAATACCTTGTAGTTTGATTGAAGATCTGCTGCCTCTATATATTGAAAATGAAGTTCAAGAAGATACAAGCAAGATTGTAACTAAACACCTCTCAGAATGTCAAAGCTGTCAACAGATGTTTGAGGATATGTCCAGCAGTATTTTTCGAGATATTGATTTAGAAGATGAGTCTGAAGTCAAAGAATATGCTGCTGAGAAAAAATATCTACTCCGAGCTAAAAAAGTTTTCTTAGCCATTAGCATTCTAGCCGCATTTATTTTCGTGACTTTCACTGGATCTTCCTATTTCTTAGGAAAAAATCAAGGAGAGTATAGTGAACGGTTCAAGCTTGCCGAACAGTATGATATTTTCCTCACTGTTAATGATACTAAAGAATTCGAGGGCAGTGAATTGACTCTATCGAAGATGCTGTTAGATAGTTCTCTGACCAGTATAATCTTGGAATCTAATTTGAGCCTAGATTACTTCGATAGTATCACTCTTAAAGACAACCAGGAGCATTTCTACCCGAGAGCTTTTACTCTCCTCGAGAAACAATACTACAAGAGTGCTGATAATATCTACACCTTGGACTTCGTTCCAGCCCGCCCTGAAGCCGAATCCCTTATCTTGGAACTGACCAAATTCCATGAGGATGACTCTTTCACCATTGTCGCTTTCGAAGTGGCTTTGGAAAATACAGACAAGATCTTACTAGCTCAGGACTATCAAAAAAAGTATCTTGACCTTCTACAAATAGAAATGTCTGGGATAGAGTTAGCTCTTCAATCTCTAGAACAAGGGATTAGTCATACAGCATTGGATTTAGACCTTGATTATACCAGAACGATATACGATGGTGTCAGCTTCGGTTGGTATCCCAAAGACGATGTGAGAGACCTAAATGTTCTTGATCTCAAAACTCATAGAGATGGTGAATCGTTAGATATCCTTTCTATCGAGGATGTCACAATTGAACAATTGATTCCTGATAGTGGTAAAACTACCGTCCCCAGACAAACCAATCGAACCTATAGAATAATAACTACTCCTTTACCTGAGACTATAACCCAACTGATGCTAGAACTGGATAACATCTTTGCTTACAAATATATCCACAAAAACGATCTCCAGCTAGATTTTTCAAACAGCAATCGAATTAACTTTGATAACTCATTCTTATCGGACAATTACACTGTTAAACTAAATTCAGCAATCCGAGAGAACAATAAAATTAAGCTTTATTATGAAATTACCAACCAAAATAACCTACCGCTACCAGAACACCTCTTGGATGCCAGAATAAGGGTAAGTGACAATATGTATGATGTCCCTGTCCAAGGACGGAATACGATAGAAGGCATTGAGCATTACGTGGAATTTGAGACTATGGACACGGATAAATACTCTCTGGATCTATTGCGAATAGGTTTTAAACTGGAGAGCGGTACACATGTTATAAAGTTAAACTAAAATGAATATCCCAGTAGGAAGAAGTATATTCTTTAGTAGATAATTATTAAACTGCCTGAAAAAAATAATCAGGCAGTTTCACTTATTTTACTAAGTAAATTTTTTTCGTCCTAACCGGATCGACCTCGGTTTGATTGCTAAGTGACAATATCTGCTTTCTTATACAATTCGTAAAAATGATGGGTCGGGCCTACCCCTTTGCCTAAAGAAAAGGAATGCTTGATAGCCGTAGTTATATATTTCTTGCTCAATTCTACGGCTTGGGTTATTTCCAGCCCTTTGGCCAGATTGGAAGCAATAGCAGAGGAAAGAGTACACCCTGTTCCATGCGTGTGCTTCGTATTAACACGTGTAGCTTTGTATTCATAGAATATTTGCCCATCAAATAGGATATCTATAGCATCAGCTTCCAGATGTCCTCCTTTAATCAGTACATATGAAGTCCCTAAAGAAGAAATCATTTTGGCCGCTTCTTTCATATTCTGAAGATTTTTAATAGCTTTTCCTGTGATTGCTTCAGCCTCGGGAATATTGGGTGTAACTACAGAGGCCAACGGAAAGAGGCCTTTTACCAACGCCTCCCGGGCATCATCCTGCAGCAAAGTGTAGCCGCTCTTGGAAATCATAAGCGGGTCAAGAACGATGTTTTTTGCTTTATGTTCTCTAAGCTTCTGACCAATGGTGTTAATAGTCTGAGTGACGGACACCATGCCGATCTTCAGGGCATCCACTTCGATATCCTCAAAAATAACATCGATCTGTTTGGCGATAATCTCAGGCGAGATATCTTGGACAGCAAAAACCCTTCGCGTGTTCTGAGCGGTAACGGCCGTAATCACACTCATTCCATAAACACCATGAGCCGCGAAAGTTTTTAAATCTGCTTGGATACCAGCTCCGCCACAGCTATCGCTTCCTGCTATGGTTAATACTTTTTTCATAGTATTTTAGGCAAGATTGCTTCCGCTTAAACATGGAAGAAATCTTTTCCGTTCTCCTTTCTTTAAAGGTTAGTTGGATTCTGACCACAAAGGGGGCAATCTTTCCTCTGAGACCATTTCACATTTCTGAAACTTCCATCAAGGCCGTCAAATACCAAGATTCCTGCGATAGTTTTCCCTGCCCCGGTAATTCGCTTAATCACTTCCAAAGCTTGAAGGGAACCGAATATTCCTGCCGTAGCACCTACGATTCCCAATCCCTCAAAAGCTTTTCTATCTTCTGGAGGATTGGGATACAAGCATCTGTAACAAGGAGTTTCCCCGGGGATTATGGTCAATATAATCCCTTCGAACCCCTGTACTCCTGCTTCGATAAGCGGAATTTCCAATCTGAAACAGTAATCGCTGATCAGGAATCTGGAGGTGAAATTATCTGTGGCATCCACAACTATGTTATAACCGGCAAGTAACGCGGCTATATTTTCAGGGGTAACTTTCATATCATGCATAATGATAGATATTTCCGGGTTAAGACTGAGAAGTTTTTCTGCCCCTGATTCAACTTTTTTCCTTCCTATGTCAGCAGAGGTATGGAGAATCTGCCTGTTCAGATTGGAGATGGAGACCTTATCATGATCTGCAATCCCGATGGTACCTACCCCGGCTGCTGCAAGATAATACAGTACAGGTGACCCAAGTCCACCAGCACCTATTACCAAGACCTTTGCTTGTCTGAGTTTCTCTTGTCCTTCTAGACCAATCTCCTTTAAGTTAAAATGTCGGGCATACCTTTCCTGCATTTGATTAATCATCATCAACCTCCCCCCATGAACTTGACTATCTCAAGGTTATCTCCGTCATTAAGTATTATCTCTTCCCATTTTTCCCTGTCTGGTACGGAGTAGTTATGTTCTACGACCACTGTCTGAGGTTCTACACCTTTAGACTTAAGGTAATTAGATATTGATGTTGGTTGCTCCAGAGTAACCTCTTTACCGTTGACTATAACCTTCATCTCCTGCTCCCCCTATTTATCATTTGTCTTATAAAGAACAAGCTTAAATTATATTGACATCTTCTCCTTTTAAGATTTTGTTCATATTTCTAACGGCACACATCTTGCCGCACATTGTACAGCTATCTTCTACCTCAGGTACGGAGCTTTCTCTGTACCTCCTGGGTTTTTCGCTGTCCATGGCCAGCTCAAACATCTTATTCCATTCCAGATTCTTTCTTGCCACACTCATATTGTAGTCCCATTCCTTAGCCCCTTTTATCCCTTTGGCGATATCTGCAGCATGAGCGGCGATCCTGGCTGCAACGATACCTTCTTTCATATCATTCAGATCGGGAAGCTTCAGGTGTTCTGCAGGAGTTACATAACAGAGGAAATCAGCACCGCTGGCTGCGGCGATAGCACCTCCGATGGCACTGGTGATATGGTCATATCCTGGGGCTACGTCTGTAACGATAGGTCCTAAGACATAGAAAGGTGCACCATGACATAACCTTTTCTCGATTAAGACGTTGGCTGCTATCTCATTGATCGCCATATGTCCTGGACCTTCGATGATGATCTGGACATCTTTTTTCCAGGCTTCTTTGGTTAATTCTCCTAAGACGATCAGCTCTTCCACCTGGGAAGCATCGGTGGCATCATGGATACTGCCAGGTCTGCAGGCATCACCGAGACTGATGGTGACATCATACTCTCTGCAGATATTCAGCACCTCGTCAAAGTATTCATAGAAAGGATTCTCATTCCCGGTCAGCTCCATCCAGGTGAAAAGCAGTGATCCTCCCCGCGATACGATGTTGGTGAGCCTCCCGTTTTTCTTAAATCTTTCTGCGGTAGCCTTATTTATCCCGGCGTGGATGGTCATGAAATCTACTCCATCTTCAGCATGTTTTCTGACCACATCCAGGAATTCCTGAGCTGTGATTGTTTTCAGTTCTTTATCATAGAAGCCGACAGCATCGTAGATAGGTACTGTCCCGATCATAGCCTTAGAAGCATCTATCAAGCGATGTCTGAATTCCTGAGTTTTGCCGTAGGAGCTTAAGTCCATAATCGCTTCTGCTCCCATATCTATAGCTCCAAGTGCTTTTTCCATCTCCAGATCGAAATCCTGACAGTCTCTGGAGATCCCAAGGTTGACGTTTATCTTGGTTCTCATTCCCTGTCCTACCCCTTCAGGACTAAGATTTTTATGATTTTTATTGGCAGGGATTACAACCTTTCCTTCTCCGACCAGTCTCATTAATTCGTTGGGGTCGATACTTTCTTTACGGGCAACTGCTTCCATCTCTTGGGTCAGATAACCATTTTTGCCTGCTTCCATCTGTGTCTTATAATTCATACCTTCCACTCCTTAAAATTATTTTTATGCTTAAACTCTTGCCGGGTTTATCGACTCTGAAACTTCTGTAATAACTCTTCTATTTATTTAGAAAAGCTTCTGCTTCTTGAATAGTTTTAGCTATATCTTTAGCACCCACGATCTCTGTGACCAGGGAAATACAGCGAGCACCTTTTTGTTTAACTTCCTGGAGGTTATGCAGTTTTATCCCTCCTATAGCCACAAACGGAAGGTTAATATTGCCAACTACATATTCGAGATATTCCAAGCCAACAGGTTCGCAGACATCTTTCTTGGTATATGTTCTAAAAAGCGGTCCTACTCCGATATAATCCACTCCGTCTCGGACTGCCTGCTGTGCTTGTTCAGGGGAATGTGTAGAAACACCGATCAAGCTATCTTCACCCACCAATTCCCTGACCACCTTAAACGGAAGATCATCCTGTCCAATATGGATACCATCCGCTCCGACACTCATGGCCAGATCCACATGGTCATTAACAATAAAAACAGCTCCGGCCTTCGCTGTGATTTCTCTGATCCTGATACATTGTCTGTATTTTTCCAACATGCTTTTTTCCTTTTCCCTATACTGGATAACCTTTATCCCGGCATCCATCATCTCTTGGACTACCTCGATGTTATCCCTCCCGCGGGAATGTTCTTCAGCAGTTATTCCGTAGATACCGTTACTGAAACTTTTCATTTTCTCCAGTTTATTACAGAGCATTTCACTGTCCCTTTCTCAATAAACAATTTTTAATGGCTTTTTATAATGACTTATTCGGTTTAACCTGGTTTTAAATACACTGCCAGTCTTTGAATACAGGCTGGTATCCTTTCTGATAAATCAGCTTGGTTATTTCTTTTATAGTACGATCATCCGAGACCTCAAATTGTCCTTCAGTTTTATCCTTAGAGGCGTAACCTCCTACTTCTGTCGAAGAACCTGCAGACATTCTGGTCACCCCCAAACCGATAAGGTTATCCCTGAGTTCGGCTCTTTCCCTGGTGGATATGGTAATCCCAGCTCTGGGGAGGAATAAGCGGAAGGCGAGCATAATTTGAACCAGGCTGGCATCATCAACATCATGTTTCGGTTGGAACCCTCCAATCTCGGGTCTCAAACGTGGTAAGGAAAGGCTTATCTCGGTATTAAGATACTTGTTCTGAAGGTAGTCTGCATGAAGTCCTGTAAAAAAAGCTTCTTGACGCCAATCTTCTAATCCTAACAAAGCACCTATATTAACTGTTCTCATCCCCGCCTGACAGGCTCTTTCCGGAGCATCAAGCCTGTACCGGTAATTCTTCTTAGGACCGGCCAAGTGTACTTCATCATATATTTTTTCGTCATAGACTTCCTGGTATATCGTCAACCCATCTGCTCCTGCAATTATCAGTTCTGCATATTCCCAAGTCTCTAAAGGATAAACTTCCAAGGAAATAGAGGTAAAATAGTTTCTCATGACTTCTATGCATTCTTTGAGATAGGAAACCGGGCTATACTTTCTTGATTCACCTGTGAGTAAAAGGATATGTCTTATCCCTTGGGCTGAGATACTCCGAGATTCTTCCTCAACTTCTTTCATGGTCAGTTTCTTCCTGGCAATGCCATGATCAATATTAAACCCACAATAAACACAACGATTGACACAGTAATTAGCTAGATACATAGGCGCATACAGAAATATTACTTTACCAAAATGACCTTGTGTTATTTCATTCGCTTTGCGGGCCATATGCTCGAGATATTTGCGTGCTACCGGAGAGAGAAGTACTAGAAACTCTTCGGCACTTAACCGTTCCTTGCCGATTATTCTAAGTATCTGCTCTTCACCTATTCTAGAAAAAAAATCTTTTATATCTAGCTTTGCATAATTCTTGTATATATCATAAAAACTCATGAATAGTGCAATCCTCCTCGTCTTTCGTACAATAGTCTTTAATACAGTGAACTTTTGCTCCAGGCTAGCTTCCGATTCTATCAAGAAAGCCTGTAAGAGGAGAAGATGCTTCGGCATAATCTTGTACCACTCCTGTACCTGCCAGAAAAGCCTTTCTGCCTGCCTTGACTGCCAGGGCGAAGGCTTCAGCCATTGAAACAGGATCTCCTGCGGTAGCTATAGCTGTATTGACCAGTACGGCAGCTGCCCCCATTTCCATCGCTTCTGCTGCTTCAGAAGGTTTCCCAATCCCCGCATCAACAATAATTGGAAGGTCTATTTCGTCTATCAGGATCTTCACTAACTCTTTTGTCTTGAGTCCTTTATTGGTTCCTATTGGGGATCCAAGAGGCATGACGGCAGAGACTCCTACATCCCTCAACCTTTTAGCAGTCATCAAATCAGGACTCATATAGGGTAGGACTACAAATCCTTCTTTTACTAATATTTCAGAGGCTTTGACTGTTTCCTGATTGTCAGGAAGAAGGTATTTGTTATCGGAAATCACCTCGATCTTAATCCAATCACCACAACCAGACGCCCTTGCCAAACGTGCAATTCTTACTGCTTCTTGCGCGTCCCTTGCTCCGGAGGTATTAGGCATAAGTACACATTGTCTTGGTATGTAGTTGAGCATATTCTCATTCTGAGGTGCAAAATCGATTCTGCGTAGTGCCACTGTCACCACCTGCGAACCGGATATGTTGATAACCTCCGGTATTAGTAAATTAGAAGAAAACTTCCCTGTACCGACGAACAGCCGACTTTCCAGCTCCATGGTACCAATTGTTAGAAAATCCACGCTATATCCTCCTAAAAATTAATTAAGGCTTATCCGATAGGATAAGCCTTATAAACAATAAATTGTTACATGCTCTCCCTACGGTAGTACTAACTACATCAGGTTCAAAGAGTTGAGATGTGAATCTCTCTCAGCCTTGCGGCACCCCTAGCTTTTTTTATTTAGTTTTGTTAAAGAATTAAAGTTAACTCACAAAAACTATTATACATAGACACCAAGAGTTCGTAAACTTTTTTTCAACATTCTATTGTCTTTTAAATCTGCTTATACATTTTTTTCATTTAGTATTGTCTCGGATATAATCCCTATCCTCCTTGGAGAATCTAACTTGCTCCATAATAAATTCATCCAGGTTCTCGGATATTTATGATTCAATAGCAAACTTGGTAATTCCTCGTTTGCTATTGCTTGTTTTCCATCAGCTAGCCTAATAAATTTTTGATAAAGTTTATCAATATCTTGGTCATCAGTCTTAAATCCCGATTTTTCCAAACTATATTTCAAGGCACTTCTTCCTGATCTGGCACTAAGAATAATTCTACTTGGGGGTGCACCGATAATCAGGGGGTCGACAAACTGATAAGTCCGCTGTTCTTTTAACATCCCGTCTTGGTGAATACCTGAGGCATGACTATAGGCATTTTCGCCAACTATGGCTTTATGCCTGGGGATAGGTATTCCTGTGTTCATTGATACAAGTTGGCAGGAAGCATAAATCTCTCTCGTATTAATGTTTATCTCAATATTATCAATATTATCCATATTATCTATATTACCTGCGTCATTATTTCCTCTATCTATCTGAGTTCGGATAGCCATAACGATTTCTTCCAGAGAGGCATTTCCTGCCCTTTCTCCGATGCCATTAATGGTACATTCCACTTGATCCGCTCCTGCCCTAATACCTATCAAAGAATTAGCTGTTGCCATCCCTAGATCGTCATGACAATGAATACTGATTTGGGCTTTATCTATATTTCTGACTGTATTCTTAACATGGGAGACCAACCTTTCCATGGTCCAGGGGGTAGCACAGCCAACTGTGTCTGAAATGGTGATGACAGTTGCTCCGGCAGCAATCACTTTCTCAAAAATCTCTACCAAGAACTTAGGATCACTGCGCATTGCGTCCTCAGCATAAAATTGAACGTCACCAATAGATTTCTTGGCATATTTGACTGCACTTACTGCTTTTGCTACTACCTGTCTTGGAGTAAGCCTAAGCTTTTTGTCCATATGAATCGGGGATACAGCTATCCCGAGATTGATTCTAGGGTACTCAGCAGGTTCCAGTGCTTCTAGACAGCTCTCGATATCTTTATCGATACAGCGGGCTAATCCGCATACTTTGATTCCTTTCATTTCCTTGCTGATTGCCTGCACCGCTTTAAAGTCTTCTGGTGAAGAGGCTGGAAAACCTGCCTCAATGACATCCACCCCAAGCTTGGCGATCTGGTGTGATATTTCTAATTTTTTCTGGGCATCTAAGCTTATGCTCAACGACTGTTCCCCGTCTCGTAATGTTGTATCAAGAATGTACAGCCTTCTCATCGAGAATCACCTCCTGCGGATTTACTGTTTAATTATCAATATTTTCTGCGGATTAATATATATTAACCATGGAGGTGCGACCTTCTCTATCTCTGAATATTTCTTTTTGTCTACTACCAGCAGCATTTGATGATCATTGGTACTGGTCGGTGGTCTATTCAAACTTAGATAGATCGAATAAGAATGGAGAGATTCTACAACGGAAGCGGGCCAACACCTGACAGTGTTAATCGGTTTTTCTTGATTTACAAAGTCGATATCATATTCCCGGATGGCGATAGAACTTCTTATAGTCGCATTCTGGTAATCTTTTTGTGATTTATAGTCTATTGATCTCTCGAGCATAGGATTTTTGTTCGGTAATGTCAGTTTAATCCCCCAATCTACAGCTTCTACCAATCCAGGAGAACTAAATTCTATTCTCGAAATATTTTTCAGTCCGACAAGTTTTGCTGTGGCGAGAGATGTAGGATTGGAGAACACTTGGACTTTTGGTTCATGAGTAATCACCTTCCCCTGCTCAATCACTGCAATATGGCTGCTTAGCCGATAACATTCTTCTAAGTTATGCGATACAAGTATAGTTAGACCATGAAAAGTGGATAGTACTTCCAATAACTCTTGCTCCATTTGCTCTCTTAAGTGATTATCCAGAGCAGAAAACGGTTCATCTAAGAGCAAGATATCAGGGTCTGTCGCCAATGCCCTAGCCAATGCCACTCTCTGCTGTTGTCCTCCTGATAATTGGGACGGATAGTGATCCTTTAGACCTTCCACTTGCATTTGGACCATTTTTTCTTGGACGATTTGGTTTCTTTTTTGACTGGAATGCTTATTTAACGGAAGACCGATGTTTTCTTGCACAGAAAGATGTGGGAAAAGCGCATAGTTTTGAAAGAGGAAACCAATATTGCGTTCTTGGGGAGATAGATTAATACCCTGTTCTGAGTCATAGTAAATTTTCTCGTCTACTGTAATTTTTCCTTGATTAGGCATTACCAAACCTGCGATACAGCGTAAAGTCATGCTTTTTCCGGAACCGGATGCTCCCAGAAATCCTAAGACTTTGTTCTCCGTTTCAAAAGCAACTTCCATATTGAAATCCCCAAAACTTTTTTCGATTTCTACAGCTAATTTCATATTTACCCCTCCTGGGACTTATAGGTATATCGATTGCGGATGTTTGCCCATTGGTTTAAGGAGAATACAATGATTAAAGAGATGACAACGATGATAATCACCCACATCATAGCTTTCTCGGTATCACCGCTCTCGACAGCATAATAGATTGCGGTAGGTATGGTCTGCGTTTTTCCAGGTATATTTCCAGCTAACATAAGGGTTGCTCCGAATTCTCCTAAAGCTCTGGCAAAAGATAGGGTTAGACCAGCACAGAGGCTTGGGAGTGAAAGCGGGAGCATAATCTTCCAGAAGATTCGCCACTCCGATAATCCCAGCGTTCGGGCAGCATCCAAAATTCTTGTATCAATTTGTTCAAATGCCCCACGCGTAGTCTTATACATCAGTGGAAAAGAGACTACCGTAGCAGCGATCACTGCAGCCGGCCAAGAGAAGACGATAGTAATCCCTAACTTGAACAAAGTCTGACCGATTAACCCATTTTTCCCAAAAATAATGAGAAGGATAAAGCCTATTACTGTTGGAGGGAGCACCATAGGGAGGATGATTAAGCCGTCAATAAATGTTTTACCTTTTCCTTGATAAAAAGAAATCCAGCGGGCGATTGCGATTCCTGAGAAGAAGGTAATTACAGTGGCTGCACCTGCTGTTTTTAACGACAACCACAAAGGAGTAAGATCAGTTAACATTGTTGTCACTACTTTCCGACATCAAGAAAGCCATGTTGCTTAAAAATTTTTTTTGCCTCTTCACCCGCTAAAAAGGCAATCACATCCTCTGCTGCTTTCTGATTTGTTGTTCCTTTAATAATAGCTAGGGGATATAGAATCGGAGAATAACTTGTGGGATCCGCCGACATTATAATCTTAACTTTATCCGAAACATTCGCATCCGTCTGATAGACTATCCCTGCCTCTACCTCTCCGCGTTCTACATAGGCTAGAACCTGCCTAACATCTTTGGCATATATGATTTTATTTTGAACACTCTCCCAGATTCCTAAGTTCATTAATGATTCACGTGCATATTTACCTGCAGGTACACTTTCCGGCACGGCGATTGCAAGTTTGCTTACCTTGGAATTGGTTAAGTCTGTGAAGTCTTCAATATAAGAATCTTTGGCTCCAATCAGGACAATTTCATTGGAAAGTAGTGTTATTCGACTTTGTTCATCGATTAAACCTTTTTGTTCCAGCTTATCCATTTGGTCGGCTGCAGCCGAAAGATAGAGATCGATTGGTGCTCCTTGCTCGATCTGTTGCTGTAAGACACCAGATGACCCAAAGTTAAACACAAGGTCGATATCCTGGTTTTCTTCTGTATAGATCTCTTTGATATCTTCCAGGACATTAGTGAGACTGGAAGCAGCAGACATGGTAAGTACCACTTTCTGTGGTTGTTGATTATTACAGCCTAGAGTTAATAATGAAATAAAAACTACTGCTAGAAATATTGGCCATGTCTTGTTCTCGATTTTCATCGTCCTACCTCCATAAATCTTACATTCGGATATATAATTTAAATAATTTAGTTAATTGCATGAATCTGGGTCGGTTTCGTAATGGTTACCTTGATCTTGTTCTTCTCCAGTTCAGATGTCTGGATGGTGAAAGCTCCTGCAAGAGCTTCTCCTTCCAACCAGCGAGGTACATGGTTGCATAAAATATCAAGTGTGTTGAATTCTCCCTTGCGTAAAAAAGGAAGCAATACCTGCTTGGTTGTCAGCTGGGTACTGTTTTCCTGTATATCTTTCAAATTGACACGATAGTATCCTATTGATAGCTCTTCAAAAGAAGGTTTATTCATTGGCTGAGGCTTCTGAGCCAAAGCCTCTTCTTCTTTTTGTAAGATATGATCTAGAAACTCAAAAGGCTTACCTTTACATTCCCAAATACTGCATTTTGCTTTATCCAAAAGAAAATAAGGTATCCCGGTTATTTCAGAACCTACAAATATTTTGCAGTCGCCCAGAAGATCAAGTAGCTCTTCCATTTTTGTCCTAAGATCTTTCATGGCCGCAATATCTTTTAAGGTAAAGTCTTTTTCACTAACTAAGTGCCACTCTTCCTTATTCCTAGCAAAAACAGAGATTGTGCCACACTCTGTAAGCTTAGCAGTATTTCCGTGTTTATCTAAAAAGACGGAGATTTCTTTAGGCATAATAACCCTCCTTTTATCACAGCATCAACCTCGTAACAACCTTTCCTCCCTCTATATGCTCATCCATAATTTCTTCCACATCGTCCGGGCTTACCGCCCCATACCAGACATTATCCGGATAGATTGCAACGATAGGTCCTTTTTCACATATTCCAAAACAGCCGGTATTGGAGACAAATACCTCTCCGCCTAATCGCCTTTCCTCAACCTCTTCCACTATCCTGGAGATAATCTCGACTCCATCCTTAGTATGGCAGTAGCCTTTTTGCTGTCCATTCATTCTGCTGCTAGTGCAAACGAAAATATGATACTTTGGTTTGTTCATCTATTACCCCGCCTCTTTCTTGCATGCGCAAGCGCATTTATTTCTGCCTTCTATAAACAACTCTGAAATATCCTTACCCAACAGTCCAATGGCATCGGCTCGGCACTGTTTACAGTGGCACATCTGAGGTAACACTTCCCTGCAGACCTTTCGAGCTTCTTTAATCTTAGCCATAGAAGTCTGAGGATAGCTTCCAAATACAGTGTCCTCTACAGGGATTAGGGGCATGATGTTGGAGGTGAAAGCCCCCATTTCTTTTACCTTCTTCACTATCTCCGGAATATGAAAGTCATTGATTCCTTCGATCATAACCATATTGACCTTCACCAACACCTCATTCTCTGCTAAATCCTTAATCCCCTGAAGCTGGTTATTCATCAGAACCTCTGCCCCTTCAGAGCCGTTCAGAATCTCACCTTGGTAATGAATATCTCGGTAAATAGACGCCCCGATATTGGGATCGATGCTGTTAACTGTTACTGTTACATGTTGGATTCCCAGGTCTATGATTTCTGCTGCGTACAAGGGGAGATTAAGACCATTGGTGGATAAGCAGAAGGTAATATTCGGATCTGCCTGACGAATGAGTTCCAATGTTTTCTTGGTAGGTTTCCAGTTAGCAAGACCATCTCCAGGTCCGGCAATCCCGACTACAGAAAGGTTGTCTAATTTCTCACTGACCTTTTGAAATCTAGCCAACGCTTGCTCAGGGCTTAGTATTTCACTGGTTACTCCAGGTCTGCTCTCATTCACGCAGTCATTTTTCCTGTTGCAATAATTGCAGCTAATATTACAAGCTGGAGCGACGGGCAAGTGTATCCTGGAATATTTGTGGTGGGCCTCAGCGGAGTAACAAGGATGTTTAGCAGTTTTGCTATCTAAGGCTTTGTTTTTCATATCTTTCACCCGTCTTTCTATGATCTAGTGTCGTAATATTTTTGAAGCATGGTTGACCGATAGTTAATGTATTTATGATCCAGGAGGGTATTGGTGATTCGATCCAAGAAGGATAAGCTCCCCGTATAGCCAACTGACAGCAAACGCTGTCCTCCTATGCGGTCATGAATGGGGAAACCGTATCGAACAAGAGGAATCCCTTCCTTCTCCGTCAAATATTTTCCTTCAGAATGTCCTATGGCGATATTTACCCCTGAATTCTTGCATTTTTCACGGATATGAGAGAAGTCAGTGTCATTCATAATGTGATAATCCTGCTCAGATTCAGCGAGTGATTCATACAGTAGATCTTCGAGTCGGTGTGTTTTGCTTCCAGTGGCAATCACTTGTGGGAAAATCCCATTTTCCATACAGAGGGTTACTGCCGAGAGTACATGTTCTGGTTCTCCAAAGATTGCTGCTATCCCTTGAAAATTGTGCTTATGAGAATCTATCATTCCGTCAAGCAGTCTTCCTCGTTCGGCACTTAGATCCAAAGGAATCACCGAACCCGTTATCTGCTTTAAGGTATTGATAAAGATATCCGTATTCTTTAGCCCCACCGGTAAAGGTATTCTGTAAAGCGGTACCCCATATTCCTGTTTAAGAAATGCTCCTGGCGAGATTACATCATCTATGGCCTCGGCCATCTCGATGGTAGCTTGGGAACCGGACATACTAGCTATATCCTGAACTTTGGTGCCTCCTGATACGATTCTTTCATAGGTCTTGGTATAAGGTGCATCTAAAGTATCGGAGTAATCGGGAAGTAGGATAGCTTCGATATCCATACTAGCTAGGATACGCTTAATCTCTCTGAGATCAGCCGTGCTGATGTGAGGAACAATCACGTTGATTTTCTTGTTTTTCTTCGTCTCTTTGGCTAAACCCATGATAATCTTTCTTAGAGTGGAGAAATATCCTTCTGCCTGCGTTCCTGCATAACCAGGAGTTGGGGCACTTATAATGGGGAAGCCTTCTATTTCCCTATCCTTGATGTATTCCTTAGCCATTCTTTCAATATCTTCCCCGATTGTTTCAGCAAGACAAGTAGTTAGAACTCCAATAATCTCAGGTTGATACACCAAGCGGATATTGTCTAAGCCCTTTTTAAAATTATCTTCTCCTCCAAATACAGTCCCTTTTTCATTCAGAGAAGTGGAAGCCACATCGATGGGTTCGTTATAATGTTCGGAAATCGTTCTTCGCATATAGGTAGCACATCCCTGCGAACCGTGCAGGAGAACCATTGAACCTTCGATGCCTTTCAGGGCCAAGATTCCTCCTAAAGGCATACACATATTACACGGATTCTCACTGACATTGCGATAGCCGGTTTTGTCTTTTTTCATTCGGTCATCCCTCCAGTACGTATTGCTTTCCAGACGGGGGAACATACCGTAGAATAGACTTCTTTAGCAAAATTCTCCGCACCGACAAATCCACATAGAGCGTGTTTCCGGTCATGATTATGATCGATGAAGGCAGTCCCCAGCTTATAAGCCAGGGGTCTGTCTTTCACTCCACCTACGAGGAGATCGGCTCCTTTATCGATGATAAAATTTTCGAGCTCCGCAGGATTGGTATCATCAAAAATTACTGTTCCTTGTTGGACTAGGTCGCCAATCGTCTGATATTCGGCTTGGCTTCCTGTTTGTGTCCCGACGATCACTACTTCTATCCCTAGTTCTCTAAATTGTTTGATTAGGGAGATTGCCTTGAATCCCCCACCGACATAGACGGCTGCTTTTTTGCCTTGGAGCTTATGCTTGTAATAATCAATCACCGGCCATGTTTTTTCTTGTTCTTTTCTGATTAGTTTTTCTATATTTTTAATTATCTGCTCGTCTCCTAGAGCTGCCGCAATCTTACGCAGAGAAGCAATCGTATCTTCAATACCGATGAAAGATATTCTAAGATAGGGTATGTCATATTCTTCTTTCAGTTTTTCAGCAAGATAAATCATCGAGCCAGCACATTGCACAATATTTAGAGAAGCGATTGGGGTTTTTTTGATCTGTTCATAACTGGAATCTCCTGTAAGCGTAACATTGAGTTTAATTCCTACCCGTTCCAAGTAGCTTTTAATAATCCAAGTCTCTGCTGCTAGGTTGAAATCTCCTAAAAGATTAAGCGTGTTTTTCTCTTTGGGAGGTATTGGATTAGGCTGATTTTTGATCAATCTCAATAGCCCTTCACAGGCAGCCCTGTACCCTGCTGATTTGTTCCCAATAAACCCACTGGATTCGATTGGAATAATTTCAATCTGGTGTTTGAGAGACGCTGCCTTACAGATAGCTTCCAAATCATCTCCAATCACACCGACGATACAGGTTGAATAAACAAAAACAAGTGGCGGGTGATACTTGGTTACTAAATCATCAATAGCTTGCGTCAGTTTTTTTTCTCCACCAAAAATGATGTCCTGTTCTCTTAAATCCGTGGAGAAACTGTTGCGATATAGTTCCTCTCCACTGGATAAACTACCGCGGATATCCCAGGTATAACTGGCACAGCCAATTGGACCATGAACCAGGTGAATGGCATCCGTGATCGGGTTAAGGACCACCCTGGCACCACAGTAGACACAAGCACGTTGGCTTACTGATCCTGATATACTGTCCGTATCACACGTAAGCGTATTTCTTTGTTCACCTTTAGTAAATATAGATTCTTTCCTCTCTTGAATTGCTAATCCTTGCATCCCAATCACCTCCATCTCTTTATTCTGTTCTCAGTATCTACTGGGTTACATTACTAGTTCGAAGTCTTCATCCTTGGCATCTCGGTCTGCTCTATCCAGCAGTGCATTGCTGATCATCTCAATAATTCTGATGGCTCCTTTATAGCCCACTACAGGTAGATAGGAATGAACACTTCTGTCTAGAATTGGGAAGCCAATTCTTACAAATGGAATATCTTCTGCCCTGGCGATATATTTTCCATAGGTGTTCCCGATTAAAAGATCAACAGGTAAATTTTTAATCCATTGATGAAGTGTGAAAAGATCACCTGCTGCTTTTACATTCCCTTCAATACCTGCTTCCGTTAGCATCTTGTTAATCTCGTTTTCAAAACTTTTTCCTGGAGTACCAGTCAACACATGCACCGGTTTCATTCCCAGGCTTAGGACAAACTCGGTGAGACTGATGACGATATCAGGATCTCCGAAAATAGCTACTTTCTTGCCATGGAAATGGAAGTGGGTATCGGTCATGATATCTACTAATTGCCCTCTTTCCTCTTCTAAGTCATACGGAATTTCACGGACAAAGCTTTTGGAAAGAGCCATAAGCAAGCTATCCGTTGCTTTAATACCGATAGGGGTATGCAGTACTTTGGCTGGTACCCCACATTTCTTATCTAAAGCATTGGCAGGATCTGCAGATGCGAAGCTGCCTAAAGCCAGTGTAATTTGCGAATTACCGCTGTCTTTGATTTCTTCAACGGTCGTTCCCCCCTTAGGATACATCACAAATTCGCCTGTCATGGGAGAATCAACCACGCCGGAAGTATCCGGCAACATCACATAATCTATATCCATTTTTTTAACAATTCTTTTGATTTCCCTCATATCTCCTGGGTTGACGAAGCCTGGCAGGATAGTCACCTGTTCTTTAGGTTCTTCCAACGTTGACTCGGCTAGTTGGTTGATAATCCCTTTGGTCATATTGGAGAATCCTGTGATATGAGAGCCGACGTAGCTTGGTGTATTGGCATAAAGGACGATCTTTCCTTCCGGAATTTCTGCTGATTGAACGATACTATTAAGATCATCCCCAATGGTTTCAGACAAACAGGTAGTATGCACTGCCATGATGTCGGGATTATATATAGTAAAGACATTTTTGATTGATGTTTTTAGGTTAGCTCCCCCGCCAAAAACGGAAGCTCCTTCTGTAAATGAACTGCTTGACGCCATGATGGGATCACGGAAATGTCGGGTGAGGTGCATGCGGTGATAAGAACAACATCCCTGAGAACCGTGGCTATGCGGCAGGCAGCCATGTAGTCCCAGCGCTGCATACATAGCACCAATTGGCTGACAGGTTTTTGCAGGATTTATCACCCCACCGCTATGACGTTCAATAATTTTTTTTGGTGTACCGTCTAACATTTTATTTTCCCTCCTCTATTTTGCCTTCCAGCAGAGGTTCATTTTTCCAAGGAGGAGTGATGAAATTCCAAGTCGGCGAGATAAATGAGTTAGCAACATCTTCGGCAAATTTCATCGCACCCCTGAACCCTGCATAAGGACCACTGTAATCATATGAGTGAAGCTGTTTAGAAGGGATGCCCATTTTTTGTATAACATATTTATCTTTAACACCAGAAGCAAAGATATCTGGCTTAAGAATCTTGATAAATTCTTCTGTTTCAAAATGGTTTAAATCATCCACCATAATAGTTCCGTCTTTCATATCTTGAATCAAACCTTTGTACTGACTCAAAGGAATTTTTTCTTTAAGTTCCTCTGCTCTTTCAGGTGACAGCTTCAGTCTGAAACGTTGCTCATCCTGGGTGACCTTTAGATCGGGAATATTTTTGCTGTCGGCATCGGTCTTAATATGAGGTAGGACATCCCTGCCTTCATAATCATCTCGGTGAGCAAATTCGTATCCTGCCAATATAGTTTCAATACCTAATTCAGCAAACAGTCCTTGATAGTGATGTCCTCTGGAGCCACCAACGAAACAAAATGCTGTTTTGCCCTGGCAGATCATTCTATATTGGTCGATGACAGACTCTACAACGGCAATTTCTCTGGCAATGACTTCCTCTGTCTTATTAATCAGGTCCTGATCTCCAAAATAAAGGGCCATGTTTCTTAGAGATTCTATAGTTGATTGAACCCCGATAAAGTTCACTTTTAACCAAGGTGTTCCATATTTGGTTTCCAACATCTCCGCAATATAGTTTATGGAACGGTGGCACTGTACAAGATTCAGGTCGGATACATGGGCATTCTTGAGTTCTTCATAAGATCCGTCTCCTGTCATCACAGATATGATATCATATCCAATATCTTTTAATACCCTGGCTATTTCCCATCCATCACCGCCAATATTATATTCCCCCAGGAGATTGATTGGATATTTACCAGAAGCCTCTTCCATATCGCCTGAACCGATTACATGTTCAACCAATCCGTTATTGGCAATATGATGACCGGCAGATTGACTTACTCCTTTATATCCTTCACAGTTAAAAGATAATATTTTGATGAGATGCTTTGCTTCAGCAGCTTTCGCTACGGCATTCAAGTCATCTCCAATCAGCCCCACAGGACAAGTAGCAGAGATAGTGATAGCTTTAGGGTGAAATATTTCTACTACTTCATCAATTACCTTGGCCAGTTTCTTCTCCCCACCAAAGACGATATCGCTTTCCTGCATATCAGTGGAAAAGCAATAAGATATATAGTTATTCTTGGGATCATCGGATTGGGCCTTATTCCTGCGTGTTGCCCAGGCATAGTAGCCGCAACCGATAGGCCCATGAACGATATGAATCATATCTTTAAGTGGTCCGAGGACAACCCCTTTACAACCTGCAAAGGCACAGCCACGGTTGGTGATAATTCCGGGAACGGTACGAGTATTAGCTTCTATTTCTTGGACAGTGGTTGTATCCCTAACAACAATATGATTTTTCCTGTTCCTTTTGACTTTAGAGGGATACAAATCAAGGATTTCGTCTAATTTTTTACTGTTAATTGCCATAGTTATAGCCCCCTTCTACTAAAGTGCTTGATCTCCAGATTCTCCCGTCCTGACTCTAATGGCTTCCGATAAAGGAAGAATGAAGATTTTACCGTCCCCGCTTTGGTTTTCCTTATTGGTTTCAATAATTGTGTTTACTACCTTTTGTACTTCATCGTCATGGACTACAATATCAAGTAATCTGCGGGGAGTGAGCCTGCTACCTGCGAGCAGTCCTTCTTCGATCCTACCGGCGATTTCATCATGATCTCCAACTTCGTTTAACACGGAAGCCACATTGACAGCTTTACCCCGCCCTACCACCTTATAGGCAGTTAGTGAATTTATTCCGATGTTCAGAAGCGCTTGTTTAGTACTATTGATTTTATTCATCCGGATAATCGCAAGTATCTCTTTCATGGATTACCCCTCCTAGTTTTCTTTTTTGCCGCTGCTTATGGTGTAGACTTCTTCTACAGGGGAGACAAATATTTTCCCGTCTCCGTAAGTTCCTTTTTCACCGGACTTCGCATACTTGGAGATGATATTCACCACATCATCTTTATCTTCATTTCGAATCACCAAGAGAATCATCTCCTTGGGGAGTTCATCATAAACAACATCACCGATTCTTATTCCTTTTTGTTTACCACGACCTACCACATCTATTTTGGTGACACCCGGAAAACCGGCACTATTTAATTCAGCTAAAACGATATTGCTCTTCTCCGGTCTGACGATTGCTTTAATCATTAACATAAAGAAATCCCTTCTTTCTTCCGTCCAATTTTATATTCGATCTTCACTTTGGCTTCATAGCTTTCTCGAAAATTGTCTATAAATTACTTGAACCTCATTCCTAACCAAGGATTCCATGTTCCATCATCAGTTCTTCCAACCTATCCTGAATCATAGGTTTGGGAATCACAAACATATCATTACCGTCAATAGCTTTAGCAAGTTTACGGTATTCATCTGCTTGTTCACACTCTGGTTCGAAGTCAATTACGGTTTTCTTATTAATTTCAGCGCGTTGTACGACATTATCCCGAGGAACAAAGTGAATCAGTTGGGAACCAAGCTCATCAGCAAAGGCCTTAAGAAGTTCATATTCATAGTCCACTTTACGACTGTTGCAAATAATACCTCCCAATCGCACTTTACCAGTATTGGCGAATTTCTGAACCCCTTTGGAAATATTATTGGCCGCATAAAGGGCCATGAGTTCTCCTGAAGCAACAATGTAGATTTCTTCAGCTTTTCCTTCACGAATCGGCATCGCAAATCCTCCACAGACAACGTCTCCGAGAACATCATAGAAAACATAATCTAAATCATCACCATAGGCATGCAGAGATTCAAGTAAATTGATAGATGTAATGATTCCTCTGCCGGCACAGCCCACTCCAGGTTCCGGTCCGCCTGATTCAACACACATAACCCCTTTGTAACCTGGTTTCAAAACATCTTCCAGATCGATATCTTCTCCTTCATCTCGCAAGGTATCCATTACTGTTTTTTGTGCTAATCCATTGAGTAATAATCTTGTAGAATCTGCTTTTGGATCACACCCTACGACCATTACTTTTTTACCGCTTTCAACTAGGGCTGCTACTGTGTTCTGGGTGGTTGTGGACTTTCCAATTCCACCCTTGCCATAAATCGCTACCTGTCTCATGTTTTTTTCCTCCTTCAAGCTAGATAGATTAATATAGAAAAAGCGCTTTTTATCATTACGGACAAATCTGTCCATCGATGAAAAAAGCGCCTTTGCTCGCAAATATAAACTTTAACAGTAATAACACGTAAACAAAATCATCAACTAATGAAACAATTGTCTCATTAGCTTCTTAACTCCTTATCAACAAATATAAACTTTACCCCTATTCGTGCAAAATGATTTTTCTATTGATATAAACAAAAAGCGCTTCATGTATAAACATAAAGCGCCGTTGCTCAATTTCTCTTATTATAGATCTTTATGTTTTAAAACACAACTACATACTCGTAAAAATAATGTATACATCTACTTTGATAATGTTGAAAAATATGGATTCAAAATGCTCGTCTCGTCTCTTCCATATACACCCTTTCCTCCTCGGAAAAACCGAATTGTTTCATAATATAGTCATCAAGACTTAGGAGTAGGTTCTGGTTCTCTCCCCCCATTATCCTATCAACAAGTCCTGAGATATGGGCCAGAGTTTCTTCATCCCATAGTGGCAGAGGTAGCTGTTCCAGATTACCTCTCAGGACTTTTATCGTATTAAACTTTTTCTGATAAATATAATCATAGAGCGTACTATTGAATAGAGCCATTATTACCTTGATGGGATAGTTATTCAGCCTGGGTATAAGAATATTGGCACTGTTCAAGGTCAAACTTCCCTTATCTTCATAAGCGAAAATGAGCTTCCTGGATATAAACCTATAAATGAGCTTCTCTCGGGCTCTGTATTTTTCTTCTGATGCCACCTGTTGAAATTTTTCAGGCCTAAAGTCTATGAAGTAACTGGGCTTCTTAAGTATATATCTGTCTACATCAGAACCTTTAAATATCGGTTCATAACCTTGGTGCTGTTCTGCTGACAAGTACCTCTTATTATCTCCCGTAACGATTCCCAAAGCCCATTCCGCTCTGTTTTTCAAGGTAACATGTCTGGTAGCATACACCTTTCTTAAGATATCTTCATCTTTAACACTAATATGGATATCAAAGACATTTCCTTGGTTAGCTTCAAATCGTTTTTGCCTTATCTTACATTCCCTATCATCCAGCCTTACAACTACTTCATGGTCATCAGCAGGTTTAGTTTTGACAAGTTCCAGGATTATTGCTGGAGATAGCACATTCCTAAATACTTTACCCAGCCCCTCTATGGTTATTATTTTGCAGTTTTCTAAGATTGTTTGTCTGATGTCTCCATGAGTTTTGACATTAAGGATGGATTCTGGCAGAACAAAAGATAGTACTCCCTCTTCCTTAAGTAGGTCCAGACTTATTTCTAAGAAGTAAGAAAATGACTCCCCTGAAGTAATTCCCAAGTATTTCTTCCTAAGATTATTAAGAGTGTTGATGTCTATTCCTGCCCCCCAAGGAGGGTTAGTTGCAATAAAATCAAACTTAACCTCTCGAAGGACAGACGTAGTTAATTCAACTGACTGATCTACGCTCAAATTTTGCAAGGTATTAAGATGGTATATCCTCGGTTGGAAATCCTGAGGGAATTTTAGGAGTAGGTTTAATCTTGCAATATGTACTGCCATAGGATCGATATCTATTCCCCAAATTTTCTCCGGGTCTGTAAGGAAATCAGCAAAGGACAATAGGAATTGTCCGGTACCACAACAAGGATCAAGCACATTGTAATCCGGACGAATATTTTCCCTGACCATCCTAGACACGATATTTGTTGGGGTGAAGTAAGATCCTAAATTAGATTTAGTTCCCTCATGAATCAAGGATTGATATACGAGCCCTAGAATATCCTTTACTTCAGGGAGAGGAAAGGATATGAGGAATTCTATGTCTATATTTTCTTCTTCGCACGTCACTGTTGAGACCGCTTCCTGACCCTCGTTAATAAATAAAAAGAGACTTTTTAGCTCCCTATAGACATTTTTCCTAGTAAAAATATCATGGGGAAAACACAAAATCTCTTTCACATCTGTGGAAAGGATATCTTTATTCTCGATAAAACATTTGATCGCCAGAATCAGGATGGCTAATCCGGAGTCTATCTTCCTATCCCTGATATGATTAACAAGCCTGATAATGGCCTTTCTATTTTCCTGTCCTAGAACATACTCGACAGGTAGAAAAGTCTTATCTGCTCTGGTCTTGTTGGCCCTCGTCTTTAACCTATCCACATCCCCATTGGTGATAGCTTCTTTAAGTATAAGTATTTGTTGCTGATCAAAAAACTTACCTTGAGCGTCTATAGGTTTAAGATACTCATGTCTTATCCAGTTGCGCACGCTGGCTTTAGAAATTCCCAGGATTTTAGCGGTTTTATCCAAATCTACAGGAACTGTATGCTCCATCTTAGTCCAAACTCCTTAGTCACCAGCGGTCTTTTCCTGTCACAAACCTTGGTGTTTTCTTATATACCATATTAAGGCATGGCAGCAGGTTTCTGCAATATTGATAGCAATTTCCTTAATCCGGATTAACAGCGTAGGAAAACCCCACATTTAAATTTGGCCATTTTGAAATTTAGTCATCTAGATGAGTAATATCAAAAACGGCGAATTTTTAAATAGCTATAGAATTCTAACATTTTTCGTTAATCTCCACACTTGCCATCCTTGTATCTGTCACAACAGAAGATCCGTTTCTTACGATTAACACAATTTTCTTAATCCGATATTAACATCGTATGTTATAATTTTGGTAAATGTGGCCTGGTTTTTAACTATCTACAGAAAGAGAGAAAAAGATGTTGTTCTTTTTAGCTATGGTATTGAACGAGCCTCAACGCAGCAAACTGGAGGAAGTGTATCACAGACATGGCCCGAGTATGTATAGAGTAGCACTAAGAATCTTAAATGATGAGCATCTGGCACAAGATGCACTTCACGAAGCATTTATAAGAATTTCCGAGAACCTCGGAAAAATTAATGAAGTAAATTGTAATAGAACTCGGGCTTACGTCGTTATTATCATTAGAAACATCTCAATCGATATCTATCGACGCAGGAAGAAACGATCCGGCTTACCACTGGAAGAGATAGAAAAATTCCCTGAATCAGGTCCAAGTCTGGAGGAGCTCGTAATCGATAATACCATGTTCGATGCAATGGTGACCAAAATCAAGGAGCTCCCCGCCCATTATGCCGATATCATTGCCCTAAAATATTTTTATCACTACGATTATGAGGAGATCGCCTTAATTCTTAAAATCTCTGTCAAAAACGCTAGAATAAGGATGTACCGTGCTAAGCAAAGCCTGATAAGACTCATATCCCAGGAACAGGAGGTGGCAAACAATGACTGAGCAAATATCGAGTGAATATGAATTAACTAAAACTCAGACTAAAGAAAAAGCAAAAGAAAAGATGTTTGATGCAATCTTGGAATATGCCGCCGCTTGCCATGTAGAAAATATTATCGAAGAAAATAAACTCGCTGAAGAGGTTCTTGAATTCAACCCTTCTCCAGAGTTTGAATACAGAATGAAGAAGCTGATTGCTGAGCATGACAGAAGTGAAAAAATCAAGCATATAAAGAATAGGACTTTGAAGTTTTTACCTAAGGTTGCTATCTTCTTTTTTGTCTTAATAGGAAGCCTGACTCTCGTGATAGCCAGCGTAGATGCCTTAAGGATTAGAGCTATCAATCTGATTGTAGATATCAAGGATCAATATACCGGCTTCACATTGGAGGATTCTTCAGACAAAACTCACCAGATCAACTATCAACTACCTCCGGATTGGAACGGGTATTATCCCAACTATGTTCCGGAAGGATTTACTGTCATAGGTGCTGAAGATCGAACCGTATTAAGCAACATATATTTTGAAGATAGTCAGGGAAGAACAATACGCTTCTCTCAATATTCAAGCACGAATACCGACCTGAGAATTGACACCGAAAATGCCGATGTACAGCAAATATTAATTCACGATATCGAAGCTCTTTTGGTTGAAAAGCAAGGGCTTGTAGGTATTGTCTGGGAGAATGAGTATTTATTTTATATCACCGGAGAAGCAGATAAAGCAGAGTTAATCAAAATGGCTGAGAGTGTAGAAAAAAACATTTAAAAATAATTCCCAAATACTGTTATGTAGAGCCACTCCTTTTCGTTTATTTATCTGAACGTATAAATAAACAATGAAAGGGGGTGGTTTCACTATGATGACAGTGTTAAATAATTAAAAGATTGGGTTATAATACTGAGCTCTTTGATGTGAGAGCGCAGTTTATTGGTGGTAAGTATTATATTGATTATGGTGATGGGGCTATAAAGGCTTTTGAAATACAACAGAAGTAAATTCGTGCTAATTAGGTGGTGAAGGAGAAATTCTATGAGAAAAATTTGCGTTGTGTTATTAGTAGTCCTTTTTATTACTGGTTGTTCAATTCAACATGAATCATTCAAGGAAGATCCGCAAGTAGAGGATAGCACCATAGAATCACAAGATAATACCAATGAAACAGATAGCTCAGCCATTTTCCCGAAAGTTATGTTCCTAAAAGGAAATGATATTATTAGATTCTTTCCAGACGATAAATCTGATTCAATAAAAGAGATTAAAAATACTTATGTTACTGTCTATAATGTTATCAACAATGCAGAAAGAGAGGAGTGGGCAATTGTTGAGTATATAGATGAAGTCAATCAGAAACATCATGGTTACGTTATGTCAGAACGGCTGAGCGATAGACCGAATATACCTCAATATGTTTGCAATCAAGAAGCAATATCTGATATAGCAATCGGAGATGGATTAGAGAAAGCAATAATTCAATATGGGGATGATTATGAAGTTTATAAGTCTGAATTTGGTATCAATTATGCTTTCAATAAAAAGAATAGAGATGTCATCACTCAAATTGACCCAATGAGCTTTACAGTTAAAGCTATAATTGTAAATAGTAGTGGATACAAAACTAAAGAAAATTTTCAGGTAGGACACAATGCCATTAAGGTTATTGAATCTTATAAATCTAAATATGAAATGAACACGGATCAGCAGTTATTTAATGATAGACCAGAAAGCACTTTCGACATTGGGGATGGTTATGTAATAGAATTCAATTATG
Organism: Gracilibacter sp. BRH_c7a; assembly: GCA_001516055.1. Lineage (GTDB taxonomy): Bacteria > Bacillota > Desulfitobacteriia > Desulfitobacteriales > Syntrophobotulaceae > Gracilibacter. The sequence continues at coordinate 92,602 of LOEZ01000019.1, forward strand.
AACCCAAGGAGTTAGGAGAAGAGAGCATTATAACAAGTATCAGTTTATATAATATCACTGATGGAGATTGGTAATATTGGCGAGTTTAATTACTTCTTTAGAATAGCCTCGTCGTACTTTGGATAGGTGACCGTGGCTCTGACGGTGAACGAGAACCTAATATACTATTAGAATCTTAATAGACCAAAGGAGGAAAAGAATATGAATAAGGGCGAATTGACTAATATAGCCTTAAAAATCCTTGCTATTTATTATTCAAGGATTTAATGCTATTGCCACCGTAGTTACTTACCGTGCTATTTCAACAACTTCAACTATAACATATGCAGTTAATACTTCATTACCTTTAGTTTTTTTTATTGTCTTAGAAACAATGCTACTCTTATATATAATAATGTTCAAGCCGGGCCAGGAACTATAGATGATAAGTATTTGGTGAAGCCATAAACTATAGTCTATTCTTACATACCATATAATAAGGCATTACATATGGCCGCTGCAACATTGCTTCCGCCCTTTCTTCCTTGAGCAACAATATAAGGAACTCCTGCTTCCATAATTATTTCTTTAGATTCAACAACATTGACGAAACCTACTGGGACACCGATAACAAGTTCTGGAGTAATCTTGTTTTCCTTGATTAGTTCAGACAGTTTGATTAAAGCAGTAGGTGCATTCCCGATAGCGAAAATCAACGGCCCATCAATAGTTAAGGCTTTTTCCATACAGGCAGATGCTCTGGTAGTGCCCTCTTGCTTTGCTTTCCTTGCGACATCTTCATCGGCCATAAAACAATACACCTTGCCGCCATAGGATTCTAACATTTTGGCGTTAATCCCCACACTTGCCATTCTTGTATCTGTCACAATAGAAGCCCCATTCTTAATTGCTTTTCTAGCTTTAGATACAACCTCATCAGAAAAACAAAGACTCTGTACATAGTCGAAATCAGCGGTGGTATGAATCACCCGTTTAATTATGCCTGCCTTATCTTCTTCCAATCGGATATCTCCAAGTTCCTTGGTTATGATCTCAAAACTGCGTTTTTCTATTTCCTCCGGTAAGACATGTTCAATCTTTATGGTCATTCTATTACCTCTCTATCCCAATCCTTGCTTTAATCCCTTTATCATAGGGGTGTTTTACCTTTTTAATCTCCGAAACATAATCAGCAAGTTCAATAAGTTCTTCGGACGGTTCTCTGCCTGTTAAAACTACCTCTAGCGCTTCTGGCTTATTCTTTAAGAAATTTAGTAATTCTTCACAATCTACTAGATTGTAATTATAAGCTGAAATTATCTCATCCAGAATAAGCAGGTCTACCTGACTTGAGTTAGCCATAGTTATCCCTTCGCTTAAAATCTCATTGTGAAGAATCCTGCACTCCTCTTTCTCTTGGTCCGTCATTTGAAAGTAAAACCCAAACCCTTTTCTGGTTCTCAGCAGTTTAATCCCCGGTATTTTCTCTAAGGTAGAGATCTCTCCGGTATCCTGGCTTTTTAGGAATTGGATAATCAGCACTTTAAATCCCCTGCCTACGCTGCGAACAGCTAGGCCCAGAGATGCAGTTGTTTTCCCTTTGCCATCACCACAATAGATATGTATTAATCCCTTTTCCACCAGTTATACACCTTCTTCCAATATTCTATAGATTGCAGTCATATCTACAGATTTTCTTATCTCTTCAGCCAAGATGTTATATTGTCTTTCCTTATAATCTTTAAAACTTATCTGATCAACCGTTTTGTCTATCCCCTTATTGTTTAGGAGACATTCCACAATGGTTGAAGCTACATTTCCCTCGTCAAAAATGCCGTGAACATAGCTCCCTATTACATTACTATTCTGGCTTCCATCCACTTGGCTTGCTGTTTCCTCATTGCACACATCTAGGTGAGTTAAAGGTGCTTCACCGCCATTCGTCATTCCCATATGAATTTCATAGCCGCTGAAAGGAAGGTTAGATAACTTCGACAATAAGCCGTCGATTTGTTGGAATCTGCCGTTTACGCGAGTTCGTGTTTTATTTGGTGCAAAAGTAGTTATGGTATCCAGCAGCTCCATCCCGACTAAGCTTCCACCATGTTCGACATTATAAGGATCTTCAAGGGCTTTACCAAGCATCTGATATCCCCCGCACATTCCAAATACGACAGTCCCCTGAGAGGCTTGTTTTTTGATTAGTCCCTCAAGTCCTATCTGACGTAGCCAAAGAAGATCACCCATAGTATTTTTTGTTCCGGGCAGGATAATCATGTCCGGATTCCCAAGCTCGGATGGTGATTTAATATATCGGAGCGATACTCCTGGAATCAGCTCAAAAACATTAAAGTCTGTAAAATTAGACATTCTTGGTAATTGTATGACTGCGATGTCTACTATTTCAACAGTATTATTCTTACCCTTGCCAAGTCTCTCTGATAAGCTGTCTTCATCTTCGATATCTATCTTCAAATAAGGCACAACACCAATAATAGGGATATTGACCTTTTCTTCAATCATTGCCAGCCCAGGCTTTAGAATATTAACATCTCCGCGAAACTTATTAATTACAATCCCTTTAATAAGTTCTCTCTCGTCTTCATCAAGCAGCATAATCGTCCCGTAAATGGATGCAAAAACTCCGCCTCGGTCGATATCGGCAACTAGCAACACAGGGGCTTTAGCCAATTTCGCCATACCCATATTAACTATATCTTCACTCTTCAGATTGATCTCAGCCGGACTCCCTGCTCCTTCTATAACAATGACATCATGATCTGTGGAAAGTGTTTCATAAGCTTTCATGATATCGGGGATCAACTTGTTTTTATAACTAAAGTATTCCTCAGCATTCATATTGCCAAGCACTTCACCATTAACAATAACCTGAGAACCTTTATCAGAAGTAGGTTTTAGAAGTATAGGATTCATAAGAACACTTGGTTCAAGACCGGCAGCTTCCGCTTGGACAACCTGGGCCCTTCCCATCTCATAGCCTTCTTCGGTGATAAAGGAGTTTAAAGCCATGTTCTGTGATTTAAAAGGTGCAACGCTATACCCATCCTGTTTAAAAATCCTGCACAACCCTGCAGTAAAAAGACTTTTTCCAGCATTAGACATCGTACCTTGAACCATGATTGCTTTAGCCATAATCACACCCATTTCACTACAATTTGCATTACCTTATCTTTACCTAAAAGATAGCAGATATTTAAGGATTTCTCCTGTAGGAATAGATTCTATTCCTGTTCTATTCTGCAGAGATTGACTTCTAATGATATAGGGAACATCCAGTGCAGAATGTTTACCCGTTAAGGGGCTTGTAGCATGATCTGCACAGATTAGAATATTTATCTGGCTATTTAGGTTATTGTCCACATAGGCAATAAACTCTCTGTCTATCTTCTCTATAAACTTAATCTTTTCGTTAACATCATAACGGTGAGAGGCTTCATCCAGCCCGTTAATATGAACGAATACAAAATCATATTCTTCCAGTAAGGAACAGGCACCTTCTGCCTTTAATCTCAGGTTGGTATCAATATCCGCGGTCAACCCTTCCATTTTGGGGACATATAATCCTAAGGCTAGAGCTATCCCCTTGGCTATCTCTGCGCCGCACACAGCTGCCCCAGCTTTCCCATACTTTTGCTTGAACGTAGGCAGTTTACTCTTTTCAGCTATTCCCCATGGATAGAAAAGGTAGCGATATTGTTTACCATCTTCTCCATTAATTTTAAATTCATTGCTGGATACAAAATCATGCAATACTTCTGACGATTTGCATAATTCCCCTAATAATCTTTCGATGTCCTCTCCTAAGAACTCATGGGGTGGGTAAGTTAGGCAATCAAAAGAGTTAAAATCCTTTTTATTCATGACTAATAGATTTCGATATCCAGACAGATGAATAAAGTCTATATCGCTTGTTCTTCCTGCTTCCTGTTCGGAGACTTTCTTCATCTCCTGCTTGGTTAATCCTCCCCCGTTAAAAGAGATTAACTTCTTATCTTCAACAGCAACAAGGTTACAACGTAAGACCACCTCATCTTCGCCCAACGCGTGACCATGCGCTAATAGTTCCAGCGCAGCTCTGCTTTTCGGAAAACTTTCCTGAGGAATCCCCAATAGATTTAAGATACAATTCATACTTTCGGGTAAATACCCTTGGGGACAGGCGTTAAAATACCCTTTAATCCCTTGGGCCGCTAAGCGATCAAGATTCTCATGATTTGCATAATCATACGAGGTTTTATATTCTAAATCTTTGATTGGCTCATCTGCTAACCCATCTAAGATTATCATCATTGTTTTCATCATCGATCACATCCTTAAGGGCTTCAATAAGCTTCATATTGTCCCTGCGTTTTTTGACTGCCACCCTGTAAAAATCACTGTCTAAGTTGATATAGTTGGAACAGGCACGAATCAAAATCCCTTTGGATAATAGTCTCTGGTTCAGATTTGATACGTTAACGTTATTGGCGACATTGGTTTTAAAAAATATATAATTGGCTTTGGAACCATATATCTCAAAACCAAGGTTTGTTAACTCCCTAATCAAAAAAATTCTCTCTTCAGGAATCAAACGCTTTGTCTCTTTAATATAATCAGTGAGTTTCAAAGCAGATATTCCCGCAGCTTGAGCTAAGCTGGATACTCCCCAATCCTGTCCGCTGGTTCTCATCTTTTCTATCAGGAGTTTGTTCGAAGTAATGGTATATCCAAGTCGTATTCCAGCCATTGCATAGATTTTCGTAAATGCTTTGAGGATAACTAGATTACTATAAGCTTCCACAAACGGTTGGACTGAATAATCTTCAGCTTGATCTATAAAGTCAATAAAGCATTCATCAATCAGTACTACGGTCTTTGTCTCCCGGCATCGATCAAGAACATTCTGAATGAAAGATTTGCTGCACAGTTGACCGGTAGGGTTATTGGGGTTACAGATATATACCATATCAGTCTCTGTGTTTATTTTATCAATGAAGTCTATCCCGACCAAGAAATCCTCATCAATCGATAAGTAATAATAGTCTATATCACAGCCGACTGTCTTTAACGCTTTTTCATAGTCGGCAAATGTAGGGGCACACAGCAATGCTTTTTTTGGTTTTAAGGCCAGAGCCAGTCGAAAAATAATATCTGAGGCTCCATTTCCACATAAGATATAATCCTGATTTGTCTTCTCATAATTCGCTAAAGCTGCTGTAAGTTCTCTGCAAAAAGGGTCAGGATATTTTTCACTGTCTGCGAGAGCCTCCTCGATAGCCTGCTTTACTTCATCAGGAAGACCTAGGGGATTTGTATTCACAGAGAAATCTAGAATTTCTTCTTTTCCTATCTGTTCTTTGGCAGAATAGATATCGCCACCATGAACATATTCATACATCTTTTTCACCTACCTTGGCTTACCTTATAACTTTTTGTTTAGCTTCTTATTTATTAATATTGGACTTTTAGGACTATCTTTTTGTCTCTTATCTTTCCTGTTTTAATATGGAATTTTTAATACTAGAAACCTGGTGACTATTCCGAGGATAAGTCCCAATATGGATGTCACATACAAAAGGTTATTAGCTCTTCTAATATCAGCTATCTCAATCTCTCTATTTTCATCTCCGATGGTCGGTTTCATTATTAGCTTACCAAAATAGTAATTTTCCCCTGCAAGCTGAATGTTTAGCGCCCCTGCACAAACAGCTTCTGTGTGGGCCGAATTCGGGCTAGTGTGATTATATCGGTCCCTTTTATATATTCTTATTGCCCCTTGGACATCATAACGTAGCATCCAGGTTGAGATAATCATCAGGTAGGCTGATACCCTTGCAGGGATATAATTCGCTAGATCATCAAATTTTGCCGCAAACCTACCAAAGTGCAAGTATTTGTCATTTTTGTAACCAATCATGGAATCAAGGGTATTGATAGCCTTGTATAAAAAGCCTAAAGGGGCTCCTCCAATAAGAATGAAGATCATAGGAGCAACAACCCCATCAGATACGTTTTCTGCTACGGTTTCCACTGCCCCTTTGGTGACTTGAGCTGTACTCAAGTTCTCTGTGTCTCGGCCCACTATCCGAGAGAGTGAGATTCTCGCTTCAGGCAGTTTTTCTTGTTCAAGCTCATAGAACACCCTCATACTTTCTTTCTTCAGGGCTTTGGTTGCTAGAATCTGATAACACATTACAGTTTCTAAGATATACCTTAAAACAGGATGAAAACTACCAGCAAAAGATAATATCGTGTAAGGGATAATAAAAGATACTGCAACCACAACGACTGTCAGGACCATCCCAGAAAGGTATTTCGTTCTATCCGTTTGGCAGCTAATCCGGCGCAGCAGCTTTTCACCTTTGGCAATCATATTACCAATATAACGCACTGGATGGGGGATACCCTCCGGATCTCCAAAAATGAGATCAAGAATATAGCCTGTGATCAAGGCATAAATTGTAATCATATCTTTGTAACCTCGAAACCTAATCTTTTAGCTCGGTATTTTTTACATTTCTCTATAAAGGAATAGGCAAAGTTAAGATTCCCCCAAAGATGAATGTGGGGGTAGCCAGCAAATATGTTCTCTCCGGTATAGATGCATTCCCATTCCCTCCCACTGGAAGGTTTAACCGCTGAAAATCCACTGCCATTGGCTGTTGAATCTGAATAATGGAATTCATGGGCATTTATTGTTTCACCTTTACCACATAGTAAATTATCACTCTGGGAGACCAATTTCGCATACCCAAAGCGATTCAATTTTTCCGTCATAAAGGCTTCCCCCTTTATGGAACCTGCCATTAAATATTGGTTTCCCTTCGTGTCAGTAAGACTATCCAGAAGGTACATAAATCCTCCGCACTCGGCAATACAGGGCAGGTCACTACTTATAGCTTCCTCTATACTTTTAAGCATGGGGGTATTCTCAGATAGTTCTCTAGCAAATACCTCCGGATATCCACCTCCTAAGATAAGTCCGTCACACTGAGGAAGGGCTTGATCTTTAAGAGGACTAAAAGTTGTAATTTTTGCTCCCATCTTCGCCAACAAATCTAAGCTGTCCTGATAATAGAAGCAGAAAGCTTTATCTTGGGCTACGGCGATTTCTATCTCCGTGCCTTTTTGAATTTCAAAATCTTTATAGTCTATGTCCTCAGCTTTTTGGGCGATTAAAAGGAGTTTATCTATATCTATGGAATCGCTCGCCTGCTGAGCTAAAGTCGTGATTTTCTCCTGCAGATCCTCTACCTCAGCTACAGTAATCAACCCAAGGTGTCTGCTCCCTAATGTACCTTCCTCAATCCAAGGCAAATAACCGACTACTTCTATCCCTGCTTCACTTTCAATCATCTCTTTGTACAAGGGATACAGACTTGGTGAGAGATTATTCAAGATAACACCATTAATCCTGCTATCTGCTTTAAATGCTGCAAAGCCTTTGATTAGTGCAGCTAAGGATAGTGAGCTTCCTTTACAATTGACAATCAATACTACTGGTGTATTCGTCACTGCGGCGAGATGATAAGAACTTGCAATTGTACTATTGGCTCCCAGGCCGTCGTAATAACCCATAACCCCTTCTAAGATGGCTATTTGGGCATCTCTTGCATTGGTAGCAAAAAGGTATTTTACCACATCTTCTGAAAGCATAAATAAATCCAAGTTACGTGAATTCACCCCGACAATTTCGGAATGAAACATCGGATCTATGTAGTCAGGTCCGCATTTAAAAGCTGCCGGATTAATGCCTTTTTCCATTAATGCTTTCAATACGGCACATGTAATTGTAGTTTTACCGCTTCCACTATTAAAGGCGGCAAACATTAGTCTGGGAATTTTAGCTTTCATATGCCTTCCTCATCACCTAAAGTTTTATATCTACATTATTTGATGCTTTGAACGTTTCTCTGGGCTGTTATAATAGTCACAGGATTTTGTCCAAACATTAAATTATTTGTACCTACTTTTTTAGCTTTGGAGACAGTGATATTAACAATCTCTATATCAATTTCAGGTTTATGTCTAAAGTAATCGACAGTATCATGAAGAGTTTCCAAAGTAATCGCATTGATTACGATCCTGACATCCGGGTTTTTACCGAATACTACATCAAGAATACTGCATAGATTACCACCATTGCCGCCAATGAATACTTTATCAGGTATAGGCAGCTCTTCTAAACCGCCTGGGGCATCGGAAGGAATAATAATGAGATTGGCTGTCCCGAATTTTTCTTTATTCTTCTTAATCAATTCCAGAGCGTCAAGTTCTTTCTCGACGGCGTAAACTATTCCACCGCGAGCCTGAAGGGCAATTTCTACTGCTACAGAACCTGTACCTGCACCTATGTCATAGATAATATCCGTACTATTAAGCTGTAAATTGGAAAGTGATATTGATCTAATCTCTTGTTTCGTCATCGGTACGTCCCCCCGAATGAACAGATTATCCGGCAGACCATGGGTGATAACTTGTTTGCTGATTGGGTTATGGTTGATAATCAGCATCACGCTCAACGAAGCGAAGACCATTTTTGCAATATTCTCGGCCGAATCAGTTGTTATCTTCTCCTCAGAATACGATAAGTTCTCACCAACACTGACTTGAACATCCAGACCATATTCGTTTAGTTCCTTGCAAATATCTTGCGGGGTATTCTTTCCTCCAGTAAGTACAAAAACTTTATGATTATTCATTACTTTATCCAAGATAGAGGAATCTCTTCCATGAAGACTTACGGTGATGACGTCATCCCAAGAAGTTTTAAGTTTAGAACAGAAGTATTGTAAAGAACTTATACCACATCTGAGCTTTATTTCGCCAATGCTTTCATCGTCATCCAAGAAACTTTTAGCCAAACTATAAAACCCAACATCGCCGGATACGAGTATCGAGACTTCCATGGTTTCAGCAGAGTTTTTTCTATTCTCATCATAATCCTTGCGGTAATTCTTGAGATAATCTTTAATGTCCTTGACGCAACTGGAATGCAGGATGGACTTTCCTGTATTCTCAAAAGGGGCAACTACCCTTTTATCCCCAATCAGGCAAGCACTTTGCTCAATGGCTTGAACAGCTTCTTTAGTCATGGAGTTTTCGTTCCCTGGTCCGATCCCAACGATGTTGACTTTTAGCATAGTTTCACCACCTATCGGATAAGCTCTTGAATTCTGTCTGCTAATACTTCTGCGAGACGGTAATCTTCCCCTAGGGTTCGGCCTAGGGTAATCTTCACATTCGGATACTCTTTATTAAATGCTTTAATCTCATTGGGAATATCCTCTTTGATATGTACCCCTTCAAAGAGAAAGTAGGGAACAACTTTGATATCCGTAACTCCTTTATCAATAAGTTTCAATAGTCCTTGTTCCAAATTAGTATCTGAGAATTGAAGAAAAGCTCTTTCAATCTTCGTTCCTACAAGTCTTTGATTTAGTGAGGATACAATTTTATCGAGCGTCGCCTCGGTCTCTTTTTCTCTGCTGCCATGTGCAAGCACTAATACTCCGGTCATTTTAATTCCTCTTTTCTGAAGATATTTATTTTTATAAACTATAATCTACTACAAGCTTTTGGATAACTTGATCAAATGTATACCCTTCTTCAACAGGACGGCCAATCACAATTACGGTAACTCCAAGTTCCAGAGCAGCTTCGATTTTCTCTCCAAAGCCTCCTGCAGCTCCCGAATCTTTGGTAACCAGTATCTGAGAACCTGATGATTTTAACATCGCCATATTAAGTTCTTTGGAAAAAGGTCCCTGCATCCCGATTATATGCGGACATTTAAACCCAAGATCAAGACATTTTTGAATTATTTCCGGGATGGGTAACACTCTTAAATAACACCTGGCTGCGAAATTAGGAATACTGATAAAAGATTCTATTTCTTTACTTCCACACGCTAAAAAAACTTTTCCTGGCATTTCCTTCAAAACTGTTGCAGCGTGCTTGGAATCTTCCACATAGATAAACTCCTGTTGTTCACTAAGAGGTCTTTGCAGTCGCAAATAGGATGTTCGGGTCATGCGGCAAGCTTCAGAAATATTTTTTGTCACTTCTTGAGCGTAAGGATGACTCGCATCAATAACACAATCAATGCTCTTAGCATTAATGAAAGCAACCATCTCATCATGATCGAGACGTTCGGAGTTTATATCTATATTGTCTTTTTTTTCAATAAACCACTTCCCATATTCTGTTGCCAAGGAGACATAGATGAAAGCATCAAAGCCGCTTAGCTGCTCTGTCAACTGTCTTCCTTCCGATGTCCCTGCTATAATCCAAAACACAGGTTTTTTTATAACTCCTGAAGCACCCATTTAATATCGATATCCTCTCGGTGTGACCATTTTATTATTAATAATCTTAGTCTGAGAATTCCCAATGAATACAGTCGTAAACATATCAACTCTTGTATTGCGCAGCTCTCCTAGGGTCATAAGCCTATACTCCTCGCCGATTCTTCCAATATTTCTAACGATTCCAGCTGGCAGTTCGGCACTCTGATAACGCAAAATAATATCGCAAGCTTTTTCTAAGTAATCTTTTCTCTTTTTACTGGATGGGTTATAGAGACAAATTACAAAATCAGCTTGGGCAGTTGCAGCTAGTCTGGACTCTATCTTCTCCCAAGGTGTTAATAAATCACTTAAAGAGATTACTGCAAAGTCGTGCGTAAGCGGGGCTCCGATAACAGCCGCTCCGCTGCTGGCAGCCGTAATCCCTGGAACCACTTCAATCTCTATCTCAGGATAGTTTTGGGCTGTTTCAAATATGATTCCTGCCATCCCATATATTCCAGCATCTCCGCTGGAAACCATCGCTACTATATTGCCTTGCAAAGCTTTCTCGATTGCAATCTCACAACGTTCGACTTCCTTTGTCATTGCCGTGGATAAAAGGGTTTTACCCGGAAACATATCCTTAATCAGTTCGATATATACGGTATATCCTGTAATAATATCGCAGCCCTGAAGAACACTTGCAGCCTTTGGTGTTAGTTGATCTGCTCCTCCAGGACCTAGGCCCACTACATAAATCTTCATGTTTGATCTCCTCTGATTTTCAAAATAACTCCTCTACTCCTCAAAAATAACCCTCCAGGATTTAAACGCTAACGCAGCAGCTACTCCGTTTTTAACTGTTTTCTTTGAAACTAAATTTCCACCTTGACTTAACAATGTAGCAGCTCTTTCACAAACATTGTCAACTCCTGTGATCTCCGCAACAAAATCAGATGAGGTAAATTCTCCTCTTAAAAGGTTAAGCTCATTAGCCGAATAAAAGGCACTAGGTAAATCATATTTAGAGGAGAATTCCTGCAATCCCTTCTCGCCTTCTTTTATATCAATTGACGAAATTCCAGCAAGAGCCTTGATGGAGATGTTATTCTTCTCTAACATTTCCAAAACCAGTTCTTCAATTGCCTCTGAGCTAATCCCTTTCTTACAGCCAATTCCTAAAAAAGCTATTCTGGGGATAAGATTCAGGGTGGTCTTAAATGGTTTTTGGGATTCATCTAGGGAAATACAGATACCCACATCGCAATTCCGAGTTGAACCGACTGAGAATTGTTCCGGTATCTCGCCACTTATTTCGAAATCAGAAGCGAACCCTACATTCTGGCCGTCAACTAAGTTTGCTGAAACCTTCTTTGCAATGCTCATATCGCTAATCACAACATTGTTTCTCTTCGCCCATTCATCAATTGCAATCAGACCGTTAATATCTGTAGCCGTGGTGATAATGGGTTCGGCTTTTATTTGTAGCCCTATATTTTTGGCCACACGATTGGCACCCCCTATATGACCTGAAAGTAAGGGGATGATATACCTATCTTGTTCATCGATACAAATCACAGCAGGATCGGTCTGCTTGTCTCTAATATACGGAGCTATAGATCTTACCGCTATGCCGCAGGCTCCTATAAATATTAGGAGACTAGAATCTAAAAATGCTTTACCAACAACAGTACTCAGATTAGTCTCAATGCTTTTCAATAAAGGACTCTCTGATAAGAATTCATTTAATGTATAACAATCTGTGCTATATCCTTGTTGTTCAAGTACTTTACTGATTTTCGCACTAAGCCTGGCACCTTTTCTGGTAAAGGAAAATACCGTTGCTTTCATTCAGACCCCTCGCGATATTCATGAGTAAACGTAGGATCATATAATTTAGAACGTTCATATTTGTCCCCTAAAAAATCTCCAATAAGAATAAGCGCTGTTTTTGCAAGACCATTTTCATCGGCAGTTTTTTGAATCGTACCGACTGTACAGCGAAAGACTTTCTCATCTGGCCATGAAGCTTTATATACGATTGCAGCAGGCGTATCAGCAGTATATCCGCCTTCTAATAGGCCCTCTACCAACTTATCCAAGAGTCCTGTACTTAAGAAAATTACCATGGTTGCCTGATGAGAAGCCATTAGGGCAATTTGTTCCTTGGGAGGTACCGGTGTTCGACCTTCAACTCGGGTAATAATCACCGACTGACTCACGTCCGGTAGTGTATATTCTGCTTTCAAAGCAGCTGAAGCAGCAAAGAAAGAACTCACTCCAGGCACGACTTCGTATTCTAGACCATAAGTATCCAACAAGTCCATTTGTTCCCTGATCGCCCCAAAAATACTGGGATCGCCTGTGTGCAGCCTTACAACGATCTTCCCTTCTTTAGCAGGACCCACCATTAATTCGATGACTTGTTCGAGGGTTAGGGCTGCGCTATTTACACATTCACAGTCTTGCTTGGCATAACTTAATAGTTCAGGATTCACAAGCGAGCCAGCATAGACAATGATATCTGCTTTCTCCAGAAGAGTTTTGCCTCTTACCGTAATCAGATCGACCGCACCAGGTCCTGCACCAACAAAGTAAATCATTTTACTTCTCCTTATCTTTAACAACTATGGTTGAAAAGTAGCTGGAACCCGGATTAACATCCGAAAGATTTACATATACCTTTTCTCCATCCATTCCACAACGTTCCACCATTGAACTGTTTTCCATCAAACCTTTTGTTTGCAATGTATCTATTACTTTTTTTAACGTTTTTCCCGATTTCATCAGGATCTTTGTTCCATCCCAATCGAGATAATCATCATTATGGTGGTAGGATGCCGGTATTATATGCAAAGGTTCTGCACCTTTACACAGTGCCGTATTCAGTTTGGCAGCAACTGCACAGAATGAAGGCACTCCAGCTATGAGTTGAACATTATAACCTTCTTGGAGCAACCAGTTATGGATATAGATATAGGTTGAATATATGGATGGATCTCCCAGGGTTAAAAAGGCAATATTTTTCCCTTCATTCAAGAGTTCAGCTAACTGTAACCCCGCTTTTTGATGACTGCGACGAAGTGTATCTTCATCTCTGGTCATAGGTAAATAAATCTCAATAATTTCTTTCTGAGAGATGTTAATTACAGCCTTGACTATCTCTAGTGCTGTGATATATTGTTCATCCGTTTTAGGTAAAGCGATAACGTCAGCTTCTTTGATAGTTCTGACTGCCTTTAAGGTCATTAGTTCCGGATCTCCTGGTCCTACTCCCACTCCAAAGAGGGTCCCTTGTTTTAACATTTTCGCACCCATTTCCCCTTTCTGCTATTTATTATCTGTGTAATTGTAGAAGTTCATCAGCATATTTAGTTTTGCCTAAAATCCCTAATTCGTTGGAAAACATTATTACAGCTGTTTTCAGATTAGGATTGACTCTTTTCTGTACGTAGTAATCGATCTTATCCATAATGCTTAGAAATACTCGATCTGTTATCCCTTCTTCATTTAAGAATAAGGCTGCTTCTTCTGAAGTATTACATGAGATAATCTTCCTGACTTTCTCTGACGAGATACCTTGTAAAGCGGCATGCAAGGCTATTACTTCCATCCGTGCATCCGCATATTTGGAATGGGTATTCATAATTCCAGCCCCAAGCTTTACTAGCTTACCTGTATGACCTATCAATAGTAGACTATCGAAGGACAAATCGAGAGCATAATCCAAAACTTCTCCTATGAAGTTACTGCACTTAACTGCTTTTTGAATATCTATTCCCAGGGATTGCTTTATAAATTGCTGCCCATAATTACCTGGACATATGAGCAGATTTCTATATCCCAGAGCATATTGCTGCCTTAACTCAAGGTATAGGGAATCTGTCCAGGCCTTATCGCTCATAGGTTCTACCACTCCGGTAGTACCTAGTATCGAAATCCCCCCAACTATCCCAAGACGGGGATTGAAGGTTCTCCGTGCAATCTCTTCCCCTTGTGGAACCGAAATTACAACATCCAGCCCTTCTGAGTAACCATACTCACTACATATATTCTGAACCTCATTCATAATCATTTCCTTAGGAATCGGATTGATAGCAGCATCCCCAAGCTTGCATGCCAGACCAGGTTTGGTTACCCTTCCAACACCTTTACCGCCATCAATAATTATTGATTTATGTTTTGCTTTGGTAACAGACGCATAAACCAAGACACCATTTGTAGTATCGGGATCATCACCGCTGTCCTTTTTGACTGCGCAAGAAGCACAATTTCCTTCTGATACGACATCTATCAGAGCCAAATTGAGAACCTTACCGGCAGGTATTCTTATTGTTACTTCGCTAAGAATCTCCTTTGTAAGCAGTATAGCAGCAGCGGCCTTTGCAGCGGCTGCGGCGCAAGTTCCTGTAGTAAATCCCGATCTTAGCTTTTTCTTTCTATTTTGATTATCTGTCATTATCTCACCGACTTATTTATACTTTAGAAACATTCTAGGCAAGTTCTTCCCGGAAAAGTTCTATGCTCAACTTAATCGTAGGTTTTCTCTCCATGTTTTTATCTCTTTGCGAGCTTGGGAAATGGTTGAAGCGAAATCACCATTCTCGAAATCATCATTTTTTCTTAGGATTTCCATGAGATGAGCTATACGAGGTAATCTCAGATGAAGATTCCTTAACATTTCTGCCTTGGCGAATACTTCGTTAGGACTACCCTCCAAAGCTACTTTTCCTTCGTCAAGAACATATACATAATCACAATAGAGAGGAACTATATCAACGTCATGGGTGGCAATAATGACTGAAAATCCGAGATCTTGCTGCATTCCCTTGAGTAGCCTCATAATCTCTCCGACCCCTTTAGGATCTAATCCCGCTGTAGGCTCATCTAAGACAAGAACTTCAGGTTCCATTGCCAGAACTCCAGCTATGGCAACCCTCTTCTTCTGCCCAAAACTCAAACAGTGTGTTGGTTTATCTTTCAGATCATAGATCCCGGTTTTTTTAAGACTATTCTCAACTCTTGCTCGGACTATTTCGTCTGATAATCTTAGATTCAGCGGTCCAAAAGATACGTCTTGATATACACTCGCAGAAAACAGTTGGTGATCAGGATCCTGAAAAACAAGTCCTACAGCTTGGCGGAGCGCAGTTAGACCTTTTTTGGAATATTCAATGGTTTTCCCATCATAAACCACTTTACCAGCAGAAGGGTTTAATACTCCATTTAGGTTAAGAAACAAGGTTGTCTTTCCTGCTCCATTACCCCCTAATATCGCTGTAGTCTGTCCTCTCTTGATGGTGATATTGATATCATCGAGGGCCTTTGTTCCATCAGAATACGAATAACAAAGATTCTTTGTCTGCATAATGTACTCACTCATCGTGGCTGTCTCCTTGTATCTCTATAATAATAGAGCTGTATATTAAATGATGGCAGTTAACGAAATAAGAAAAATATTAATCCCAAAAACCTTAAGATACCCTATTAAGCTATATGCTTTGTGTTGTTCGAGTACATTAAGCTCTCCGTCGTATCCACGTGATTCCAAAGATGTGTAAATCTTATCAGCTTGCTGATAGGAACGGATAAAAATTGATGAAATGAGTGTGCCCAAAGAACGATATCCAGATAGTATGCCTGAGTAACCTAATCTTGAACTTTGGGCTATAATCATCGTTTCTGCTGTAGCGATGAACACAAAAATGAAGCGGTATATAAGACTCATCATTTCAACAAGTAATTTAGGGCATCTCAGTTTTCTTAAAGCTGACATCACATCCATCATAGGGGTATTTAATGACAGATAATATAAACAAGAGACGGCACCCAAGGCTCGAAAGAATAACTGAGTTGCAGTAATTAGCCCCGCTTTTGAGACCCCTAGGTAGAAATTAAAGAAATATATAGATCCCAAAAATTCGTACGGTTGAGGCGTAATTTCTATGGCGATAGTTAGTACTCCAAGAATAAGAAATCCCATTGGAATAAGTAATAATTTTAAATAAACAGTCCCGGGTATGCCCCCCTGGTATATTGTTGACCAAGTCATAATCAGTAAAACTGCAAGAGATATTATTATAGAGTTAGCCCAAAGGCAAACGCAAAGTGTTATAAAGGCTAATGCCAGTTTTTCCATCGGATTTATGTCTTTTAGTTTAGAGGCATAGGCATACATATCAATACTGATCATCATTAATTCTTTTCTTCTCTTTTACTGCGGCCTTTCATATAACCGATACCATAAAACAGAATCCCGGAACCCAAGGCAGCCTGAAGGGCAAATAAAAGACTTGCAACCTCCCCACTTGGAGGTTCCCAGATTAATGAAATCCAAGGCTCATAACTACTGTCTATTTCTATGATTGCATCTTTTGCTTTGTCGTCTGCACCGCCGAATTCTGCATCCTTCGCTATCACTAACGGAACAATAGCCAGTACAATAACGATTGTTATCAGAAGTAGATTGGTCCATAGACTATGTTTTTTTACCGCCTTATTTTGCTTATTCTCATCCATAGGGTTATGCCTCCTTTATCAATCTTTTTAGAGACGGGAGTTCTGCGTTAGCATAAGAAGCAATCGATTTAATTACCAATACCGTGAGTATCCCTTCGCTAATTGAGAGCGGGATTTGGGTTAGGGCAAATATACTCATAAATTTGGTAAGCGAAGCGATAAACCCGCCTGCTTCAGCAGGAAAAGCCAATGCCAGTTGTATGGAAGTCGTCATATAAGTAGACAAATTACCAAGTGCTGCAGCTAAAAACACTCCCAACCATTGGGGTCCGTTGGCTTTACGAATAATTATATAAACAGCGTAGGCGACAAACGGACCTACTACCGCCATGGAAAAGGTATTAGCACCAAGCGTAGTTAGCCCTCCATGTCCTAAAAGAAGAGCTTGGAAAAGTAAGACGATTAGTCCAAGTACACTCATTATGGTAGGTCCAAAAAGAACAGCACCAAGACCAGTTCCGGTAGGATGAGAACAACTTCCCGTTACAGAAGGTATTTTTAGGGCTGATAGAAGGAAGGCAAAGGCACCCGACATGGCGATCAATAGCTTTAATTTTGGAGCTTCATCAATTGTTTTCCGAAGAGAATAAAGTCCATGAATTACAAACGGCAACGCAATAAGACCCCATGAAATACTCCATATCGGAGGAAGGAATCCTTCCATGATATGCATACCATAAGCACTCTTTGGTTGTGATACCAATACCAGAGTTAAACTTAAAATAAGAAAGGCTTTATCTTTTTTCATTTCAATATCCCTCCATCTCTTTAGAACTCAAACTCGCTGATCTGTTCAAGATATTTCTTATCGATTTGAGCCTCCCCAAAGGTAGCCATCTCATTTACCATAGCACAGGCAAGGTCAATTACTGTAAAAGTCAATGGACATCCGCTCCCTTCACCTAATCTCATACCCATATTGAACATTGGCTGCATACCCATTTCTTGCATGAGATGACTGAATCCTTGTTCTTCTGAAGCATGAGATTCGATGATATAATCCTTAACTTTATCATTCAGCTTAATAGCTATCAGGGCAGCTATCGAACTTATAAAGCCGTCCATAATCACTGGGATCCGATAGTAAGCAGCTCCGATAAAAACTCCTGCTAGAGCAGCGATATCAAACCCTCCAAGTTTAGCCACTACATCAATAGGATCGTGCAAATTTGGCTGATTAACTTCTATAGCTTTTGAAACAATGGCTTTTTTCAAATTGTAAGTTTCTTCAGATGCTCCAGCACCTTTACCGACTGTCTTATCAGTAGATAGTCCTGTATAGGCTGTTAGAATCGCACTGCTGGTTGAAGTATTCCCTATCCCCATCTCACCCGTGCCGATTACCTGATACCCTTCATCTTTAGCATGTTTAACCATATTGATTCCGATTAAGATAGCTTGGCAGGCCTCTTCATACGTCATCGCAGGACCTTTGGAAATATTCCAAGTTGATTTACGAATTTTTCTATCAATTACCTTTGAATCATCGATATCTGCATCGACTCCCACATCAACGATTATAACGTCAGCATTGACTTGATTAGCAAGTACAGATACTCCAGCAATCCCTTTGGCAAAGTTTAAAGTTTGCATCAATGTTACGGATTTGGGAGCACTCGCTACTCCTTCCTCTACAACACCATTGTCCGAACACATTACTATAATACATTTCTTAGGCAGCTTATTTTTGATTTTTCCGGTTATCCCTGCAATTTTCGCCCCAACAGATTCGAGTCTACCCAAACTACCTGGAGGTTTCACCAGACCATCAATATAGATTTGGGCTTGTTTGCTTGCTTCTAAATCTGCAGAAGCGATCTCTCTTATTAACTTTTGGACCTTGATTTTTGCACTGTTCTCCATAATTCACCTCATAAAAAAATAGATGGTACATCACCATCCACTTTGTCGGCCGTCCATGGCCGTTGGTCGCTCCTTGCCCTCCTTAGCACCGCGACACTAGGCCGTCCATGGCCGTTGAAGATATTCATACTGTTTGATTTAAAAAACCTCTTCAACCAGATGGTCTGAAGAGGTTTATACAAACACAGCAAATAGTAAACTATTATGCCTAAGATATGTAACACCTTTCATACTCCGTGAATAAGTGTGTAATATGGCTCAGGCAGGTATTCCGACTTGGTTTCACTGCAAATTCAGCCTTCCCATTCAAAACAGTGGCATCCTTGAATTTGCTTCACCTTACGGCGGCGGGACCGTACGGGACTCTCACCCGTTTCCCTCTTATTGCATCAGCAACCTAAGCTTTTCATATTTATTATACCAAAAAAATTTCATTTAGTATTTAGCATAGACTACATTTTTCCATTTTTTTTGAGAATCTTATACTTTCCATTCTATCGATTGGAACTTCTCCTACACGCAATAACGACATGTTTCAGCAGAATAGCCGTTGTAATTGAACCGATTCCTCCAGGTACAGGAGTAATCGACTTGACCTTGTCTACAACGGCCTCATAGTCCACATCACCACAGATTTTACCGTCTCCGGCATCGTTAATCCCAACATCAATCACTATGCTATTTTCTGTGACATAGTTTTCATCCACGAGCTTTGCTTTGCCCATGGCCGCCACAATGATATCTGCTTTTTTCGCAATACCCTGAAGATCCTTTGTCTTGGAATGACAGATTGTCACCGTGGCATTTTCTTTTAAGAGCATCATACTGAGTGGTTTTCCAACTACCAGACTTCTCCCCATAATGACGACATTTGCACCCTGAAGGGTAATATTATAGTGTTTTAATGTTTCCATAACGGCAGCCGGAGTACAAGGTATCAACCCTTCCATATCACCTTCAAAGACTTTAGCCATATTTAAAGGGCTCATACAGTCAATATCTTTGTTGGAATCGATAATATATTTAATCACATTTTCGTCTAACTGTTTAGGTAGGGGTCTGAATATCAAAATACCATGTACAGAAGAATCCTCGTTTACTTGACGTAGAATATTTGTAAACGCTTCCATATCAATATCTAAGGCAAGGGTATAGGTCTTGACCGCTATTCCGATACTTTGACAGTTCTTGATGATACTGTTTTCATAATATACATCATCAGGCCTGTCCCCTACTCTGACTATTCCTAATGTAGGTTTGATACCAGCAGCTTGGATTTGGGATACTTCTTCTGCAAGCTGATTCTTAATTTCCTGAACTACAGGCTTAGCATTCAGAATCACACTCATTATTTCCCCTCCCCAGTGATGGTATCTTCGACCATTTTGTATATTTTATCCGCTTTTTCGGTATACACCAGTAATAGCTTCTCCAGTTCGGTTTCCGTTTTCTGTTTGAGTTCCTGATCCTTCATAATCTGGGTGTTAATCAAAACATTCAGTGTTGCGCCTTTTAGGGCTGCTTTAGCAAATAGCACCCCTACCCCGACATCACTGATCACGATACGACTGCCTTTGTGGGCAAGCTCTTCATGAAGATCAATAGCTTGGGCACAGGTTCTAGCAATTTCCAAAGGGACTAGGGTAGCCTGAATTAAAGCTTTTTGCAATGTTTCTTCTTTGATTCTTGCTTCTTCTTCCGTACTCTTGGGCAAACCGTAAGCCTGAGACAATGGATAAAAGGCCTCAGCGTCCTTTTTAACCAAATCTTTTAAGCGATCGATGAGCACTTGTCCTTTTGCCATATTCTCAACTATATCGGCCTCAACATCCTGATATTTCTTTTTGCCCACAGTTAAGTTACCTACCATAAGCCCTAAAGCCATTCCTAAGGCACCTACATATGCCGATGCTCCCCCGCCGCCAGGTACCGGTTCTTTGGAAGATAAAGCAGAAATAAATTGGCTTGCACTTGATTCCAGCATGGTTACTTCCTCCTGAATAATGATCATTCTACCTAGTTGAAGGCCATAGAAGGCCTAATGCCACGATGATAGACTTTCGTGTATAGACTGCAGTGTAGTTTGCGCGTCAAGCACTCCCTACACTGTAGTCTACTGTTTTAAGTTAGAA
This sequence comes from Gracilibacter sp. BRH_c7a, assembly GCA_001516055.1. Lineage (GTDB taxonomy): Bacteria > Bacillota > Desulfitobacteriia > Desulfitobacteriales > Syntrophobotulaceae > Gracilibacter. The sequence continues at coordinate 113,384 of LOEZ01000019.1, forward strand.
TAGACCGGAAATCTTACCAGTAATGTCTACATCAATGCTTTCTGCCGCGGGAACTTTTGGCAGGCCAGGAAGAGTCATAATATCTCCTGTAAGAGCAACTACAAAACCTGCACCCGCCGAAATCCTTACATTGCGAATAGAGATCCTAAATCCTTGGGGTCGGCCTAGTTTTTTCATATCATCAGACAACGAATACTGGGTCTTAGCCATACAAACTGGCAGATTACTATAACCAATCTTCTCAATGTTACTAATATCTTGGTTGCTGGATCCAATAAAGTCCACTCCATCTGCACCATAAATCTTGGTGGCAATAGCTTCAATCTTTTCTTTGATTCCAAGATTAACATCATAAGCATATTGAAAATTATTTTCACCTTTTTCAATAATCCGGAGCACTTCCTGTCCCAAGTCAACTCCGCCGGGACCTCCTTTTTCCCATACCTCGGAAAGCGCTACGTTAACGCCTAGTTTATTACATTCTTCTTGGACAAATTTCAATTCAGCATCAGTATCTGTTGGGAATTTATTGACTGCAACTACAGCAGGAAGTCCAAAATTAACGGTTATATTTTCTACGTGCTTTAACAGATTAGGAATTCCTCGCTTGAGTGCTTCAACATTTTCGATACCAAGATCCGCTTTTGCAACCCCTCCGTGTAGCTTCAAAGCTCTCACGGTTGCCACTATGACAACTGCATCTGGTTTTAAGCCACTGAGACGACATTTAATATCGATAAACTTCTCAGCACCAAGATCTGCACCAAATCCAGCTTCTGTAACAACATAGTCTCCAAGTTTCAAGGCCATTCTTGTAGCCATTACACTATTACAACCATGAGCGATATTAGCGAACGGACCGCCATGAATAAAGGCCGGGGTATGAGCCAGAGTCTGAACCAAGTTTGGTTTAAGGGCATCTTTCAGCAAGGCTGCTACCGCACCTTGGGCATTGATTTGACCCGCAGTAACAGGTTCTCCGCTTCTATCATAAGCAACAATTATCCTCTCCACCCGCTTCTTTAGATCCTCCAAATCATTTGACAGACATAGAATTGCCATAATCTCAGAAGCGACTGTAATATCGAAGCCATCTTCTCTTGGGGTACCGTTAGCTTTACCCCCTAAACCATTAACCATAAATCTTAATTGGCGGTCATTCATATCGATGCATCTCTTCCAGGTTACCCTTCTGACATCAATATCAAGAGCATTACCTTGATAAACATGATTATCAATCATGGCCGCAATTAAGTTATTAGCAGCACCCATAGCATGAATATCCCCTGTAAAATGAAGATTGATGTCTTCCATAGGGACAACTTGGGCATATCCACCTCCGGCTGCTCCGCCTTTTACCCCGAAAACTGGTCCCAGAGAGGGTTCACGCAAAGCAATAACAGTTTTATGTCCTAAATAAGCTAGGGCGTCTCCCAAGCCAACGGAAGTCGTTGTTTTCCCTTCTCCTGCCGGAGTAGGAGTAATGGCAGTCACCAGAATCAACTTGCCATTTGGTCTGGTTTGCCACTGTTCGAGCAGATTATAGTCGACCTTTGCTTTGTATTTACCATAAGACTCAAGATACTCTTCTGGAATTTCCAATTTTTCGGCAATGTCTAAAACAGGTTTCATCTTCGCTTCTTGAGCAATTTCAATATCACTTTTATACCCCATACCAATTTCCTCCTATTTTTATACCTTTTTTTATTTATGGTCACATACTCAACAATATATAGGTATTATATCATTTCATCTTTCGATTTTCTCCACCTTTACTCCACAAACCTTGTATTCATAAGTTTTTGTAACCTTATCGTAGCCACTATTGGTTAGAACATTTGCAGGAGATTCTTTATAATGCAAGGTCATGAAGACAGTCCCGGAAGATACCCGATCTGTTACCCTGATCTTGGTTTCCAACACACCCCTCCGAGAAGATATTCTTACACACTCTCCATCCGCTATCTTAAGTTTTCGTGCATCTTGAGGATTTAATTCTGCTAACTCTTCAGGAGAATAGTTATCAAGGGCCTTGGAATTTCGGCTCATCACATTATAATGGGCAAGGATTCTTCCAGTGTTAAGGAGGAACGGGAACTCTGCATCCGGCAGTTCGGCAGGTAAGGTATGCTCAATAGCCTTGAAACAGCCCTTCCCTCGAGTAAATCTTCCCTCGTGTAGGAATGGTGTTCCAGGATGATCCGAAGTAGGAACAGGCCACTGCAGCCCCTTCTTGCCCAGACGCTCCCGACTGATTCCAGCATACTGGGGAGTTAGTCCAGCAATCTCTTTCATAACCTCTTCCGAATTCTTATAGTTGAAAGAGTCTCCTGCTCCCATTCTTCTGGCCAGTTCACAGATGATTTCCTGATCAGTCTTGGAGTTGCCTATAGGTTGAATCGCTTGATTAACCATTTGAACTCTGCGTTCCGTGTTCGTAAAAGTTCCGGTTTTCTCTGCGAAACTGGCTGCTGGCAAGATGACATCAGCCAGTTTGGCTGTTTCGGTGAGAAAGAGATCTTGAACTACTAGGAAATCTAAGGCTTGCAAGCCTTTGCGAACATGATTGGAATCTGCATCTGTAAGTATGGGATCCTCTCCCATAATGTACATTCCTCTAATGTTTTTTTCCGTAGCCGCAGGAAACATATCCGGTATCATTAACCCTGGGGTTTCATTTAAAGTTACTTTCCATGCCCCTTCAAACTTTTCTCTACTCTCCTGATCTTTAACAGCCTGGTAGCCGGGATAGACATTAGGAAGCGCTCCCATGTCACAGGCTCCCTGAACATTATTCTGTCCCCTTAATGGATTCACTCCAGAACTTGTTTTGCCGACATTCCCCGTAAGCATAGCAAGGTTAGCGAGACACATAACGTTATCTGTTCCATTGACATGCTGGGTAATCCCAAGGGTATAAAATATCTGTGATTTCTCAGCAGTAGCATAAATTCGTGCCGCTTCCACAAGCTGTTCTTCCGAAATCCCTGTAATCTCACTTACTACCTCTGGAGGGAATTTTTGAAGGTGTTCTCTTAACTCCTCGAACCCTTCTGTACGCGTATTAATAAACTCCTGATCTTCCCAACCGTTTTTAAGGATGATATGGGCAAGTCCGTTAGCAAGAGGAACATCTGTCCCCGGGCGCACCCTGAGCCAGACATCTGCACGTTGCGCCATTTCTGTCTTGCGTGGATCAACAACTATAAGCTTGGCTCCTTTTCTGAGTGCCTGTTTCATCTTGGCTCCAATGATAGGATGAGCTGAGGTAGGATTAGACCCCACAATAAGAAGTACTTGAGAATCCGGAATCTCTCCGATGGAATTAGTCATCGCTCCAGAACCAAATGATATGGCCAGACCGGCCACTGTCGGAGCGTGTCAGGTACGGGCGCAGTGATCAACGTTATTGGTACCTATCACTGCGCGCATGAATTTTTGCATGAGGTAGTTTTCTTCATTTGTACAATGGGCTGAGCTTAGAGCAGCAAGGGTATCGGGACCATGGACTTGAACGATTTCCGTAAACTTATCAGCAACTAAATCCAGTGCTTCATCCCAACTGGCTTCAACAAACTTTCCTTTTTTCTTGATGAGTGGAGTGGTTAACCGCTCTGGATTGTGGATGAGATCAAAGCCAAACCGCCCTTTGACGCAGAGCATCCTGCCATTTACGGGTGCATCGGAATTGGAGGTCACACCAATAACCTTTCCTTCACGAACATTCAAATCAAAATTACAGCCTGTTCCACAATAGGGACAAGTGGTCTGAACCTTAGTAATTTCCCAAGGACGCCCTTTCCCCGCCATTTGCCGCTCTGTAAGTGCTCCTACAGGGCAGACAGCTACACAAGATCCACAGAATACACACTCAGACTCTGCAAGCTTAGAATTAAAGGCCGGCCCTACCTGAGTCTGAAAACCTCGGGCAAAGAAATCCAAGACACCATTGACCTGCTCCTCTTGGCAAGCCCGAACGCATTTACCACAAAGAATACATTTACTTGAATCACGAATTATGAATGGGTTGGAGTCATCAAGCGGCAGTTCTCTTTTGTCGCCCTGGAACACATCCCCTGAAACTCCATATTCATACGCATATTGTGCCAAGGAGCAATTCCCCATCTTTTGACAGGTCATGCAGTCTAAGGGATGGTTGGCAACCAGCAGTTCGAGGATTGTTTTACGGGCTTCCTTTACTCTGTCGCTTCCTGTTCTTATCACCATACCTTGAGTTGCTATAGTCACACAGGAGGCAGGCAAATTTCGTATTCCCTCAATCTCCACAACACACAACCTGCAAGCAGCAGTATTGGTAAGGCTTGGGTCATGACATAGGGTTGGAATCCGGATATTATGCTGCCGGCAGGCTTCTAATACTGTAATACCTTTAGGGACACTTACTTCTTTCCCATCTATGGTTAATGTAAGCCATTCCACCTGCTTCACTCCTTTCCACTTCGTACTACTGCGGCAAATTTACACTTCTCTACACATATTCCACATTTGATACAAGTTTCTAAATCAATACTATAGGGAGTATGCTTATCGCCGCTAATCGCATTTACAGGACAATTCTTCACACAGAGACCACACTTCTTACAGAGCTCATTATCAATGTGGTAGCTTAGAAAAGCCGTACATACTCCTGCAGGGCATTGGTTATCTAGGATATGGCTTAGAAACTCATCTCGGAAATACTTTAAACTTGCAAGTACTGGGTTAGGAGCGTTTTGCCCTAGTCCACAAAGAGAGCTATCTTTGATGACTCGAGCTAGTTTCTCCAATTTTTCCAAATCCTCAAGTTGCCCTTTCCCTTGGGTAATACGGTCTAAAATTTCAAACATGCGCTTATTTCCTTCTCGACAAGGAGTGCATTTCCCACACGACTCTTTTTGAGAGAAGTTTACAAAAAAGCGGGCAATATCTACCATACAGGTAGTTTCATCCATTACTACTAAACCGCCGGATCCTACCATTGCTCCCACTGAAGTGAGAGATTCATAATCTACAGCAAGATCAAGCAGGGATTCAGGCAGACACCCTCCTGAGGGTCCACCTATTTGAACTGCTTTATACTTTTTATTATCTTGAATCCCTCCACCGATATCAAAAATGATTTCTCTGAGGGTAATTCCCATAGGGACTTCAACCAGACCGGTGTTATTCACCTTTCCCGTCAGAGCGAATATCTTAGTACCCTTACTCTTTTCTGTTCCATATTGGGTGTACCACTGCGCACCGCGTCGAAGGATATGGGGTACAGATGACCAGGTTTCTACATTATTGATATTAGTTGGTTTATCCCATAAACCCTTTTGAGCTGGGAAAGGCGGACGTGCTCGAGGCATCCCCCGTTTTCCTTCGATAGATGCCATAAGTGCAGTCTCTTCTCCACAGACAAAAGCTCCAGCTCCGGCGCGTATATAGAGTTTAAAGTTAAACCCTGAACCCAAGATATTTTCACCAAGAAATCCAGCCTCTTCTGCATCCTTAATAGCCTTTTTAAGGTGTTTAATTGCTAAGGGATATTCCGCCCGACAGTAAATATATCCCTCATCAGAACCAATTCCATAGGCCCCTATCAGCATACCCTCAATCACCGAATGGGGATCTCCTTCCAGAACACCACGATCCATAAATGCCCCAGGATCTCCCTCATCTGCATTACATATAACATACTTCTTATCAGCATGTGTCTGCCGACAAAAACTCCATTTAAGACCGGTAGGAAAACCAGCTCCTCCTCGCCCTCTAAGTCCAGACTTTTTCACTTCTTCAATAACCTCATCAGGACTCTTTTGCTTTAAAGCTGTCATCAACCCTTTGTATCCATCTCGTGCTAAGTAATCTTCAATATTTTCCGGATCAATAAAACCACAGTTTTGTAAAACTATCCGCTCTTGCTTTACAAAGAAATTAGTATTAGCAAAAGTCTCTGTTTTCTTACCGGTAAGAGGGTCTTGATATAACAACCGTTCAATTCGTAAATCCTGCTTAAATTCCTTGTCGATTATTTCTGAGATATCTTGTTTTTTTACTTGAACATAGAGGGTTTGCTCTGGTTCAAAAATCAACGTGGGCCCTTGCTCACAGAAACCATGGCAGCCAGTGGGCACCACTGTAACCTGTTCTGTAAGGCCTTGTGCTTCGATCTCTTGATTAAGTTCCTGTATCAAAGATAAGGCACCAGTTGACAAGCAGCCTGTCCCCGCACAAACCAAAATCTTTCTCTTTTCTTTTCCTTTTTCTTGTTTCATAACCCCACCCCCTAAACGTAATTTTCGAGAATCTGCCCTACACGTTCAGGGATAAGGCGCCCGTGCACATCTCCATCTATTGATACCACAGGGGCTAGTCCACAAGCTCCTATGCAGGCAACAATCTCCAAGCTGAATCTCCCATCAGAGGTTGTTTCTCCATCTTTTATTCTTAGCTTTTCTTCAATCGCTTCCAGTACTTTGGCCCCACCTCTTACATGGCAAGCTGTTCCCAGACAGATTTGGATAATATGTTTGCCCATAGGTTTTAAGCGAAATTGCGAATAAAACGTTGCAACTCCGTATACTTCAGCCGGTAATATCCGCAGAGTTCGGCTAATCTTTTCCATAACTTCCTGAGAGAGATAACCATAAATCTCTTGAGCTTCCTGGAGGACAGGAACCAACACACCCTTTTTTCCTTGGTAGGCGGATAATACTGCGTCGAGCTTAACTTCTTTGGGGTCAACGAGTTCTAAGCAAGAACAACTCACTTTTCCTCCCCCTTACTACTTTTTATTCCTAAGCGCTGAGCCGAATGGTCAAGACCAAGGAAGAAATTGTACCAAGACGAAGTTTGATAGAAATTCCAGTTTGCCGGAGGAAGACAGTAGTTTCCTAACTGATCCTCTTCACCATACTTTTTCAAGCGAGCATATGCTCTCACCCATACACATTTTTTCTCATTGGGAAAAACTTCACACCAACCATCATAACTACCACCACAGGCACCGTTACGTTGGTTTTTAGGACATTGAGACATGGGACATAGATAGGCAAGATCAAGAAGAGCACAGTCTCCGCAATCTTTGCAATCATTACTGATAACTTTTATGATATGCTCCAGACCATGAGCTTTATTATTTTTGCGTCTTTTATAAATACTCTGCATAAGCGGAAATAATGGTTTTCCCGGCTCAAAAGCTAAAGCATGAGCCACTCTCATTAGAGAATACCCTAATGTTACAGGCGCATCTAAAGGAAGATCTTTTCTGTTGACAGGAAGATCAGTGTTTAAACCGGTAGCTTGGTCTTTGGCAAAGTAATAGAATCCACCGGGTTGAGGATAGTCAAATTCAGGAACGAGGTCCTGCCAATTCTTGCTTAACTCTTCACCCTTTTCAATGATATATTCTACTTGCTCATATTTGATTCCATGACCACCGATATGGACTCCTGCAAAACCCATTCCTTTCATAAACCCATACATTTTAGCTGCTCGTAACAATCTTGCTCCGACACCTTTATCTTCTGCAGTCCGCTCTTTATCAATATCAGACAAAAGCTTATCCGGAACAACACAACCAGGAAGTTGATTGGCATTCATTAATCTTGCTGCACCAAAAGGCAGAACGTAGATATTCCCCACAACAGGAATATCGATGTTGTTGATTTTTAAGAACTGCAATAATTCATGAAATTTACGAGCATCATATCCTAATTGCGTAACAATAAACTGGGCACCACTAGAGATTTTCTTCTTTAATTTAGCATATTGAATCATTAATTCAGCTTCTGTCCCCTTGAAAGGAGATACTGCCGCACCTGCATAAAAGTCACTTTTTTGTTGATAAGACGGACCTTTAGGCCCTTGTATTTCCAGTCCCTTGTTCATTTCGCTAATCAGCTCTAAGACATGGGCAGGGTCTAAATCAAAAACAGGTTTGGGTCTGCCCTGATATCCGGCAACAGGATAATCTCCTGTCATCACCAATAAATTTCTGACCCCTGCCCTATCCAAACTGTATAACTGACTTTCCATTTGGTTACGGTTTTTATCTTTACATGTAAAATGCACCAAAGGTTCAATGCCCATTTTAAGCATTTCTACACCCAGACAATCCGCCAGAATAGCTGGATTTCCGCCTGGATTATCCGTTATTGTCACTGCATGGACTTTACCGCCTTTTACTGCTGACTCTGCAGCAGCCAAAGCAGTTTCCTGGGCTTTTTCGCGCGCGCCTCTTCCCGGTACGACTTCCCAGGTAACAGACATGGTGTTCTTGTCCAACAAGGAAGCTTTAAATTTATTTTCGACGATACTCTCTACTATACTCTCCACTATACTTTCCCCCTTTAATGAAAGGGGACACACCCGCCGAGCTTCAAATATTTCATTAAGACGGGGATGTCCTAATGAATAACAGGGACACACTGGTCTCCCAATTTAATTACTTGCTTTTGAATACCTTGACGTAAGAGTCACAATATACGCTTTGATTAAGTAGAATCTCAGCTGTTGCAGCAGTAGCCATTAATGGATCATCGTTAGCGTCAGCGATCACAGCATCAAGTCCACAAGCCATTGCCATGGCCAAGAAAGTCCTGTTGATAAGAGGACGGTCCGGTGCTTTCTGAGACACGTTGCTTAAGCCTAAAACTGTTTTAGGAGCAGGATTAGCAAGAAGTTTGGTTTGTTTGATAGCTTCGAGAACCTCTGGAGCATGTTCCTGAGCGACATTTACCGGAAGGATTAGGGGATCAATAAACAAATCTTCCATAGGTAAACCAAATTCATCAGCCGCAGCAACCAGTTCCATAGCTAAAGCAATACGATTTTCTGCATTTTTAGGAATACCTTTAGCATCCATTGTTAAACCGATTATCTTAGCATTGTGTTTAACTGCCATGGGGAAAACTCGTTCAATTTTTGGTCTGTCAGCTGGACAGGAATTAATCAACGCCGGTTTCTTGCAGATTTCTAAGCCCGCTTCAATAGCATCGAAATTGGTACAATCAAGGCAGAGCGGTAAGTCGCTAACTTCTTGAACCACTTGTACCATCCACTTCAATGCCACAACTTGATCCTCAGCATTTGGTCCCGTATTGATGTCCAGATAATTTGCCCCAGCTTCCTGCTGTTTTATAGCCCATTCCTGTAACGGTTTAGGATCCATTTCGCGAACTGCTTGACCTATATCCTTGAACATCCCATTAATTCTTTCACCAATAATAATCATCTTATATACCTCCACCTTATTAATTTTTTTTAATTTTAACTCTCTCTACTATTAATTGTTTGATTTTGTGTTTTACTTAGCGAACCTAGAGCAGAGAAGCGTCGTGAACGTAACGCACAAAAATAATACTTTAGTACTTATTGCTCTCCATCAAGTCAGAGATATTCTTCTGAACAAGCTTTACTGCCTGTGGATGACGCATCAACAGAATATCAGCCCCTGCTTGAATAAGTGTTCCAGCCGTCATCGCTTCCCAAAGGGGTCCACGAAAACTCTGTTCTCCCCAGCTCTGGAATTCTTCGCCATCAGAATATGCTTCTTTAGCCCGCCATGCTTCATAACCAACAGTACAGACCATGGGCATAGAAAGAATTTTATCACCCTGGAGAGCACCCATTCTTATCCGTTCCATGATGGAATAAGCATATTCAATACCATATCCCAGTCCACCAATCATGGGGTCAATAATTATACGATCCAAGGGAAGCCCCATTTCATTAACAAGAATATTTAATTGTTTACAGATGTTGATATCCAACGGTGATAACGCAATCAGAGTATGCTTATGAACCATGCAAGCAGCTGCAATAGATTTGTAGTTCTCTTGTTCTGCATTCCCTATCATTAGGTTTTCCCCTGCACATTCTTCAGCAACTTTGCCTAGTACCTCGTTATCTTTTTCTCCGTCTCCACAACCTTTAATAATAAGAGGTACCGCTACGGCTTCAAGAATTGATTTAACCGTTGCCGTGCATTCTTCGGGGGTTTTATTAGCCCCATCTGGATCTGCTCCGTTTAAGACAACATAGATTACATCTGCCTTATATTCGTCCACACACTTTTTAGCCCAAGCAACAGGGTCGTTATATACATCTTTAAACATTTCTTTTAAAGGTGTTGGCCAATTGGGCTCAACATCAGTTACTTCCATAGCAATTATGGGCTTATTAGGAACTTCTCCTTCAAAATGAAGGTACGGAAGCGTTGTCTGCCCGCCTACTTTTAATGCATGTCCGCGAGTACCACCTGTTTCAGCAGTCCCACCCAACACTACTTCATTTACTTTGGACATATAGCGTTCCTTTACAACTTCGAAAGCCATAATAACTCTCCTCTCCTAAACACCTACATTAATAAGAATTTCTTTAGCCGCGGCTACTGCGGCATTATTATCCGGTAACTTAAACAAAGCCTTTCCTTCCTCATCAAACTCAGCTATTGATTCGTCATAAGGTATATCACCAATTAGATCTATACCTGTAGCTGTAATCTCATCGGCTAAGTTTGCCAAGGAATCCTTCTTTGTCTTGGTAACAATCAGCAGTTCTTTTTTTACTGCAGAGCCGAGGCTTTGCACTAATTCGTGAATTCTACCAGCAGAGCGAACTCCTCGTGCCGAAGCATCACTTATGACAAATAACCAGTCAACTTGGGGAATGGTCTTGCGGCTGATATGTTCTAAGCCTGCTTCGGTATCCACTACCACATAGTCATAACCACTGCTTAACCGTTCTAGGTATTTGCGAAGCAAGTCATTGGGATAGCAGTAGCAGCCTGGACCTTGGGGATTTCCCATTACTAATAAATCAAGGTCATTTGATTCAACAAGTGATTGTTGCAGCTTATATTCAATAAATACTTCTTTGCTCATGCCCACGGGCACAGATTTCGGGTCCTTGGTCTGGTTTAAAAGTTCACTGATTGTTGTTTTGACTTCCATCCCTAATACTTCACTCAAGTTCGCATTGGGATCAGCATCAACAGCTAGAACTGAACCCTTTTTGTTCTGGACCAGGTATTTGACTACTAAAGAAGCAAAAGTCGTTTTACCTGTTCCTCCTTTTCCCGCTACAGCAATATATTTTGGCATAATGATTACTCCTTTTTTATCAATGATGGGAACAAGGTCAAGTCAGTATGAGGAATAAATGTCGCTGACACAAACTCCTCCATAAAAGTATTGCCTACAGAAAGCTCCAAATAAGTCATGTTTCTGCTTAGCTCCAAGGACTGCTGATAAGCCTCAGTCGAAAGGATTATCGCTTGAGCACCTTTTACTGATGTATTACCCACAAACTGATATCTAGTCCTGTCAAGGTCAGGCAGCATCCCGATTTTAATCGCATCATCTAAATTAAGATAGTTACCAAAACCGCCTGCTATCAGCACCTTTTCAATAGATTCCATTTCCAGGGCAACAAGCTCCAACATGGAGCGTATCCCTGCAAATATTGCAGCTTTGGCCCGCAGCAGATTTTTGATATCACTTTCTGTAATTATAATGTCTTTATCAATTCCGCTCTCTTTGGCCCAAACCAATACAAATTCCGGTCCGTTAGTTCCCTGGCGCAGCCTGTTAGTTGAGATATCGGTTTGAAACTTGCCCGTTCGATCAATAATTCCAGCAGAGTGAAGCTTGCTCAGACCATCGATTAAGCCTGATCCGCATATTCCGACCGCTTTAGCTTTTTCAATGGTCTCCAATCTCACTTCAAAATTGCTGTCAATATCGATTCGTTCGATTGCCCCTTTCATGGCTCGCATCCCAAAGGTAATACCTCCACCTTCAAAAGCAGGCCCGGCGGAACAGGCACAACTGACAAGCCATTCCTTGTTGCCTAACACCATTTCACCGTTTGTTCCGATATCAATAAACAATGTCAACTCTTCTGATTTCTCAATTCCGACAGCCAGAGCACCAGCTACAATATCCCCGCCCACGTAGCTTGCTACCGAAGGGACATTGATTACCAACCCTTCCCCATAAAGGGGCAACTCCAAATCTTTTATCTTGGCCATTGGGAATTGAGAGGCAGTGGGTATATAGGGCTCACGCCGAATATATTTGGGATCCAGGCCAAGTAACAAATGAGTCATTGTGGTATTACCGGCACAGATCACCATCTTGATAGAATCTCGTTGAACATCAGCAACATTTATGAGTATTTCATCTATCAATTCATTGATTGAGTCAAATACTGCCTGCTGAAGCTCTTCGAGACCATCTTCCTCTTCCTCAGCGTGAATCATCCGGGTAATGACATCATCTCCATATTTGGCTTGCTTGTTATACGTACCTCTTTTATCTATTACATTCCCCGTTAAAAGATTAATAAGATAAACTACCACAGTCGTTGTCCCGATATCAACAGCAAGTCCATAAAGAGCTTCTTCACTTTTTCCCGGAAGAATATCAATAATTTCCCCGCAGCCTTCAATATGTGCTATATCTACGCTGATGTTCCAATCCACATCACGTAAAGCATGGGGCAACTTCCTGAGTATCGGTAAAGATATTTTGATTTCATTACAGGAGACACGTTTATTAAGTTCAGTTAACAATCTGTTTGCATCCGTAGCGTTTTCTGTTAGTGTCGGTTCAGGCAAAGTAATCTCATATCTCCTAACTAGGGGGGAGAAATTATAACCAGCCAGCAGATCCAGCTCTTTTTCAGCTAGAAGGTTACCTTTTTGAATTAAAACCTTATGCTTTGCTAGTTTTGTCTCTTGGGGAATCTCCACTTCTATATCTGATAATATAACTGCCTGACAAGCTGGTATCTTATCTGTCTCACCTCGGATAACCCCGTCCTTGAGTAGATAATCCCCTTTCAACACCCGTACCAGACATTTACCGCATGTACCCTTACCTCCGCAGGTAACATTTAGCGGCAGCCCTGCTTTATGTGCAGCCTGTAATAATGTATTCTGGGCTTCTACTTCAACAACGATGTTATCCGGTTGAAAAAGGACCTTGAACATCTTACTTCAACTCCTATGCGCCATAACGACTTTTGGCAAATGCTGGAATACCTGCTGCTTCTCGGGGCCCTACTATTACCTTCCATCCTGATTTTTCCTCAAGTTTTCCGCTTAGTACAGCAACGTAGCCAGGAAGGATTATCTCCCGATGATTTACTTTGTCTGCGATACCAATTGTATTGATTGCTTCAGCAATTTTTTCTGCGGAGTATTTCCCCGCAGCCCAAGCGGTCAATACGGAAGTGCCGTCTGTATCAACGGGAATAATATACGACGGTACCTTACTTCCTTCAACCTCACCTTCAACACTGAAGTAAGTAAGGGAGAAGTTAGTTGTTAGATATACTGGAGAGTCTGCTGTAACATTTCCTACTTCATAAATCTTAGTTTCAACCTGGATAGGTTTCTGGGGATCAGTATAAAGGTTTTGTCTCCAGGTTAGGAGGGGAAGCACAAAATGTTTAGCAGTAGTTTTCAGTACTACCACACTGGCATACTTTGTCAGATAAACCTGAGCCTGCATGATCTCTTCCATAGGGTCTTCAGCAGTTGCAAATGCTACTGTTGGGTAACCAAAGGGGCGATATTTCTTTTTAATCGCTGCTCTGCGCACTTCTGTTAAGTCAGCCAGAACCTGGGATGTACCCCTTGCTCCACTATCTAGAACAAGTTCCTTATAACCTAGGGCGGTTATCTTCTCCACTAAATCAGAAAGGGCAAAAATATTCTCTGCTTTTACTCCAAGAGGTACACTATATTTCTTGGCAAGCTCCGTCATTTCACTATAATTGTTGGCTGTAGCCCCATATAGGAGAGGATTTCTGCCTTTACATGCTTCCAGGGCTTGTTCTGCCGAGGCTACATCTTCAGTAATTAATACCAAAGACAACTTTGTTCCTGCCTCAATCTTTTGAACTGCGGCCTTAAATTGAGCTGCATCAGCGGTTTGTTTGACTGCAACCATATCTACTTCATAGTGCAGACCTACACGGTCAAATTCTAACTCATTTATTTCTTTAAGCTTTTGGGTTAGTTCTGCGTCATTTAAGCTGTCCTCAACCTCAAAAGCAATTCCTGTAGGATGGAAAAAGGTTTTATCATGGCGGAAAAGAACCGTCTCATCTCCAAGCTCAACAGTCTTATCACCTGAACCAATTTTAATTAATTTAATAGGTGGTGCTGATGCTGCCCCTAAAGCTTCTTTCGCCTCATCGCTGACATAAGGGCATAAGTCAAGGGTTGTTTTTGCTGCAGCAAGGCTCATAGCAAAAGCCAAGCAAGTTGGAGGACCACATTCTCCACAGTTCTTTTTTGGAAGTAACTTATAAATTTCAAGACCTGTTAATGCCATTATTACCAAACTCCTTTCATTAAATTTAGAATATTGGGTCCATCGTCAATGCAGGATGCCCTTTTTCTTCTATGAATGGTGTTATCTCTTCAACGGTTACACCAATAGTTTCATCCGCTATCTTATCAATAAAGTCTTCTCCTAAGCCTTCTTCTACGCTGCGGGCTACAAAATCATCCCGCAAGAATTCCTTAAGCTCTTTAGGCATCCAAAGGATACGACCTATACCGCCATCTGCAGGAATATATTTTTTACTTACCAGATATAAGCGACCTATACCCATAAATCCAGGGGTTTGTACACCGCCCCCAACCATACCGGCTAAGGTGGAGAAGGACATACCTACCGGCGTCATACCACTGTGCTCGCGGGTAGTAATCATGATACCGTTGAGTTCAGGAACGAGAGCCATGATCGCCTCGAAGCATCCGCAGGAAGTCATCGGTCTATCCATCATGGTATATATATTGACCTCTTCCAAGCTGCGGTTTGATGCCTGATAAACATATTCGTTTACACTCTTCCACATACCCCGATATTCATCAATAGCCTCACCCTTTATAATAGGTCGACAAGGTCCGGTTGGGTTAATCTCATAAGAAGCTCTTGAATCCAACCAACTGACCGCACCACACAAGCCTACACGTTGGGGTGTGACTATGCACACGTGGTTTGGGGCAAAAGACTGACATAACAGACATGAATAGAAGGTATCTACCGCTTCGTCAGTTAAGCCTCGCAGACGAGCATCTCTGGCAGCATACTTCTCACGGGCAACCTGAATCATCTCATCTACTTTTGCCTGATCTGTATAGATAGTAACCTGAACACGGTCTACAATTGCCGGAAACTCACTTTTATACTTGGCAATTAACAGTTCCCCGTAATGTTTTAGCTTAAAACCTTTGGCTATAGCTTCTTTGCTGACACGAAGCCAAGCTAGATCACGCTGAGCCACGTGCCATAAACCTTCACCGTAGTTAATAAAGTAGTGAACACGGCGCTCAAGCACACCTTCAAAATCATCCTGCATCTTTCTGCCGTAAATATCTATTACCAGACCAAAGGGTAAGCGATCCCCTTCGCTGATATCATCGATATCGGGACCAATCACTTCTATCTTACCATCTTCGATTTCATCTGCCTCAACCATACGTACCATTTCAAAAGCAGGAGTCTTGCCTCCACCCATCTCCAGATAGGTTTCCGCTTTACGTATAGTTTCGCCTTCAAATGCAGGTCCGTGGTTAATAGGTACATCAATCTCAATATTGGTAAGCTTAATACCTCTTATTTCCAGAGCTAGCTGTACAATCTTGTCATAATCAGGTTCTGATACATACCAATCCTTAATCTGCTCATCTTCAGCAAGAACCTGATCGGTAATGGTAGGGAAACCAAGAAACATGCAGCCCATTTCAGCAGCTGTCTTAACAGTATCTCGTTCACCTAAGTGAAGTACAAAAGCTAAAACCCTGCGTCTCTGATAGTCTCTGTGTTCTTCCCGTAAACCAGGTTTAATACCACCAAAAGCCATCCCCGCTCTTAAAGCATAATTAGCAGCATGAACTACCTGGGTGAAATTACCCACTGGAAAAGCAATATAGTCAATACCCAGTTTTACGTTCTCTTCTAATAATTGCTCGATTATTTCATCGGCAAGGAAGATCATCATGCCTTTACCCATGAGGTCATCGACAAGCTTTCTGGCAGCTTTGGAGTCTTTAGCCCGACCTAAGATTACAGCAACACCCGGAATGGTCCAGTCAACCATTTTAATCCCGTACTTACGTAAAACAGGGTCGCCCAGGAATCCAGTCCAAGGTTCTACATGAGGATTAGGGTTCTTCACATATCTTAATGCTTCAATTATTTCTGCTGCATAAAGAGTTGCTTCACCTGCTAACAGCACATTCTCTAAGTTTAAATTACTTTTTAGCTTACCTCTCATCCTATTTAGGATTGGTTGTAAATCTTTAAGAGTTTTTACCTCTTCACCACTTAAAGAACGAATGACAGGCAGAAAATATGCCGTATCAGGATACTCAACCTTTTGATTAGGACCGTATTTTTTAATAGCTTTACTTAAAAGAATCTCCGCATAACTAGTAGCAGTGATTGCTCCTTCGTAAGCATGTTTAAAAAGTTTTCTAGGTTCTTTACCAGGCTCGATTGCCCCTTCGTAAATTTGATCAAAATTAGTCATATTTTATCCCTCCTTCTCTAGTAATTTTGGCAGAGGGCTGTATTGAATTTTTCTGCCGTCTGTTTATGAACGCCCAACTTCCAAGTGCGATATTCAAGTGCATCGAGTATCTTTTGGGCAGCAATTTCCGGATCCATCTCAAACATGAAGTACCCGCCATAAACATCAGATGCAATTTGAGTTGCAATGCTATAGAACAATTCACTGCCTTCTAGAGGAGGCATGGACCCAACGTGGGTAGGGACACCGAGAGTTACAAACCACGAACCGATCGAGACTGCTTTTCCGCTCATAGCTTCCGGTGCTGAGGCTACAAAGGGAACCTTTGGTGTATCTACTCCTAAGTCCTTAGCCATAGCAACTAATACATCTGAAGCCCGGGTATTGTCAACGCAGGAACCCATGAAAAAGGCTGGGGGCAGTTGACCTTGTATACCTGATTTTTCTTCTAATGTTTTAACAAAAGACTTAAGCCCTTCCCCTGCATATTGTTCAAGGGCTTCCGGATTTAAGAAACCATGCTTGGCAAAGGCTTGGGCTGAACATCCTGTGGCTAATACTAAGACATCATTTTTCAGCATTTCTTTCAAAATGCCAATATGGCTCTCATCTTGCGGCCTTTTGATGTTGTTGCATCCGGCAAAAACTACTACTCCTTTTAACTGTCCCGAAAGGATAGCGTCATTTAAGACACGGATTGGGTTATCAGGATTAACAGCAGCAAACAGTTCAATGAGTGCTTCATAGCTGAATCCCGCTACAACTTTGTGTTTAACATTGGGGATTTGGATAGTCTGGCCATTCCGTCCTTTATATGATTCAATACCTAAACGGATAATTTCTTTGGCTTGTTCTAAGGCAGTCTCTACTTCGAATGGGATGTGGTAAGAACCCGGAAGTTTTGCAATATTTGAGGTGGTGATTATTCTTGTGTGGTAACATTCTGCAACCTGCTTGATACCAGGCATAATACATTGAACGTCGACTACCATTGCATCCACTGCACCCGTAACAATTGCCAACTCAGAGGAGGCAAAAGATGTAGCCAAATGAATACCTTTACGCATCAATACTTCATTACCTGTACAGCACATGCCAACGATGTTAATACCTGCAGATCCCGCGGCTTTAGCTTCAGCATCCAACAGTTCTGCAGCTTCTACAACCTTTTCACTTAAGAGTGGATTATGACCATGAACGGCAATATTAATTTTGCCCGCGTCAAGTACACCCAAATTTGCTTCTGTAACAACCGGTTTGGGTGTTCCAAAAAGTATATCGGAAAGGTCTGTAGCCAGATGCATACCAGCATAATCTACAAGAGCTACTTTTAAAGCATTAAAAATAATGTTAACTGGATCATCGTCATTGCCAATATGGGCTTCTGCCAAAAGATCGGAAATCTCAGCATAAATGCCTGCTGGCATGATATTACATTCATCATATTTATCTAAGCGCTCTTGGTTTAATGTACTTTTAATCCACAGATTTTCTCCGAAACCTGGAAGCCGAGAAAAATCTTCAAATGCTTTAACTGAGACTTCTTTAACCAAAGTTTTATCGTCTTTGCCTTCAACATCCAGCCCAATCATTTTCCCAACTCTCCGCAATTTATCCGGGTCAGTTACCTGATAGTCAGGTGCCTTACCTTCAGATAAATCCATCAAAGCATGAGCTATATGACGGGCATGCTCATTGTGAGAAGATGCACCCGTAAGTATCAGCGTACCTACACCTCGGGCAACAATAGTCCATGCTGAAGCTCCACAAATACCCTTACTATTTGGATCATCTGTCTTTAATCGACAAGGACCCATCATACAGAATCTACAGCAAAGTCCCTTGTAGCCAAACTGGCATTGTGGCTGCATTTGTGTAAAACGATCAAAAGCAGTTTTGACCCCATCATTTTCTGCTTTAACTATTAATTCCAGGGCAGCGGGGTCGATAGTTCGTTTGTTAACTTTTGGATCTTTGACACGCACTGCATCAGAAGGTTTAGCAGTGTGGGTTAAATCCCTAAACCTTGGCATACTCTTTTACCCCCTTTAATTACTCTCTCTAATAACTTATATTCTCTCTCTAATAATTTCTTTTCTCTCTCTATTAATTCTAATTCCCTCTATAAAGAGCTCTTTGTATACTCTTCTTACCCCCTTTATTTCTTTATAATTTTTAAGAGCTCTTGGTATATATTTTCAATCCCCGCATTAAGTGCAGGAACATCATCAGCACCCTTAATACCCATAGCCATATCCAAAACTTCTTCTGAAAATGGAATACTTCCAATTAGCTTCTCACCTTGAAGATTAGATTTAAGGAAATTGACTTCCTCTTCCTTACGAATCTTATTCGCCACGAAGAAGACGTTCTTTACTCCAATTTCCCGAGCTAATTTGGAGATAACTTTGGCAGTAGTTACACTTACTATTGATGGCTCAGTAACAATAAGCATCCCATCCACTCCCTGTGCAGTACCGCGAGTAAGATGTTCAATACCTGCTCCCATATCTAAAATGACAACTTCTTCGCTAGAAATAATAAGGGATTTTAATAAGGCATTTAAAAATGTATTCTCTTTACAATAGCAAGCTGATCCACCTTTTTTAACTGCACCCATTTTCAGAAAACGAATATTACCGTGTGTTATCGAATATTTTCCCAGTACGTCATCGACCTTGGGATTTAGAGAGTAATAAGCTCCGTCGCCTCCTAATTTTTCGTTTATCAAATCCTTCATCTCAACAATTGGTTCCAAAGCAAGAACCCTATCTTCAGGAATTCCTAACACACTACCTAAACTAATATCCGGATCGGCATCAACGGCAAACACATGAAAATCTCGAGCAAAGCGTTTTATTATGGCAGCTGATATAGTGGTCTTCCCCACACCGCCCTTCCCGGAAACAGCTATTTTCATTAATATTCCTTCCTTTCTGAATAAATACATCAATAAGTTTTCTGCTAATATAAAAAATGTATATTTATATTGTGTTACTTTTCACTATTAACATAATATTCTTAATTTTCTAATAATCGATTATTATGATAGTATCATATTTTATGAAGCCCGTATATAATAAGGATTGTATTAACTTTCACATTCGTATAATCCTTGTGGCATATAAATACAAATTTCACTGATTAACAATATGCATTATTTTGTACTTTATTTCACTAATAATATTACCAATTTTTTCTAGGTTCGTATATACTTCTTTTGTGAAATTTAAGACATAAAGAACATAACCTCCAAGGAAAAAACCTGGAGGTTATGATTTGACTGTAGAATCCCCTTATTTAAATTGGGGAATTAAGTATTAATAGTATAAAAAAGTGATCCTAAATTACGCATCATTTCTTTGGCTACCTGAGGACGGTTCATGGTATAGATGTGCACCCCTCTTACATCATTGGCAAGTAATTCTACAATCTGCTCGGTGGCGAAGGCAATCCCTGCATCTTTTATGGCCTCACTATTATGTTCAAATTTATCAAGAATACGAATCAACTTCTCAGGAATTTTTGCATTCGACATTTGTACAATTCTTTCAATCTGTTTGCGATTTGTAATGGGCATAATTCCTGCTTGAATTGGAACATTTATATTATGTTTTTGAACTTTCTCCATAAAGCGGTAAAAAACTTTATTATCAAAGAATAACTGTGTTATCAGAAAACTCACACCTGCTTCTACTTTAAAACGGAGGTTTTGAACATCTTTCTCTAAATCGGGACATTCAGGATGGCCTTCCGGATAACAAGCCCCACCTAAGCAGAATTTATGGTTGTCATTAATATATCGGGCTATATCCGAGGCATATTGAAAATCACGAGGCTTGGCATCGTAATCATCCGGTGCCCCTTGTGGCTTATCTCCCCGGAGGGCAAGAATATTACAAACTTTTTCTTCTCCTAGCCGTGTGAGTATTTCATCAATCTCTACTTTTGTGGAGTTATAGGACGTAAAATGTGCCAAAGAGCTGATATTATACTTTTTCTTAATAATAGAAGCAATCTCAACCGTAGTCTTGCTCGTACTCCCTCCAGCTCCATAAGTTACACTGATATAATCGGGCCTCAAAGGCGCAAGGGCATCAATTGTATCATAAATAACATCAATAGATGTTGTTTGTTTTGGTGGGAATATTTCGAATGAAAGTACCGCTTTTTTTTGTTCAAATAGTTTATCGATATTCAATGCGTACACTCCTCTATAGAAAAACAATCTAGTATTTTAAACCTTTCAACCCAATATCCGTTCTAAAATGTGCTCCTGGGAAACCAATTTCCTTAACCAATTCATACGCTTCTTCTCTAGCAGAAACAAGGGAATCACTCCTAACTGTTACCCCCAGAACCCGCCCCCCTGAACTTTCTACTCTATCAGTATTCAATATGGTTCCAGCATGAAAAATCACTTTGTTTTCTTCAGTATTCTGCGGAAGGCTAATCGGTATACCTTTCTGGTAACTACCTGGATAACCCGGAGCCGCCATGACTATACATAAAGCTGTTCCCTCAAACCATTCTATCTTTATTTCCTCAAGGCAACCCTCGATACAAGCCTCAAGAACAGGAATTAAATCAGACTTAAGTAAGGTCATGACTACCTGAGTTTCTGGATCACCAAACCGAACATTATATTCCAATAATTTAGGGCCTCGGGAGGTAAGCATAATCCCCAGGAATAATACTCCGGTAAAAGGTGTCCCCCGCTTGTGCATAACTTCAAGTGTAGGTAAAGCAATATTATCTATTACTTCTTGCTCTAGTTTCTTTGTCCAGAAAGGAGGTGGGCAATAAGTACCCATCCCACCCGTATTCAGGCCCAAATCACCATTCAATGCTCTTTTATGATCTTGGACAGCAACCATAGGCACAGCTGTCATGCCATCACAAAAACAGAGTAAGCTTACTTCTTCACCTTCGAGATACTCCTCGATAACAACCTCATTTCCAGCAGATCCAAAGGCACCGCCCATAATCTTTTCTACACCTTCCATGGCCTCATCAAATAAATTTGCGACAATTACGCCTTTCCCAGCCGCCAAGCCGTCTGCTTTAATTACGATTGGTGCACCGATTCGACCCAAGTATTTCAAGGCCTCTTCTTTGTTCGTAAATGTTTGATATTCGCCAGTTGGGACCTTAGCTTCATCCATGATTGTTTTAGCAAATACTTTACTGCTTTCCAATTTAGCAGCTTCTTGTGAGGGGCCGAATATTTTTAGTCCTTGTGCCTGAAATCTGTCTACGATGCCGATACTTAAGGGATCCTCCGGCCCAACTATGGTTAGGTCAATCTCTTTTTCTGTTGCGAAGCTTACCAGAGCATCGATGTCATCAACTTGTAGTGGTATATTCCACTTTTCGGTCCCGGCGTTGCCTGGGGCGACATATAATTCCTTGCACAGCGGACTTTGGGAGACCTTCCAAGCAAGTGCATGTTCCCTTCCCCCTGATCCCACTATGAGAATCTTCTTCCCTTCAGTTATAGCCTTTTCCAGGACGTTGCCAGTCATCAGCATAAAACCACCTTATTTTTTATTTTTATATATAATAATATCATAAGAGTCCTAAATCTTTTAAAAAAACTTAAGTTTCAACAAAGAATTCCTAATATCACGTTAATATTCGTGCCTTTTATCAAGCACTATATTACCTGATTAAAAGACTCAACTCCATTAATTAAGAGCTGAGTCTATTTATATTATTTAAACCTTCTTTAAGCTAATTACTTAATGCTTGAAGTGCCGTTTCCCACTAAACACTAGCATAATTCCTAATCTGTTTGCAGCCTCAATGACTTCCTTATCTCGAACAGAACCTCCAGGTTGAACAATAGCCTTTATCCCATGACTATAAGCAAGTTCCACAGAATCAGGAAACGGGAAGAAGGCATCAGATGCCAAATAAGCACTCTTGCTCCTATCCCCTGCTTGCTCCAAAGCAATTCTAGCCGAACCAACTCGATTCATCTGACCTGCTCCTACTCCAATAACCTGCCTTTTGTTTGAGACCACGATAGCATTTGATTTGACATGCTTACAGGCTTTCCAAGCAAATTCCAGCTCTGCCAAATCATCCTCATTTGGTTTCTTATCTGAAACGATTTTCCACTCGGCAATAGGTGTGGTACCTTTGTCTTCCTCCTGGATAAGGAAGCCTCCATTCACCGTTCTTACTTTCCACCCTCTAGTATCACAACACGCTTCCCTGCCAACCACGAAAAGACGGAGATTGGTCTTGTCAGCTAATATCTCCTTCGCTCTGGGGCTAAAGTCAGGCGCAATTACTACCTCATAGAACTTTTCCCTTATTGCTGTGGCTGTCTCTTCATCAACAACCCTATTAAAAGCTATAATCCCACCAAATGCTGATATAGGATCTGCTTCCAAGGCTCTGGTGTATGCCTCAAGAGCATTACTACCTAAGGCCACACCACAGGGATTGGTATGTTTGATGATAACACAGACAGTATCTTGATACTCCGAAGCAATTTCCCAAGCTGCATCCATATCCATCCAGTTATTATAGGATAGCTCTTTCCCTTGTAGTTGTTTTCCATATACCAATGTTCCCTTCTCTGCCTCTGGGTCGGCATATAGGACAGCTTGCTGTTGTGGATTCTCACCATAACGGAGATCCTGTACTTTAGAAGCAAATAAGCGAAGGTTCTGAGGAAAGTAAACCTCGGTATCGATCTGGCCTTCCAAGTATCCTGCTATCAAACGATCATACTCTGCAGTATGGGCAAACGCCTCAGCAGCTAACCTCTTGCGCAAAACCAAAGGTACTGACCCCTTCTCTCGAATACTACTGAGTATTTCTTCATAGTTGACTGGGTTAACTACTATGGTCACCCTACTGTGATTCTTGGCTGCTGAGCGGACCATAGTAGGTCCTCCTATATCAATATTCTCGATGGCCTCCTCAAAGGTGACCTGTTCCTTAGCTATAGTTTCCCTGAAAGGATAAAGATTGACACACACCAAGTCTATCAAGTCTATACCTGTCTCTGCACATTGTCTTCTATGCTCATCCGTATCCATAGCTAATATCCCTCCATGGATTTTTGGATGCAAAGTCTTAACTCTACCATCGAGTATCTCCGGAAAACCAGTTATCTCACTCACATAACTTACCGGGATATCAGCTTCTTTTAAAACTTTAAATGTTCCGCCGGTAGATATGATTTGGTAACCTTCCACAGATAATCCTCTGGCAAAATCCACAATTCCGGTTTTATCCGAAACACTTATAACAGCTTTCTTAACCACAATTACCTTCCCCTTTAGCTTTTTTATTCTTTGACTCAGTAATAATACTATTTATTTTGTTCATTGCTTAGCGAGCCTTTAGAACCGATAAAAATATCCCTTACGAGTCAGTCTGAATAATCACTTTCCTACCCTCACGTTTGATCTTCCCATTCATAATGAGCCTGACTGCCTCAGGGTAAATCTTATGCTCTACCCTCAGTATCCTTTGAGCCAGTGTTTGCTCATTATCCTCTGAGTAAACAGGTACTGGCTCCTGAAGTATTATCGGTCCACTATCCATTCCCTCATCGACAAAATGAACTGTGCAACCACTCATCTTAACTCCATAATCTACAGCTTGCTTCTGTGCCCTTAGACCCGGGAATGCGGGCAATAATGAAGGATGAATATTAATGATAGGATAGTCTGACTTACGAATAAACTCTTGGCTCAATACCCTCATATATCCAGCTAAGACCAACAGTTCTACACCGAGCTCTTCTAACCAATTGAGAATATCGGTTTCTTGAGCTTCTCGATCCTGATAATTATCTCTAGGGAAAGCCCTGGTAACAATTCCTGCGTTTTCGGCTCTTATTAATGCATGTGCTTTTACTTTATCTGAACCTACACCGACAAATTCAATCGGCAAGGAACCATTTTGCCACTCATCTATTAAGGACTGGAGATTACTTCCTCTGCCTGAAGCAAGAACTACTACTTTCATATATATCTCACTCCTTGTCCTCCTCTAACCCTACCGATTCTAATAGGCTTTTCTTGTTGTGCCATAAGTACTTCAATAGTCTTTTCTTCATCTTCTGGATGAACGATAAGTATGAACCCTATCCCCATATTAAAAGTTCTAAACATTTCTGTGTTTTCCACTCTACCCATTTTCTGAATAAGCTTAAAAATCTCTGGAATCTTCCAACTTGCGGACTCAATATCTACTCCCAAACCTTGGGGAAGAACACGAGGGATATTTTCAGTTAGGCCCCCACCCGTAATATGTACCATTCCTTGAACTGATACTTTAGCCAACAGATTTAAGATAGACTTCACGTATATTCTCGTAGGAATTAATAAAGCTTCGCCAAGAGGCTTCCCTAGTTCAGGAAATTCTTCAGCAAGAGAGTGAGCCTCGAAAACCTTTCTCACCAGAGAAAAACCATTACTGTGCAAACCACTTGACTCCAACCCTAGAAGGATGTCACCTTCCCTAATATCAGAACCATCAATAATTTTATCTCTATTCACCGCTCCCACAGCGAATCCGGCAATATCATATTCCTCTTCTTCATAGAACCCAGGCATCTCTGCAGTCTCCCCTCCGAGTAAGGCACAACCAGCCTGACGGCATCCTTCAGCAACTCCCTCTACAATTGCTGCTACCTTTGAAGGGCTAAGCTTTCCTACCGCTAGGTAATCTAAAAAGAAAAGTGGTTCAGCACCCTGTACCAATATATCGTTAACACACATAGCGACAGCATCCTGGCCAATAGTATCATGTATATCCAAATCAAAAGCCAAACGCAGCTTCGTACCCACTCCATCAGTTCCTGACACAAGAACCGGATCAGGGTACTTCTTCAAATCTAGATTAAATAGTCCCCCAAATCCACCCAAACTTCCCATAACTCCCTGACGGAAGGTACTCGCAACAGCAGGCTTAATCCTCTCAACAGCTTCATTACCAGCTTGAATATCTACTCCAGCATCTTTATACGTGTAACCCATACTTACCCTCCTATCATACATTAATGCCAAATCGTTCATCCCTGTGTCCAATACCCAAAGTCATATAAACAGTACCGCAGTAAGAACGGAGCCCAAACTCGAAGTTCGTGTTTCGAGAATCGACGAACATCGAGCGGACCGAAGAGAGCTTACTACTGTGCAGTTCTGGTACGAGGTTAACGCTCCAAATCTTGCTTATTAAACTTCTGCGGTATTTCTACAGGATAGTCTCCGTTAAAACAAGCTAAACACACCTGGTTGTCACCCAGCGCTCTCCTTAATCCTTCTTCAGACAGATAATGGAGGGTATCTGCCCCAACAAACTTACGAATCTCCTCCGTACTCATCTTATTGGCTACCAGTTTTTCTCTTTCTGCCGTATCTATCCCATAATAACAACAATAACAGACCGGAGGAGAACTAATTAATAGATGCACCTCTTTAGCACCGCAATTCCTTACCATCTCTACAAGCTTGGAACTGGTGGTTCCTCTGACAATGGAATCATCTATCATCACTACCCTTCGTCCTTTTATTACTCTAGAGTTGGCATTCAATTTGATTCTGACAGCTACCTCTCTCATTTCCTGAGTTGGTTGAATAAAGGTTCTGCCTACATACCTGTTCTTGAGTAATCCTTCTTCAAACGGTATCCCCATAGCATGGGCATAACCAATAGCTGAAGGTGTGCCGGAGTCAGGCACAGCAAGAATAACATCTGCGTCTACGGGACACTCTCTAGCCAGTTCTACTCCCATCTGATGACGAGCTTCCCACACGTTAACGTTATCCATTGTACTGTCAGGGCGTGCAAAGTATATATACTCAAAAGCACAGAACGCAGTCTTGGCACAGGGCAATCCCTGCCGGGAATGCAACCCCTTTTCATCTATGGTTACCACCTCACCTGGTTCCACGTCCCTTACGAATTCTGCACCGATAGTATCTAAGGCACAGCTCTCTGAAGCAAGACAAAATCTTTCGCCAAGACGACCTATACAAAGAGGTCTTAGTCCGTATGGATCTCTTACCCCAATTATTTTGTCTTCAGCCATAATAAGAAGACTATAAGAACCTTTGAGATCAATCATTGTTTTGATTACAGCATCTTCCAAGTTATATCTTCTGTAACGAGCAATCATGTTCAGGATAACTTCACTATCAATAGTAGTCTGGAAAACCGTCCCTTGACCTCCCAGTTCTTCCCTTAATTCACCTGCATTAGTAAGATTTCCATTATGAGCTAATGCCATCATGCCCTTCTGAAAATAAACAACTAAAGGTTGAGCATTAGTCAAAAGACTCGAACCTGTCGTCGAATAACGAACATGTCCTATAGCCATCTTTCCCTGTAAATGATCAATTGTTTCATCAGAGAAAACCTCTGTCACCAAACCCATGCCCTTATAGTGCTGAATCTTACGTCCGTCGGAGACAGCAATCCCTGCACTTTCCTGTCCTCTATGTTGGAGAGCATAAAGACCATAGTAAGTCAGCCGGGCGATCTCCTGTTCAGGTGCATAGATTCCAAACACACCACATTCCTCTTTCGGTTTGTCATCTCGGAGCATATCCATGTCAAGAGCCCCTTTCCTAAGATAAGATGTATATTTCAATCGAGATAATAATTCTAAAAACATTGAAAAACTATTCCATTTTGTCACGGATAGTTCTCTCATAAACCCGGCGATAGGTACTGATAGGGATATCCAAACATTGTGATCCATTAAGAGAAATTTGTAAATTTGATCCTCCGCTTACTCCTAAGTGATGAAGTGGAATAGCCCCAGCTTTCGCAATACTTTCTACTCGTGTTCTATTCTCTTTAGCAACAGAAATAATAATTCTTCCTAACCGTTCTCCAAATAAGGTTTTAAGCTCATCATCCGTATCAATATTCAATATCGCACCTGTGTCGACTGTCATCTCAGCCAGAGCAACGGTCAGTCCACCTTCTGTAATATCATGAGCTGCTAGAACATGTCCTGCACTATTCAGATCTAAGAGAAAATCTATACGATTCCTGATTGCCTTAAGGTTAAGCTCAGGCAACTCACCTGCTTCTAAGTTCTCCCATTGGGCAAGATATTCGGAACCGGCTAATTCACCATTTAATTCACCAAGAAGATAAATCTCTTCTCCTTCGGATTTGAAATTATTCCTGAGAACATTATTAAGATCATCAATCAGACCAATCATACCAATCATTGGAGTTGGATTTATCGCTCTACCTTGAGTTTCATTATAGAGGCTAACATTACCTCCTGTGACCGGAGTATCCAGAACCCGACAGGCTTCAGCTACACCTGCACAAGCCTGTTCAAATTGCCAGAAGATTTCTGGTTTCTCAGGATTACCAAAATTCAAACAATCTGTTATAGCCAATGGTCTTGCTCCTACACAGGCTATATTCTGAGCAGCTTCGATAACAGCCAGAGCACCACCAATATAAGGATCCATATAAACAAACCGCGAATTGCAATCCGTAGTCATAGCTATCCCTTTATTAGTTCCGCGTACTCTTATTATTGCTGCATCTCCTCCAGGTATAACAGCTGTATTCGTCCCCACCTGATGGTCATACTGCCTATAAATCCATTCCTTACTGGCAACGGAAGGATTAGCGAGTAGTGTTAAGAGTACCTTCTCCACGGAATCTTTTAATCTTAGCCCGTCTAATTTCTTACTCTTTAACGTTTGATAATACTCAGGTTCCTTAGACGGTCTATTATAGACTGGTGCTTCATCGGTAAGTGCGTCGACCGGAATCTCTGCAACCATTTTACCGTCTTCCAGTAAGCGGAGCTTACCATCATCGGTTACTTTCCCTATGACAACAGCCTCCAGCCCCCAGCGGGTGAAGACTTCTTCCACTTCTTTCTCTTTACCCGCTTTAGGAACAACTAGCATTCTTTCTTGTGATTCAGACAGCATGATCTCATAGGGAGTCATCCCCGTTTCCCGTCTGGGAACGAGACTGAGGTCCATTTCAATGCCACTGCCACCCCGGCTGGCCATTTCGGAAGATGAGCTGGTAAGTCCGGCAGCACCCATATCCTGGATACCAACTATGATATCAGCCCTAATCAATTCCAGACAGGCTTCCATAAGGAGTTTTTCCATGAAAGGATCTCCGACCTGGACTGCAGACCGTTGGGATTCAGATTCTTCACTAAGTTCCACCGAGGCGAAAGTGGCCCCATGGATACCATCCCTACCTGTACGGGCCCCTACAGCCATAACCGGATTACCCACTCCCGAGGCTACACCCTTAGCAATATGCTTATGCTCCAAGAGACCTACAGCCATTGCATTAACCAAAGGATTACCACTATAACTCTTATGAAAATAGACATCTCCCCCAACAGTCGGGATGCCTATAGAATTTCCGTAACCACTGATACCTGCTACCACACCACTTAACAAATACTTGTTATTACCTTCATCTAACGGACCAAAGCGTAAAGCATCAAGTACTGCAACAGGACGTGCTCCCATAGTAAAGACATCTCTTAGAATGCCTCCAACTCCAGTAGCAGCACCTTGATAGGGTTCAATAGCCGAGGGGTGATTGTGTGACTCCATCTTAAACACCACAGCTAACTCATCACCGATATCCACAATCCCGGCGTTTTCTCCTGGCCCCTGCAACACCTGTGGTCCTTCGGTAGGAAATTTCCTCAGAATCGGCTTGGATGTCTTGTAGGAACAATGCTCCGACCACATCACAGCAAAGATTCCTACTTCAAGGAAATTAGGTTCTCTACCCATTAATTCTTTAATCTTCTCATACTCATCATCAAATAAACCCATTGAACGCCATACTTTAGGCTCCATGTTTCATCCTCCTCTCCCAATGATTCAGGATAGAAAGAAACATCCCTCTTCCATCAGTTCCACCGATAATTTCTTCTACAACTCTTTCTGGATGAGGCATCATACCCAAAATATTTCCTTCCTTATTAACAATTCCGGCGATGTTATCACGAGAACCATTAGGACTGCCTTGATCATTAACCTCGCCTTGGGCAGTTACATATCGAAATACAATCTGGTTGTTAGCCTTAAGTTCTTTAAGCCCTTCGTCATCAATTGTATAGTTCCCCTCACCATGATTTACCGGAATCTGAATTATATCGCTTTGTTTATATTGGTTGGTATAAGCCAAATCATCGCGTTCCACCCTCAAGTACTGAGGACCACAGATAAAATGCAATTCTCTATTACGCAAGAGAGCACCCGGCAAAAGACCACATTCGGTTAGTATTTGAAATCCATTACAAATCCCCCATACTAACCCGCCATTTTTAGCAAATCTTATAACATCTTCCATAATTGGTGAGAAGCGAGCAATCGCCCCTGTTCGCAAATAATCACCATAAGAGAATCCACCAGGAAGCACAATAAGATCATACCCTTGAACAGAGGTTTCCTGATGCCAGATCATCTTAGGATCTTCCCCTAATACTCTCCAAGCCTCGAAACAATCTACCTCACAATTTGATCCTGGAAAACGTACAATTCCTATCTTCAAGTTCAACCCTCCAGTTCAAATGAATAGTCTTCGATAACTGGATTAGACAATAGTTTGCGGCAGATCTCATGCATAATCTCCTCCGCTTGATCTCTGGCTTCTTCAGGTAAGTTGACTTCCATAAACTTCCCTATTCGTACCGATTCCACAGGATAATCCATACTTCTCAAGGCTTTTTCTACGGCACTACCTTGAGGATCAAGAATACTATTTTTCAAGATTACAGTTACTTTGGCTTTAAGCATTCTCTACAACCTCCTTGAGACGAGTGTAAACTTCAACGTATGCTTCCTCTACTTTTCCAAGGTCTCGACGAAAACGATCCTTATCCAATTTTTCTTTGGTCTCCGTATCCCAGAAGCGACAAGTATCAGGAGATATCTCATCTCCGAGCATCACTGTACCTTCACTTAGACCAAATTCTAACTTATAATCAACCAACTGGATTCCCGCTTTGGCAACTACCTGAGTTAGCAATTCATTTACTTTTAAAGCCATCTGTTTCATGCTCTCTAATTGTTCCATGGTAGCCCAACCCATAGCTTGTGCATGAGTTTCATTGACCATAGGGTCTCCTAAATCATCATTTTTGAAATAAAACTCCAGAACAGGAGAAGTTAACTTATATCCTTCATCCTCACCAACACGCTTAGCCAGGCTCCCTGCAACAATATTTCTTACAACTATTTCCAAGGGAATCATCTTCAAGCGCTTTACAATCTGTTCTCTATCATTGAGGATTTCCACAAAATGTGTGTCCACATTATTTTGCTGCAAATAAGTAAACATCATCGCCGACATCTTATTGTTGATTATCCCTTTGTTAAGGATGGTTCCTTTTTTGAGCCCATTGAAAGCGGTAGCATCATCTTTATATTCCACCCAGAAATAACTCTTATCATCGGTATCAAAAATCTTTTTTGCCTTACCTTCATAAAGCATAGACAGCTTTTTCATCTGAATCCTCCCTTTACTTAGTAGAAATATAATCCTTGGCTAACGAAATCTATTTCAGCAGCCCTACACGTTTGAAGATATAGTCTATATTCTTCGTGTGATAACTGTAGTCAAACAATTCTTCTACTTCTTCTAAACTTAGTATGCTCATAATGCCCTTATCTTCCAAAACTATATCCTTGAAAGATCTTTTTTTATCCCATGCTTCCATCGCATTCTTTTGTACCAAAGCATAAGATTCTTCTCGGCTTATCCCTTTATCTACCAGAGACAACATAAGCCTTTGAGAAAAGATTAAACCATAAACCTTCTCCATATTTTCCAGCATCTGTTCTGGGTAAACTGTCAGGTTATCAAGCATCTGAATAGCCTTTGCCAGCATATAATCCAAGGCAATCGTGCTATCAGGGAGGATTACCCGTTCTGCAGAAGAATGAGAAATATCTCTTTCGTGCCAAAGAGCTACGTTTTCCAGAGCTACTTGAGCATTTCCCCTAAGAATCCTAGCCATACCGCAAATCCTTTCAGCGATAATTGGATTCTTTTTATGGGGCATCGCCGAAGATCCTTTCTGACCTTTAGCAAATGCTTCTTCTACTTCGTGAACATCAGTTCTTTGAAGATTACGGATTTCGGTTGCAATCTTATCAAGACTGGAAGCAATCCCAGCAAGTGTGGTCACATAGAAAGCATGTCTATCCCTTTGGATTATTTGAGTGGACACAGGTTCAGGTTTGAGCCCAAGACTTTTACATACCCATTCTTCAACTTCTGGATCGACATTAGCAAATGTTCCTACCGCCCCGGAAACTTGGCCGAATCTTATCTCTTCTTTAGCAAAGGCCAACCTTTCCTTTTGACGCCTAATCTCGTCATACCAAAGAGCGAACTTTAAACCAAAGGTAATCGGTTCTGCATGAATACCATGTGATCTGCCCATTTGCAGAGTATCTTTATACTCCAAGGCTTTCTCCCCTAAAACTTTTATCAATCGATCCATCTTCTCTAAGAGGATATCAGAAGCTTCAATCAACTGTAGAGATAAAGCCGTATCCAAAACATCGGAAGAAGTAAGTCCCAAATGAATGTACTTAGCCTCATCGCCAACATTCTCAGCTACATTAGTCAGAAAAGCCAGAACATCATGCTGCGTGGTTTCTTCAATCTCTTGCACTCTTTCCCAAGAAAAATCCGCTTTTTCTTTGATTACTTCCACTGCTTCCAGCGGTATCTTCCCAACTTTGGCCCAACCTTCACAGGCCGCAACTTCAATCTTTAACCATAATTCCAAACGATAATCATCTTGCCAGATTCTTCCCATAGCTGGAAGGGTATATCTTTCTATCACTGTTATATCTCCTTTTAAATAGATTGTTATTTAATTGATTTTTCCTGCAGTATCTTATCTTTTTCCATTACCTCAGATGTCATTTTATGGCGAAAATCCTTTAAGGCAACTCTTAAGCCTTCATCATTGATCCCTAGTACAGCTACTGCCAGCAGGGCAGCGTTACGGGCCCCGTTAATTCCCACAGCAGCAACCGGAGAACCTTGTTGCACTATGTTAAACAGAGAGTCGATATCTTCTGACCCATTATGCCTGATTGGAACAGCAATAACCGGAACTGTTGTTAATCCGGCTATTTTTCCAGCGAAATGTAAATCCTTAGCGTTACCAGCTATGATAACCTTGCCTCCGAAGTTCTCAAATTCCTCCAACCATTCAACTGTCCTCTCCAATATATTATTATCTGTAGAAGTAAGTTTAATCT
Organism: Gracilibacter sp. BRH_c7a; assembly: GCA_001516055.1. Lineage (GTDB taxonomy): Bacteria > Bacillota > Desulfitobacteriia > Desulfitobacteriales > Syntrophobotulaceae > Gracilibacter. The sequence continues at coordinate 146,191 of LOEZ01000019.1, forward strand.
TGTAAGACACTTCGAACTGCTGAAGAACTTTCACTCCTTCATCCATAATTATATAATCTGAATCACTACCCATAATAACACCAACAGTAGACATAGCTAAATCTCCTTTGCATGATAGGCATTTTCAGCATTATTTTCAATACGTCTTATAGCTATTTTAACCGACATAAAAGCTAGGGTCAATTGAAAATCCGAACATTTTTTAAAAATGTTACTTTATTGTTCGATTATTTAATGGGTAATAAAAATAACCGTTTATTTTTAAAACGGTTTCGAACCATAAGTGCAAACATTGGAACGGGAGAGCAACAATAAAATTTCTGTTTATGTCAAATGCCAACAATATGATACAATCGTGTTAAGAGAACACTTTTGTTTCATAGGAGGTAAGGAATGGAGAAGATTAGATTAGGAATCATCATTTGTGACAGATATCGTACCTGTGCAGGAGGTAAATGTTTTAAAGCTCTTCATAACAGAGAAGGTGCGTTTGCGAGATATCTTGGAAAAGATGTCGTACTTGTTGGCTACACCACTTGTAATGGTTGTCCGGGTGGAAATATGGAGTATACACCAGACGAGATGGTTAAAAACGGGGCGGAAGTGATTCACCTCGCGACAGGTATGTTAGTAGGTTATCCTCCTTGCACAAGAATCAACTACTTCAAAAAATATCTTGAGAGTAAGTACTCTTTGCAAGTTGTTCTAGGTACTCATCCAATTCCAGAAAAATATTATATTGAACATCAGAAACTTGGGACTTGGAATACTGAAAGTTGGCAGGAAATAATTAAACCTCTGGTTCAGAATAAAAAGGAATGTCTTGATTATAATTAGCCAGTCAATTATCTATTCTCTACTTTTGTAATCATCAAAGAGAGATGTTTCGCCAAATCAAAATCAATAAATCCTTGCAATGGTTCATTACCATTAAATACAGCTCTTACTATAGGCCTATTCGGTAGAGATTTATTCTGCTTGATTACATTGCCTCTTAATCCATTACTCAGTTCTACACCACTACCTGTAGGATACACTGCTACATTCTGAGTAAATACTTTCACTATCTCGGGGTCAAACTGGAATCCAGACTGAGCTACAACATATTCGTAAGCCTGATATGGCTCTAAGGCATCTCGATAAGGTCTCTTGCTAGTTAAAGCCTCGTAAACATCTGCAACCGCAGCGATGCGTCCAAATTCGTGGATATCATCACCAATTAGCCCTCGGGGATAGCCTCCCCCATTCCACTTCTCATGGTGCTGAAGAGCCACATGGGCTGAATGAAGACTAAAATCTTGATTATTTTTGATAAATTCATATCCATATGAACTATGCTTTTTGATTTCTTCGAACTCTTCTTTTTTTAATGACCCTTTAATATTAAGTATCTCTTTAGGCACTTTCGTTTTACCTATATCATGCATCAGAACTCCCATTCCCAGTTCAAGAAGCCTGGAATGGTTATAGCCTTTACCCATGCCTAAAAGTAAAGCAAGTACTGTGGTATTCACAGAATGATGATACGTATATTCGTCATATCCCATTATATCAGTTAAATTACTCAAGATATCAGAGCTATAAAGAAGGTCCTCGATAATATTCACTATAGCATTACGTACAGAACCACCATCGATAGCCTTCGGATTCAAATTATCTTTCTCTAAACTAGTCGTAACATTTTGGATAGTATCGTAGACGATCTCTTTAGTTTTATCCGATATAATCGGATTAATTTCCACATCCAGAAATCTTTCATCTTGGACAAAAAGCATATCAAAACCAAGATAACGTAATTTTGTCAAGTATTGTCTGTTTAATACTATGCCCTCACCAAGAAGGACTTTCCCATTGGAATTCCTTATATGGCGGGCCAGAACTGAGCCTTCCTTCACAAAGCTTATGTTTACAAGTCGCATATTCATTCTCCGTACAGTTTATTTCCCAAGTGATTAATAGGATTTTTTTTGTTATAAACCTATTCTAACATGTTATCGACAAATTCCAATCGGAAAAAAGACCTATTTTATTAGATAGGCCTTAAATTGCTTTAATTATCTATAAAAGGCTAATTTTGGAATATCTGAAATAATCTCAAGTTTAACCAATGTAATTCTAGATTCTTGATATTTCAAAAATCACTCCTTGATTATGCTCATTAAGAGTATATTTGAATTTTATTACTTCGTTAGTTTGCAGATTTAGGCCGTCAAAATTATCTTTTAGCTCCTCAGAAAGCATGAAGACTTTATATGACATTTCTTCCGGAACACCACTTATCTTGATTTCAATAGAATTGCTATCAGCTCTACCTGAATATCTTCCACTTTCTACATGAAAATCACTATATCCATTATTGTTCTCGTGACTTTGAGCAACATCTGGCTTGGATACACCGCCTTTGTTACCATCCTCAATTGATTCATCTTGATCAGTATCCACTATACCCTCTCCCCCTTGCTCAACACTTGAAGCCTCATTTTGTTGTTCAGAGGGTGTTTGACTAGAATTATCCGCCTTAACCTGTGGTGCTGTTAAGCTAGAACAACCTATTACCACAAGTAATGATATAAAAAGAATAATAATTGTCATTAGTCTCTTCACTTTTCGTTCCTCCTACTTGGTATTCTAACATTTAGTATATTTTACTTAAGATAAGTTACATGCTTCTTTCCAGAAATATTATTTGTACAAAATTATAAATATGATATATACTTTGGTTATCAAAGCTTAATATTTGCTTTCCTAATATTATTCTAATAAATCATTTTGGATTATTACATTTTTTAACTTTGATTAGGGGCTAATACGGTTCCTAGTAGCAGTAAGCTATCAGATAAATGTAATTTTGGAAGGAGCATTACGATGATAGAAAATCGTGAAAAGTTAATCCTACCTCTTTTAAGAGAGATTCGATCTTTAATTGATAAAAGCTTAAAAGTCAAACTCAATCTCGGTGATTTCACTATGCCTCAAACAATGATAATCTATAACTTAGCAAATCACGGCAAGATGAAGATAAGTGAACTGAGCGAAAAAATGGGCCTTACTAATAGTACAGTCTCCGGTATTGTTGACAGACTAGAAGATCAAGGCATCGTTTTCCGAGAAAGAAGCACCCAAGATAGAAGAGTGGTCTATGTTCAGTTTACAAATGAGCATATACAAAAATATCAAGATCTTAATGACAACCTGGATAAGCATTTCAGCGAATTGTTAGCCTCTATTCCTCCTGCTCAAATGGAAAATATTATAATAAGTTTGAATATCCTCAAGGATACTTTAGCTAATCAGCAGGAGATGAATGTAACAACTATATTGTCAAAATAAATCCCATGACTTATGCAGTGGATATTTCTAGAGAAATGTCCTTAGAAGCACTCACTTGACGCTTCTATTCTGCAAGCCATGGGTCTTAATAGAAACCGTATTAAATTCCAGAATTACTCTTAGTTATGAAGTATTCTTCATGATTATATCTAATCTTGCAAGACTTTTGCTAAAGCCATCTCTACTCTTTCCGGATTAAAAGGCTTAACGATAAAATCCTTAGCTCCATTCTTAAGGGCCTGGGTTACCATTTGAGTCTGTCCCATGGCAGAGCACATTATTATCTTGGCCTCAGGAAATTGAGAACATATTTTCTCTACGGCGTCGATACCATCCATTTCGGGCATGGTGATATCCATCGTAACCACATCTGGTTTAAGACTTGAGTACTGGATAATAGCTTCAAATCCATTACCAGCCTCTCCCACTACCTCATGTCCGTTCATTTCTAACGAGCGTCTTAAAGTAAGTCTCATGAACCTCTCATCATCCACAATTAATATCCTAGCCATCTCATCCTCCTTAAACATTCTTTTCATTAAAAATTTCACAAATCTCTACGAAATTAAGTACATATGTAAAATAATAGAAAATTATGTCATTATAAAGATATCATCCTAAGTATCTTTTTTCAATGATATTGTCGAAAAGTAAAGTCAGGGACGGTTCTTTACTTTACAATATTAATTGGTCTGACTTGATTAATTCCAAGTTCAAAACCCCACATATCATCACTTCATATGTGGGGTTCTTTCGTATGAAAAAATTAAATATCCATTTTCTTATCCAGTAAATATGCTGAAAGAGCAAACATCGCCGCTCCAAAAATTATTTGCAAAATAGTAGTAAGGTTCAGATAATGGATTCCATTTGTAAAAATATCTGCTTGATTAACTATATTTACTACCAAGCTTGTGATCTTACCATTCACCCAAATCAGCAGAATAAAGATAATCGTACTTATCAACGCTCCGTATCTTCTTTCTGCCAAGATACTTTTTCTAATAGTTTCTGCTGCAAAGATAGTAAGAACAAGCGTTACTATTGAGACAAATGTAGTCACGAGCACTGAAATCAAATAAGGCAGGAATTCTCCGACACTCATATTAATTTGACCGAAGAATTTATTAAATGGCTCACTATTTATCATATCCGAAAGGGGCTGAGAAAAAAAGCCTAGGTAGTTACCAGCCATTAGTAAAGAGAATAATCCCAAGAAAATAAAGCCTTCTAGGATACCTGTAAGAACTTTAGCACCAAGAATCTTATAGCCACTATTAGGTGTAAGGAATATCATATACCCTGACTTATTATTCAAGTCCCGGCTATACATATGAGTAACATTAATAATGAACAGGATGAAAAATACTGATACCAATCCTCCAAAGAAGACTCCCAAGGCAGCCATTTGTTCCATACTTGAATTCTGCCACTTTAAAACCCTATACAATACATTTGCATTGATTACCAGAACGATAGAGAGAAAGATTAGCAGTATTCGCCATTTTCTTATAAACTCATATTTCATCAGTTTAAGCATGATAAACCTCCTTGTATAATTCCTCAATAGAACATTTCCTCTCGAGTCGGAACTGTTCACTATTACCAGCAAGAACAACTGACCCTTTATCCAGAAAAATTACCTCATCCATCAACGCCTCGAGTTCACTTACAAAGTGGCTGGATACTATAACGGTACAATTCTCATGTAATGAAGATACAATCACCTTCATAATTTTATCCCTGGAAATAATGTCAATACCATTGAGAGGTTCATCAAGTAAATATATACTGGCTTTTCTAGCCATCGTTACCACCAGCTTTAGTCTAGCCTTCATCCCTGTAGATAGATTTTTCACTTTCATGTCTTCTTTTAATTCCATCTGCTCTAAAAAATCCCTAGCTTGATCTATATTGAAGTCCTCATACATATCTGCGTAGAAGTTTAAGAGCATCTTAATTTTCATCCATTTGAAAAGAAAATCTTCAGTAGGCATAAAAGCAGTAATCTTTCTGGTCTCAACACCAACATGACGCCCATCGATTAGCATTGATCCTGATGAAGGCTTATAGAGACCGGCTGCAATCTTAAAGAAAGTTGTCTTACCGCTGCCGTTAGGACCAAGGAGACCGTATACCTTCCCTTTCTCAATCTCCAGATTGAGATTTGCTAAAGCTTTATTGCGAAAAAAACCTTTGTTAAGATTATCAGTTTTTAATAATACTGTCATTGCACAGCCTCCTTTTCCAACCTAAGTTTAATGAGATCAATCATGTCCTTAAAATCAAACCCCAGTTCCAGCATTCCATCAATGAAATTCCTTATTATGTCTTCTGCCATTTCCTTTTTCATTATCTCTACCTTCTCCTTCGATTCAGTAATGAAAGTGCCTACTCCACGTTTCGTAAAAGTGACCCCTTCTCTTTCAAGTTCATTAAAAACCCTTACCATAGTATTGGGATTAACCTTTAGCTCTTGAGCGTATTCCCTAGTCGAGAGAATCTTTTCCCCCAGTTGAAGCTTACCAGATATAATGTCCTTCTTGATAATGTTCATTATCTGGATATATATTGGCACAGTGTTATCAAAAATCATTAACTCACCCCTCCTCCACCTATGCACTAGTGTTATATTTAGATAGTACACTAGTGCATAGGTATTGTCAACATGTTGTCAGAAAGAAATCTTAAGATTTTTGCTTTCATCTCACATATTGAACGGATACCAAAAAGCTTTCGAGAAACTTCAGTCTCGAAAGCTTTTTTAATCCTTTACTCAAACCTTCTCCTGTTTAGTAAGCCTTAACTTATATCATAAGCCTACGATTTTCATTCGACATATAACAGCTCGAAACTCTCTGTCATATCATCCCACTCGAGGTCGAGAGAATAGGAAATTTCCGGCGTGTAATACCCCTGTCTGGAACCAGAATCTATTACAGAGTAACCGTCTTCATGGAGATTCCTTCCGTAAGTATAGTCTCCACTAGAACTTCCTCCTGGTCTTTTACAAGCAACCTTCATATCCATATACTCTTGCTCACCCATATCACCCTTGTATTTGATTCTTACAACCTGGTGAACCAATGTTTCAAAATGGGTCTTACCCTCACTATCTTTCCATTCATATATGTATTGCTTTATATCTGCCTTACCCAGCCAGTTTTCGCTCTCTCCTTCGAAGCGAAGATGTTCGGCATTGTTCAGTTCATCCAGCCATATCCGCGTAATTGCCTTTAGATTCGGTGCTTGATACTCCCTAACAACTTCTAACGTATTCTCCTTGGAGAGTTCCAATAAGTGTTCTGGACTGTACTGATAGACGTAACCGACTATGATATTTTTAACATCAAAAAGATAGTACAATAATTGATTTTCTTCGTTCTTTAAAGATTCAAATGCTTCGAAGTCATCCAAATAATAAAAGTCTCTATGCTCTTGCAAAACCAGTTTTCTATCCTCAATTGATGGAAATTCATAAATCAGTATTTTTTCATTGTAGATTCTATCATCTTTACTTTCGATATCATAGACTTTGGGGATTATACCTTCTGCGGCAAGATCCTTTATGGATAAGGATGGTTGAAAATTCAGCTTTAATCCTTCATTCTGGAAGGCTTTAATAATATCAGATGTTTTTACTCTAGAATCCTGTTTGAGATCTGTAGTATTAGAAGTATATCCCCAGAAAACTATGGTCAGTAAGACTATGACACTGAAACCAATAAGATAACGAATTCTCCCCATTAATCTCCACCTCCCCATTGTTATCTATTCTCTTGATTGCTTAATATTCCTTTTATTTGGCTAAAGGATTCTTTGATGTTATCCTAATAAAACAATGAGATTAACATCGACTTAAGTCCGGGATAAAAAAAACCTAGATTGATAAATACTAACGACATAAGTACTTATCTATTAGTAGTAGTAAAGGAAGTTTAACTTAAGGAGGCCATATGGATCAATTCAAGGAAACCGTGAGTTCAGCAAAAGATGAAATGATTAAAGCTCTCCAAGATTGTTTGAAAATAAAAAGTACTACTGGCACTGACGGAGTACATAAAGCTTTGGATTTCTATCTTAATCTTGCAAAAGATATGGGCTTTACAGTTAAAAATATCGAGAAACTGGGAGGGTTGATAGAATTTGGTCAAGGTCCAAAAACAATAGGCCTAATCGTCCATCTCGATACAGTTCCGGAAGGATCAGGGTGGAGCTTCCCTCCTTTCGAAGGCCAAATTCAAAATGGAAAAATCTATGGTAGGGGTGCCATCGATGATAAAGGTCCTGCAATAGCTACGCTATATGCTTTAAAGGCTATTAAGGATTCTGATTCACAACTCCAAAACAAGTTTCAGATTATAGTCGGTATTGACGAAGAGGATGTCTGGACTACCACTCCTCAATTACTTAAGAAAATCAAAGAACCAGATTTCTCTTTCGTCCCTGACTCAAAATTCCCCTTGGTTATCGCTGAGAAAGGACTCATCTGGTTGGAGTTAGCACATGATTTCAACAAACAAGCCATCCCAAAAAAATCCCTCTCTATGATTATTAAGAATATGCAAGGCGGAGGATCTCTGAATATTGTACCTGAATCCTGTGAAGCTTTATTGACAGGTGATATACAGCTCCTTAGTCAGGTTAAAACAAAATTGGCTGACTACCTTAATAAAACAAAATCTAATATCCGAATTGAAGAAAACGGATCGGATATTAAACTTGTATCTCAAGGAAAGTCAGCCCACGCTTTTAATTGCCAAGAGGGCATAAATGCCATCGCTCAGCTTATCCTTTTCCTGAATGAACTCGATATCAACACGCAGCAAAAAGAATTCCTTAGCATTTATTCCAAAAAAATAGGGATGGAGTGTTTCGGTGAGTCTCTGGGGATACAGATGGAAGATAAAGTCTCCGGCAAACTAACCATCAGCCCAGGTGAGGTCCTCATGAATGATACCATGGTAAAACTTAAAGTCGATCTGAGATTTCCTGCTACATCCACATTAGATTCTGTTAAACGCAAAGTACTTCAAGCCTTCCAGGAATTCAGTGGAGATATCAAGATACTTGACTCTCTGGAATCTTTAAGCTTTCCCGAAGATGATCCCCACATCACAAAGCTAATGCAAGTATATAAAGACTACACTGGTGATACTGAGGCAAAGCCCTTAGGTATGGGAGGCACCACCTTTGCCAAAGCTTTTAAGAATGCCGTTGCCTTCGGCCCAACTTTCCCCGGGATGGCTAAGGTTGAACACCAACCGGATGAATATATGGAAATAGATCACCTTATACGCTGTACTGAGATTTATGCTCTAGCGATCAATGAACTGGGAAAATCATAGTAGAATAAGTAACAAAAGAAAACTCAGCTGCTTATATTTCTGACGATAACAAGGAATATAAGTGACTGAGTTTACTCTTTCTAATTCGTTTGTTAATTAGGTTGACCGAAAAATATTTTACTAACTCTATTTTCTGATTAGATCAATATTTCCATGCTCTGCCTCTAGCTTTATCCTAGGTGCCGCAGTGCCTATTGTTTCCACCCATTGTTGTTTATTGGGTTCTGTTTCAGTTGATAAGCTAGCTCCCAACCCATCCAGGCTAATTTCACCAAACTTAGTTATTGCCTGGAATGATCCCTGCTGATCATTAGCAAGTTCAGCTGTTATACTTCCGAATTTGCTTATTAGGATTATGTCTTGGGAAGAAATATCTTTATTGCTATAAAAGATATTACCATGCTCATTATTGATTTCTACTCTTCCTGTTATATTCCTTACCTGTATCTCGCTATGGGAATTCTCTATCTGGACATCCCCTGTCGTATCTTTGACTTTTATTTGACCGAAAGAAGACTCTAGCTTGATATCTCCTTCTAAATTTTCCAAGACAGTTTCTCCAAACTTATTCTTAATGTCATAAGTCAGTTCTTTGGGAACCTTTATATAGTAGTCGACGGATACTTGCTCGTTATCGGTAAGTAACAGGCTTTCATTTTTAGTGCTGATTACCGTCGTCTCTCCTTCAATGACTTCGACTACGTTCTCCGCTATTCCGGCCGCATGAACCTCATCATTACTCTTGACTAATATAACGGCTTCAATCTTAATACTGTCTCCATCATATTTTGATACATTTACATCCCCATGACTATTGTTGATATCTAGTCGCTTCACCTCAGCGGAGTTCACCTCGAAAGATTTGTCAAAGACTGATTCATATTGATAGAAGCCTACTTCATTAAAGAATCTATTGGAAAGATCACTCGTTAGGAAGGTATGGGTAGCATAGATTCCTGAACTGACTAGCACTATAAGTATAGTAAGAAAAATGCTAAGTCCATCAAACTTTATCTTTGGTTGATCTTCCTTGGACAAAAAGATGAATCCTAGGATTTCAACACCGAGAACAATAAGTATTACAGGCCACCACCGTAAGATTAGCATCGCTCCGCTAATGCCCTTTATTTCACCCAATAGGAGCAATATCCCTGTAGCAACCAACAATATCCCCATGGAAATAGTTCCAACTCTCCATTTTCTCATGATTCGTTACTCCTTCAATCACCTATTCTCTATTTGATTCTGCAGTAGAACTACTTTCTGTCGGAGTTATTTGACTAACGACAGTTTTCTCTTTACTACCTATCATCAATTTAACCCCACCTCCAATAAACAGAAGTGCTAAGATACCTGTACGAAGATACTCTCTTATCTGATCACCAAGCATTATGGCTATCTGAGGCATGACTATTTTGTCAAAGATCATAATGAATCCTACCACTATTAATCCGACACCTAAAATCTTTCCAACTTTACCTGACAATTGATTCTTTTTAAAGAACTCTCCGAAAATAGCTTCACCCTGGTTCTCATTAGGATTGGATATTCTGTGAAAGATATCGAAGATACTATAAAACCACAGAATGGGAGCAAACATCAGTAAAAGGGATATATGCAGAAAATCACTCAAGTATAAGGTTAGAAATAGTGCAACCATTAGTTGGATTCCCTTTTCCATCTGTCCTAGATACATATGTCCTGCACCCGGTACCATGGAGAAAGTAAGTGCTAGTATTTTATGGTTTTGGTTCTTTAGTTCATTCTCAAGGTTTTTCCAGGTATCGCTTAAACTTATTCCTGTTGCTTCAGATTCACTTATGCTTCGATTAATCCTGCCTGCAAATATCAAGCTGTCAACTACTGCAGCCAGCCAAATGAACGGTAAAGCAACGAAAGGAATCGGATCATAGAAGATGCCCATCATGCTAAAGAACATCCCGGCGAGAAAAACGAAACCAGTTGCCAGAAAGAAAACTAAACCTCTCTGCATCAAGCCTAGGTACATATGCCCTAGACCAGGTATGAATGACAGTAAAAATGTTAAGAACTTGCTTTTCTTTTTCATAATCTACTCCTTTTTAGGTATTATGGTGTCAAAAAAAGATGGATGGTTTTCCTGAATAACCTTTTGAGACCATCCTGTTTGGATTAATCCTCGCTGAGGTTCGACCACCTTCTGAGAAATCTCAACCTTATCGATGTACTGGATACCCCTAGATAAGCCTCCCGCAAGATCTTCAAAATAGCCTCCACCCCAAAAGAACAAAGCCATACTAGCCGCTGCACAATAGGATATAAGAATTGTCACCTTGCTTGTTAAGAAATTCTTTTCCTTTCTGGCAGGAAGGTTTACGACCTGACAGTCTTCATTGAGTCGTTTTTCTTGCTCTATGGCCTCCATAACATGATTTGTAAAGTCCTTACTTACCATTGGAATTGATTTATCATTAGAGTCTGCTTCAATAATGCTGAGGTAAATTGACAGGCAGCTATCACAGATCAATAAGTGCTCTTCCATCTCCAAACGTTTTGCTTCACTTAACAGGCCTGAATGGTAGGCTGACCAATTTTTTTCTTCATAACAGTGAATGCTTATTATTTTATTTTTCACGGTTTACTCAACTCCTCAAAGCATTCTCTCAAAACCTTTTTCCCTCGGTAAAGTCTTGTCTCGACAGTCCTAATACTTAGGTTTTCTTCCTCAGCTATCTGTTTACAACTTTTATTCTCCTGATAGCTTTTTCTCAGTACCGTCCCGTAGTGTTCCGGTATCTTATAAAGGCATTCACCTAGGAGCGCATTTTCCTCTTCTTGGATAATGATATCCGAAACTGATAATCTGTCATCTGCTACGTTCTCTATCTCAGTAAAATCCACACTCTCGACCACAACTCTGTTCCTAGCCCGTTTAAAATCCAGTGCTTTGTTCATCGCTATCCTACTCAGCCACGTTTTAAAACCCCGGTATTCATACTTAGGAAGGGATTTATAGACCTGAAGGAAGGTTTCCTGAGAAAGGTTCTCGGCTTCGTAATGATCGTTGACTACATTTAGACAGATTACATAAACAAGGTTCTTATACTCTTCAACTAAGGAACGGAAGGCTTCTTGATCGCCGTTTACTGCCCTTTGGACAATGATATCATGGTCTATCTTATTCCCCTCCTTCCTCATAACTATAGACGAAAGTAATTCTTAAACTACTTCAAAAATTAATAAAAATTAATAAATTAAATAAATCACAGTCTTTCATTAAGATTATACACCAATTTGTTTATAATCAGTCACAAGATACACCATTATTAGCAAGCGAACAGCTTCGGCGCATGGTACGTTGGTCTCCTGCGGAGATAAACGCCGAAGCCGCAAACCACTAAGAATCGCTTATCGGCGCACGGACAAGTAATGCGCAAATATTTAGAAACCAACATAAAAAAGGAGACCGTTTCACACGGTCTCAGTTAAACTTCTATCATTCTATTGTTATTGCTTCCACAGGACATTCAGTTTGTGCCTGCTTAGCTTCCTCTAAGACTTCCTGGTCTATTTCAGCTTTTATTGCCTCGGCAAGTCCTTCATCATTCATCTGAAACACTTCCGGACAAACACCTTCACATACTCCGCAACCAATACAGAGTTCTTGATCAACAGCGGCTTTCATAATTCTCATCTCCTCTTAGCGCACACGTTGTGCGTTTCATTTCCGGTTTACTATTTCTCCATTCTAACAACCCACCTGATTGATAATCTCGCCGTTGGCACTTACTGTTACTTCACTATAAGGTACCACTATTCCAGCCTTAAGCATAGCGTCTTTCACTGCTCTCACCATTCCTCCACAGCATGGTACTTCCATTCTGATGAGTTTAATACTTCTAGGATTATTGATTTTTATCATTTGAGCAATTTTTTCGGTGTAATAGTTGTTATCATCCAGCTTTGGACAGCCTATCATCGTAATTCTGTCTTTCATAAACTTCTCATGGAAAGAAGCGTAAGCAAAAGCCGTACAATCAGCGGCAATAAGCAAATCGGCTTCCTGTAGATATGAAGCATTCGGGTTGACTAGGTTGAGCTGGATAGGCCATTGTCTGAGTTGGGAAGGGCGTTCTTCATCTACTGTAACCGTAGTCGTTTTTGGAGTGTTAACCGCTTTTTGTATAGTCTGAGCCCTTGTCCCTGGACAACCACAAGGTGATGGCTCTGGCTTTGCTTCTAGCTTGACACTTTGCACGGATTCTAGTTCTTGTAAAGCCTTCTGTCTTTCTTGGACAAGCTCGACATCGAACTCGGCAGCTTCTCTTTCGATAATATTAATAGCATCAGTAGGACATTCAGGCAGACAATCACCTAAACCATCACAATACTCATCACCAATAAGAACAGCCTTACCATTAACCATTTGGAGTGCACCTTCATGGCAAGCATTTACACACAGACCGCAGCCATTACATTTTTCTTGATTGATCTCTATGATTTTTCTTTTCATTATAATCACCTATTTCTAAAATATTTTTTCGTATTTTTATATTGTTTACATTTATACTATAAATCATCATTGAAAAGACAGCGGTAACCTAAGTTACAAAATGAAAATACCCCCTTCGAGTAGTAGCGTTAATTACTTAACCGTCTACCTGGGAGCATATCACTTTACGAGAACCTTTTATATAATTTTATTGGTTACGTCGAATGACTTCCGTGCCGATGTACGTCACTTCTTTTTAATATGCCAATGTGTGCCATCACAGAATGGAGTATGTTTGGTGTTCCCACAGCTACAGAGACTATACCTTTCTGAATCGGCCGGGGTGGGGTCATTATCTCCGCTTAATTCAATCCCACCTTCGATATTATACTCCCCTCCTCTATAGACGGTTATCTTCGCCGCTCTTGCAGGAGGTTCGTACATCTTACCATTTACAGAATAGCTTAAAGCTCCGGAAGGGCATTCTTCGATAACCTGCATGACTCGCCTGTAGTCTGCACCGTCAGGATTAACCCAAGGCCTTTTTTTAAGGTTAAACACCTCTGGTAATTTCCTTAAACATATGGCCGAATGTGAACAAACACTCAAATTAAAATAAACTAAAATATCCTTACCTGTATATTCTTTCCATCTATTCGTATCGTCGTCAGGGTTAGTGTCGTTCTTAAATCCTGATTCAATATGCGAGCAATCACAGTATGGTTTGTTTCCAGAATTTCCACACCTGCACAAATTCATAACAGGTTTTACAGATAATTGTTCACCCTTACTATTCGCTAGATTCTCAACATTTCTCACCTCATACGGTCCTGTTTCAGAAAAAATTATCTGAGGTTTCTTTTTCTCCACATCAACACTCCTCATTATCAATTATTATTTATATTTTCATAATTTTACCAGTCGTTAAGAGGTTCTACAATAATATACCGTTCTCTCTATTCTATTCATATTTCATTTTATGCCCTTAAGTATTATCTTCGCTCTTCAAAACTTCCCTTATTATTCCCCCACCAAGAACTTTATCTTCCTCATAGAAGACTACTGTCTGGCCAGGCGTGATAGCTCTCTGAGCCTTCTCGAATATAACTTGAAGATTCCCATCAGATAGAACAGTTATCACTGCCGCTACTTTAGGAGCATTATACCTGATTTTCGCCTTAACATTAATAGGTTGTTGCGGTAACTCTCCGGAAATAAAATGAGCGTTTTCAGCAATCAATCCTGTATGAAACAATTCTTCACTTTTACCAACATGAATAGTATTCGTAGCCGCATCTATCCGCGTGACATAGACAGGATAGCCTAAAGATAGACCTAACCCTTTATGCTGACCGATAGTATAACGATAAATACCTTTATGCCGGCCCAAATAATTCCCTTGGGAATCTACTATATTACCTTGATTATCTGAAATATTTCGATACTTTTCCAGAAAATCACTATGTGTTGTTTCTACAAAACAGATATCTTGGCTTTCTTGTTTTTCAGCCACAGCTAAACCCGCTTCTTTTGCTATCTGTCTAATCTCCGTTTTTTTATATTTTCCTAAAGGAAAAAGGGTATGCTGCAGCTGTTTTTGATTCATGTGATATAAAGCATAGCTTTGATCCTTACTCTCATCTAAACCTGTTTTTAGAATATATTGCTGAGTCTTCTCATCATATTCCCTTCTGACATAATGTCCTGTAGCAATATATTTGGCACCCAGACCCAACGCTTTATTAAGTAAAGACTCAAATTTTATCATCTTATTGCAATTGATACATGGATTAGGAGTTCTACCTTTAAGGTATTCATCAACAAAATCGCCGATTACTTTTTCTTCAAATTCCTGTCTGAAATTCATCACATAGTAAGGAACATCTAACCTCCAGGCTACCCTACGAGCATCGTTAACAGCTTCCAAGCTGCAACACGCTTTAGCCTTATCCTCTTCCTGAGGCCAGATCTGCATGGTTACCCCGATCACATCATAACCTTCGTTCTTAAGAAGTACGGCAGCAACTGAGCTATCAACTCCTCCACTCATAGCAACTATCACTTTTTCTTTCATATCTTAAATCCTTCCGTTAAAAAACTATAATCTTTAAAACATGTGTTTTTTTTGTTCAATTACATTATACCTTATTTTTACCAAAAACTTGAACGTAGATTCTATAATATCAAATTTCACATTTTGTTTACAAACAAGTAAAAGTTTGAACAACTCTTTAGATTAGAATGGTATTAATAGGAACTAGGAGGACTCTTTCAGATGAAAAGTAAGCTTTTCCACATCTTAATGATGATTTGCTGCGTGGTACCCATAATCGCAATTCTCTTTTTTCTTCCCCAACTCAAATCTAATGCAAATGGTTCTAATTTATACTGGCTTATATTACTTCTCTGCCCCGTTATGCACATAGCTATGATGAAATATATGCATAAAAAAGATTGAAAATATATCTTATTGCTAATAAAAGGAGGGTGAAAAACGATGGAATTGTTACAAAACTATTTACCTTATATCGTTATAGGCCTTGTAATTTTCTTTATGTTTAAACGAGGCGGATGTTGTGGTGGACACAGTAACACAAAAAATCATGATAACCATGACGACCATGATTACAACGAAAATAAAGATGATAGAGATAACTCACGAAAAAGCTGTCACTAATATATTGTTTGAATCAAATCAATCATAATTCCAAATAATAAATTACAGAAAAATACTAAATTTATAAGAAAGAAGGAGGTAGTTTATAATGATGCATGGTTGGTATGGACCTGGCTGGATGGGCCAAGGTGATTACTGGTGGATGGGATTAGTAGCTATGCTCATCCAAATTCTTTTTTGGGGTGGAATTATCTATCTTGTTTTCAGGTTATTAAAGAATTATTCAAGACCAAATTTTCCCGAGAAAGGTAGTGATAGCTCTTTATCAATTATTAGGGAAAGGTATGCTAGAGGAGAGATTGATTTAGAAGAGTATAACGCTCGCAAAAGAGAACTCGAAAAATAGCTTAATTATATAGATAAAGCAAAAACACTCAGTTTAATGTTATGCTCCTCTTAAAGTAGACGGTTACAACCTACTACTGTAAAGGGGAGCATATCATCATCCTAAGTGTTTTTTTATATTTCTTTAGCGTAACCTGGGGTGGATTATGTATCGTTCACATTTATTTCACAATTCGATAAATCTCTGTTCACTTCCCGGTTAATCTTTCTTCACGCTGAGATAGTAAAATATACAAATAATTGATTTATGCCGTCCATGCTTAGGAGGAAATGTATGAAAACTAAATCCCTACCAGTGATTATAGGAATATTTCTAATTGGTCTCACTCTTTTTATGTATCAAATTACTCTCACCCGTTTATTCTCTACAATTCTATCTTATCATTTCGTATTCATGGTGATATCTCTATCCATGCTGGGATTAACGCTGGGAGGAGTCTATGCCTTCAAATGGTTTAAAAATCAAAATGAATTGGCTGATACTCTTCTTGGGCGTAAAAAACTCTCTGTTCTAAGTCTATTAAGTCTTGCCTTACTAATCACCATTATATTTCTTTACAAAATTCCCTTTCATCCTTTCAACATACCAATTTATTTATTTTTAAGCACCTTACCATTTATTTTCGGCGGCTATTATTTATCGTTGGCTTTTAAAGAATGGGTAAATAAAAGCAATATCTTGTATTTTGCAGATTTAATCGGGTCTGCAATTGGCGCAATCTTAATTGTACTGTTATTAAACCACTTTAGCATCTTACGCGTTGGGTTTATATTAAGCTTAATCCCTCTTTTCGTTCTAACCTTCAATATCGAGAATAAATCACGAAAAATTGCAGGAATCGTAGTTTCTCTATCTATTATTTCGTTACTCGTGACTCAAGGAACAATTATAGATAACTGGTCCAAAGATTTTGGTGCTTTTAAGGGTAGTCCAAAGATGTTAGCTTCCCTGTCCGAAGATAAACCTCGCATAGCCTATACCTTCTGGAACTCACTTGCTAGAACAGATGTAGTCGAGACAGATCTTGATCAGGATAAAATCATACTGGTTGATGGTGGAGCCGCCTCCAGGATGATACCCTTTAATGGTGACTTAGATTCAGTCGAGTACCTTAAAGGAAATTTAGGCTATTTTCCATTTTCATATAAAGAAAACAAATCTGCACTCTTAATTGGACCTGGTGGAGGAAGAGACATCCTTCTGGCGAAATTGGCTGGCATCGAATCAATCACAGCTGTTGAGCTTAACCCAGGTTCCTTAATGGCGGCAGAAGCCTTCAAAGAATTCAACGGCAACATTTATGGAACAGATAACGTAACAACCTATATTGATGATGGGCGCAGCTTTATTTCCAGCGATTCTAACAAATATGATGTAATATTCCTAGCTTTAGTCATGACCCAAGCTTCGGAAACTTTGGGATATGCTCTCTCTGAGAACTATATATATACCAAAGAAGCCTATGAAACATATCTTAACCATTTAAACCCTGGGGGGACGTTGGCCTTTGTCTTACACGGTGAGAATGATCTATATAAGGCCACGACTACAATTCTTAAAATTTTTGAAGAAAAGGGTATTCCTAGAGAAGATGCAGTCAAATATATAACCGTTGTCAATAGCCCTAGTACCCATGGTACAACATCAGATCATACACTTCATGTCATGTATCCGCTCCTCATGGTGAAGAACACACCCTTTGAGAAAGTGGAGAGCGAAGAAATTATCGGATTAGCCTTGAATGCCGAAGCAAAAATACTAAGTTTACCTAACTTCCATGAAAAACTTTTAGATTTTACTCCACCAAAAAACATGGAAGGTTCTTATCTTGTTACTGATAATTATCCTTTCTTCTATAATCAAGGTCGGACCGCACCTTTTCTTGTAATCTTCATGCTTATCGTCACTCTATTATTGGGTAGATACTTAACAAGAAAATCTCTAATCACAAAGAACGAAGATGTCACTTATTTCAAAACCTATTACTCCTATATAGGGTTAGGTTTCATGCTTATAGAAATACCTCTTATTCAAAAGTTGATCCTCTTATTTGGACATCCTACCTTAACTTTTTCTGTGGTAATTCCCATCTTATTGTTGGCTGCTGGTCTGGGTAGTCTTTCCAGCAAGATTATAACTACAAAGGTTACTATGAGAACTATAGGTATTATTATCTTTGTCTATACCGGCATACTCTTTGTCTATCTTCCTAGGTTCATCGATACATTTCAAGGAGCTGATCTTTCATTGAAAATCCTAGCTACCTTCCTACTCTTATTACCTCTCGGTTTATTTATGGGTATTCCCTTCCCCTCCGGACTTAAAATTATGAAGGATAGAGGTATAACCGATTATGTTCCCCTGATGTGGGGAATAAACGGTTGGATGTCGGTTGTCGGCTCTATTCTTTCTTTAGTGCTGGCCATGTCTCTAGGCTATAATATAACTCTTCTGGTAGGAGCAAGTTTATATCTTCTATTTGCCTTTCACAATAGGAAGATACGTGCATTTTTGGAAGATAAACACTCATAATAGCTGACTATCAAATTTCAGGGAAATAGTGTACGTCATCTGTGCACAACCGATATTCTTAAATATGCCTCACAGAGTCGTATGAATCTCTCGATTCATACGACTCTTATCAATTCACCCTATGGTATTATTTAGAGAGAACACTTCTTGCTATCGTAATCTAAAACTATTGGTAATACAGTCAAGGATACGACCATACAGAAGAATACACCTAAGAATAATAAAACTCCTAAACCTGAAACCAATGGATCATTTACAAAGTATAATGAGCCAAAGCCAATCATCGTTGTAAAAGATGTTATCATCACTGACTTCCCTGTAGTTTTTAGCATATAGTCTATATTCTTATCCGCACCTAAGTATTTATGAACCATATGGATTCCATCATCTATCCCGATACCTATTATTAGAGGTAAGGCCGCAATATTCGCAGCATTAAATTGAATTTTTAATAATGACATTGTTCCCACAAGCAACAAAGACCCTAAGGTTACCGGTAAAATTACAAAGATTACTGATTTTAAATTTTTAAAATCCATACTTACCATAATAATTAAAATAACGATTACGAGCAATGACCCATTTATCAAATCGGATTTTAAGTAATCGACTATTTTCACCCACATAAACGGGGTCCCGGTTCCTTCGTCTGAAATATCTTCTATTGTTGAAACTAGCGATTTCATTTCTTTTTCTTCCCAACTATTAGGATTTCCAAAGATAAATGTTGCGATAGAACCATCTCTAGATATATATTTGTCTTTAACGATTTTTGGTAAATCATCAATAGTAATCAATCTATGAGATTCTGACAGAGCTACTCTTTCTATTTGTCCTATCATTCCTTCTATAAGGTTCTCAGCCTTTTTTCTTTCTATGGAGTTCAACCCTAAAGGATTTTCTACTTTTATAGTTTTAAATAGTTCAAGTTCTTCATTTGTAAGTTTATATGTATCTCTATCTAATTCTTTTATTAGATTTGATTTTGTCTTCTGTTCGGTTGGTAGAATCCTAACAACACTATCGATGTAGCCAATATCCTTCTTACTACTTAATTCATCCACCAAACCCTCAACATCTGTAATATTACTTGACTGAACGATACTATACTCCAGTGATATCCCTAAATTATCTATAAGTTCTTCCTGAGTATTCACTGAAGGTATATCAGGTAAAAGTGAAAAAGCATTATAATTAAAGCTCAAATTAAAATTCGTAGCAAAAGGATAAATAATTAAAATTAAGAATACAGCTATAATTACAAATCTAAACTTTATTAATCCCTTATAATAACTTAGCCAATTACTTTCAGAGTTGTCATTTGCTTTCTCTTTGTATCTAAACTTTACATTTGGTACGATTAGTAGCATAAATACTAATACTGCCGTAAAACTTAAGAGTATACCAACACCAGCTACAAACGCTAATTCGTTTAAACCTTTAAACTTGGATATTCCCAGGGCAAAAAAAGCTACTGATGTTGTTAAAGCTCCCGCAAATATGCTTCTAAAATATTTATTTATAATCGGAACTACTTTATTACCAATAGCTCCTTCTTTTTTTATGCTTGCAAAAAGAGGAGTTAAAAAATGTATTGCAAAATCAATGCCTAGTCCTAGCATAATGACTGAGAAAATACTTGTGACAAGATTTAATCTTCCTATGACCAAATAGTTTATTCCTAATGTCCAAATAATCCCAATAACTACCGGTATTGCTGCCATAATACTTGAACCTATTCTTTTATAGAATAATGAAAACATGAATATTATTGCAAGTAAAGAGATGACAGTTACATAAAGAATTCTATCGTTCAAAACCTCCTGTTGTTCTTCCATCATCTTAGCCATGCCAGTAATTTCGATGTCAAGATCTTCATCATAATTATTTTCAGTAATTACACTTTCTACCTTGTTTACCATATCTTTAAAAAATAACATATCATGATTCGGATTGGTTGGTCTAATGAATATTAAGTATTGATTTGTATCTTCAACCTTATAAAAACCATTTTCTATCACAATCCCATTTTGTGAAGGGTATTCAGATAGATAGTCTTTAAACTTCTCCCTTGAATCAGTTAAATAGTAAGACAATCTCTCTTTATCATCTTCCATTAATATACTGTCAAGAATATCTAAGTTATTTTCAAGTTTCAATATATCAATTAAGTTTGCATTTTCCTTAAAAAATTCAATAAGCTTTTCAAACGCTGATAAATCAAGATAATAGAGCCAATTATCTTCTATGAAATCAATAGGTATTTTATAATCAGTACTCCTGACTACTGTTTCAAGTTCATTGATGTCTTTCGACAAGTTAGTTATCCTTCTTTGTACATTCTTTTCGTCTTCACCAGATACTAAAAGAATCAGATTATCAAATCCTCCGAATCTCTTTGAGACCTCATTGAACTTCACTACAGTTTCATCATCGGTAGGTAATAAAGTATAGGTTCCCATGTCTATCTTAGTTTGCATTGCAAAGTATCCTAAGATTATTGTTATTACAAGTAATATAAGGATATACATTACTTTTCTTTTCTGAAAATTATTATAAATACTTTCCCATTTCATAAGTTCCCCCTCCTAGACTTTGTGAGCGCAATTGTAAACAGCCTGTCGCTAATCTCTAGCGACAGGCTGTTAGTATAATTGTATTTAATCCTAGAGATTATAACTTTTCGATTCCTACCACTGCATAACCTACGTCATCTATAGTAGCTTTTATGTCTTCGTCACTGACATCTCCACTAGCTTCAAGTACTGCGGTCTTGGTATCCAAATTAACATCTACCCCGGTTACTCCCTCAAGTTCACTTAAGGCCTCTTTAACATGTTTAACACAGTTTCCACAAGTCATTCCTTCAATTCTAATGTTCTTTTTCATAATTATTCTTCTCCCTTTATAAAGTATATTTTATTATTACCTGCAAGTATTTGCAGAATAATTTCTTCTCACCAACTACAATTTAACCGGCTTAAACCCTTTTAACCTCAGGGCATTCAATAATACTGATACTGAGCTAAAGCTCATTGCAGCAGCTGCTATCATCGGGTTTAATAATGGTCCTCCGAATATAAAGAGCAAACCCATAGCAACCGGTATACCAAGAGTATTGTATCCGAAGGCCCAGAATAAATTTTGTTTGATATTTCTTATCGTTTTTTTACTTAACTGGATAGCAGTCGGAACATCCATTAAATCACTTCTCATCAGAACAATATCGGCTGATTCCATGGCAACATCTGTCCCTGAGCCTATCGCTATTCCAATATCTGCTTGGGCCAGAGCCGGGGCATCGTTGATACCGTCCCCAACCATCCCGACCTTCCTACCTTCAGCTTGTAGTTTTTTAACTTCTTCTGCTTTATCCTCTGGTAAGACCTCCGCCAGGGTTCTGTCTATACCTACTTGTCGAGCTATGGCTTCAGCAGTTCTCTTATTGTCACCGGTGATCATAACTACTTCAATACC
Source organism: Gracilibacter sp. BRH_c7a (assembly GCA_001516055.1). Classification (GTDB taxonomy): domain Bacteria; phylum Bacillota; class Desulfitobacteriia; order Desulfitobacteriales; family Syntrophobotulaceae; genus Gracilibacter. The sequence continues at coordinate 168,372 of LOEZ01000019.1, forward strand.
CATTTCATGTAGCTTTTCTATTGCTTTCTTACTATTTTCTTTCAGGGTATCAGCCACCGCAATAATCCCTGCCATCTTGTTATCTATGGCTATATACATTGGTGTCTTCCCTTCACCTGCTAACTTATCGGAAGTTTCCTCTAAACTTTCTAAAGATATCTTTCTTTCCACCATCAACTTTCTATTTCCAAGCAGAATATCTTTACCATCTATCTTAACTTCAATTCCATGACCTGGGATAGCATTAAATGAATCTAGTTTTTTAAACTCCAGTTCCTTTTCTTCTGCACCTTTGACAATAGCTTCACCCAAGGGATGCTCCGAGCCTTTTTCCGCTGAAGCAGCTATTTGCAATAAACCATTTTCTGTTATTCCATTTACAACAACCACATCAGTAACAATAGGCTTGCCTTCTGTGATTGTACCTGTCTTATCGAAGACTATCGTCCCTATCTTATGAGCAGTTTCTAAGGCCCCACCGCTTTTTATTAACACGCCATATTCAGCACCCTTGCCTGTACCGACCATAATAGCTGTTGGGGTTGCTAATCCTAAAGCACAAGGACAGGCAATTACAAGTACTGAGATAAATATCGTTAAGGCAAATACTGTTGACTGCCCACCAAAGAAGTACCAAGCCAAGGCTGAAGTAATAGCAAGCATAATAACTACAGGAACAAAGTAACCCGAAATCACATCGGCAAGTCTAGCAATCGGAGCCTTAGAGCCTTGGGCTTCTTCAACCAATTTTATAATTTGAGCAAGTGCTGTATCTTTACCAACCCTAGTCGCTTTATATTTTATGTTGCCGTTTTTATTGATACTTGCGCCGATAATCTTATCACCGGCATGTTTTTCTATCGGTATACTTTCACCTGTCAACATCGATTCATCTACAGAAGTAATTCCCTCTACCACTTCGCCGTCCACGGGCATCTTCTCGCCAGGCTTAACAACGATTACATCTCCCACTTCAACTTCATCTATACTAACTTCTACTTCTTTATCATCCCTTATAATGATAGCTGTTTTAGGAGCGAGCCCCATAAGTTTCTTGATAGCTTCCGAAGTCTTACCTTTGGTAACTGATTCTAAATATTTTCCTAATGTTATAAGGGTTATAATTACACCAGCGGCCTCAAAGTATAAATCATCCGCATATCCTGAATTACCTCCATAAATCTGGACTATAGCAAATATTCCATACAAAAATGCTGCTGAAGTCCCCATGGCTATCAAAGAATCCATATTAGGACTTCTTCTGAATAAGGCCTTAAAACCAACTGTAAAGAATTTATTTCCTGCTATCATAACAGGTGTCGTTAATAATAACTGAACGAGCGCAAAGGTTAGAGGATTCAACATAGGGTCTATAAACTCTGGAAGCTTTAAACCTATGGTTTCACCAAACATGTGCCCCATAGCCATATATAACAATGGTACTGTAAAAATTGCCGATATGACAAACTTTTTCCAGAGCAGTTTCATTTCTTTTTCTTTTCTTTCTTTATCTGTATCGACAGTAGTTTCTTCTTCTATAGCTTTATAGCCAGCTTTCTCTACTGCGTTCTTGATGTCCGATATTTTTAATTGGGAAGGATCATAGCTCATACTTAATTTTTCCGTAGCAAAGTTAACATCCGCTTCTGTTACACCCTCAAGTTTACCAATAGCCCTTTCCACAGCCTTGACACAGGATGCACAGGTCATTCCTTCAATCCTAAAAGTTTTGCTAACAATATCAGAAACCACATTATACCCAGCTTTTTCAACAGCAGCCTGGATATCACTTAGAGAGACCTTGGCCTCATCAAAATCGATACTTAACTTCTCCGTAGCGAAATTAACATTAGATTCTGTTACACCTTCAATTTTTTTGGTGGCTCTTTCTACAGCCTTGGCACAAGATGCACAGGTCATTCCAGAGATTGTTAATGATTTAGTTGCCACTTTCTTTTCCTCCTTATAAGCTTATAGCCCTACTAATATAAGTTTCACTTTATAACTTTTGATAATATATCTATAATTTCATCAACTTTTTCACTTCCATTGCCATGTTCAAAAGCTTCGACAACGCAGTGATCCATGTGTTGTTTTAGAATTAATAAATTAGCTTTTTTTAAGAGTGATTGAGTTGCGATAATTTGGTTAGATACATCGACACAATATCTTCCTTCCTCTAACATTTTAATACTTGCCTCAATTTGGCCTTTCGATGTTTTCAACGCTTGTAAAGCTTGTTTTTGCTGATTATTCATGACTCACATCTCCTTTAATCCCTCCCCCTATAGGAGGGGGTATAGTTTTATGCTAATACTCAGCTTTAAAAATGTCAACCCTTTTTTTAAATTACCTTATATTAAAGTTCATTCTTAAAGTTCATTTTATCTTAACACTATAGAAGTAAACTATACTTGCTTACTTATAATCTCAACAACTTAATGATTTGAGCTTTATTATCTACAAATCCTAATATAGCCTTGTCTCCAATTATGATTGTAGGAACTGCCATCCGACCATGTTTGTTTTTAAGCTCTTCTCTATTCTTCTCCTCAGCAATATTCTTATAATTAACATCTATCCCGCGTTCACTAAAGAATCTCTTTGCCGCCTGACAATCTGTACAGGTATCTGACGTATAGATTGTTATATTGATTTCTTGGCCTAAAAACTTATTGATTAAATCCATTTACCTATCCTCCTTGTTCGCTCTATCCCTGAAAGCACATTAGCTATCATTCCTGAAAAGTTGCTTTTAGTATCTCTTAGGAAACTTTTTATTATTCTCCAACATCGTTTTAACAAACCAATCACAAAATCATAATAGTTTAGACAATCTAGTGTTTTACAATATGTTTACTTTGTATTTTCACCAAATCATCCTCTCTTAAATAGCATGTGCTGGTTTCACAGCGCATGCTATCCATTGTTAAACTGAGGGATCCTAGATTGCCTGGTTCGGACTCATTGAACAAAGAAATTACTATACTCAAAAGAAAGTAGGAGTTGATTACATTGAAAAATAACAAATGGGTATCGGTTTTTGGAATTGCTCTTCTAGTATTAGGAAGTATAATTGGTATCTATATCTACGCAACGGAAAATAAAAGTAGCGATACTGTACCAACCAAAGCAACTAGTCCGATTATTGATGATCAGGGCGGCATCCAAGTTGTTGCCATTTGGGAAAAATCAGATTCCCTCCAGCAAAAATTTCAACTACAGTTAAATAACCATAGCTGGGATTTGAATGACTATGAATTTAAGAATAATATTCTTCTGAAGAAGAACGGAACGGAAATATCTTTTTCTGTTATCTCTGAGAAGAGAAATCCAGAAGGACATCACGTAGCAAGTGAGATTGTCGTGGAAAGTCCGGAGTTTGTCGGTCTGCAAGATGGCGATGAGCTTACCATGATTGTTAAAAATATCTTTGATACTCCTGAGCGAACCTTTACTTGGTCCTATTAAATATTTAGAAAGGAGATAACCAGTGAGTACAGATATACTTCTCCTTCCATTCCTAGCGGGATTACTTTCATTCCTTTCTCCCTGCATCATTCCTATGTTAGGGGTATATTTCTCTCTTATAACTGGCCTTACTTCAGAACAGCTCAAGTCAGAAACGCTAAGAAGTAATTTGCGTCGCAAAGTGCTGATAAACACCTTCGCCTTCGTAGCTGGATTCGGGTTAATATTCACTGCAGCAGGTTCCATAGCAGGTTCACTTGGCAGTGTCCTAGGGCAGTGGCTGAATATATTTAGCATTATCGGCGGTTTTATGATATTAGTCTTAGCTTTAAAACTCTTGGGAATCTTTGAACTTTCTTTTTTGAGTAGACTCCACTGGGAACCAAAATTCTACAATGAACTTCGGCAAAGACCTTCCACAGGCCCTGTTATTGCTTTTATAGTAGGTCTGATCTTTGCCATAGCCTGTTCCCATTGTATAGCTCCAACTCTTTATACGATTTTATTTATGGCCGGGGCAAGTCAGAGCTGGGTGAGTGGAATGCTCATTATGGGAATATTCTCCCTTGGTTTAGCAATACCTTATGTAATTACAGGATTGTTCTACCACAAAGTCTTGAAATTATTAAAACGTTATCAAACTCAGCAGGTTTATATTCGACGGGTACTTGGCCTATTGATGCTGTTCTTTGCCTATATCCTGTTTACAAATCAGCTTACAGAAGTCACAGGTTTCTTATCAAGATTTTTACCAAACCTACCTTATGGAATGTGATAATCAAACAGCAAAATTTTACAAGTGAAATAATTCTCATCATAATAAGCATATACTGAACACTAAATTTGAATTATAGATTCCAGGAGATGCTATGAAGAAAAAGTATATGCCAGGATTGCTTATAAGTATGCTAACAGCAGGGATTATATTTGGTGCATCGTTTCATTTGGTTTTAATGCCTTTGTTTGATGGGCAACTATTACATTGTATATTTAGTGGTTTGTTATTTGGTCTCATTAGTTATTATTTCGCCTATTTTTTCTTTAACAGATATTGGTTATTGCAAAAAGAAAATATGCAATTAACTAATTCTTCCCGAGTAGATCAACTTACAGGAGTCTTTAATAGAAAGGCCTTTGAAAACGACATTCTTAACCTAGGCTATAACCATTTTTATTCAATAGTTTTTATAGACATAGATAACTTTAGAGAATTTAACAATCTTTATGGCCATCAGGTTGGTGATACTGTTTTAAGTAATGTAAGTGACATCCTTAAATCAAGTATCAGAAGCTGTGATACTGTATATAGATACGGTGGAGAAGAATTGGTTATTGTCTTAAAAGACTGTAAAAAAAATCAGGCCTTCACGATAGGAGAAAAAGTACGGGAAAAAATATGTATGCTGGATAATTCTCCTTATCCGCCTATTACCGTTTCAGTAGGAGTAGCTTGCACTGTAAATGATGGCAGTAGAATTATTGATATAATCAAAGCAGCTGACATCGCTATGTTATACGCGAAGAGACAAGGAAAAAACCGGGTCGAAGTCTTCGATAAATCGATTGCTCTCTAAATATCAACACTAAAAATCCACCCAGTACTTTTGTTACTGGGTGGATTGCTTTTTTTATCAAGCCTAAGCAGGGATATAGTTTACACCGTTTACTTTACTGAAGATAGGCTAAAGGATTACGTGATAAGCCATTTACCCTCACCTCGAAATCTAAATGCGGACCTGAACTACGCCCTGTAGATCCTACCTGGCCGATAATCTCACCACGCCGCGCCTTAGTTCCTACGGATACTGTCATAGCGGATAGGTGAGAATAGCGCGTCGTAAGACCATTACCATGATTAAGTACAATACTATTACCATAATTACCTTGCCAAGCGGCAAAAGTAACAACACCATCCTCCGCTGCCTTTACAGGGGTACCCGTGACACCTGAGATATCAATAGCATTATGAAATTCTCTTCCTCGATAGCCGTAGCCAGAGGTAATTACCCCCCGGATGGGCCACTCTAATCCAACGATATTCCCACCCCCACGAGATACTTCAATTGGTTTTGTTCCACGTATAACGATTCGATTTTGGGGTTTAAGCATAATCTTTTCCGCCAAAGTTTCTCTAGCCTTTTCTCTCCCATTAATTTCAGTAATTCGATAAGTTACTTGACGAGATCCATATGTTCCTGCTTTTTTCACTATCATTTGTCCCTGATATAAGCTGGGATCGTACTCATATACAGTAGTATACGGCATACTTTCTTCAACAGTCTTTTGTATCATATACACAACAGATAACGGCGGCTCAGATTTGATCAGGTTAATATAGTCTCCTACCTTGATGAAATCCTTCACCTCAGGATTAGCCTCTTGCAATTCATCGAACGTAATATTATTATCGCTCGCAATAGTCCACAATGAATCCCCTTCTTTTACCTCATATTGGACCTTTTCAAACAACCCTTGGGTCAGAATTTCTGCTGCTTTTTCTGAAGTCATAAGTTGTTTCAGAGAGATATAAGCGTCTACGATTTGTACCTCTTCCTCAAAAGCTACATCCTCAACCGTTACTTGCTCGTTGTCTACGGATAAGTACTGCTTCATTACCAATTCCAAGGCACCCTCGGCACTTTCATTTGATGCTAAGTGGACTACAGGTTCACCATTAATAGTTATAGCCCAACTTTGCGCCTCCCAATTCAGCTTCTCTTTCAAAAGAGTAACCAGTTGTTCATCATTTATAACAGTATCTTTGTTCTCAATCTTTTTTTCATCATATTCTAATATGTTTCCAAAGCCATTTATACTAACAGGATATTCATTAACAAGCTCATTCTTTGCTTTGTTTAATGCAATATCAACCTGACTTTTATCTTTAACAAAGACCTGAGACTGCCCATCGATTATTAGCACAAAAGCTTTGTCACCAGATAATATGTTGAATACAACAGCAGGAAACAATAATAGACATAAAAGACTTAGAATATATACTGTTTTTCTCCGCAATATTCGAAGAAGAATCCCCTCACCTCCCTTGGAGTTCAGAATCTGTGCCTATCCTATTTTAAAATATAAAAATGATAATTTTTTTGTAAATTGGTGAAGAAACTGTGAACAACCTAAGACATAACTTAACAGTCCAATCTTCACAGAACAATCACAAAACTATAAAAGTTTAGACAATCTAGTGCTTTATAATATATTTAACACAAATAAATCAGCCAAAATTTGTTTTTGTGTTCTGTCCCTCCTATGTAATAGCATGTGCTTTTTACGGCACATGCTTTTGTTATAAGGTTCACTATTGTTACAGCTAATTTATCAACTGGAGGTATATAATGCATTTTCTAGATAGTAATCTATATGGATTATGGGGAACGGTGCTATTTAATATTCTAATTTTTGTTATCTTTACCTATGCAGTCTTTAAACCTACGACAAAAAGAGATTGGCGTACGTTAGGAGCATTCACTGCGTTTTTAGTCGCTTTATTCAGTGAGATGTTTGGATTCCCTTTAACAGTATATTTTCTAACATCTGTCCTTGGGAACAAATACCCTGTTCTTGATCCTTTCACTCACCTCAATGGTCATTTATGGGTTGCTCTAGCAGGGGGCTCCCCACTTCTATACTCAATCTTGCATCCGCTTAGCAGTATCATGATTTTTGGTGGTTTGTTAGTAATCGCAATTGGCTGGAGAGGAATACATTCAGGTAATGGAGAACTGGTTACAGAGGGCATTTATAATTATGTTCGACATCCGCAGTACAGTGGATTTATATTAATGATAATTGGATTTCTTGTACAATGGCCCACAATTATAACGTTAGTCACCGGACCAATTTTATTGATTATGTATACCAGGCTAGCCAGAAAAGAGGAATTAGTAATGATAGACCTTTTTGGTGAGGAGTATAGCGATTACAGAGAAAAAGTGCCTGCTTTTATCCCTTTTTCAAAAATTAAAAAGGCAAACATCTAATGTTTGCCTGAAACCTTGTGATATTCAACTAACTCATTGCAAAAGCTTTGCATTCTCTTGCACAACTCAAACAAATAGTAGCACAATGCTGGGACTCTGGATCTGGGAACCGTGAACATTCACTTCCACAATTCTCGCAGACAGTAGCACAAAGGCTAGCAATTCCTTTAGCGAAAATACTATTACGTGCAATGTATTTGGCAGTAAATGTACAGATGTCGGCACAATCTCTGAGAAGCAGTAATTGTCTGGTTCTCATATTGATATCAGGCTTCTTGGCTATCATCGTGATCATGTGTTCACAAGTTATCTCGCACTCTTGGAGAGTTTTCAGGATATGATGGTGATGGTGCATATGATGGGGAGACAATTCTATCATCCTTTCTTTTTCTATATAACTATTCCCCATCAGGATTTTTGTGTTTGTACATTTTATTTATTGGGAGACGCATGAATTAATTTGACAATGTCCCCAAATAGTTTTTCAACTTTTATGATCTGCATATTAGCCAATATTATATTTCTTTCCGTTCTTCGATTAATATTGACGCCACTATGTTTTACTGTTAACGGGTTAGCCCAATCCATTATTTTACCTAAAACTGCACTTTCACTGCGAACATGTTCAAGAAAGTATAGCTCTCCATCCGGCTTTACAACCCTTCTTAATTCTTTAAAACCCTTTTGGGCATCAGGTACAGAACAAAATACACAAGCTGTAATCACTGTATCAAAGGTATTATCAGGAAAAGGAAGATCCTGTATATCTGCTAATTTCAGTTCAATCTCCGCCTGAACCTGAGGGAGTTTTCGTGTAGCAATCTCCAACATTTTCGAACTGAAATCCACCCCTATTACTTTTACATTGGGATAATAATGAATTAAGTTGGCACCTGTGCCTACTCCTGCTTCCAATACTAACCCTTCAGCCTTAGCTACTAAGGCTTTTCTCCATTTTTGCATCCCGATTTTCTCCATTGGAGCCATCATCCTATCATATCCTTTTGCTTTTTTATCATACTTACTCATAATTTCAGCAGTAGAATTGCTCTTCATAATAAATAATTCCTCCTAAACATTTATGTCTTAATCTATATATTAAACATTTCCTTTTCGTCATTAAATCATTCTAATCTCATTTTATAGAATTAGTACTATTAATAATGTACTTTAAACGAGAAGCCTACCTAAATAGGTAGGCTTCTCGTTTAGGTATTTTTTCGTCTTGCCCAGGACTAAATCTTATGTCCTTCTTTGCAATGAGCAACCTCTCGTAACATCCAATGTTTAGTAAACATAAAGGTTCCCCCTTCCATTAATGATTTGGTTATTTACCTTCTACTAAATTTTACTAATAAAATGTGCACAATTTATGTTTACTTTATGAACTATCATTGAAGTTTTAGTGATAATCAAATATATTTTATAGTCGTGAACATCCCGCCAATACCTTTGGTTAAATTATTTGAATTATGATGAGGTATATGACAATGGAAGGGCCATGTCCCCGGATTATATGAATCAAACTCAATATCCCAGGTTTCGCCCGAAGCTACCAGAACTGTGTTTTTTAAGAGTGGACTGGATAAAGAATTACCGTCTGATGCAGTAACCAAGAATTGGTGTCCATGAATATGAATTGGATGAGCATCCCTTCCTGAGTTTGCTAACCTTATCCGAACTTTTTCTCCTTGACATGTAACTAAAGGAGTTGTGTTGGGAAAAGATCTCCCATTCATTGTGAAGAAATTAAATTCATGGCTTAAGGGATCTATTTCATACACTCCAGGTTGAAGTTCTCCTTCCTTTAAACCTTTTAGTTTAAATTCACTAAGCATAACAAAGTAGTCTCTATTCATCTTGTCATTGGGATCAAGAATAATAAAGCCTCCGCTTAGACCCATCATCTCTTGTTTGGCTACGTTGAAGTGGGTGTGATACATATGGGTACCAGGAGGATTTATGACCTGAAATCTGTAATCAAAATAACTTCCTGGTTTTATCCTGGGTGTCGGTTCCACTTCACTAACGCCATCCATACTATTTGGTATATCTAATCCATGCCAATGAATGGTTGTGTCTTCATCAAGCCGATTATGTACCCTGATGCTTACCCATTCACCTGGATAGACAAGTATGGTAGGACCTGGGATACTACCATTATAACCCCATCCCTTGTAAAAGACATTGCGCAGAATTTCTCTCTTGACAGGTTGAGCAACTAATTCAAAATATCTTACATTACCTTGAACCCTTGACGGCAAATTCGGGACATCTGGTGTAATTAACATTTTCTTTACTCCTTTTAGATTTTTTATATATTAATATGTTAGATAGGAATAAAGGATGAAAATGATAAGAACCATCATAAAGAACTAGGATGCAGATTAGTTCTGCATCCTAGTTCTTTAGTTTAAGTCCCCAATTATATACGAATCCAATAGGTTAACACCCCAGAATAAAACTATATTTTGCTTAAAGCTTGATCCAGATCAGCAATAATATCCTCTGCATCTTCAATTCCAATTGATAATCTAATAAGATCAGGAGTTACTCCCGCATTAATTTGATCTTCTTCAGATAACTGGGCATGGGTCGTACTTGCCGGGTGAATTACTAGAGACTTAGCATCGGCTACATTCGCCAGTAAAGAGAATAACTCAAGATTGTTTATAAATGTCTTTCCAGCCTCTACCCCGCCCTTAATTCCAAAAGTAAATATGGAACCAGGTCCTTTTGGAAAGTACTTTTGGGCTAAGTCATAGTATTTGCTTCCTTCAATACCTGGATAGTTAACCCAAGAAACATTTGGATGATCTTTCAGAAAGTCTACCACTTTCTTCGTGTTGGAGACATGCTGTCTCACTCTTAGAGAGAGAGTCTCAAGACCCTGTAGGAAAAGAAAAGAGTTTTGCGGACTCAGGGCAGCTCCAGTATCTCTAAGTAGTTGGACTCTGGCCTTGAGGATATAGGCTAAAGGCCCAAAAGCCTCGGAGTATATAAGGCCGCTATAGCTGGGATCGGGTTCGGTGAATCCTGGGAAACGACCACTGTCCGCCCAATCGAATTTTCCAGCATCGATGATTAATCCGCCAATCGAGGTACCATGCCCGCCGATAAATTTGGTTGCAGAATGTACAACCACGTCTGCACCATATTCAATAGGTTTCAATAGGTAGGGAGTCGCGAAAGTATTATCAATAATTAGAGGCAGTCCATTCTCATGGGCGATATTCGCAACAACTTCAATATCAATAATATTGGTTCCTGGATTGCCAATCGACTCGATAAATACTGCTTTCGTCTTTTCATTAATCACTTTACGGAAATTTTCAGGATTATCAGGGTTGACGAAATGGGTCTTAATTCCCAGCTTGGGTAAAGTAATGGCGAACAAATTATAGGTTCCACCGTATAAGGTGCTTGCTGCAACGATTTCATCTCCTGCTCCAGCGATATTCAAAATCGCATACGTAATAGCAGCTGATCCAGAAGCAACCGCCAACCCTCCTACTCCGCCTTCTAGAGCTGCTATCCTCTGCTCCAATACATCTGTGGTAGGATTCATTATCCGTGTATAAATATTACCAAATTCTTTAAGTCCAAAGAGGTTAGCTGCATGATCAGTCCCTTTAAACACATAAGAAGTAGTCTGATAAATCGGCACTGCCCTAGAACCTGTCGTTGGATCAGGCACCTGCCCGGCATGTACCTGCAGCGTATCAAATTTCCAATTGTCTTTACTCATATACGGCTCCTTTCTTACTCAGGTCTTTCTTCTCGCAAGCTATTGAACTTATTTATATTCTTCATTTACACTCATATGGTTTCAGCATAAAGGTTTTTTTGGCTTACTAGCTTTCTTGGAATAAAACGGTGCTTAAATATCTTTCTCCAGTATCGGGAAGTATTACTACAATAACTTTACCTTCATTCTCAGGACGTTTGGCAACTTCCAAAGCAGCAAAAGCGGCAGCTCCTGAGGAGATTCCCACTAGCATCCCTTCTTGTCTGGCAAGATTTCGAGCGGTTTCAAGAGCCTGATCGTTAGTGACACGGAATATTTCATCAATGTTTTCGGTATTGAGTACTCCTGGTATAAACCCTGCGCCAATTCCCTGAATTTTATGCGGACCAGGGTTACCTCCCGAAAGAACGGGAGATTCATCAGGCTCAACAGCGATCACCTTTACATCGTTTTTGCGTGCTTTGATTACCTCACCTACACCAGTTATGGTTCCGCCGGTTCCTACTCCACCAACAATAATATCAATTTTCCCATCCGTGTCAGCCCATATTTCTTCAGCAGTGGTTTTTCTGTGTATCTCAGGATTGGCTGGGTTTTCAAACTGCTGCGGAATGAAAGAATTAGGAATCTCTTCTGCCAATTCTAAAGCTTTTTTGATAGCACCTTTCATTCCTTCAGCTCCCGGAGTAAGAACTAGTTCTGCACCATAAGCTTTAAGGAGATTACGTCTTTCCATGCTCATAGTATCAGGCATGGTAAGAATTAGTTTATATCCTCTGGAAGCAGCGACAAAAGCTAGACCAATACCAGTATTCCCGCTCGTAGGCTCGATAATGACCGAGCCTTGTCCAATTAGACCTTTGTCTTCAGCATCTTTAACCATATTGAAACTTATCCTGTCCTTAACACTTCCACCAGGATTAAAAGATTCTAACTTACTGATTACGCTAGCCTTTAACCCTGCTGTGACTTTATTTAATTTTACTAAGGGAGTACGTCCGATTAAATCTGTCACACTCTCATAAATGTTTCCCATTTCTAACACCTCATTATTAAATATAATAATCCCTATAGATTTAGTGGCCTTTTAACTTATATTAGTGTCTATACACTTATTTTGTCAAGTGTTTTAATCAAATATTTATAATGTTAACATATTATTCTTATTTAACAATAATCACTAATATTTTTCTCTGTTGCTTAGACCAATGATTGAAAAGCTAAGATACTATATATAGAACACTCTTACGCTTTGCTTCTTCCTTATTAACCCCACGCACTGTAACTAGTCCTTCCATTACATTCTCTAGGGCAGTCATATTTTTAAACAAATGGTAATGTTGAAATACCATGCCTGTATTCATACGCAGGTTAGCAATCTCCGCTTTTTTTGGTTTTTCTGTATCGACATAAATAGAATCTATTTTTACCAGACCGCTGGTCCGTCTAAAAGTTATTAGATTTAACTATTTATTGTGAAAGTACTTGACTAAATAAATACGAAATTATATACTTTTGAGAAAACACTACTAATTTTATAGGAATACTATTCTTATCAAGAGCGGTGGAGGGACTGGCCCTATGATACCCGGCAACCGACCGAAAGGCACGGTGCTAATTCCTGAAGGATTTACAATCCTAGAGATGAGATTGACTGCCTCTTTCTTTCTAGGAAGAGGCTTTTTATATCTATACTTCAGCAGTCATAAATAAATGGTTCTAATCGCCCTATTCTTTCGTAATAATTATTTTGAAAGGAGCCTCTTATGAAAAATCTAGATATTCTAACTGAACTCGCCCAACTGGGTAACAAATTAGATCCTACTGGTGCCGTGAGCTTCCCTATCTATCATTCTGCTACCTACGCACATCCGGAGCTCGGTAAAAGTACAGGATATGACTACTCGAGAACTGCCAACCCTACCCGGTCTGTATTAGAAAGTGCAATTGCCAACTTGGAACGAGGTTGTAAAGGTTTAGCTTTCGCTTCCGGGCTGGCTGGAATAACCACCGTGCTTTCCCTGTTCAAACAGGGAGATCACCTCATTGTTACCGAAGACCTATACGGAGGCACCTTTAGACTTTTTGAACAAATCTACAAAGAGTTCGGTATAAGTGCAACTTATGTTGATACAAGTGATAATGACCTTATTACCCAAGCAATCCTACCTACGACTAAGGCAATTTTTTGTGAAACCCCTACCAACCCTGTTATGCGTATAGCTGATATCAAGGGAATCTCCAAGATAGCACGCTTCCACGGCCTTTTGACTATTGTCGATAATACTTTCCTTACTCCATTCCTCCAAAGACCTTTAGAGCTGGGAGCAGATATAGTCGTTCACAGTGCCACGAAATATCTGGGCGGTCACAATGATGTGGTGGCTGGCCTAGTAGTTACTAACAGTGAAATTTTAGCGGAAAGATTGAGTTTTCTCCAAAATGCTCTAGGTACTATCCTAGGCCCTCAGGACTGTTGGCTTCTTCTTAGGGGCTTAAAGACCTTAGGCCTTCGGATGGAACGGCAGCAGCAGAATTCTATCGTCATCGCCGCTTGGCTTTCTAACCATCCCCTCGTAGATCAAGTATTTTATCCAGGCCTACCTCATCACCCTGGTTATGAAGTTCAGCATGCTCAAGCTGCTGGACCCGGTGCGATTATCTCTTTCTCTTTAAAAAACAAGGATGATATAACAAAAGTACTGAAAAAAGTAAAACTTATTTCTTTCGCCGAAAGCCTCGGCGGAGTTGAAAGTCTGATAACCTATCCTTTTATTCAAACTCACGCTGATATTCCTCAAGAAACAAGAGAAAAAATAGGAATCAACGAGAGAGTGCTTAGACTCTCCGTTGGAATCGAAAGCATCCAAGATCTCCTTGAAGACCTTAATCAGGCTCTGGAAAGCTGATCTTGTTTGCTTAATTACTTAACAAATGTTAGAAAGGATTTTTAGATATGAAACAAGATTATCATGATTTTAATACCCTTCTCCTTCATGGTTCAAGTGACCGCGACCCGCTGACCGGGGGTCTGAGTACTCCTATCTATCAAGTTTCAACTTTTCATAGGGATTCAGATAAGCCATCAAAATATGATTACTCACGCTCGGCAAACCCTACCCGTGATGTTTTGGAAGACCATATCGCCCAGCTGGAAATGGGAATTCAGGGGTTTGCCTTCTCTTCAGGTATGGCTGCTATAAGTACAATACTACTTCTTTTCTCTCCAGGGGATCATCTGGTGGTCTCCAAAGATATCTATGGAGGTGCCTATCGCCTTTTTACTCAGGTTTTCAATCAGTGGCAATTAGAAGTAGACTTCGTCGATATCACCAATACCGAAGAAATTAAAACCGCTATCAAAGATAATACGAAAGGAATCTATTTCGAAATCCTTTCTAATCCTTTTCTTAGAGTTGCCGACCTCAAAACAATCGTCGATATCTGTAAACAAAATAATCTGGTAAGTATTGTCGATAATACATTTTTACCGCCATATTATTGCCGCCCCCTAGAATTCGGTGCAGATATCGTACTCCATAGTGCTACTAAATTCCTTAACGGACATAGCGATGTTATTGCCGGAGTCTCAGCAGTTAACTGTCCAAACCTAGCCAAAAGATTAGCATTCTTGCAAAATGCCATAGGTGCCGTACTCGGACCCCAAGATTCATGGCTTCTCTTAAGAGGAATGAAAACACTCGGTATACGTCTGGAAAGACAGACCAAAAGTGCCGAAGAAATAGCAAAATGGCTGTCTGAACAGCCGTGGATAAAGAAATTATATTATTCTGGATTAGCGAGTCATCCCGGGAAAGAAATCCTAGATAACATTTCGTCAGGACCAGGTATGATAATCACCTTCGAAGTAAAAGATTCTGTAACAAAGGAGAACCTCATGAAAAAGCTCTCGCTTCCGGCTGTTGCAGTCAGTCTGGGTGCCGTAGAGAGCATACTCACTCACCCTGCCACTATGTCTCATGCCGGGATGCCAGAGGAAGTACGAGAAGCACAAGGAATAACAGATAGAATTTTCAGGTTTTCCGTAGGGTTAGAACATCCATTGGATCTTATGAATGACTTCTCAAATAGTATTTCATAAGGTTTTAAATGTCCAAAAAAAACGACTTAATAGTAAGTCGTAAAGAGGAAGATGTATATTTAAAGGAGTAAAAATACTTTCCTGATACTATAAGGCATTTTTACATCAGGGAATTGTTTGACCATCCCAGATTGGAAGAGCGGCAAAGATGATTAATGCTCGGAGAGCAAATCCTCCGATAAGTACTGAAATGTCAGTGCCTATCGTAAGATAAGAATGATGTCCTTTTTGGATAGTTGCTGCAGATTCCCCGGTTTTAACACTTGGTTCAGTAACAACCTGTTTCGCTGCTTGTATGAAGAGCAGATTCTGAATGATAAATACCACAACTGGAAATAAAAGTCCTAGCCCGATAAAGCATCCCCAGAATATTATTGCGTAAGTTCCGGATACAACCAGTGCTGCAGATTCCTGACCTGCCGGTCCGTTTGCCCCGGAAATCATCGTCCCAAGAAAGATAGCTACAATAATCAATTCTGCCCCAACCAGCAATATATGAGCTTCGCCCTCACGCCCTTCACCGAAGTCACCTTCATCAACCAGTGGAGTTAGAAGAGATGTAAGAGATAACCCGGTGGATAAAGCAGAAACCACGAATAGAATAGGCATGATTCCTGTGCTCCAGAAAGGAATAGCTTTAACAACAGCTAATAGAATACCTGTATAAGCTCCGGTCGCCAAAGCCAGAATTGCTCCAGCTAAGGTTAATCCTTGAGGTACGGGTTTGTTTCTAAGTGTCAAATAACCTTTGAAAAGCCCGACTATGATAAAGGCGGAGAGAATATACACACCCCAGGTCATCACAGAACTAAAATTGGAAAGAAGTCTAATTAGCAGCCAAGGCTTATGCAATCCTTGTCCAAGGTCGAACACCAAAAGTAATGTACCAAAGGCTACGATGGGTGCAGCGATATAATACCCTGCCTTGTTAAGCCTGGATTTCTTGCCTAACCATCCTTTTTCTGCTGCGAAGGAAGTTAGATAGGCTCCTGCTCCAAGTCCGCCCAAAAATAAATAGATTACTATTAACCAATGCCAATGCATTATTCAATTCCTCCTATGCTTTCGGAATAATCACCCAAGAAGGTATTGTTAATTCGGAGTTGGGCAATCCCGTAATTTGGGTAATCCCACCCTGGGTTTGTCTAAGCTTAGTGAGATTTCCATAGGTTAAAGCTCCTGTAGGACAAATTGATACACATGCAGGATTCTCCCCATTATCCTGAAGCTCATAACAGAAATGACATTTGGTGATTCTGCCTGTGTCATCACTGAATTGGGGTGCATGGTATGGACAAGCATACATACAATACTTACATCCTACACACTTGGTTGAATCATGAATGATAACTCCATCCTTTTCTCGCTTTGTATAGGCACTAACTGGGCACACGGTAACACAAGCCGGTTTATCACAATGATTACAGCTTATAGACAAAAAAGCCTTTGTCTTCTCGCTGGTTAAAACTCGGCGCCACTCTGCACCTTCTTCCCATTTATTGGCACTTTTGCAAGCCGCCTGACATGCTTTGCATCCAATACACTTTTTCTGATCATACATAAAGCCTACCTGACTGGGGTTACTGGGTGCATCTTTTACAGTGTCTGCTTTTACCATCCGACCAGGGAATATCCCCAAAGCCAGCGCGGCAGATGCCACAGCGCTGACTTTTATTACTTTACGACGACTAATCAACATGCTTTTTGAATTATCCACTTATTAGGAATCTCCTTCCTTCTCCTCAAATAATTCGGCCGTTTTCGTTGCTTGAAGTCATCAACAAGTCGTTAATTGTTGGGGTTACGCCCCAACAATTAACGGATTATTAATAGATTGTATTGTAGTTATGCCTTTTTCACTTGACAAAGTCCTTCTTTGAAAGCAGGGAAACCGAGAATTGGATCAAAATGCCTTGGTACGATTAGATTGATATTCGCCTTGGCCCATCCATGGTAAACATCAATCACACCAGGCATCACTATATTGGTTATACCAGCTGTCATTATTACAGAGCCATGCTGCGTACTTATTTCTACTGAATCACCCTTTTTAAGGCCGCGCTCTTCAGCATCTTTGGGATTTAAGAATACGACTGGCTCAGGCATAAATTGGTTAAGCCAAGGTAGATCACGCAATTTACTATGGGTATAGAAAGGCAAACGTGCACCAGTATTTAAGATCAGTGGATACTCTTTGGCTAAATCAGGTGTAGTGACAGGACTTTCTAACGGCTCTTTATATACAGGCAGGGCGTCAAATCCATGCTTTTCACAGAGACTTGAAGTAAATTCCATTTTGCCACTTGGGGTTTGGAAACCAGGCTTACCATCTTTGCGCAGTAATCCCAATTCATATTTTTTGAATTTAGGCGGCCCTTCTGTGGGGATATTGAAACCTTCTGGATGGGCTCTGAGATCATCAATCGTAACAGGAACATTTAAGGTACGCAATACTTCTTTAATGCCCTCTTCTTCGCATTTTTCGCCACCGCCCCAGAATTCTTTTGTAAAGCCTAAAGCATTACCGATTTCAAAGCAGGTTCTCCAGTCCGAACGAGCTTCTCCC
Organism: Gracilibacter sp. BRH_c7a; assembly: GCA_001516055.1. Taxonomy (GTDB): domain Bacteria; phylum Bacillota; class Desulfitobacteriia; order Desulfitobacteriales; family Syntrophobotulaceae; genus Gracilibacter. Next base: position 186,251 of record LOEZ01000019.1, read on the forward strand.
GCAGGCTCAACAATGGGCTCTCTCAGATAAATTGTCCTGCCGAAATTACCTAGAGCAGCCATTCTTTCGTAACACATAGCCGCTGGTAACACCATATCCATAAAGTTATGCGTCCATGGGCGGATATAATAGTCAGCAGCCACTGAGAAGTCCATTTTTTCTATGGCTTTTTGGTACAGTTGTGACTGCGGCCACATCATGGCATTGCCACCGACCATAACCATTGCTCTGATGGCTCCAGTATCTACATACTCAACTAGGCGATTTGCTTGGATGGTATTCTCGATTTCAGCCCAGACGGGAAAATAATCAGTATCTACGCGTTTGTCTTTAATTTTCGGGAATAAATCGGCTTCCCTTAAAAAAGCAGTGGTGGCTGAATCGTTAAAGCTAATTGACTCAGTAGGCATGGTAACGGCACCCTCTACATCATAATTGCCAACCAACCCAATTAAGCTCACAATAGCACGATGGTTATTGTGAGAATTAGAAGAATGAGCTGTCCCGCATGCACTGCCAATCCAAGTACTGGGACGGTCGGTAGCCCATAATATAGCGGCTTCCTCAATTAGACTGGCTGGAACACGCGTAATTTCTTCTACTTTTTCGGGAGTAAATTCCTTGACATATTCTGCATATTCCTCAAAACCATGCGTCCAATTCTCTACGAACTCTTTGTCATAGAGGCCGTCACGGATTATAACATGAGCAAAGCCCAAAGCTAAGGCACCATCACTTCCAGGACGTAATTGCAGATGAATATCGGCAAGAGAGCTTACTGTAGGTGTCACTTTAGGATCTACGACAATAAACTTAACCCCTTTTTCCTTAGATGCCAGTAGCTTATGGAAACCATAAGGCCCGGAATGAGCAGGGTTACTACTCCAAATCAAACAAACTTTTGTTTTATCTGAAGGAGCACTACCCATAGTAGGACGGCCGTAAACTATCTGAGTAGTTAATTGGGGAGCTTTGGCACAGGTAGAACTCTCGCAACCATAATTAGGGGAACCAAAAGTATAGGCTAAGCGTCGAATTGCCGGACGGCCTTCTTTAGGGTCACCAGCGTAGAACATGACTTTTTCTGCACCATATTCCTTTTTGATTTTATTTAAGTTTTCTGCGATAGTCTTAAGTGCTTCATCCCACGTGATTCTTTCCCAACCTGGATCTGAAGATCCCTTAGGCGTTGTTCTTTTCATCGGGTAGAGCAAGCGATGTGGATCATACAGCTCTTGCAAGGAAGCAATCCCTTTGCTACACAAAGGAGAATTTGGATAATTTTCGCGAGATTCGACTTTAATAATCTTATTATCTTGAATAGTAGCTTTAACCCCGCATTTTGGCACGGTATTGCACATATCACAGAAAGAGTAGCCATAGGTCACTGGCGCATCGCTGTCAGCTGCAAGTACATTCTCAGGGAAAACGAAACTCCAAGGCTGAGCTACAAGTGTAGCTCCAGCTGCAGCGGAGCCCTTTAAAAAGTCACGTCTTGAAACCTTTCTGCCCATTTAACGACACCTCCCATAGCTCTTTGAGGAAACTTTTTTATGTTTAAAATGTTTTTTATTACTCATTATCATTGTCTCCTCCTTTGGAAGATTTTTTTCTGCTAATCCCGACTCCAACAGCTACTGCAGCGACACCAGCTACGGCTATGCCTGCAGGTACCGCATATTTTCCAACAGAACTCTTACTCTCTGCTGGTTTTGCTGAAGCGGATGCACTCATTACTGCCGCTAACGGTAGTAAGTCACGATCCATATTTTCCGGTATCACGTAGTAGATACTAGTTCCCTCTATGTTTATTGCATTATGACTTGCTATATATTTTGATATTTCACTTTCAGGATCTTCCACATCGCCAAAGATACGGCATTTTCCAGGACAATTATGAACACATGCTGGCTTAAGCCCTTCAGATATACGTTCATTGCAGAAAGTACATTTTTCCACGACTTTTAGGCGTTTTACACTCTCTTCCTCGTAAGGTGCAACTACACCAGGAAAACTTGTAATATCATCTTCTACCAGATGTCTTTGCTCATATGGACATTCATTAACGCATAATCCGCAACCAATACATTTTTCATAATCCACTAGTACAGTTCCGTTCTCGGTTTTGTAAGATGCCCCAGTTGGACAGATTTCTACGCAAGCTGGATTTTCACAATGCATGCATAAGGTTGAAAGAAACTTCTGGTTGGCTTTGGGATATTCCCCCCATTCCAAGACATTCACTGCGTTATAGTTAATACCAGGTCTTGTACCATTTTGCATTTTGCATGCAACAACACACCCGTAACAGCCAGCACATTTTGTCAGGTCAAAAAGCATTGCAAGTTTTGCCAAAATACTACCTCCCTTTATATAATCCCACTTTGAATTAATACCTTTTCCTAACTCCTTTCATCATTTATATTTCTGTGATAATTCTAACAAATTAAATTTTCAAAACATATATGCAGGGAACAATGCCGATATATAATGGTTACCAATAATAAAAAATAGCCAAGGCTAATAACGTTTTGTAGCCCTGACTTATTATCCTGTCAATGGGAAAGAAGGTATTGAGTATGAATGTGAAAAATGGTATATTAAAATCAACAAAAATTACCATTCTCCGAATATTTGATTGTCAATGTACTATATATATAATAAGCATTAGCACAGTCGGTTAGGAGTAGTGATCGGACAATGAACAACTTTAATTCTATATTAACAACCAATCATCCACAAAGAGAATCAAAGTTTGCTGAATACGCACATCTGGGACAAACCCATAAGTTCTTTGAGGGAGAGACCATTGCTAAATGTTGCAAAAGTGATGACGATCTGTATTTGTACTATATCATTAGTGGAAGTATAAGGGTTCGATACCAACGAAGTGATGATACTTCAATAGAATTATTTTACCGTGATAAAGGGAATATTCTACAGGCAGAATATATTCAATTTGGTTCTATTTGCAATGATAAGTTGAAAATGCTTGCGAAACAGAATACAGTAGTATCAGCATTTTCAAAAAAACAGCTCTTTGAGCTATTACAAAATGATAAAGAATTATTTGATGAATTCCTCTATACGATACATTTAACCTATGCAACTTTGGGCCACCGTATCATCAATACTGCCCTTTTATCCTCAAGTGAAAAAATTCTTAACTGGCTGGGCAAACTTTGCTCAGTAAATGAACCAGATAAGCAGGGATATTATAAACTTCCTTGCGAACTTACTCAACAGCAAATAGCCGATTTATTATTTATCCATGTAACAACGTGCAATAAACTATTTTCTTTCTTGGAAAGAGATAATTTAGTTAAAAAAACGAAGAAGCACATTCTAGTTTACGATTGGCAAACACTCCAAGAATTCCTTGAAGATGAAAAGATACTATGTAGTGATACCAAAAATCTGAAAAAGATGAAAAAACACTATGTAATAAAGCCATAAGACTAGAAGGTAACAGGGTATATGATGAAGCACCCACAGCTTTACTATTCCATTAGGCTTTGGTCGCTTCATCTTTAAATCATTACTTCCCCAATTGACTTAGATCATAAGGCGTCTCTTGATAGACATAGTAATTCAACCAGTTCATAAACAATAGATAGGAGTGTCCCCGCCACGTGACCAAGGGATGATTATCCGGATTATCTCCGGGGTAATAATTTGCAGGAACTTCGATGTCCAAACCCTTGTCTATATCTCTTTGATACTCGCTTTGCAGTGTCAACGGATCATATTCCGGATGACCTGTGAGGAAAACTTGGCGTCCATCTTTCCTGGCTACTAGATATACACCTGCTATATCTGATTGAGCCAGGATTTCTAATTCTTTATGTTTAATAATATCCTTTTGACGAACTTCTGTATGACGGGAATGAGGAGCCGAGAACTCGTCATCGAACCCCCTTAGAAACTTGTTATTATCTTTATTAATGATTTTATGACGGAAGACTCCGAACATCTTCGAATGTAACTGATACTTAGGGATACCATAGTGATAATATAGTCCGGCTTGGGCACCCCAGCAAACATGCATGGTAGAATAGACATTATGCAAGCTCCACTCCATAATATCCTGTAGCTCTTGCCAATAATCTACTTCTGTGAATTCCAAAAGTTCTACAGGTGCCCCTGTAATAATAAGGCCGTCAAATTTTTGTTCTCTAACCTCTTCGAATGTCCTATAATACTTGGTTAAATACTCTCCTGGTGTATTGACGGGATTATGACTCTTTGGATGCAAGAGGGTAATCTCTATTTGTAAAGGAGAATTACTTAACAATCTGAGATATTGAGTTTCGGTAATTATTTTAGTTGGCATGATATTCAGGAAAGCTATATTCAAAGGTCTGATATCCTGCGCAAGTGCTCTATGCTCACCCATCACAAAAATGTTTTCTTGCTCCAGTAGTCCTTTGGCTGGAAGAGAGTCTGGTATTTTAATTGGCATATCTGTACCTCGCTAATTTATTTAAGCTTATTAACTGTTTTCTATATCTTTAAAGTCTCATTCATACTACCGCTACGATATCCTCTAAGATCTAGAACTACATATGTAAATCCTAGAAGCTTAAGTTCATCTGCCACTTTATCCATAAAGGCCACATCTGTGAATCTGCATCTTTCTTCGGGGGCAACCTCAATTCTGGCAATTTCTCCATGATGGCGCACTCTCACTTGCTTAAAACCAAGATTTAGCAGATATTGTTCAGCTTTGTCAATCATACTTAACTTTTCCTTGGTAATCTCCTGTCCATAAGGAATCCTCGATACCAGACAGGCGAAAGATGGTTTATCCCAAGTCGGGAGTCCAAATTCTTGAGACAATTCACGGATGTCTTCCTTGGTTAGGCTAGCATCAATGAGCGGACTCTTAATTCCTAACTCATTAAGAGCTTGCATTCCTGGGCGATAATCGTCGATATCATCCAGATTCGAACCATCTACAATATGCTGAACATCCAGTTGGGTAGCCAGACTCTTGATTCTGCCGAAGAGTTCCTTTTTACATATATAACATCTCTCCGGAGGATTTTGACAGAATTTTGGGTTATCCAGTTCACTGAAATTTATTATGTGTTGAGGGAGTCTTATCCTTCTACAAAAATCAACACTAATATTTAACTCTCTAACTGGATATATAGTTGAATTGACCGTTACCGGTATGGCGTTATCTCCCAATACATTATAGGCGACATGTAAGAGAAAAGTACTGTCTACTCCTCCTGAAAAAGCAATAATGACTTTCTCCATCCTCGACAAATTGTGCTTTAGAACATCTAATTTCTTATAATACTCTATTTCTCTCATTAATTAAATAACCTCATTTATCTTTTAATCTATATGGAATAATTATCGAATGAATTCTCTTGCATCTTCTGAGACTCCAGTATCAAATCTTCAATAGTATATGAATCAAGTACTTGAGTAATCGCATCCCTTAAATCTTCCCACACTATTTTGGTTACACAGGCTTCAGTTCGGGAACACTCACCTAGCTTATCCTCATTTACACAATCAACAGGTGCAAGCGGTCCTTCTAAAGCTCGTACGATGTCTCCAACCTTAATCAGTCTAGGTTCTTTAGCCAGGATATACCCTCCTTGAAAACCTCTTATACTCTTAATCAAACCATTCTGTTTTAAAGTTATAAGTAACTGCTCCAGATATCTTTCCGATAATTGTTGACGCCCAGCTATATTATTAATGGTGACAGGCCCTTCACCCTCATGAAGTGAGATATCTAGAACAGCCCTTAATCCATACCTTCCTTTTGTAGATATTTTCATCCTAATTCCTTCTTTCCTAATAAATCATTGATTACTTCTCCGGCTAACAACAAACCAACAACCGAGGGTACAAAAGAAATACTGCCAGGAATCTGTCTTTTTTTAGTACAATGTGCATCTCCACCTGGACAGATGCAATTACTGCGACAATCATCTACTAGGGGAAGCGGTTGTTGGGGAATCTCCGGAGAGTATACGACTTTAATCCCTTTTGTGATACCTTCTTTCTTGAGAAGTTTACGAACTGCTTTAGCAAGTGGACAGCCTGTTGTCAGTGAAATATCTGCCGCTCGAAAACCATAAGCATTCAACCTGTTACCTGCGCCCATACTAGAGACAAAAGAAATCTTCCGCTGATAACATTCCTTAGCAAGGCTGACTTTGCTTTTTACGGTATCTATGGCGTCCACTACATAATCAGGTTTATCACCTAAGAAGTAATTTGCATCTTGTTCAGAGTAGAAACTCTTGAATACTTGTACGTTTGCTTTAGGGTTAATATCTAGAATCCTCTTTTTCATCACTTCTACCTTAGACTTACCTATTGTGGAATGCAAAGCAAGTAATTGGCGATTGACATTCGTTAAACAGATATCATCAAAATCAATCAGATTAAAACTTCCGATACCGGCTCTGGCCAATGCTTCTACAGTAAACGAGCCAACCCCTCCCAGGCCGAATACAGAGACTCTACTGGCATTCAACTTAATTATAGCTTCTCTTCCTATAAGCAATTCGGTTCTTGAAAATTGGTCTTGCATATATACCTCATAAATATTTATTTGTTGGCTAACAAAATTGCATAACACACTATTTCTATCGACTTAGTAAAATACTACAATAGCTTTAAATTCTAGTCAACTGAACCTAAAAACATATTTTCTTCACAGATTGTCCAATATTTCTTCAAATTTATTCTTTATAATAAAGTTGCTCACACATATTCCCAAAGCCTATATAAAAAGTCTCAGGATTTTGTAAAAATTGTAGTATGTGATTAATAATCTCCTTACCTTATGTTGGACTCCTCGGAGTCCTTTTCTTTACTTAATTTTTACAGTTTATATATTTCTTAAACACTTTATGGTATAAATTGTTTAACTCTATATCCTAGTTAGTATTATTTAGCCAAGAAAGTTATCCTTAAAAAAGGTACAAAAGTAATAATTATGACGTCAGGTATATTAACTGCTTGTTATTCAAAATAATAGGCAAAGAAAGTATAACTTCTATAACAATCTGTTTTAATAACATTGGGGGTATAAACAACATGTCCAATAAAATCAGAATCCTAGTCGCTGAAGATGAATCTAAAATGAGAGATTTAATTTCTCTTTATCTTCGGAAAGAAAATTACGATGTCCTTGCTGTTGAAGATGGGCTCCAAGGATTAAACGAATTAGAAAAAGGAAATAATTTTGACCTCTATATCATTGACGTTATGATGCCTAAACTGGATGGCTTTGGTTTGAGCAAGGAAATCAGACAGTTTTCAGATAGCCCAATTATTTTCGTGACTGCCCGTGGAGAAGAGTATGAACGTCTGTTAGGTTTTGAACTAGGGGCAGATGATTATCTTACAAAACCTTTTAGCCCTAGAGAATTAATCGCCAGAGTAAAGGCCATTTTAAAAAGAACAAGCCCAGATAAAGAACAAAATCTAATAATCAACGAAGGAAATATCTACATTAATACTGCTGCCCGGGAAGTGCAAGTAGCTGGAGAAACAATTATCCTTACTCCTAAAGAATTTGACCTTCTCGTTTACCTAATTAGAAGTAAGGGCAAAGTATTATCCAGAGAGCAAATTACTGAACAAGTATGGGACTATGATTATTACGGTGATCAAAGGACTGTAGATACCCATATTAAGAAATTGAGAGATAAACTTGGAAAGGATAGTCAAGTTTTGATTAAAACCATTTGGGGCGTAGGATATAAGGTTGAGGTGACTCTGTAATGGTCTTTAGAGGAATTGTCCTTAAACTATGGTTAGCCATTATACTTTTACTCATTTTTATCTTAATCGCCCTCGGACTAGGCCTTTTTCAAGTAGTAGAGAATTTTTATTATTCCCAAATTACTACTAATCTTGTAAGCCAAGGACAAGAGATAATCAGGTTGTACCTATATGATAAAGATAATTTTCTAATTAACAATCAGATTGAGGATCTGTCCCGCATCTTAAATGTTCATTTCCTTATTGCAAATGAAAATGGGGTTATCCAAGTCTGTGATGAATTAACACATATGGCTCCTGGAGATATCATTAATGAATCAGAATTAGTGAATATTCTTAATGGTAACATCATTGCCAAGAGGGGATTTCATCATCACTTTGATACTCAAATGTTAACTATTGGTTTTCCCGTTCAAGTAAATGATCAAATAAATGAGGTTTTACTTCTTTATACTCCAGTTGCTCCCTTCAGCGAACAATTCAATTCTTTAAAACAGTTAATATATTGGTCATTGTTAGGTTCCATTGTTCTTGCTTCTATAATGGCATTTTTCCTTTCGAGGTCTCTATCCAAGCCCCTGATAAAGATGAATAAAGTTGCCTTGGGTCTAGCTAATGGTGACTTTAGTCAAAGAGTTACAGTCAAAAGCAATGATGAAATTGGTGTTCTAGGTGCTTCCTTAAATTATCTCTCCGAAGAACTTAAGAAAAGTATCACTGATCTTTCGTATGAAAAGGAGAAGATTGAAAGAATACTTTCCGGGATGTCTGACGGAGTAATAAGCTTTAATAAGCTAGGCAGAATAATCCACTATAATCCCCGTGCCAAAGAATTGCTAGATAATTGTCCAGATATCCAAGAAAATAATATCATTCAAGATTGCAAACATCTAACTCAATTAAGTAATCTTTATGATACTATTCTTCTTACCAAAGAGCCTATGCAAAGTAACTTGACAGTTGGAAGAAGGCTTTTAGTAGTTAAACTATCTCCTTTGGAGGATCAAGACACTGGTGACCTTACCGGCGTTATTGCTGTCTTGTATGATATAACAAAGGAACATAGACTTGAGGAGATGAGGAAAGAGTTTGTTGCTAACGTCTCGCATGAATTAAGAACTCCTATAAGTCTGATTCAAGGATATGCGGAAGCTTTAAATGACGAGATGGCAGATTCAGTTGAACAACAACGTGAGTTCATAAAGACCATTTCTGATGAATCTAAACATTTGAATAGAATGGTAGAAGATTTACTTGAATTATCTAGACTTCAAGCAGAAGTTACCTCTATTATCAAAGAAACAGTAGATATCAATGAATTAGTATCTAATATTAAACATAAATTCAAGAAAGAGCTGGTAGAACACTCTACTGAGTTTATTATTGAGGTTGATTCCCAAGCCAAGACAGTATGGGCGGATAGTTTCAGGTTGGAACAAATAATCATAAACCTTTTAAGTAATTCCTTACGCTATTCACAGGGCGGATTAGTTAATTTGAATACCAGAGCAGTACAGAACGGAGTAGAGATTATATTCAGTGATAACGGACAAGGGATATCGGAAGATGACTTACCCTTTATCTTTGAGAGGTTTTACCGTATTGAAAAGTCACGTAACAGAGAAAAAGGAGGCACCGGTTTAGGTCTATCAATAGTAAAGAATTTAGTTGAGGCTCATGGAGGTACAATCAATGCTCAAAGTAAACACGGCCAAGGCGTCTCATTCATTATGTATTTCCCGCAAACATCCGCCCCCGATAATAATTGCTAATGAGAAAATAACTTAACCTAAATAGAATTAAAATAAGTCATTAAGGGGGCAACCTATTGGTTGCCCCCTTAATGCTCACTGGCTTCACCCGTCTTGTAAAACCTGTTACTGAAAGTATAGTATGAAAAAATGTTTAGATTTTTATAGAAGTGTGAATAAAGTGTGAAAATTGTTTAATGGCAAAAAGTTTCACCAGTTTCCGCTGAATAAGAATCCATAATATCTTGCATTTCTTCAAAATCCTGTGCATTCATAGCTTCCAACATTTCGGGTGAGTTATGCATTTCTTGCATTACTTCTGAGTTGTGCATCTCTAGCATAGCAGAAGAATTCATAAACTCGTTGTGATCTTCAAAATTAAATCCATTCATATAATCCTGGATACCATTGGGTTTGTTAATTTCATTCTCTTCATTCGTTGTAGTGGCCGCAATAGACGGCAAAGCTACCAATGTAATTCCTAGAATTGCTACCCCAATAATTAAAATAAGTTTTCTTTTCAACATGTATATCGCCTCCTTCAAATTTAATTGGATTCTAGATTAAATATATCACCCATAATTGAAAAGACTTTTATGGGCTTGTGATAAAATTGTTAAGTTTCCACCGAGAATCACAGTTATTCTGGTTGTTCATAAATCAATCACAATTTCTTGTTAGTTTGAACAAACTTATTTTCTAGAATATATATAAACATCAGTTCCGAATGCAATAATATAGTCTGGTGTAATCAGAGGAGGTATATAATGCTTCAACATTTCAACCTTGGTGGTTTTCTTATCCACTCCTACGGTTTAATAGTAGCTTTGGCAATTCTACTAGGACTTGGAGTTGCCTATAGTCTGGCCAACCAGGATAAAGAATACCAAAATCATCTTATGGATGTCGTAATCTTTGGACTCTTTGGAGCAATTATTGGTGCCCGGATTTGGCAAGTATTCTTCTATGATTGGGGATATTATTCCGAGAATCTGCTCCAGACTGTAATGATTTGGAAAGGCGGATTATCCATTCAAGGGGGAATTGTGGGTGCAGTTATAGTCGGAGTCTTATACTCTAGAATTAAGAGGATAAATTTCTGGCGCTTAGCTGATATCGCTGCCCCAGGATTGATCTTTGGTCAAGCTATAGGCCGTATCGCTTGTTTTTTAAACGGAGATGCTTTTGGCAGCCCAACAGGATCAGACTTTGGAATTGTCTATCCTCCAGGCACCTATGCTTACGAAGTTTTTGGGAACCAACCTCTCTGGCCTGCGGAAATCTGGGAAGGACAAATAAATATAGTCATTTTTGCAGTGATACTCATACTTTCCAGATGGAAAAGTGTGCCCCAAGGAACGGTTTTCTTAGCTTATGTATCATTGTACTCTCTAAACCGTTTTGTCTTAGAATTTTTCAGAGGAGATGGAAGCAAATATTTGTTGGATCTCACATCCGGCCAGTGGACGAGCATATTTGTAATAGCAATATCACTTGTTGTAGGTTTTATTATTTTATTTCGCTCCAGAAAGGCACTTTCCGGAGAAAAAGAATAACCTCCGAAAAACTAAAAAGCTATTCAGTCCATCAAGCTGAATAGCTTTTTTCAGTAATATTTTTTCTTTATAACTAGTAAATTACAATAAAAACATAGGTAAGTGCTATTCCCATAACAGCTAAAGTGAAACCACCATATCTTAAACCTGCTTTAATTAATGGAATCTTTCTTTGATTTCTAACAAGATATTCTTCATTTTCCTTCTTTAAAACTTCAAACAAGATACTTGGCTTGATAAAGGCCAAGAGCCCTATTGCCACGTAGGTGCCAAACCCTGCGTAAACGAGAATATCCAAGTTTATGTTGCTGGCTATAAAAAGAGCGGCAACAGACAAAAACATCGAGATAATTACTATTTTCTCAAAAGTTGTTTTGCTTCTATCAAATACTGGTTTCATCTGATCCACCCCCCTACTATTTTGGGACTTGTCCTCCTATTATAAAGCATATTCTCCTAATATAGTGCAGGTAAATAACTCCATTCAAAACCAATAGAACAGGCTATCGCCTGTTCTACTTATAATCGAAATTTTATTTTGTGTCCTATCGTTAGTTAGAATGGCAGTATATTTGGAACTAAGCCAAGGTTATAAAGAAGTAAATACGCTATCCCTAAGAATACTACTCCCACTACTCTCAATGCCATAGTTAAATAAAGTTCTTTCTTCTGATACTCCTTATCAAAGTTTTCCGTTCTTTTCCTTAATATTTGGAGAATAAGAACAGGCCTGATAAGAATTATCACTGCAAGGATTAGGTAGTTGGCAATAGTAATATAGGTTATAACCTCTAACTCGGTAAATAAAGATGCTGCAGCAGCAAAGATAGAAATCATATTTGATCGTTCAAGTTAGTACTATTATGAACTAAGTCTACATAAAAAGCATTAATAATTTCTTAAGATTGTCTTATTAAATTTACGGATTATTTTCTGTCTTGTCCATAGCCTCTAAGACAGCTTTTCTGACACCCTTGACCAGCCCTGCTGAAGTCTGGGTGGCGCCTGCAACAGCATCAACTAATAAACTTTGCTTTTTGAGTATTTCCACAGGGATTTTTTCCATTGGCTCCTGATAATATCTTGAGTCAATTTCCTTATGTGATACTATCTTTATGCGTTTCACCATGTTATCTTCGATTAATACTTCTAGTTTTAGATTAGGACGATATCCTGTCTCTTCAACCTGATAAGTACCATCTGCCATCTCTAACCCTGCAAACGAAAAAAAATAGGGTAAATCCGTCTGCTTCTGATTGTTTATACCGCCAGCATTAGGGTTAGTACTATTAATAGGGTTAGAGATATCAGGATTATCGGTATTACCTTGTTCCTCGAGAGGTTTATTATCTAGGCCTGTATTAGTATCGGCATCTTTATTATCGTTATCATTGTCTTTATTTTCGCTACCCATGTCATTTCCTGTTTCTACAGAAGAATCGATTTCAATAGCTGCTTCAAATGTGCTTTCACTCTTCATCTCGCTCATTATACGAAGCACATGAATACCACCTACATCTATGATATGCCAACCCAAAAAGATAACGAAGCTTATCGCCAATGCCTTGTGCAGCTGCAACCAGCCTGATTTCAAGCGACCTCTGCCCAACCAGGTAATACCGGCTGCAACACTTAAAATCCAATTTATAGTTCCTATATTCAAACTCCAGATCTCATCTGAAGAGTATAATCCGTGTATAAAAGCCAGGATAATCAGAATAAAACCGGCAATGATATGATGTATTTTTATCGACTTATTAATGGAAACCAGCTTTCTTTTCTTTTCTCCGCTCGTTTTTTTGACTGCTGAACGCAGAAAATACTTTGCAAGTAGAAAAATACCGAATAGTACCGCTAACCAGGCAAATATATAATTAAGAATAAATTCTGTATACATGACTTAACCCTTCTGCTTTTAATTGTGTTGGGGAGGAAATAACCAACAAATACCTGGTCGGTATGAACTGTTGGTTATTCCAACATACTGTATACTAACTAAAATGGCTAAAATTACTAGAACCAGGGATATTGACTCAGTACTGAGGCGTAGAAAAGAATACGGCCGGCTAATTCACCGACTACCACCCCAACCAGGGCAATAGATAATACAGAACTACTCGATTTCTGGTTGGCTATAAATACACCGGCCAAAGCAGCAGGCAGAAGTATTCCCAGAATCAACCTTACATAGAAGATTGATGAAGAGAAAGTTGCTGCAACAGCCGCAGCTTGTTCTTCTGATAAACCATAAGTCCGGGCGAAAGCTCCCAGCACGATAACTATAGCAACTACAGACGCTATTATTACCCATCCAAGTGTCTTTTTGGCTTTTTGTGCATTTTCATCCTCAGCTTTGCTCAGCAGGTATGCTACAGAAATAGCCCCCAGGATTACTGCAGTCAGTAAGAACGTTGCTATTGTCTGCCAGGAATCCCAGGCCAGTCTTGCCGGCAGGGCATATACCTTACTGGAGATGACCACAGCCATCAGACCCACTATACTCAGAGTGACACCTACTATTTTGCGACTATCTTTCTCAGGGGTTTTCCACCACATATAGCTATAAATAAGGGCCAGAATACCTACTATCGAAAAGGCTAAAATTTCCAGACTTAACATGGATGTGCCTAAATTAGATATAGATTTAAAAGCTGCCAACGGCTGGCCCAAGTGCAACACGGAGCTTATCATGGCGATGGCAATTAGCGGTAAAACTGCCATGCCTCCCATTCTTATTTGCTTGGTGTTTGCTTCGTTTAATACTTTCGGATAAATATACTCCACAAGAGTAATCGTGGCAGCTAATCCAATAGCCCATTGACCAAAGACAGTAAATAATACTAACGGGAATTCCCATGAACCCATCTTAATCCCTCCTCCCTAGTTTTTGACTGCTTTCGCAGGTTTGATGACAATCGACGGATTGGTAATACTGGCGACAGGCATGCCGGGAAATTCCTGGACTCCGGGATATTTTGCTTTTAGTTCATCTATATCCCCTGCTATAATATTACCTCCGGGACATGCTTCTACACACCGGGGTTGCAGCCCCTGCTCGATGCGTTCCTTACAATAACTGCATTTGCTTGTTTTGCCCTCTTCGGGGTCGTACTGTGGAACACCATAGGGACAAGCCATTGTACACATTCTGCATCCGATACACTTGTCATGGTCTTGATACACTATTCCATTATCCAGTTTGGTATATGCTCCAGCCGGGCAATTAGCCAGGCATTGGGGATTTTTACAATGGTTGCAGCCCATGGATAATGTAGCCTTTGAAGGAGGATGCTCCGTATCAAAATGACGCACACGCCTGAGACTTACCCCGGTTGCTGATTGCTGTTCAGACTTACAGGCAACCTGACAAGTCTGACAGCCATAACAGTTTGCCATATTCATATAGAACCCAACTTGTTTTGACATGGTTTACGCCTCCTTTCTTACCTCTACCAAAGAAGTATTACAGCATTGGCCTCCGCCGAGCTGTTCCACAGTATCACTGGTGATATGACTCGCACTGCCTCCCTGATGTTCCCACCAGCCGTTTTCGAGGGAGACCACTCCACGCAGGACATGAGCTTTGACATCGGCTATACATCTGTGCTCACCACGATCATTATAAACAACACAATTGTCACCATGTTTAATACCCCGGGCTGCTGCATCATCAGGATGAATCTGGATAGTACCCTTGTTTCCGCATACCTCTACTATCCAGGGAAGGGTGGAGAAAGAGGAGTGGATACTATGGTTAGTCTTGCGCTGGACAGCGGCCAAAGGATATTTGGAGGCCAGATCGGGTGATCCTTTTACAGACTCTGTAGGACGATAGTAGGTCAGTACAGGATTATACCCTTTCTCTTTCCACTCTGAGACGAAAAGCATAGCCTTTCCTGTCGGAGTATCAAATTGACCATCTTTATATGGTATGAGCGGATATTGGTCTTTGAGCGGATTTATAGGACCGCTGGCTTTAAGACTGGCATAAGTCAGACCCAGGGGTTCTACAATCTTGTCTATAATTTGCTCCGGAGTCTCCTTAAATGCATCTCCGAAACCAAAATGATTAGCTAATAATTTCACTATATCAAGATCAGACTTGGCTTCTCCGGGTGGATCTACAGCCTTTTCACTGATCTGGATTGTATTGTTACGGATGCTGTTTGTAAAGTTAGTTTCTTCGAAAATAGTTGCACAAGGTAAAATCAGATCGGCATACAAACAATCGGATGTAAACAGATTGTCTACCTTCACAACAAAAGGAATCTTCTGGAAAGCTTCTTTACAAGCATTGGTATTGGGATATTGAGTTAGTACACTTGTAGTATGAATGAGCAGGAAACCAATCTTATTAGGTCTGTCTTCAAGAATTGATTTGCCAAATTCGGCCACCTTTACTGATCCAAAATCTCCAGGAGGAATAGGAGAGCTGAATCCAGCACCGAATTTAAGATAAGCAGCGGAACCACCGTCACTATACACACCGGCACCAGGCTTTCCAAAGTTGCCTGTGAAAAGCAGGAGATAATATTGCGCTGCTGTGGCCAGCACACCATATTCAGCACGCTGGAAACCACCCATATTTTGATACATTATGGCTGCTTCTGCTTTGGCCAGATCATAAGCGATACGGCTTACAGCAGAAGCTGGCGTCCTGGTTTCATCTTCTACAGCTTGCGGTGTCCATTTCTTAGCTTGTTCATAAATCATATCAAAGACGGTTACATATTTATCGGTAATATCGGTACCGGCTACACTGAGGGCTCCATTGTCAGTCGAATCATGAGCCACGATGCTGTTGCCATCATAGACCAGATAACTTGATGAGTCTTCCGGATCTCCCAGAGCCAGCTCCCCGGTAGATTTATCAACTAGGAACGGTACACTGGTATGGGCTTTCAGAAATGCTTCATCATAGAGTTTTTCATCGATAATTATTTTTAATATTCCCAGAGCCAGAGCTGTATCGGTCCCCGGCAGAATCGGATAATACTCGTCTGATTTAGCCGCAGTTTCACTGAATCTGGGATCAATGGTCACTATCTTGGCACCATTATTCTGAGCTTCAAGTATCCGTTTGTAATAGGATTGGTTGGTAATGGCAGCATTAGTGCCCCAACAAAGCATATATTTCGTTTGGGGAACAGTATCCCTGATATTCTTGGAGCGGCCTCCCAGCACTTGACCTCCGGCTATAGTGACACTTTGACAGCACAATTGGCCAAATGTCCCGGTTTTCCCTCCCATATAGTTCCAGAAGGCACCCCAGGCTCCCCCTGTCAATAGTCCAAAATTACCTGAACCACCAAGTTGCAGAATCCCTTGGTTACCCAATTCTGCCTGTGTTTCTTTTACCTTTTGGGCAAAAATTTCAGCAGCTTCATCCCAACTGATTTCCTTGAATTTGCCTTCCCCTTTTTCACCCGTGCGGAGCATTGGTGAAGTCAAACGATCTTTATTATTGACCCACTGGGTACGTGCCAATCCACGGAGACAAGCTTTGGTTTCGTCTTCACCATCAGTGTTCTGTTCGACTTTGACTATTTTGCCATCAACTACATAAGCCTTCAGACTGTGGTGCAGACACTCCATAGCACATTGAGCTGTGTAGGTTTCAGCATTGGTCACATCCACCGGAGCTGCTTCTGCCACATCCGTCATGCTTCCAGCTATACCTACGCCACCTAAGGCCACGGTAGCTGCACAAGCACCTGTCCCTTTGATAAAGGTACGCCTTGACATATCTGTCATTTTTTTGACATCTTTTTGTTCATTGGACATGTTTCTTTCCTCACCTCTCTGTTTTTATTAATGAAAAACAATAAAGAGTACACTAATTTTTCTCAATAAAGACAAGGGATTTAGGTGTGATGCCAACCTCTATGGTATTTAAAACCGAATAAGAGTCAAAATCCACTATGGTGATAATTCCTGCTAAAGAGTCAGTAATGTAAGCTTTTTTTCCATCTTCAGAAAGAACGATATCTCCTGGTTTGCCTCCAATAGAACAACTACTGATAATCTCACCGTCAGACAAGCTTACTCCTGATAGTTTGGCATCATCTTGAGTAACCACATAGACTGTTTGGCGGTCCGGGGACAAGGCCATGCTTACTGGCTTTCCCCCAACCTCTATCCTGTCTTTAATCTCACCCCCCTTCAAATCTAAGACAACGATAGTCTCGTTGATTTCTAAATCATTGCCAGCCGCCGAGAGATACAAATGGTTTTGTGAACTAATAAACATCTTCTTGATACCGGCAGCTGCATCAAATGTAGCTATCTCCTTTCCTGCCACCATATCCAAAACAGCAACATCCCAGGTTCCCAGATTACCTACGTAGATTTTCCCCGCATCTTCATCCAGGACAATGGTGGAAGGACTTCTGCCCTCACCTACCGGTTCCCCGAAAATATCGCGACAGCAAGCCAAAGGTTCAAATCTGTCATCAAAGCCCAACCTGTTCAGCTCGTAAAAATCTGTCATAGATCGTAGTTTTACATCAAGTACTGCCACCCGATTGAGATAATAATCAACCACGTAGAGTTTATCCCCAGCAGTGTTCATAGTCATTGCTACCGGTTGTACCCCCATGGATACCTTGGCATCGATCTCCCCTGTGGAAGTATTTATCATATAGACGTCTCCCGAGCCGCTGTTGGCTACAAAAACATAGCGATTATCGGGGGATTTGACTAAAGCAGCTGGTTTGGCACCTACAGGAATCTCTTTAACTATTTCACCGGTTACCGAATCCAGGACTGCCACTTGGTTCATGGTTGCCAGAATTACATAGATAGCTTCTTCTGGCATAGTCTCTGTTTCGGCTTCCGGTGATACTAAGGGAGGGTTCTGCGGGCTTTGGGGCTGGGAAGGTTTACTACCAGTCTGCTGGGAAGCACAGGAAGTCAAAACCAGAATAAGAACCGAAAAGATAATAAGATTAAAGACCAGGGCTCTGATTCTTAACATAAAACAAGACTCCCTTCCTGCATGGTGTAATGCTTGCCCGCTTTCTCGGCCCAATAGGAATTATGGGTGACCATCACAACAGCACCACCTTCTTGAACCTTATCTGTCAATAACTCCATAACTCTGCCCGCCCAGCCATCATCAAGATCATTGGTAGGTTCATCTGCCAGGATCAAAGGAGCATCATTGATCAAAGCCCTGGCTGCAACCAATCTCCTCCTCTGACCCACACTCAATTGGTTAGGCAGGAAGTTGCGCCTTTGGGCAAGACCAAGTTCCTGAATATAATAATCAATTTTGGACTGGTCAATATTCTTGCCCTGCCCGACAGCCAAGACAAAACGAAGATTTTCTTCAACAGTTAAAGCCTGGAAAAGATTAGTTTCCTGGAATATAAATCCAATATTTTTCTTTCTCAAATCAGTTATTTCGTCATCCGGTATATTTCTTATGTTAATATCCTTGATAAAAACATCCCCCTCTGAAGGCTTTAACAGTCCACTCATTACATAAAGCAAGGTGCTCTTACCCATCCCAGACGGACCTTGTACAGAAAGGAAATCCCCTACCTCAATGTTTAAAGAGATGTTGTTCAGAGGACGAACCTCTTCACCCATAGCATAGATCTTGCTTACTTTTTCCATCCTGCATAGTTCCATCCTAATCCAACTCCCCTCTCACTATGGCCTCTTGAGGATCCATTCGGGCACTTTTCCAAGCCGGATAGACGGATGCCAGAAGCCCTAACAACAACGCAACAGCTATACCTAGAAGAACACTTACCAAGGCAGCTAGACCAGACCATTCTCCCATCGGCAGAACCATGGAACTTGTCAGGATATCAAGAATAGCTTTTACTCCTAGCACTCCAAGGAGACTGCCCAATATCCCGCCCGATCCCGCCATGATCCAGGCTTCCAGGACTATTAGTTTAAAGACGGCTGATCTTTGCACTCCCACTGCCCTCAGAAGACCAATTTCTTTTTTGCGTTCCCGGGCCAGAGCTGTGAAGCGTCCGATCAGAGCCAGACAAGCGACTACAAATACCCCTGACCATAGCCCTAGGATCAATCTGCTGATGACATCCATTTGGGATTTCATGGAAGACACGATCTCGCTTGTAGATACTGCCACCACAGTAAGATCCAGCTCGTTTATGTTCCGGGCGACTTCTTCCGGTGAAAAACCATTGTCAACCTTAATCAGAAGAGCGGATATAAGCTCTTCCGGAGTCTGCTTTTTCCAGATAGATTGCAAATACGGGCTTTCTTGGGCCAGCTTTCTGGCTACATCAATATTCATAAAAATAGTTTCATCCATGCCGCTGCCTGTGGGGTATAGACTGCCGACCACGGTAAAGATCCCTCCAAGAATAACCGCCCGATTACCTAACATGGCCGGAATACCGCCACCGATAATCACTTCATCATCTCGCAAACCTTTAATATTCTGTTCATTCAACCAGGGTTTCAGGATAAAATCGGTTTCTTCATCGTAACCTACCAAACGGGTCGCTCCTCCTATGGAGCAACAACTCTCATCCAAACTTTGGGTAAAAAACTGCGGAGTGATAAATTCTACCCCTACAACAGCAGATAGCGTTTCTGTCACCGACTTATCCATGTAGATATTTACTGGCTCAGCCGTAAATATGGTCTGAAAGACATCTGCATTACTTTTGCCAGGTAAAACGATAACATCTGCCCCCAAGCGGGCATTGGCCAGTCGCAATCCTTCCTGCAGAGTAGACAATACGGAAAAGGACAGCACAAAAGTCAAGACAGTCAAAGCCGTTATCAGTACTGTCAAGGTCGTCTGCCCTATTCGCCGGCTGACATTTTTCCAGGCCAGAAACCACATATCTATCCCCCACATCCATATCAATATATTGCACTTGAACTAATTTTCACTATCTATTAGAATTAATCTTAAGTTTCGCTTTTTCGTGGCCTTTGACTTAATACCACTTTTTTGTATTTTCTATGTTCAATTTGTGAATTTTTTGTAATAATTTTGTGAAGTTTTTATGTCTGTCTCTAATTGTTATAACGTTTATCTTTCAAAAACCATTCGTCATTTTTGCCAAATTGGATATTTTTTTTGTCCTGGAGTCAAAAAATTCAGGTAAAAGATGTGTTGACTTTTAGATAACCAGGTGTAATATTTGAGACACATGAGATACAAATGTTGCCAATAGCGAGGAACGGTAAAATGAAAAAATTAACTTACCACAATGTATGTACCCGTGACTGCCCGGCTTCATGTCGCTTATTAACAGAAGTTCAGGGTGGCCGGGTAGTTGATGTCAAAGGTGACCCTCTGGATACTTTTACCCGGGGGTATATTTGTGCCAAAGGATATTCCTATCCGGAACGCATATACTCCCCGGACCGGATACTCTATCCCCTAAAACAACGCAAAAAAGGCAGTGGAAACTGGGAGAGAATTTCCTGGGAACAGGCTTTAGATGAAATAGCCAATAAATTTATCACTATTAGTGAAGGATATAGCAATCTTTTACCGGTTTGTCTGGATCGATATCTGGGTAACCTTGGAATATTAAATCTCAATGTAGCTGCTTTTTTTCTGAGTATGGCTCCCATCACACTTATGGTAGGCTCACCTTGCGTATCGGCAGGCACAGATGGAATGACTCTTAATTATGGCTTTTGCAAGAAGCCTGTCCCCGAAGATATGCTTAACTCAAAACTGATAATTATTTGGGGAGGCAATTCCGCTTGGACATTGCCCCAGCAGATGCACTATATTTACGAAGCCCGAAAAAACGGTGCCAAGATAGTGGTTATAGATCCCATCCTTACCGCTACTGCAGCCCGTAGTGATATCTACGTAAACATCCGACCAGGTACGGACGGCTTACTCGCTCTCGGCATGGCAAAAATTCTGATGGAAGAAAACTTTTTGGACCATGAATTTATGTCTGGTTATACGCACGGATGGGATAAGTATAAAGACTACCTCACAACTATCGATTTGGAACAGATATCAACCCAAACAAATGTACCATCAGCGGAAATACACAAACTTGCCTGTCTTTACGGTAATACCAAACCTGCAACTATTTGGATAGGGCTGGGACTGCAGCGTTCTCCTTCAGGCGGTCAAAATGTCAGAGCTATAGACAGCCTTGCTGCTCTTACCGGTAATATAGGAAAGCAAGGAGGAAATGTTCATCATATAAGCTATGAAGTTTTTATGAATGCCGGTGAACTGGCAAGGTTACAGCTTCCATGGGGTTTGGCTTCTATGCCGGAAGATCTGAAGAACTCTTTTAGAACCATCGCTACTGGTCGGTTCGCAGAATTGAATAACCTCACCCCTCCAATAGAGCTCTTATGGATAGCAGGTCGCAATCCCGTTGCTCAGGACCAAGACTCGGATACCGTTAAAAATACTCTGAAAAATATCCCCATGGTAGTGGTTGCCGATCAGTTCCTGACATCGTCTGCCCAGTATGCTGATTATTTTTTACCTGTCTCCTCTTCCTTTGAACATGAAGATGCGGTTATTTCTTATTGGCACTATGGAGTAGGACTAAACGAAAAAGCGATAGAACCATTGGGTGAGAGCAAGTCTGATTTTGAAATTATGAAATGCTTAGCAAAAGCTATAAAAAAGATACAACCAGGCTTTACCGACTTTCCTATAGAATCAGACCCGCGTCAATGTCTGCACCAGGAACTGGAGCCAATCCTTAAACAGCAAGAGATCAGTTCAATTGATAAACTCCGTCGCCAAGGCGCCAGAATACAGCTATCCGCTGTACCCTGGCAGGATTATTCTTTCCCTACTCCTTCCGGTAAATATGAATTCTATTCTCTGAAGGCCATGGAGCACGGACTTGAACCATTACCCATCCCGGCTCAGGTCACAGCAAAACCCGCTTCTTACCCATTTAGACTAATGGTTGTGCGTAACTATGCTACCCTTAACTCACAGTTTTATAATCTCCCCAACATTCGTGGGTTGGAGAGTAATTCTACTCTGATAATACATCCGGAAACAGCAGCGCAAAAAAGTTTGGAACACGGGGACAAAGTAAAAGTATATAATCAACTCGGAGAAATAGAAATGCATATTTCCGTTTCTTTGTGTCTACCTCATAATATCGTTGTGGCCTATATGGGTATCCCTGATAACCATGGTGAGGTGATTAACACCTTGTTCGGGCTTTCTGAAACCGACCTTGGAGAGGTAGTTTCAGGATGCAAAGGACTGACTTTTAATGATTGCTTCGTAAACCTGGTGAGGATGGAATAAAGATGAAAAGTATTTTTTTTGAATTTAACCCTAATCGTTGTCTGGGCTGCCGGGCATGTCAGATAGCTTGCACTGTTAATCATGATCTGCATAGTGGAATCTATTTGCGTAAAGTGACTCAGGTCCAATACAAATCTAAAGATCAGATAGCAAATTATTATCTATCCTTAAGTTGTAATCATTGTGCCAATCCTGAGTGTTTTCGCCTCTGCCCGGAACGAGCCTATCGTAAAAGAAGAGACGGAATCGTCATCCAGGATGACAAAAAATGTAAGGGTTGCGGTGTTTGCACCCGAGCCTGTCCCTTTGAAGCTCCTGTGGTTAATCCTAAAACAGGTAAAACCATAAAGTGTGATCTTTGTTTTGACAAATTGGAAGAAGGGGATAATCCCTTCTGTGTAGCTTCCTGTCCGGTTGAGGCACTGACCGTGTACAAAAGAACAACTTACGAAGAAAATCCAGATCTGGTAAAAACTCTCCCTGGTTTTCCCAGGATTCAGATTACCAGACCTTCAATTCGTTACTATCCGGTTAAAATGGGGGTTCAAATAGGAATCAACTTAGACTATCCCAAGGAGGTGAAAGAAGATGAATGATAAAGATTTTTTTACTAGACTTATTTACGGCTTGATTGAAGGTAAAGATCTTCCCTATCTGGCTATGAAGCTTGCCCAAAGTATTGAACGTCCTGTTATTATTACTGATAATATCCATCGTATCCTGGTTTTTCAAAATCCCTCGGATCTAAGTCACGAAATCAATGAATTCTTCCCAGTACCCTATTTCAGAATTAATGAAGAACAATTAATGCAAGGTGACCCTACTGTATTAAGCCAGGGTCAATTGGAGAGTGACAATAATTCAATTACTTATAGTTATCTGCCCCTGCAAACAGCCGGCAAGTGTCTGGGATACTGTATCGTTTTGGATGCCTGCAACAGCTCTATATCTTCTGACCCCACACCTTTAAGCGAAAAAGATAAAACTCTCATCATGCAAGCAGCTATCGCCCTGCTCCTGGTTCTCAAAAATAAGCGGGAATATAGTCTGGGGCAGGAGCAATTCAGGGATGAGTTTATCAGGGATGTGCTTTACAATAATTATGATTCCAAATCAAATATCTATGAGAAAGCTGACCTGTGGCATTGGAATCTGCAGGGACCGATGGTGATATTGGTACTGGAGTGTAAGCTGGAAAAGATAAGAACGGCCAGGGATTTGATCCCCAACTCGTTCAATAATCAGCCACCTATTAGTGCCTATATCAACAACCAACTAACTATAATCCTGAACATGAAAAACCTGAAAAAGCGAAAACAGAGAACAGCTTTAAATAAATTTCTCAGTCCCTATATCAGCCAGCTTGAGCATTATGAAACAGGTGAAATAGAAATCGGAGTAGGTTCCACAGTTTCAGCAGTCACAGATCTGCACCTCAGTTATCAGGAAGCCAAAGTTGCTTTGGAATTAGGTAAGGTATTTAACCACAGGCCAATCTGCTTTTTTGAAGAGATGGGATTTCTCAAATTTATATTCACCCAACCGGCTATGGAGCTTCAAGATTTCTCCCAAAGAGTCCTCGGCCCTATAATCGAAAATGATCTGGAAACAGGAGGAAACTTATTGGATACGTTGCGCTCCCATATTGAATGTAAATGTCAGATTGGTGAATGTGCAAAAGCTCTCTATGTTCATGAAAACACCTTGCGTAACCGTATCAAAAAAATTGAACAGTTAACCGGTTTCGACTTACGCAGAGTGGATCATATGGTAAACGTATATATCGCCTTACAAGTTCTTCATTTAGGCATAGAAACATAGAACTGGGAAATTTATGAAGTTAAAGGAGTTTTCTACAAAGAAAACTCCTTTTTCTTGTGGCTATCTACACAGGTTAAACTGACTATGAGCAGTAATTATATAGTATATATTAGTATCGACACAGTAAATTTTGAACTTAATTGCACTTTCACAAAAGCTTGTGTATGTACTGTGAAACAATAATTGCCTTAAAGGAGCGTAATTATGGCTGCTTGTAAAGAACGCTGTGAAATGGTTAACTTTTGTAGAAGTGCCCATGGTGCCAAAAAAACAATAGATAATAATCTTCTCTTTCAGAATCTTTACGAGCTGAATTATCCTAAGATATTTCAATTTCTATATCTCAAAACAAACCATGACTGGGCAGCAGCCGAAGACTTGACTCAAGAAACTTTTACTAAGGCCTATCAACATCTTAACAGGGTTACCTATAACTGCAACATCAAGAACTGGTTATTCTCTATTGCCAGCAATACTCTAAGAGATCATTGGCGGAGATCCAATAATCTGCACCAGGAACCTCTGGATGTTAACACAATTAATCTGCGAACCACCGAAGGTCTGCCATGCGATGACCTCATAGAAAGCGAACTCCGTCACAAGTTCCGCTATATCTTTAATACACTCCCTCCTAATTACCGTCGAGCTCTTTGCTTGCACGAGTGTGAAAGTTACTCTTATGCCCAAGCAGCTGATATCATGAAAATGAGCTTAACCACCTACACATCATTAATAAATCGCGCACGCATAAAATTAAAAGAAATTGTGATAGCCCATTTATTTAGTATAGATAACGATCAATTATCAAAAAGTGAATGTGCTTCTATCAGTAAGTTGATAAGTTCATGGATGTCCGGGCATCAATTATGTGACGATGTTTCCGAACCCATCAAACATAATATGAGGGATTACTTTGATGACCACGCAGAACAATACAACAAATCTGTCTGCTACGACTACCACGACTTGATTGACGATCATATCCTGGGAAAATATCCCCTTAATCAAAAGCATCTGGTGGCGGACTTCGGTATGGGAACAGGTATCTTCACCGCTAATCTAAGCCGCTATGTTCAAAAAGCCCATGGCTATGATTTTTCCGAAAGAATGTGTGCTATAGCCAGGGATAACTTCCGACGGGATGACATCAACAACGTAGAGTGTAAAAATAAGGACTTCCTGATGCTGGGAAAAGACTCTCCTCAATATGATTATGCTTATTGTATAACTGTACTACACCATTTGCCTTATCCTCAGGAGGCTGTAAATAAAATGGCTGCCACACTTAAAAGAGGAGGCTGCCTTGTAATCTCAGACCTGCACAAACATAAATGCGCCGAAATGGTCGAAGAAAGAAAAGACCTCTGGTATGGATTCACTAAAGAACAGTTTATCAAATACCTGACGAATGCAGGTTTGAAAAATGTCTGGGCTGAGGTTCATCCTAAACTCTTCCAGGCATATCAAACCAAGTCAGGAAAAATAGCGAAAATCGCTACGATAATAGGAGGTGGAGAAAAATGAATAAAGATATTCATAAGATCCTTATGTATTGTCTGGGAGGACTGGCACTGGTTATCCTGGGTGCAATCCATGTATGGGCACCGGTCTGCGATGGTTTTCTCGAGCTGAGTGACGGTAGGTACGTACCTATGAGATGTTTGTATACCGCTAAAGCCGTGTCTGTATTAGCAATACTTGTCTTGATACAGGCTGTTACTTCTCTGGCAACCAACAAAAAAAATCCTATCCTGATCGTTGCCCTAGGCATCATGCTTATAGCTCTGACTTATGAATCAGTAATCGGTATCGGTGTCTGCAATAAGGTTATGGCATGCCATGATACCGCCTTTTGGGTTCGCGGAGGCGGACTTTTAGCAATTATCATTGGAATAATTATCGCGCTCAAAAAATCTGCAGAAACTACTAATAAGCACACTATATAAAGTTTCCATCCTCCTTCTTAAAGATAAATATACTATTGAATCCAAAGAGAAGAAAGTCTCCAAAGTATTAACCTCGGAGACCTTCTTACGAGAAGGAGCACTCTATGTATATAAAGAGAAGGATGGCTAACTCTGAAACAAAAAGGTGCTACCATCAGGAATGAAGATAAAAGTATTTATACCATGTGGCTTTCCACTGCCTGCGAAGCCTGAAAAAAGGAGTTGGCAGTGTAACTTCCTATATCTCCCTGATGTGTCACCGTAGCTGCTACTATTGTTTCAACCCTAACCAGGAGGGGCTACGAACACTTCAACAAGCATAAAAGAGATTACCATACAGAGATCCAACAGCTTTATACTTCTGGCCAAAAGATAACCCACTGCGCCTTAACCGTTATAAAGCATATTCTCCTAATATAGTGCAGGTAAATAACTCCATTCAAAACCAATAGAACAGGCTATCGCCTGTTCTACTTATAATCGAAATTTTATTTTGTGTCCTATCGTTAGTTAGAATGGCAGTATATTTGGAACTAAGCCAAGGTTATAAAGAAGTAAATACGCTATCCCTAAGAATACTACTCCCACTACTCTCAATGCCATAGTTAAATAAAGTTCTTTCTTCTGATACTCCTTATCAAAGTTTTCCGTTCTTTTCCTTAATATTTGGAGAATAAGAACAGGCCTGATAAGAATTATCACTGCAAGGATTAGGTAGTTGGCAATAGTAATATAGGTTATAACCTCTAACTCGGTAAATAAAGATGCTGCAGCAGCAAAGATAGAAATACCAAACATAACAAGTAATAATTTTTCAAACATAGTAAAAGGCTCCATAGGAGTTCTTTCCTTAACTCTTTTTACTGGTTTCGCACTTCTTGGTCCACCCCTATAAGCAACTGACTTATTCTTCTTTTTTTGTTTCATCCAACTACCTCCAAATAAACTTGTACTGTCTATTATAATCTAATTTATCTTAATTAGGTAGGATGAATCTCATATAGATCTTAATTATTTAGTAAAAAAGTTGATTCTAGATGGGTCTTTCCTCATCTTGGTCTTAAAGAATGTAAGCTAGCGGAAAAAATCTCTTATATCAGCTTGGTAGTTTCCCAGCATTTGAAAATAAGTGCTATCTTCTTTGATACCTTTCACTGCTTCCTCAACCGTTTCATCACCTAAACTACCTTCGAAATCGACGTAAAACAGATATTCCCAAGGCTTATTCAGAATCGGTCGGGATTCTATCTTTAACATATTAAGACCATTCGTAGCAAAGTGACTTAAGACTCTGTATAATGAGCCAGGTTCGTGGGATATAGCTACAGCCAGGCTTATCTTATCACTTTCTTCTTTTATCTCTAGTGTTCTTCCAATAATAATAAATCTCGTATAGTTATAAGAATCATTATTAATATAGCTTCTCAAAATCGAAAGTCCATAGAGCTCCGCTGCCCTTTGACCCGCGATTGCCGCTTTAAACATAGACCCAGATTCACCGATTAGTTTAGCACTGACAGCTGTATTACTACAAGAAATAAGATTCCAATCCGGATTTGACTGTAAAAAGTTGCTGCATTGTTGCAAGGCCTGAGGATGGGAATAGACTTCCTTAATATCTCCTAGTTTTGCTCCTGGTAGAGCGAGTAAGTTATGCTCAACCTTGATGCCTTTCTCTCCAACGATATAAAAACCATAACGACATAATAAGTCATAAACGTCGGCGATCCCTCCGGTAAATGAATTCTCTAGCGGCAGAACACCGTAATCGATTTCCCCCTTTTCTAATGCTTTAAAGACATCCTCAAAACTAGGCAGATTCTTGTTAGAGATATCCTCTCCAAAATAATCCCTAAGTGCTTGTTCACTGTATGAACCGGGAATTCCTTGGAAGCCCACGGTAATATCAGGTTTCAAGTGAGCATTAGAAAGAACCTTGGGTTTTGTTCCTTCTTTACCCTTACTGTTTATCTCGCAATTTTTCGAAGTTGCAGATTCTTTACTGAGATAATCAGCTTGAATGTTTCTGCTAATTTCCATTAAATACTTCATAAATTGCTCTGCCGGTTCTGCAAAATCTATATTTTTGATAATCTTAATATTCCTTAAGACCTTTTCTTCCCTAGACTCATCTAAGATAGTTAAGTTATTCGCTTTTTTAAAGTCAGCTATCTCTGATACCTTTTGCATGCGAGCTTCGAACAGTTCAAGCAAATCCTTATCCAGCTTATCTATCCCCTGCCTGAGGGTCTCAAGTTTTGTTTTATTTGTTAACTCATCCATCCTGTCCCATCCTTTTCTATCATCAAATCTAGCAGAGCCAGAGCTGCTGCAGCTTCTACCACTGGTACAGCTCTGGGAACAATACAAGGATCATGTCTTCCTTTAATACTGATCTCCACTTCTTCCATCTTATCAACATCTACAGTTCTTTGTACTTTCCCTATAGATGGTGTTGGTTTAAATGCCGCCCTGAAAACCAACGGCATCCCATTGGTTATACCCCCCAAGATTCCACCGTTATTATTGGAAGTTGTTCGAACTTGGTTATCTTCTAGGATAAATCCATCATTAGCTTCAGATCCCTTCATCTTAGTAATGTGGAATCCAGCCCCGAATTCTACGCCTTTGACTGCAGGTATGGAGAAAAGAAGATGGGCAATCTTACTCTCCGCTGAGTCAAAGAAAGGTGACCCCAAGCCGATTGGGAGATTTGCCACCCCTACTTCTATTACTCCCCCAACGGAATCTTCATCCTTCTTAGCTTCCAATATCCTATCCTTCATCTCGCCAGCCTTATCTTCAATAATTACAGGAAATTCTTTCTCAGTAAGCTCCTTAAGCAATTCAAAGTCAACATCTCTTAGGTCGAAAGGCTCTTCTTGCACTTCTCCGATACTTAAGATATGACTGCCGATCACAATACCCTTCTTCGCTAGAAGTTGTTTAGCGATAGCCCCCGCAAAAACCAATGGAGCCGTAAGCCTGCCTGAGAAATGTCCCCCTCCCCGATAATCATTGAATCCGGCATGTTTCCAACGAGCAGTAAAGTCGGCATGACTTGGACGCACAATCCCTTTGATATCTTCATAGTCCAGAGACCGTTGGTCCTGATTCCAAATCATACAACATAACGGAGAACCGGTAGTCTTACTGTTAAAGTAGCCACCTACTAACTCATATTTATCTTTTTCCTGCCGAGGAGTAGCCAGACTTGTTTTGCCAGGCATTCTTCTGCCCATCTCCATGTTAATCAAATCTAAATCCAGCTCGATTCCGGCGGGTAAGCCATTGACGACTATCCCCACTCCAGGTCCATGAGATTCTCCGAAAATGGAAAGTTCAAGACATTCACCCCATGTTCCGCTCATCTATCTTACCTCCTAATCCGATAAAGTCTTTCCAAAAATGAGGGTATGACTTATTCACTGCGTCACTCCCAGTGACCGTAACAGATCCAGTACATCGCAAAGATGCTATCGCCATAGCCATAGCTATCCGGTGGTCATTCCAGCTATCAACTATCCCGCCTGTTAATTCTTGTACGCCTTCTATTAATAAACCATCATCAAGTTCCCGTATTTTTGCTCCTAGCTTATTTAACTCTGTGGAAATAGCTTTTAACCTATCAGACTCTTTAATGCGTAGTCTTTCGGCATTTATTATCTTGGTTGTTCCTTCACTTAGAGCACCAAGGACAGCTAGGATAGGTACTAAGTCAGGACATTGACTGGCATCAATAATCGTTCCTTTGGTACGTGCTCTCTTTGTTTCTATACCTTCAGAAGTTATTCGCCAATCTACGCCCATAGCTCTCATTATCTCTAGAATGGCTTTGTCTCCCTGTAGGGAATTAGAGTTTAGACCAAGAGAAGTGATTGTATCTCCAATAGTCCCTGCCACCATCCAGAAGGCCGCCTGAGAATAATCTCCTTCTATCTTATAATCCCTGTTGGAGTACTGTTGATTTCCTTTAACCGAAAATTCCTTATAATTATTGTTCTGGATGGTTACTCCAAATTGAGCCAAGACATCCATTGTCAAATCAACATACCCTTTGGATTCCATTTCCGTAGTTATGATTATCTTAGAGTCCACTTCCAGTAAAGGAAGAATAAACATGAGTCCGGTTATAAACTGAGAACTAACATTGCCTTTAAGCTTAAAAGTTCCCGGCTTTATACTTCCCCGAACAGTCAGGGGTAAAAAACCTTTATTGTTCTTATAATAAATTCCTTGTTCTTTAAAAACTTCATAATAGGCATCCAAAGGGCGTTCGACTAATTTACCTTGCCCAGTAAAAGTCACTTCACTTCCCGTTGAACCAGCTAAAGGAATGAGAAACCTTAAAGTTGAACCAGATTCCCGACAGTTGATAGTCTCATTTACAATCTTCAAATTTGGGTTCCCTTGAATCTCTAAAGTTACAGGTTTACTTTCTTCAACAGAATCCAGAACTTCAACCGAAACTCCCAATGACTCCATGCCATCCATGGTAGACATAATATCTTCAGATAAAATAACGTTACTGATTCTACTAATACCCTCAGCTAAACTGGCAGAGATAACCGCTCGATGGCTGACACTTTTAGAAGGAGGTATCATCACTTTCCCTTTTAAGATTGTCGGTGTTATTTGTACTAATTTCAAACTATAACCCCCTTATTAACAATTTGTTGCAACTTATCTCTCCTTATAGAGATAGAAATCTTAGCTTCTAATCGTTATCAGTCAACCTTGCTTTTGCCTTCCCTGCACTTCTCAGATACTCCTCTAGAGAAGCGTTATCTTCTTCTTGCAACATCTGTTTTATTTTTCCGATATTCTCTAGAAATAACTCTATCTGAGTTAAAGTATTTTCCCTGTTTTCCATCAAAAGCTTGCTCCAAAGCTCTACGTTTATCTGAGCCACCCGAGTGGCATCTTTGAAACTACCCCCGATAAACAGCCCTGTATCATCTGATTGAGAACAATTCATTAAGGCTGCAGCGATTATGTGAGGCAATTGACTCGTTAGGGCAATAATCTCGTCATGTTTTGCCGGATCCATCCTGACAGGCTGCCTGCATCCGATTCCTTTAACCATCTCTTCTACCAAGATCAAACTTTTTTCTTGATTCGTTACTACAGGAGTAATAAGGTAGTTAGCTCCTAGAAAAATATCTGCCGAAGATTTAGAAAATCCACTGCCTTCTTTCCCTGCAAGAGGGTGGCCTCCTACGAAATCTAAATCATTTCGTAGGAACATCCTTACTTCATTAAGAACTTTAGTTTTAATCCCTGCAGCATCTGTAATCACTGCTCCTTGCCGGAAGTTATCCATGTTATCCTTTATAAATTTACTAGTCAATTCAGGATAAACACAGATAACTACCAAGTCCGAGCTTCTTAAAGGGATCTCACCACTCAGATATCCTTCATCAATTACTCCTGTAGATTTAGCAAGTTCTAACACTTTCTTATCTATATCTACTGCCCACAGGTTCTTGGGCGAGAGCTTTCTTATAGCCTTTGCAAAAGAACCCCCTATAAGTCCCAATCCAACAACAGTAATTTCCAAACCTCTAAAGTCTGGTTCCGCCATAGATCACAACCCCTTCTCTTCTAATGCATTACTTTATTCTGAATAACAGCCAATTGTTTGAGATTCTCCATCAGTTCACTGAACCTTTCAGGTTTAATGGATTGCTGACCATCGCATTTAGCATTAACAGGATCGTTGTGCACTTCAATCATCACACCATCAGCTCCCACCACTAAGGCCGCTTTGGCCATAGGTTCGACCAACCACCATAAACCAGAAGCATGACTAGGGTCAACAATTACAGGCAAATGACTAAGTTTTTTAATAACCGGAATAGCCGAGAGATCAAGAGTGTTACGGGTGTAGTTTTCGAAAGTTCTGATTCCGCGTTCACATAAGATAACATTTTTATTTCCGGCAGCGACTACATATTCGGCTGCCATCAATAATTCCTCAATCGTGGCCGACAATCCTCTTTTCAGAAGTATTGGCTTATTAGTTTGACCGATTTCTTTGAGTAGTTCAAAGTTTTGCATATTTCTAGCACCGATTTGAATAACATCTACATTTTCGATGAAAGTATCCAAATGGGCAGTAGACATAAGTTCTGTTACAATGGGAAGTCCTGTTTTCTCACTTGCAATCTTTAGCAAATCAAGACCCTCTTCTCTCATCCCCTGGAAACTGTAAGGCGAGGATCTAGGTTTGAATGCTCCTCCACGAAGAAAACCAGCTCCTGCTTTCTTAACATCTTCAGCTATGCCTACTATCTGCTCTTCACTTTCTACTGAGCAGGGACCGGCGATAACTGCGAAACTCCCACCGCCGATAGTCTGTCCTTTGACAGTGATAGCTGTGTCATCAGGGTGAAAAAGGCGATTGACCATTTTGTACGGTTCTTGAACACGGATTAATTTCTCTACATTAGGGTTCGCTTTAAGCGAATCAGGGTCAATATTGCTCGTCTCACCAACTAATCCCATGATGTGATAGTTCACTCCTTTCGATTCATGAATTTGACAACCTAACATCAAAACTCTGTTTCTGATCTCTTCGATTCCCTTTTCCGGTGTCTGGGTTTTTAAAACGATAATCATAACGTAGCCCTCCTAAATTTTTTATTAAAAAAGAAGGCTCATTTTTATCTAATGAGCCTTCTTAGGGGTTTCATTTATATTTTAGTTCTTGGAGAGATTATTTATTCTATCAGGCAAAATCTCCCGTGAAACTCATTAGATGTGAGAGCAAATATTCTTTTGTAAAACAAGCAAAAAAAGCCGATGCTAAAATAAAAATAATAGCATAGGCTAAAGTTGGTAAAGTCGAAGTTGTTAATTTGTTTTACAGGTCTCTGCACACGAATATGGGATTTCATAATTGATTCTCCAATAGTAATTTGATTTTGCTAATTATACTTCATGATTTTATTACTGTCAATACACAATATTGCTATATTATAGTAAGTGCCTCTAATTTTGTTACACAAATTCCCAATTAGTCTAGTTTTTTCCCGACAGTTTGTTTAATCTCTTCATCAGTAATATTTTCATACTTTTTTTTCATTCCTCTTGATCTTTGGACGAAAATATATCCTAAAAGTATTACAGCCAGAATGCCAAAAAAAAGGTACTTCATCAATCACCGCTCCAAAATCATTAATAAGTTTATAGTCAAGTAAATATACCAACCGGATACAATAACCGAATTATACCACCTCTTCGTGCCTTGTTCAAACAAACCTTTTTGTTATCCCTGCCTTCTAGACCATAGTTATCTCTTCTAGCCCACAGTTATCCCTAACTCCGGCAACAGACAATGTATAACTAAGAACTTATGCTCAGCCGCTGCCTGCATAAACTTAACCCAGTGGGATTCTTCGAATCCTGGTTTTTTTCTAAATACATTGTAATTATACTGTTTATGATTGTTATTCCTGGTTTTCGAGACCTTAGAAGCTTCTACCGCCTCCTTAAACCAAACGTTATCATCGTAAAATAAAGTCCCATCTCTTTCGTCGAAATCGCCAAACTCAAAATAGTTATTTTTAATTGATTTAAGCCAATTCTTATACCTTTCTTCCTTAGAGCCTCTATAAGATAACAACTGACGAAACTTATCTTCAAAATCATCAAACGGTCTACAGCGGACTTTAGATTTTAAAGCAGGATTTTTAGATAAATAATAAACAAGGTACTCATGAACTTTTCTGACAGCAGGTAGATATCTATCTTCCAAATTATTTACTTTGAATACCTTACTTCCACGAGAATAGCTCCACTGAGCATACGGAATATCAGGATTTTCCAAAGCCTCAGTATGTCCGATTGCTATGCTGTCCGACGACCATCGATCCCATAATTTTACTGACAAACGTCTTCCTGTATCCTCTATAAATCCTCTTTCATTTACACCGGTTAACAACTGGATCTCATTATGGATGTCATAGATTCCTTTAAAATCTGAGTGAGAATAGGCATCCGCCAAATAATGGAGACCTATACCAAGTCGATACAAAGAGTGCGGCCAAGAGGAAGTACGAACATCTTCTAATAAAAGCCCTAATACCTTGGAGTTCGGGGCTGTCATCATAACCTCAGCATCTTGGCTATCTCCTCTCGGAGGAAAGTGAAAAGGTATCCAAACATCTAAAGCATCATTGATATCTATGGTTCGAGGTGTAAGCATACGGTGAGCTGTCATAGTCTGCTTGAAAACACCGCCATTCTTAAATTTCAAGGCATGCCGGTGAACAGCATCATCAACAAACTGGGAAGAATAGGCAATAATCTCAGCATATTCGCTTTTTATGCCCACTAGACGACATAACACATAGATAGCAGTATGATGAAGGTCTATTTGCATATCAACACTCTCCTAGCAGATAAAAGATACTCTCTTTTCAGAGATATCTACTAGAATAGTATTCAGTAATTGTCCAAAATATCAGAACTAGCTTAATTATTTTTTGAAAAGTATTTTGTTAAAGTATTGGAGCAAAGTATTTAGAATAATTCAGCAGTTCACACCAGTCTTTATTCTCTATTTGGAATCTGGTATTCTAGTTACAATGATTTAATTACGACTGAAAGAATGTTATAAAATTCCCCATCAATGTTTTAGAGGATATGATGGAACTATGATTTCTTATGATTTCTTTTCTATAATTATAATGATAAGCATTCTTTTCCCCGTAGCTAGCTTCGTGGTGATTATCTTGCTTTCCTTTTTGGAAAGAGAAGTCACTATTCTAGAGATTGAAAACAAACGGGTGAGTCTAGAACGGGAATTACAACAAAGCAAATTCATCCAGCTCAATCAGCAAATTCAACCACATTTCTTATTTAATACCTTAAACGCTATCACCAGTCTCGGTAGGCTAGGTCGGCTGGAGGATTCCGTCAGGTCTTTAGAAAGTCTATCTCTTTTTTTGCGATATAACTATCTAGAGAAAGAACCTTTAGTTCACTTCTCCAAAGAACTCCAACACACCGAAAACTATTTGAGAATACAACAGACTCGGTTCGGAGAAAAACTTAAAATAGAGATCCAAATTGATCCTTACGCGAAGGATACACTGCTCCCTCCATACACAATGCAAACTCTCGTGGAAAATGCGTTTAAACATGGTCTAGAGAAAAAGTCTGGTGATAAGGTCATTCATATCTCACTACAGCGCCAGGGGAACTGGGTTATCTTAGTTGTTAAGGATAACGGTCCGGACTACGAGTTGGTAAAAAGTACACCCCCTGTTGGCGTAGGGCTTAAAAACCTGAAAAAAAGATTGGAAATCACTTTTGATATGCAGACTAAGTTAACTCTTGAAAGGAAAGATGGCCTGACTGAAGCCATGATTGTATGGCCCTATACACCGGAGGTGGAATATGAAACTCCTAATCGTTGATGATGAACCCTTAGAACTTGAACAATTGACCCATCTTATTAAACAGAAATGGCCTGTTTGGGAGATTTATTGTGCTGAAGACTCTTCCCACGCACTTAAACTATCTCGGGAAGGGAAATTCACCCTTGCCTTAATCGATATTCATTTACCAGGCCTATCTGGTTTGGATCTGATTGAACTGCTTAAAAAAGATCAACCGGATCTCCATTTTATTATCACAACAGCTTATCAAAACTTTAGCTATGCCCAAAAATCTATTAAATTAGGTGTCATGGACTACTTAGTAAAACCCATCATTGAATGTGAATTAACTGAAATTATTCAGAGGTTTATAGAGAATCACAGATACTCCGTTGCCAAATCAAGACTGATAGAACAAGTATTGAATATTATTGATAAAGATTGCAGCCTGCGGATTAGCCTGGAGAGCCTGGCAGAGTCTGTACATGTCAGCCCTACTTATCTAAGCAGGAAATTCTCCGAGGAAATGGGTGTAAGTATTCCTTCTTTTATCATGAGCTACAGGATAGAAAAAGCAAAAAATCTTCTCCTCAAATACCCGGAATATAACATGTCGTTGGTTGCTGAACTCGCCGGTTTTCACAGTCAGCACTACTTTACCAATACCTTCAAGAAGTACGAGGGGATTACCCCCAGTAAATACAGAGAATTAAAGAGTGGAAAATATGATTAATTGGTATATCTCTTTATATTTAGGTATTATCCTTTTGTTATATCTGTTCCCATATGTAGGGTCATTTCCTTCCATCAAAGCATATTGCGAAAGCCATATGGGTTACGGCGGCTTAAGTTCAGGAACCAACCTTTTGCTATCCCGTTTGGTTTCAGGAGAACTACTTGTTTATGCAATGTTCTCGGTAATATCGTTTGGGCTATTAGGGGGAATAGGCTTTACTCTGATGGTCCTGGCCAGCCTTCTTATCTTTATTCTGACCATACATAAACTTAAGAAGAATAAAGAAGAGCAGGGGATACTGCACTTATTACGAAAGCAAACTGACAAAGCTGGTTTTAGATATCATATGCTGATATTTGTCGGGGTAAGCTTCGGCAACATGATTCTACAACTGGCATGTTTAAAATACCTTTTGGGTCATTATTTTTTACAATCAAGCATCTTGATTGTTTTTTTTGTTAGTATTTTCTCTTTTGCCTATGCAGGTCTAGGTGGCTTTGATGCTCTGAATAAAGGGGCTAAACCTCAAGTATTCATTGTATTTTTTTCTACTGCAGTTATTACAATTTCGGTGTTTCTAGAAAATGGTTTAGCTGTTACGTATCAGGATATAATTACGATACCTTTTAATCCTTTAGATTTTCCAGATGCAGCAATAATCTTTAGTACAGGATTAATTATTTTATCAAGCCAATATCTTTTGGATCATTCTCTTTGGCACACAGTATATCAACTTAGACCCCAAAGGCAATACCCCATTCTCTTACTTACTGTGTTCTGTGTATTGGCTGTTCCTTTAGGTTACTCGGCTTTGACAGTCTACAGCTTATCCCAAGGTATGCCAACAAATGAAAGCCTAATTCTTATCCTCGAAAAGAACAGTTCCCTTTTTCTCATTAATCTGTATGTAATTACCGTATTTGTTACTGTAATTTCTTCATATGCTAATCAATTGTTAAGCACCGTAATTCTTTACCTGAACTACAGAGAACCAGAACAAATGGTTGAGAGCAAGGCAATTAAATATGGCTATTTATTCTCAGCAATAAGCGTTATCATCGTGTTGGTTTCTTTTCTAACGCTACAAAACTTCTCTCTAAACCAGATTCTTATTGTATTAGGAATTTTATACGCTTCCATGGTTATTCCCTTCATCCATACCCTCTTTCGTTCTTCTGCTCCTAACAGATGGATTGATTATATCGGTTTAGTACCTCTTACTATAGGAATAGTTCTATGGTTATCTAAAGAATTATATTATTCACCCCTTATCTCTCTTGTTCTCGGAATTCTTATTCAAATGAGTATACTCTTTTTTAGCAAAATATATAAAGAAATTACAAAAACCCAATAAATATTTACAAAAATAATGCTGCTATACCTGATACAATACAGAATAAGCAGCATTGTACAGTTATACAATAATTCCATCTCTATGAGGTGATTACATGAGCAAACAAAAAAGCTCTGAAAGTACAATGCAGCAATTTGGCTATCGTGAACAACTTAAGAGATCCTTGGATTTCTGGGATTTACTAATCTACGGAATCATCTTTATGGTTCCCATCGCGCCTTTCGGGATATATGGCTATGTAGCCAGTATCTCCAAAGGAATGGTGCCTTTAGTTTATCTCATCGGAATGACAGGAATGTTGTTTACAGCCCTAAGTTATGCTCGTCTCTCAGAGGTTTTTCCTATAGCGGGTTCAATTTATTCTTACGCCCAGAGAGGAATCAATGAACATATCGGTTTCTTCGCTGGGTGGCTGATCTTACTAGATTATATGCTTATCCCCGCTCTGCTTTATCTGGTTAGCGCGACAGCCCTGCATAATATGATACCTATCCTGCCCAAGTCTTTTTGGTTGATTTTCTTTGTGATGATTAACACCACTATTAATATTCTTGGTATAGAGATCACAGCGAAGACAAACCGTGTGGTCGTCGCCCTGGAAATCATCGTACTTATAATTTTTATATCCGTCGGCCTTACTGCAGTAAGCAATCATATAAATGGTGCCCAATTCTCAATCAACCCCTTGTTCAATAAGGAAGAATTTAATCTTACTATTTTAATGAGTGCAGTTTCTATCGCAGTCCTCAGTTTTTTAGGCTTTGATTCCATCTCTACTCTGACTGAGGAAGTAAAGGGAGAAAGTGCTACAGTAGGTAAGATTGTCGGAAAAGCGATCATCCTTACCATTCCAGTAGTCGGGATTATGTTTATCGCCCAGACTTGGGTGGCAGCCATGATTATGCCGGATTATACTTCTTTCGTTAACTTAGAGGAAGCTTTCTATGAAGTTGCCCACATAGCAGGAGGAACTTGGCTAAAAGGGATTACCAGTGTCGCAACTGCACTAGC
This sequence comes from Gracilibacter sp. BRH_c7a, assembly GCA_001516055.1. Taxonomy (GTDB): domain Bacteria; phylum Bacillota; class Desulfitobacteriia; order Desulfitobacteriales; family Syntrophobotulaceae; genus Gracilibacter. The sequence goes on from LOEZ01000019.1 coordinate 224,830, forward strand.
TTGGGGCATCGCCAATGCTTTGGTTGCTCAAGCAGCAATTTCCCGCATCCTATTTAGTATGGCAAGAGATCGCAAATTACCTTCGATTCTTGCTACGATTCATCCCATATTCAAGACACCCTATGTGAGTACAATACTGGTTGGATTAATCTCTTTAGCAATTATCCTTGGTGGAACTACAATAGATGATCTCGCTTCTCTGGTGAACTTTGGGGCCCTTACAGCTTTTCTTATTTTACACATTACCGTGATTAATCACTTTATTATTCGCAAGAAAAGCAAGGATTACCTGAAGCATCTTATCTTCCCTTTGATTGGACTGATAATTATCGGCTATGCCTGGATGAGCCTTGGTTCTCTGGCCAAAGAGCTTGGGTTTTTCTGGATTAGCATTGGATTGATATATATGATCTTAATGAAACTTCTGCATAAAGAAGGTTTCATCTCAGAGTAGTCTTAACGATTCGTGCGCACAGATTAAGGAGGTAATAACATGTTAATCACCAAGGACAAGTATTCTTTTGCCATGGACAAAAGGAATGAACCTGTCACTCAAGTCGATTTGCCGTGTAAACTCACCTTTGAAACGCTTGACTGCTTCAGTGAACAGATTAACTGTACTGAAGATAAGATCGAAACACTTGATTTCAATCGAGTTAATCCAGCCAGTGGTCCTGTTTACCTCAACAATATTAAAGCAGGAGACCTCATCGCCGTCAACATCCGGGATATACGCGTTAAATCACCGGGAAAGATGATAGCGGCTCCAGGCGCAGGGATCTTGGCAAATCTCATTACGACTTCAGAAACACTGCTTGTTCCAATTGAAAACGGCGTAGCTTCTTTTAAGAATCTGGAACTTCCCTTAACTCCTATGATTGGAGTAATCGGGGTGGCTCCTCAAGGAGAACCCATTGCCTGTGGTGTCCCGGGCAGCCATGGTGGAAACATGGATACAACCCTGATAAAACCTGGCTCAACCCTCTATCTGCCTGTACAAGTAGATGGAGCACTATTTGCCTTAGGAGACCTCCATGCTGTCATGGGTGACGGTGAAATCATGGTCTCCGGCGTAGAAGTTTCAGGTGAAGTGGATGTAACAATCTCTAAAGTATATGATATAGAGTTAGAAAATCCACTTGTTAAAACTGACCAAGTACTTGCTATTATCGCTTCAGCCGAAACACTCGATCAGGCTATTGAAACCTCAACCATACAAATGGCCCAGTTTTTAACCAAGTATACCGATCTGACCCTCAATGAAGCTGGCATGCTTATGAGTGCTTGTGGAAATGCTCAGATAAGTCAGATTGTAGATCCGTTAAAGACTGCCAGATTTGCTATGCCTCTTGATGTCCTAAGAAAATTAGGAATAAACATCGCATTTTAAAAAGGAGGATAATAAGAATGTCAGAAATTAAAACGACTCCTCAAGTCGGTTCCGGCATAGAGGAATTCGGGTATAAACAAGAACTGAGAAGAGCACTGACCTTTAAAGATTTGCTTTTTTACGGAATGGTATTTATGGTTCCAATCGCTCCTATGGGTATTTATGGTTATGTTACTGATGTTTCCAATGGGATGGCACCCCTGGCCTATATAATCGGTATTATTGCTATGATTTTTACAGCTCTTAGTTATTCCAGGATGTCTAATGCTTTCCCTATTGCCGGTTCGGTATACTCCTATGCTTCGAGGGCGATCAATCCTTACGTGGGATTCTTCGCTGGTTGGTCACTTCTCCTGGACTACATCCTGACACCGGCTTTGGTTTACCTGGTTGCCGGTTATGCCCTACAAACAATGTTTCCCATTCTGCCTTTCTGGGGATGGATTGCAGTCTTTGTTGTGATCAATACCGTAGTAAACTTCCGCGGAATTGAAATTACAGCAAAAACAAATATTGGCTTGTTAGTCTTCGAACTGTTCGTCCTGGTTGCCTTTGTAGTAGCTGCTTTTATCGCAGTCCTTAAAGGTGCTGGTCAAGGCGCTTTCACAATCGATCCTATCTGGAAACCAGAAGGATTCAGTATGGACATGGTTATGGCGGCAACTTCCCTGGCTGTCTTAAGCTTCCTTGGGTTTGATGCTATTAGTACCTTGGCTGAAGAAGCAAAAGATCCTAAGAAAATCGTAGGTAAAGCTACAGTAACTGCTCTCTTCTTGGTAGGGGGACTCTTTGTTCTTCAGACCTACCTGGCAGGATTGCTCTGGCCTGATCATACAACCTTCGAGAATGCTGACACTGCTTTCTACGCAGTTGCTCAAGTAGCTGGTGGTGACTGGCTCAGAATCCTGGTAGCTCTGGGTACAGCAGTAGCTTGGGGTATCGGGGATGGTCTGGTTGCTCAAGCTGCTATCTCTCGCCTGCTCTTCAGTATGTCTCGTGACAAAATGATGCCTGCTTTCCTTAGTAAAGTGCATCCTAAGTACCAAACCCCTTACATGAGTACCTTATTCGTTGCTGCGATTGCGATTACCATCGGTATCGTCCTCAGTATGGATCTACTAACCTCCATGGTTAACTTCGGAGCACTCACAGGTTTCATGTTCTTGCATGCATCCGTTATTATCTATTTCATCGTTAAGAAGAAGCAAAGAGACATCGTTTCTCTCTTCAAGTATCTATTACTGCCGGGTGTCGGATTCGGTATCATCTTCTATGTATGGTTAAGCTTACAAACTGAAGCTAAAACAGTAGGTTTCATCTGGTTAGCTATCGGCTTTGCTTATACCGCTTATAAGACAAAGTTCTTCAAGGAAAAACCACCAGCTTTCAAATAATACGCAAAATACGAAAAACCGGACTGCACTCTTAATAGTGCAAGTCCGGTTTTTCGTATTAAATAAGTACATATATTAATTAGAACTTTAATTCACTTCTTCTCCCATTTGCAGGTAAAAGTCAAGATATTACATAATCACACTTTCAGTTTCTTTATGTTTGACTTATAATTGTTAACCTAATGTTGTTAAAATATAATGATAAAGAAGATACTATGTTATAACACTACCTTAGGAGGTTAAATATGTCCACTATTCTTTCAGTTGACAATATCACAAAGATTTTTGGTAAATCTACCGTAGTAGATCGAATATCTTTTGAAGTTAATCGTGGGGAAATACTTGGACTGGTAGGCCCCAATGGTGCCGGTAAATCCACCATCATCAGGTGCCTTTTAGGAATCATTCACCCAGATTCAGGTTCCATTAACTATTCACTTGATAATAGCAACAAGCTAAACTCTTCCAAAGTCGGATACTTACCTGAAGAGCGAGGTCTCTATAAGGATGCCAAAATTATCGACATTCTAATGTATATAGCCAATCTTAAAAACTATCCCCTAGACAAAGCCCGTAGGACTGCAGAAGAATACTTTGAAAAGCTTGACCTTAAAGGGCGAGACAAAGTAAAAATACAAGAACTCTCCAAAGGAATGGCTCAAAAAGTCCAGTTCATAGCTTCCATAATCCACGAACCGGAATTTTTAGTCCTTGATGAACCTTTATCTGGATTTGATCCTGTCAGTCAAAACATCTTTATTGAAGAAATAAAGAATTTGGCAGCCAAGGGCACAGCTATTTTACTCTCCTCCCATCAGATGAATATGGTTGAATCACTTTGTAACCGTATATTTATGATTAATAAGGGACAAAGGGTCTTATACGGGAGACTTAATGATATTAAAGATCGCCATGGAAGCTATAAGTGTGAGTTAACCGGCGAGAATGATCCGCACAGTTTATCCCGTTTACCATATGTAAGCAGGATTGATAAAGATGACCAGACAATTATCCTCCATCTGGAGAACAATATCACACCTAATATGTTTATCAGTGAACTCCCTTCTGATCTAGACATCAAAGAGATGAATATCAATAGGATATCTCTTCATGATATTTTTGTTAAAACTGTCTCTGGAGGTGTGGTAAATGAATAATACACTTAAAGTAGCCAAATGGGAAATTCAAAGGAATATTAAAAATAGGACCTTCCTTATTTCTATATTGCTAACACCACTTATTATGCTCATTTTTGCTTTCATACCTACCCTCCTAACCAAGTTAGAAACAGACAAATCCTTTGACCTCTATCTCGTAGATAATCTTGGGATATATGAAAACATCACCCAATCGCCATCTCTAGGAAATGTTAATTTTATTCTCACTACTGAAAATCGTCAACAACTAGAAGATAAAGTTAGAACCAATAAAGATCAAGGCTTCGTCATCATTGATGATACCGTTTTAGAAAAAGGACAAATCACTATCTATACTGATACTGAAGGACAAGGTAATCTAGCTCCGGCCTATACTGTCCTGCAATCTGTTCTCCATAATTACAAATTAAGAACCTCTGGCTTGTCTGATAACCAAATCCAGTATATTAATCAGCCTTTGACAATAAGTACTTCTTCCATAGAAACAAAAGATATTGAGAAAACCCTTCCCGAGAAAGCCGTTCCAGCTATCTTTGCAGGAATACTATATTTCACCATTTTCACTTCCGGGACAATGACCTTTCAGAGTGCTCTTCAGGAGAAGAAAGATAAGATGGTGGAACTGGTTCTTTCCTCGATTAAATCCGAAGATCTCATGCAAGGAAAAATCCTTGGCTATTTTGTTCTAGGTCTTATCCAAATTGCAGTATGGCTTACCTTTGGAATACCTATTGCTCAAATTTATTTTAAACTTCCTATCCTCCAATATTTATTAGTACCGGAATTGATTCCAATGGCTTTCTTTGCCCTTGCAGGATATCTCATGTATTCGTCAATCTTTGTTGCCATAGGTTCTACCATGGAAGATATGCAATCTGGAAGCAGTTTTCAGGGGACAGTCTTCCTGATACCCATGCTCCCTGTCTTCGTCATCGGGCCAATACTAGCTAATCCCTCTGGAATAATAGCTCTCTTTGGAACTTACTTCCCTCTAACTGCACCTGGGGTCATGCTAGCTCGACTCAGCATCTCCGGTAACCTCCCTCTCTGGGAAATCTTAATTAGTGCAGTTATATTACTAGCCACTATCTTTCTTATTATGAGATTAGCTGGCAAGCTATTTAGAGTGGCCATACTCATGTATGGAAAGGATGCAAGTTTTACTGAAGTCATCAAATGGCTAAGGTACTAACCAAAATAACCTTAAAGCTTGCGCTTTAAGGTTATTTTGGATAAAAAATGGTGGAATTGTGGGATTAGAGAAGTGCCTAACCTTAGAATATATGAAAGAAGTAGCAGGCATTAAATGGGTCAAAAGTTTATCTTATTGGCTTACCTATATCATTTCTTCTAAATAATCAATTATCACAAAGAATTTTCTCATGGGGCGTACCTTATTTTGTATATATAATAGTCCTTGATGAACATTATATCTTTTTGATTATTCAGACATTAAGGATATTGTGTAAGAGGTAGATTTCCACGTCTGAAACGTTATCTGCTCTGCATGGAAAATATTTAGATGATCCCAAAAATCTCTTTCAATTCTTTGGCGTAGAATCTTGATACAGGTATTCTTGAACGTTCGTTATCTTTCATAATGATGGTGTAAGCCCCATTAAACCAAGGGACAAGCTCTTCAATATGAGTAAGATTTACTAGATAGGCACGGTGCGTTCTGTAATAGTCGTATCTTGCCATTTTTTCTTCCATGGCTTGCAAGCTATGTTTACTGGAATACACCTGATCTCTGGTTTTTACGTATACTTCTCTTCCTTCCCGATAGAGATAAATAATGTCTTCGGGATCAAGGAGAACTAAGCTGTCTTCTTTCTCTACAGCTATCTTAGAGAGCTTAGGTTTTTGCGGGTTTTCTTCTCTCAGAACATCAGAAATCACCTTGGTCAATTTTTCTGTGCTCATATTATTGATTCCTTTGATGATCCTGGCAACGGTTACATTGATTCGTTCTTCTTCAAATGGCTTCAACACATAATCTATAGCATTCAACTCAAAAGCCTTAACTGCATGACTATCATAGGCAGTAGCAAAAACAATAATTGGAGGTTCTTCCTCTTGCAACAGATTCCTAGCAACGGCAAGTCCATCCATTTTAGGCATGTCAATATCCAAAAAAACCGCATCTGGATGAGTCTGTCTGATTCTAGCCAAAGCCTCCTCTCCATTAGAAGCCTCCGCAATCGTCTCTACCTTGCCTGTTTTATGAAGTAAATAGATAAGTTCATCCCGGGCAAGTGGTTCATCGTCAGCTACGAGAATCCTTATCATTATTCATCTTCTCCCCTTCTAATTGGAATAATGAACCAAACCAAAGTGCCATTTGGTTCGATCTTTTCTATATGAAGACAGGAACTAGCTCCAAAATGTCCGAGTAACCGTTGATTAACGTTATAAAGACCAAAACTACCTTTACCTGAGGAGTCTATTTTCCTTTCTAAGAGCGTAAAATGCTCGGATATACCTACGCCGTTATCTTCTACCGAGATCTTTACCGTATCCTTTAACTGCTCAGCATTTATTTTTATATATCCCTGCTCCAATTCTTTCAGGCCGTGTATCAGAGCATTCTCCACAAGGGGCTGTAAGATTAAAGGTGGTAAGAGAACCTCAGATAATTCGTCATCTAATTCAATCCCTACTGTCAATCTATCAGAGAATCGCACTTGTTCTATGTTAAGATATGCTCTCGTATGATTAATCTCCTCCTCTAGGGAAACCAATTCATGAAGAGAAGCGGTCAGGTTCTGGCGGAAGAAGTGTCCCAATTGGATGAGGAGCTCTCTGGCCATATCAGGTTTTTTCCTGATTAAAGCTACAATAGTATTAATTGAATTAAATAAAAAATGGGGATTAACCTGAGATTGAAGAGCCCTGATTTCAGCCATTGTTACAAGTTTAGACTGCTTCTCCGCTTCAGCTGCATCCAACTGATGGGAAAGAAGCTTCCCTAATCCTTCAGCCAACTCGATATCTACAGGTCGTATCAGATAAGGATTGGTAAAATATAATTTTAGTGTTCCTTCGACTTTATTGGCTTTTTTCAGGGGGAAAATGATTGCGCCCTTGAGTGGACAGTTTGGATAATTGCAATTAATCTCTTCCTGTGATCTCAACACGGCCATCTCTCCAGACTTTAAGACTTTCAAAGTAGCCTCTGTTAGAATCTTCTGTCCTGCAAAGTGATGATCAGCTCCTGCACCTATATGAGCCAAGATCTTTTCATTATCAGTAATAGAGATGCCCGGAACTTTATTGGCCTTAAAAATGATTTTCAATACCTCGCGAGCTGAATGCTCATTAAGACCTTGACGTAAATTAGACAACATCCTCTGCGTTATACTAAGCACTTTATGGGCCTGGTCAGCTTCAATTCTATCTTCGTCTTTAATAACAGTTCTGATAATTGCAACAAAAATTGTAATCCCAATCGCATTGGCAAACAGCATAGGTGGGCCTATCATCTGGACTATCACCCAAGCCTGTGAGAAAGGCTTTGCTACTAATAGAATCATAGACATATGGAAAATCGTGATAAATATCCCTGTTAGAAGAGCCGTCTTTACAGATACTATCCGTCCTTCTTTCATTTTAAGGAAAATATAACCTGCCATAACTCCTTCGATAATATTAGACAATCCACAGGCGAAACCCGTAAACCCCCCCATTAACATACGATGAATACCTGCAAGAAGACCCGCTCCGAGTCCAACATATGGTCCCCCGAGTAAACCTCCTACGACAACACCGACACTTCTGGTATTGGCCAAAGCTTCATTGAAATTGACTGGCCCCGTGCTTGGCAGCCAATTGAAGTAAAACTCAGGGGGTTTGACAGGGATACCGGTATAGGTCCCCAGAATCCCGAAAGATCCAAGAAGAATTGACAAAATGAGTATGGTCCTTAAGTTTAATTCATCATCAATGATATTCCGAAAAGATGAAGTTCTGGTCAAGATAAACGCTATAGTCACGATTACGGCCATGCGCTCCATCATGAGCCATATGAGTTCTAACATCTAGTTTCTCCTTAAACAATAATGATGTTTATTATAGAAGAATTAATCTATATCCTTTAAATTCTTTTTCTCACTCATTGTCTTTAAAAACAGATCTCCATATTTTTGTAGCTTTACTTCCCCTACTCCGTTGATTCGAAGAAGCTCTCTTTTATCTCTAGGACAGACCTTAACCATTTCCCGTAAAGTACTATCTGAAAAAATCATATAAGGCGGTAACCCTTCTTTTTGAGCGATAATCCTTCGCAAATCCCTCAGAGCTTGGAATATCCTCTCTCCGTCTGTCATTTGTATTTCTTTCAGTGGCAACTGAAGCTGGTAGACTTTTTCTTCTCCTTTAAGAACAGGTACCGACTTGGGAGCAAGCTTTACTATGGGATATTGACCTCCAGCTATGTTTAGGTATCCTTCAGCTGCTAAGAAATTAATCTTGTCTTTAATTACTTGAAGAGAAGTCTCCTTCATTATTCCATAGGTTGAAAGCTTATCTAGATTAAACTGGATGACTTTCTTGTTTCGAGAGCCTTTTAGAACATCTGCTACCATGGCCATCCCAAAACGTTCGCGCATCCGGTAAATACAGGACAGAATCTTCTGAGCATCGGTAGTGACATCTACTCTTTTCCGGTCTTCCTGGCAATTACTGCAGTTTGAACACTTCTCCACCATCATCTTTTCTCCAAAGTATTGAAGGATAACTTCCCTTAAGCAACGTGAAGCATGACAGTAATCAACCATTGCTTGAAGTTTCTTGTACTCTCTGGCTTGTCTCACTTCACTATTACTTGTATCCTCTATCAACATTTTTTGGATTTGCACATCTTGAGGGTTAAACAAAAGAATACATTCGGCAGGTTCTCCATCACGGCCTCCTCTGCCTGCCTCCTGATAGTAAGACTCCATATTTTTCGGCATGTTATAGTGAATAATGAAACGTACATTAGACTTGTCTATTCCCATCCCGAAAGCATTGGTTGCCACCATGATAGAAATATCATCATAGATAAAAGCTTCTTGGGTTTCTTTCCTTTCCTTATCGGGCACTCCAGCATGATAACGCCCTACCTTATAACCTAAATCCTTTAATAATATGTAGATCTTATCAACCTCTTTACGCGTAGCAGCATAGATAATTCCGGAATTATCAGAATGAAGTTTAAGATATTCATGAATAAATACTCGTTTATTTTCTCCTCTTAAAACTGAAAAATTAAGATTAGGTCGATCAAAACTAGTCACAAAGGACTTAGGATTTCTTAAACCCAGTAAAGCAACTATATCTCTTTTCACTTCCTCTGTAGCTGTGGCCGTGAAAGCTCCCACCAAAGGTCTGGTAGATAAAGAGGACAGAAACTTATTAATCCTTAGATAACTGGTCCTAAAGTCATGACCCCACTGAGATACACAATGAGCTTCATCTACCGCTACAAAGCTTATAGGCAAAGAAGATAAGGTCTCAGCAAATTCTTCTGCTTCCAGCCGTTCGGGGGCTAAGTAAACCAACTTATACTCTCCGCTTATCATCTTCTGAATCCTGGAATCAGTCTCCCTTGGAGAAAGAGAACTATTGATAAAAGTTGCCGGTATCCCTGTCTGGAAAAGCCCATCAACCTGATCTTTCATAAGGGAAATCAAAGGTGAAATCACTATGGTAATCCCCTCAAACAACAGTGCGGGAATCTGGTAAGCAATAGATTTTCCTGCTCCCGTAGGCATGATGGCTAAAGTATCCTGACTATCTAATAAGCTTTGGATTACTCTTTCCTGCCCCTCCTTAAATTCCCTATAACCAAAATATTTTTCCAAGACTTCCTTGGCTCTGGTCATCATTGACTGTAAATCTCCTTAAAAACAACTGAAATGTATCAATCCATACTCGATACAATCTTTCACTCTCATTTTACGATAATTTTGCAAGAATACACAGCAAAAGTTTTATTCCCAATATTTTTTATATCCTGTTTCTGGAATTCTATTGTATAATAGAAATATCTTTTCATATGTATATTTAAATGTTTTGCTAATAATTCCCATTAATAAAATCAGACCCGTCCGGTACAATTCTAACCTGACGGGCCTTTTTTGTCCTAAATGAAAGCTAACAAATCGTATATCAAAGTATACAACTAAGAAACTCCTGTGTCCTTTGATTTTTCGGATTATTAAATAGCTCTTCGGGTGGGGCAACTTCAATGATACGACCCTCATCCAAATATACTACCCAATCTCCGACCTCTCTAGCGAAACCCATCTCATGAGTAACCACAACCATTGTCATACCCTCTTGAGCAAGTTCCTTCATAACAGAGAGTACTTCTCCTACTAATTCTGGGTCTAAAGCTGAAGTTGGTTCATCGAACAGCATTAATTTAGGTTGCATCGCAAGTGCTCTGGCAATTGCCACCCTCTGTTTCTGCCCACCAGAAAGAACTGAAGGGTAACAATCTACCTTGTCCCCAAGACCAACCTTCTCCAATAGTTCTTTTCCCTCAGCTATAGCTTGTTGGCGTTCTATCTTCTTGACATGGATAGGTGCTTCAATAATGTTTTCCAGCACTGTCATATGAGGAAACAGATTAAAATGCTGGAACACCATCCCCACATCTCGGCGTAGTATATTCAAATCCATTGTTTTACGGTCTATTATTCTACCGTCAATATTTATCTCACCTTCTGCTTGTTCCAGGAAATTCAAACACCGGAGCAAAGTACTCTTACCGGAACCACTAGCTCCGATCAAACATACTACATCTGATTCCTGCACTTCCATATCAATATCTTTTAAGACATGAAGGTCACCAAAATGTTTATTTAATCCCGTTACCTTAATCATTATTTCACCTCCATACTCTATTTCATACCGGAGCTGCCAACTGCAAGTTTATTCTCCAGTTTATGAACCAAGAAACTGAATAATATAACAAGAATCAAGTAATAGAGACCAGCTATGCTATAAAATTGAATATCCTTAAACGTAGAAGATGCTAATCTCATAGAGACATTAAATAATTCTGCAATCGTTACAAAAGCAGCAAGAGAAGAATCCTTTAAAGCAATAATGAATTGATTGCCCATCGGAGGGACGATTCTACGAAAGGCCTGGGGCAGGATAATACGGCGCATTGCCAGACGGGTAGTCATCCCAAGAGATCTACCTGCTTCCATCTGACCTCTATCTATCGATTGAATACCCCCACGAATTATCTCCGCTATATAAGCTCCGTTATGAACAGCTAAAGCTAACGAAGCTGCCCAAAATCCGCTTATTTGCACAATGCTGGATAACCCATAGTATATCCAGAATATCTGAACGATGAGTGGGGTGCCGCGAATAATAGTTATATAAAGATTAGCAATTTTATTCAGAATTTTGCTCTTGGATATTTTCAACAAAGCAAAAAATAGTCCAATGAACGATCCTAAAGTAACTGCTACCAAGGTTATTTTTACCGTGATATAAGCTGCTTCTAAAAATAGTGGTGAGGTTCTTATTAAATCTGCAAAAAATTCCATGCTGCACTGCACCTCCAATTAAAAGGTGCGCGCTAGGCGCGCACCCAAACCTTATGCTATTTGCTGATATCTCTTTCAAAATATCTTTCACTTATTTCCAAGTATGTGCCATCAGACATGATTGCTTCTAAAGCTTTATCAATCTCTGCTTTCAATGGACTATCTTTACGAACTGCGATTCCAATGTTCTCCACGAACAGGAGGTCGCCAGTCGCTTCGACAGCGATTCCGGAATCTTCTGCTGCCAATAATCCGACGAAACGGTCAGTAATAACTGCATCTGTTCTACCAGTAGCTAAGTCTCTCAAAGCCGTGAGATCGCTGTCATAGGTTTTTACCTCACTAGTATATTCACGAGCTTTTTCCTCGTAAACCGTTGAGATTGTAACCCCAACAGTTACATCATCATTGATATCGTCTAAACTTTTAATTTCTGAACCTGGAGCCACAAAGAGTTGGGCGCCTGACACATAGTATGGTCCTGCGAAATCAACTTCCTTTAACCTATCATCTGTAATCGTCATACTGCCGATTATCGCATCATATCTTTCTGACTTTAATCCTGCAATAATCCCTTGCCAAGGAGTAGCAATTGGTTCTGGCTCCATACCCATTTTTTCAGCCAAAGCTTTACCAATCTCTACATCAAAACCGGTTAGTTCATTTTGCTCATTATAATAGTTAAATGGTTTGTATTGACCTGACATAGCGAATGCAAACTTGGGTTTGTCCGTGGCAGCACCTTGATCATTACTACAGCCTACTGTAGACAATACCAGTGCAATGATGATAATCCCAATTATAAACAAATTTTTTCTTTTCATTTTTCTCCTCCTATATTTAAAAACCTTTTTTCAAGGCTTGCGCCTCCAATTAAAAAACCCCACGATAGCTCGCGGGGTGAAAAGATAGCACATTAAATACATGGGTATTCAAATATAGAATAAACTATATAATCAACCATACAATCAAAAAACACTTTCTTTCCACGCCTACGAGGTTAGCTGTCGGATTCGGGCTGAAAAATAGCCCTACCTTCGAGATTCTCGTACTCGCATGAGCACTGAATCTCTAGTGGATTCACCCCAAAGATTTGGGTCCCCCGCTTCTTGTTTGCACTGTTTGTGAAAACAACAGGACAAGTAATTAGGCGATCTAATAAACAATAAATATTCAATTAACAATAATTAATGTTAACACTATAAGTATTATATGTAAAGAATCGCATATCTGCTTATTCTTACATATACAGCGATTAGGTATTATTACAATACATATACTTACCTATCCAACAAAATGCATCAGCTTACAAAGTATGTTTCCATTAATTGGCTAAAGCATCCATACCATTAAGTAATACTTTGAGATTTTGTAGTTCTTCAACAGTTAGAGTTACTCCCTTACCCATCTTCTCCTGCTCAGGAGACCAGTCCCGGATATCGTACTTGGGCTCTCTGTCATTCCAACTAACCAAGTTCAATTGTTTAGTCCACCCTTTCGACCCTTCTGAAATCACACCCAACTCTTCTCTGATTTCAAACATAATCTCAGCCATCCTATTCACTCTCCTAAGGAATTTTTAATATGTTCGCGCCATTGTTAACTTAGTATCACTGCGAACATATGTTCTATTCCATTTTATACCATATATTTAATGTTTACAAGTGTTTTGTCTAAAAGGATTACTCATAATATTTTTTAAATATGGTTTAAGAGTGAACTTAATTACTCGTTATCAAAGATAATACTTCTGCTCGGGTGGCAACATTCTTGCGGAAAATTCCTCTAACTGCTGAGGTAATGGTTTTTGATCCCGGTTTTTTTATCCCTCTGATTGTCATACATAAATGTTCCGCTTCTATTACCACCAGCACTCCTCTGGATTCTAAACTTTTTTCTATAGCTTCTGCTATCTGAGTGGTCAGACGTTCCTGAAGCTGTGGTCTTCTGGCAAACCCTTCAGCAGTCCGAGCTAGCTTAGATAAACCGGTTATTTTGCCATTATTAGGTATGTAGGCTATGTGAACGAAACCTACAAATGGAAGTAGATGGTGTTCACACATGGAATAGATGGGAATATCTTTAACAATCACCATTTCATCATGTTCTTCTGAGAATTGTACTTTTAAATACTCTGTTGGATCTTCATGCAGCCCCCCGAATGCTTCACAGTAAAATCTCGCTACTCTTGCAGGTGTGTCCCGTAATCCTTCTCGATCAGGGTCTTCTCCGACTGCTTCTAGAATCTCTCTTACGGCTTTTTCAATCTTCGTCACATCTATATCCATGACTTTACCTCCACTAAGAATTAAGCTGTTGGATCATTTTCTGATCGATTGAACCATTATGTAAAGCTGTCGCTATCAATACTCCTCCTACTCCGTTAGCTGCCAACCACCTTAAATCTTCGTATTCTGAGACTCCGCCACCGAGAACCAGGGTCGCAGGTAAATGGCTAAATGAGTGGCTTTGATCACAAGCTTCTAGACATTTAAGGATTAGTTTTCTATCAACACCTGAGCCTGTCCCCACCCTTGATAGCTGTAAAAGAATAAATTCCCTTATGCCAGTTTTAGATATTTCTAGGATAGCTTCGGGAGGAGTAAGCTTTGCAAGTCCCTTGTTGGGACTTAGAACTCGATTATCCTGGACATCAATACTTGCCACTAGCCGGTGGGATTCAATATTTGAGGTAATCTCCCGCAAAGCACCAAGTGATTGGAGGGTCTCTGTACCAATAACCACTCGATCGATTCCCGACTCCAAGGCCTTCAGAGCACTGGCTTTATCAGTGATGCCTGCGTCTACCATCATAGATACTAAATTAAAGCCACTGTTGTTTTTAGAAGGTATAAGTTGAAATTGATTGTGCTCACCAGAAGAGATAATGGCATCTAAATCAGCGAGGTAGAATTCCTGCAGACTAAGTTTTCTCATCAAGTCAGCAACAACAACTTTGCACTCGGTGGAAGAGGTCAGGAGGCTTTTCAAAGGCTGATATTTATCTCTTTCCCCTTTTACCCCGTGTACCACCATGCCATCTTTAAGATCAATCACTGGAATCACACGGAATCTTTGTTTAATAACTTTCACTCCTTTAGAAAATTAATCTCTTATTGCTAGGTCTCCTACCAGAAGCCACGCTGCACAATAAGCAGTCATTACTTGTTGGGACTTTGCACCAGGTACTATCTCCCACCAAGAAATGGTCGAACAGGATAAACGGCGAGCCACTTCTTGTAGGATAAAAGTTCCCTGCCCTGTAGTTACAAAAGTATAAAGAGAAGATAAATCTTTTCTAGATATGTTCTGTAGGATTCCTTCTGTAATAATATTTATCTGCTTTTCCTGAAAATATCTAGCAATTCTCTGTACTTTTTCCATCCCCAGTTCCTCCAAATCAGAAGCAACTGCCCTAGCTAGTCGCCGGGCACAACTCTCAGGATCTTTACCACCTCCATCAGGAGTTGGCACATCATAATCGGCTTCACTTATTAACTCTAATAAGCGGTATACATCTGCACTTATAGCGAAGTATTCATTGACAACCCTAGTTTGGATTCCATCTATATAAATGTGGTCTGTTAGACAATTGACAGCAGTTCTAAGCAGTCCGGAATATACTAATTCCCCTGTAGCTAACCTCTCCGTATCTGTTCTCCCTCTGGCCATTACCTTTCCTCTGATTATGGGAATAATATCTGTAGTAGTACTGCCCATATCTATCAGAAGGAAGCTGCCGCTTCCCAACTTCGGACTTCGGGAAAGTGCAGCTGCACTAGCTAGCCAGTTAGCGGCTGCCGCTTGCAAGGGGGCTTTTCTTATTTGGGCGGGACTAGCGAAGCTACCTTGAGTAGTCCAGATATAAAGAGGAATATCTCCAAATATCTGTTCTGTCATTTCAATAATGGAGAGTACTCCTTCGGTTTTAGAGAGAAAGGTATCACAAAGTTCGGCAGTCATGGTCAGAGCTATTCCTTTTTTACTTGTTAAGTTTCCTTCATTTGCTTTTTCCTTGTCCATGAAAAACAAATTCTTAAGCTCTTCAAGTATTTCACTGAGCCCTTGGGAGTTTTTCCACACTTCATGATATTTGGAATAGTCTTTTGATTCCACTACTTTCCCTTTATTTAAATTTAGAAGACATGCTTTGGTATTTGCTCCACCGATGTCTAAGCCGAGAATAGATTGCAATTAAATCTCTCTCCTTTTGGTCATTTGTTTATCTCTTCATTGAATATCTGCCAAAGATCTTCAGCAATATTAGGCTTAACCACCTCTCTTAGAGCTACATAAGCAGAGGTGATACGAGCATTTATCTCCATGATTACCGAGTGCCTGGAGTTCACAACTAGATCGACTCCAACAAATCCTTTAAGACCCGTGATAGATTCACAGGCACGGACAGCAATAGTGAGGATATGCTCAGACTGAGGGTGAAAGAAAGGAACGATAATTCCCTGAAAAAGTAGTTCTTCCCCATGATTGATTATCTGCTTGTTTAGACTGAGAGGGAAAGCCTTCCCATCCTGAAGCAGACAGCTGACACTTACCGCCTCCCCAGGAATGAATTCCTGAACGAGGAATTGTTCACCTGGTCTTTTTTTCTCCAGCTGTTGAGCCCTGCTTACCAATTGCTCATAATCCTTTACCACGTAAACGTCCTCACCGCCTGTTCCTAATACGGGTTTGATAACCAAGGGGAGAGCAAAGTGTTCCTCAACTTTAGCTGTTAGATTGTAACTCAAAGGAGGATCTAGTACCTTAAACTTGGGAATAGGCAAAGCATGGTTCGTTAGATAATTACAGCAACTTGCTTTATTGCTTACCAATTTTATGGCTTGTGATGCAGATCCAAAAACAATCTTGCTGCATTCTTCAGCTAAGAGTGTGAATTTAGTAATTAAACTGTCTGTTTCTGGAGCGATGATTAGGACAGCATCACATCCATCCAATATCTCACGAAACGTGGCGAAAACATCTTTTTCTTCATCTCTCGATCGACAATGGATGCTTACCTTATCCAAGTAGGGAGCAGCTAAGGTTCTTTCTGCCAGTGAAGAATCCATAAGCGTAGTGGTTTCCAAGCTTTCAAGCTTGGAAAAGTCCTTAAGCAGAGCATCTAGCATAGCAAACCCAGCTTGGATAAGCTCTTGATTATCTCTTGATCCTCCAGCAGAAAAGTATTCGTATATAAAAAGTTTCAAAAAGATCCTCCTTATGCTTGAAACTTAAGTGTCTATTGTTTTACTCTAATTAAACTAGGGGTATCCGAAAGATTAATTCTACTACTCCAAACGGGACTAATCGAAGGTGTATATCTTCCACCTGGAAATACAATGGCTAGTTTATTACACCCCTATCTATAACTTCTTTGATTTCTTTAACTTTCTGGGCAGAAAGTCTACCGTTAATTCTATCCCCTTGACAGACAACAGATCTTACCCCTATGATATCCGGTTTAAGCTTACATATAGAAAAAATATCTACTTCTTTTAGAGAGCCTGCGAGCCCGCAGAAGAGTCCATTCTTATGACAGTTGTCAACGAATTGAGTGAGAACTTCTCCGTCCAGATATTCCAATAAAGACCTGCCGTTTTTCTCCCAAGTATCAATTAAACAACCCTCTGCTCCGCTAACTTGAGTAAAAGAAATGAACTCTGACAAGTTCCAAGAAGCATCCTTTAATAGATCTGCATAAACCACGGAGACGATAGAAGTCTGTGTTTTATTTGGAGAATAGTTCAGGCTTTTCTTAATCAAACCTAGAGTTTTAATTATTTCTTGGCCTAAGGAGTCTGGAATAAAAGCAATTTTTAAATAACCCGGTTTAAATAATGCACTTCCTAGTGCTGCTAAGGCAGCTGCACTTGGTGTCCTTGGGAATTCTCCCAAAGCAATACTGAAAGGCTTCTTTCCTTTAAGCTCTGCTGCTACTTGGGCAATAATCTCTGGAGAAGGGGCTCCCAAGGCACCTTCCAATGGATTTTTAAGGTCGATGATATCTGCTTCACCTTCTAAGGCTGCTAGGGTTTCTGTGGGGCTCACTACACTCACCAAGAGCTTCGGGCTTGTTCTTATCATCTCACCATCTCCATATCACCAAGATATTTTTTTTCTAGGAGGTAAACAAAGATTATTGCAGCCATTAAATCTGCAGTAGTTCCAGGATTTAGGGCCTTGCCAGACTTTCTTAACCAGTGGTCAAATTCCTGTACATAAGCCTGACCTTCAGGGGTAAGCCAGCCTCCTCTTTCCCATACTTTTTGAGCAAAAGTCTGTACTTCCTTGCCCTTCTCTAAACCTGACTTCCTGACTATCAGAGAATCGGGATATTGGGTCAATAAGAAAAGATGGGTATGGGCAATAGCTTTAGGGAGCGATAACCCTTTTGTTAGAGCATCCCCCAAGGCCTTATAACCGATTTCTAAGACCTGTTCAAAATTATTGATATACTGGCGAGCAATCATGTCTCTATCAGCCGCCAGTTTCATGGCCTCCTGCAAGGGAATATCTGCACTTTGCTCATTAAAGACATCATGTTCTTTTACTTTCCCCATCCCAGACGGGGATGCAAGTCTAATCGCCTGATAGACATAAGCGGTATCTTCTATAGTCAACCCCTCTAATACATTGCCAATCTCTTTCAACCATGACTGTTTTTCTTTCGTTCTACACCAGGCCATTGCCAAAGGAGCAATAAGGAGAACTATCCCTAGGTTGGTATTCGTCTTAACCAATGCCTGGGTAGCTTTGATAGCCTTATAAACAGTTAGTCCAACTCCCTGTTTCTCAATGAACCCGAATGGATGTGCTACAGCTAAGGCACTAAAGTGGAAATCTTCCAGACAACAATCAGCGAAATCATGAAATCGGTTCACATTACCCACTTTAGGAGCATCTGCTTCCAGGATACAGGCAGCTTGAACAGCCAGAGAGATATTCCAATTTAAATTAATATCCGAGGTATTTGTCGTCATATCCTACCTATCTTTCTCAGAACATATTTAGCTATAACTTCGGCAATATTTATATTGGAGACTGACTGGAGACCTGTCCAGCCAGGGATACCATTGGCCTCAATAAGGTATGGTTTACCGTCACTGATTAGGATGTCTACCCCTAGATAATCTGCCTGCAGTATATCTGCTGTCCGAACTGCCAGCTCAGTCATTACTGAGTCCGGATGATAGGGTTCAGCCGTTGCTCCACAAGCGATATTAGCCTTCCAATAGTTAGACTGACGTCGCATAGCACTAACCACTTCTCCCCCAACTACAAATAACCTGTAATCTCCGTTATCATGAGGAAGAAACCCTTGCAGGTAATAGACATAATTCCCAAGTTCCAAGGCTCGAAATACCCTGTGGGCAGTATCCGGATCTTCAATTAAGACCATCCCTTTGCCTAAGGAACCGAAGAGTGGTTTTACAACTACCCTACCGAATTTTCTCACCGCTTCCATTGCCTGATCGAATCGCTCTGTAACGATGGTTTTAGGTACTGGCAACCCAGCATCAGCCAGCAAAGCAGTGGTATAGAACTTATCAACAGTTTTCTCTAGCAGCGAAGGGCTATTGATAATCATCAAGCCCTGTTTCTCTAAACGGTGAAGGACATCCATCCTGTAAATTACCTGTTCCAGCGATCCTCCCGGCAGTGAACGTATAAGCAAGGCATCCAGGTTTTTAATATTTTCTGGAGTTTGAGCTTGCCCGTCTAGAGCTTCCCTACTTTCAGCCAAAAAAGTAGCTGACTGAGGCATATATGAAGTTAGCTTCTGGGGATCGATGAGTTTTACCTTGACTCCCATTCCCTCCAAGGCGATAGTTAAAGCCTTAACATGGGGCCCCTTAGCCGTTCCGAGAATCCCGATTGTTGTCTTTGAGCTTAGTACAGTCATCAGTTATTGGCACTCCTTATGCTTGTAACTTAAAAGATTTCTCCAATAAGTCAGAACGTATTTTACCGGCGTGGAAAGAACAACCAGTTTTTGTATTGCTCAGCCATACTTCCGCCGGACTGAATAGTAGAGAATCGATATCATAAAAGTTACCGTATCTAGAGAATAACTCCTGGAAAGGAATCCCATAATCCTTAGAGCTGCTGGAGGGAAGACGTTCGATAAGAGAACTGAGATTATCATCTGCATCCTCAAGGTTGTAGTGGACTGTAGTCCCATAAAGAATAGCATCATTCGTTCGCCCCAAAGCGGTAAGGTCATCTCCGGCAACTGGCGGAACCGGGCAGATTCCCCAACCACTCTTGATACGACCGATATCATAGCCCAGTTCCATCAATTTATGGAGACCGGTCTCTACAGAACGAGCCGCTATCTGCAGGGAACCTACAGCAGAAGCTGTAGGAGCAACAAGGATATATACTTTTTGGGGGTCACATCCACATTTCTCTACTATGAAGTCAACTGTCTCTTCATCTGGGAGCTTTCCGCTTTCCAGGCAGAGGACAGCTGTCTCTGCTGAATCTGCGTAACCCAGCTTTGAGAGCAGCTCTTCATTTTGGACGACAGCCCTAGCTGGACCAGAACCCATGGCGGAATATTTGCCATTCTTAACAAACCACCCTGCATACTGGGAAGCCATACAGGCCCGAACAGGATGATCTGTGATCACTTCCACCGCCGGCCAGCGTAAGCCTGCAAAGTCTGCCCAGTGTAAGCTAACCTGAGCTAGACCTCCCAGACAGATATTGGCAAATACCAACCCCGCTTCCCAACCGGCAGGAACATTAATCCCACAGTCGATTACTGTCGCTCCCCTGACTTTTCTGCTTTCGACCCGGAACTTTGCAATATTATCTAGAAGCTGTTTAACGAACGAAAGTGCTCCCAGATTAGGACTAAGCTCAGGTATATCTTTTAGTGCGAGTGGCATGTCAGAATTTCCCCCTTTCCTCCTTCATTTCCATCACCACTATAACGTTTAAAATAAATATCTTTATTGGAACATTGAAGGTTAAACCCCTGATCTTTCAATTCTCTGTAAAGTAATCCCCATACTGGACAGCGGTAGGTACAATTGTAATAGAATGTGGGGAGTAATAATTCTCCTGGTTTCAAAAGGATTATTGTCCCCCGTTTCATATTTGCTCCTACCCTTATTCCTGGTACACCTCCTATCAATAATGTACCTGCAAGCATTCTATAACCTGGTGCATCCCCACAATTGCCGTTAATTGCGATTACTCCTCTTCTCATCCGGGAGCCTACCATCTGACCGGCATCACCATTGATAAGAATCATCCCCCCACGCATCCCTTGGGGATTACCACGATAGCCTGAGCCTATAAAATGTCCGGCCGAGCCTTGGACAATAATCTTCCCGCCTTCCATCTGGGCCCCCAGCCAATCACCAGCATTTCCTCTGACTATAAGAGTGCCACCCTTCATAAGAGCACCAGTATGGAAGCCGACCGAACCTTCAATTAGTAGCTCCCCGGAACTCATACCCTCTCCCAAACGTTTAAACCTTATCAAATCTCCTTTGATAATAATTCTAGTGTGGCAGAGAGGCGTACCTTCTTCAAACTCATCTACTTCTTCAACCTCGGAGATCTCCACTGTGAAAAACTCGGAGAGCTTTCTCTGTTCATTGCCATACCACAAAAGTAGATTATTTATTTCAGTGGCATCCATGCTGCTCAGGTTATCTGGGGTAATGTTTTCAGCCTCAACTGGCAGGGATGGTTCAGTTTTAAGAATCAGGGTTATTTGTTTACACATATCAATTACCTCCCAATATCTTATGGAGATGAAAATGATATTTACCTAGACGACCACCGTAATTACCTGCTGTAATACGTAGTACACCTGGGACCTCTACTGCTGCCCTAATTCCTATACCCATGGCTTTGCTAACTAATTCATCTGTCAAGCCATCTATGACTATCTCTAATACACAATTAGTGTTTTCGGATAACATGGTATCTTCTACCCTACCCTTTATGGTTGGACAATAAGCTGTATTGGTAGAAGCCGTTAGGAATTTATACTTTGATCCCACCTTGCTGCCGCTACGGACAACACCCCCGGGAAAAGGAAGAATTATTCCTTTTAATTCCTTCATCTTGACTACAGCTGCTTCACAGGCTTGTAGAGCACTTTCTACATTCTCAGCCAAGATCAGGAAGTTTCCACCACCTACTGCTTTAGCCAGGGTGAACTCTTCTTGAATTAGAAATTCGCCTTCCATAACAGGGATGCGCCAATATCGTTTAGCACCGATTACTTTACTGGCTTGATAGCCGTCCCCGAAGAAACGAAGCTTCCCACCGATATTTACTTTAGACAAAGCACTATCATTTCCCTTAAACTCTGGTAAGTCTCCATCGAAGCAGGCAGTGGTTGGACAAGTCATTACCGCTTGCCCAATCCGTTTTAGGAGATTGCTCTCTAGCTCATCTTTAGAGGGAGCGAAGAAAAGACAATTCATGCCCGGTCTGCCATCCGGGGTATTGGATGAATATCCTTCAATCCCGGCTTCCACTCCACAGCCAATAACAGAAGTGGCAAATCCCGTAACTGCCGCAGCCCCATTATATGCCCAGTTATCATTTATCCCTGTAATAGTCAATCTGGCTGCCCGCATACCGAAAGCTTCTGCAAAGGTGTCTTCTATCTCTACACCGTTTAATCGCATGCTATCACCTCCGGATGTATGATATATTCATCCTGGACTGCGTAATTAGCCAAGGCTATCGTATAGTATTTGGCAAACTCCTCGATCAGATCTGGCGGAAGTACTTTAGAACCATCCGGATCAACCAGGAATGACTTCCCGCTCAGACTTTGAGTGATTTCGCCATCTTTGACTACCACTTTACCATTTTTTAAAACATAAGCAGGTCTGGCGAACATCTTTTCTTTATCCTCTAAAAGTCTGTAGATTGCGACATCGGCATCGGCGTTTATCCCGAGATGACCTTTGTGTTTTAATCCCAGATCCTTTGCGGGACCACTGCGGGTAATTATAGTTATCTCTTCCAAGGAGTATTCTCTCTTTATGTCCTTCAGGTTGGTAAATTGTGCCACCTTGGGAGGAAGTTGCTCTAACATCTCATTTCTAAAGTCATAATCCATTAACAGACGGATAATATGAGGATAGGCCGTAAATGGTCCTGCATTTG
Organism: Gracilibacter sp. BRH_c7a; assembly: GCA_001516055.1. Lineage (GTDB taxonomy): Bacteria > Bacillota > Desulfitobacteriia > Desulfitobacteriales > Syntrophobotulaceae > Gracilibacter. Next base: position 247,466 of record LOEZ01000019.1, read on the forward strand.
GATGATCAGTAGTGAGGCTGACCTGCCAAGGATTTTTGGTTAACAACAGCAATTCCAAACCTATACACCATTGAATCGCATTTACCAGATTGGACTGCTTATAAGCGAGGGGAACAATTCCCGATCCTGTTTCCATTTCGATATCCGCACTAATCCATTTGTTACCCGTCATCTGATGAAGTCTGAACTGCATAGGGGAATCCGACGTCATGGTAGTCGCCGGTCCAAATACGAGCTGCCCTACGTCATAGGTGAATTCAGGGCGAGTATTCAAATATTCGGCAATCTCCGAAGCCGCAGAACTAAGACCCCATCTTTTGGTCATCCCATAAGAATGAAATTGCAAATGAGTAAAATGGATCGGATATCCTTCCAAAGCATACATAGTTTCCAGGGTAGTCTTGAAATTGCCTGGTTCACCAAGGTGATTAGCATGGAGGTGGAGTCCATGGGGGAGTCTTAAATCTTTAATCGCCTCAGCTAAACCTAAAAGGATACCTCTGGGCGTAACTCCAAAAGGCGGAACCGGAGTGTCTAAATCTACTGAACCTTTTCCCCATTTCCAGCTTTCAACACCACCAGGATTAACTACTTTAACAGCATAACCCTTGCTGCTCGTCAAAAGCCAAGTTACTAGATCACGAAGTCTATTTTTCCTTGCGGAGTCGTCTTTTTCACTGAGCACCTTCATTATCAGATAATTATTTCCCATCAGGGTATAGATACCAGTATCGAGTAGAGGAGTATCCTGCAATTCCTCGTGGGCATGACGCGCTTCCAGAACGGGCACAGCCGCTTCAAAGGCTGTTGTATAGCCCAGCTGCGCATAGAGGTAGCCTGTTAGGAAAGTAGTGGGTATGGTAAAGCCTGATCCCGATCTGGTTATTGCAGTTACTTTTTTAAAATGATCATAATGATCTTCCGGACACATCGAGCGGGCACTATTTACTTTAGCACCTGCTATATGACTATGAATCTCCACCCCGCCCGGCATAACAACACAACCAGTAGCATCGATAACTTCTGCAATCTTTGTGGATAAAGTATCGACTACTTTACCTCCCTCGATATAGACATCCCTTACTTCTCCCCTGTCTCCATTAAGAGGGTCATAAACCTGCCCGTTGACGATTTTTAACATTGCTCACTCTCTCCTTTATGGAACGCAATACTTCAACATCTGACGGATACGGGAAGTCAATTATTTTCTTGACGTGGAGGGGAACATTATCCATTCGATAAAAAGTTCCCTCTGCACCAACTCCCGCAGGGGCAACTGGGATGACAACATTTGCCCAGGGGGTTGTCAGGTTTTTATGAGGTTCTATGGCAATAGTAGGGATACTCTGTAAGTAGCGTACAATATCATATGGTAGGTGTGCTCCGGGATCAGTAGCGATAATCAGCGCGGCATCCACTTCCTTACGGTGTAACATATCAACCACACTGAATTCCCCAGGATTATACCAGGGATACCCTCGATTGAAGTTGACGGCCAAAGGATAACCGGTCTGCCAAGTCATAACTTGATTACTTCCATTGACATTGCCATGCCCGCGCATAGCAATTCCATAAAAACGAGTAAATTTATTAAGTTCACTTACGAGAGTACTTAACTGTTCAATGTTTAAATCTTTGCCCCTACTCTGGGTAAGACCAATGCCAAACATAACCACTCCGTAACTACTCTGCTTCATAAGTTCAGCTAGTTCCTGCCACTTAGCTAAAGGAACTCCGCCGATCAGACTATTATCTGTCAGTCCGTGCAGAGCCACGCCATTAACCAGGGCACGTAAAACAGTGGCTATTTCAAAGTCCTGTCCAGGTGTAACCTGTAAGAAGATATCAGCATTCTTTGACGTTGGAGTTGGCCTGACATCTATCACTACCACTTTACGGCCTTTACGCCCTTCAGGCGTATACATTCCCTTGGACATGGCAGAATACCGACTAAGGTGACGCATATGAGATTCCATTGGATTTGCACCCCAGTAGATTAAAAGATCTGCCCTATTCTTAACCTCTCCTAGAGTACATGAGGCCAGCCCAACGAGCTGACGGGCCATAACGCCCGGACCGTGTCAATAGGATGAAGGATTATCTATTGTCCCCTGAACCAGTTCAGTTAGAACCACCGCTTCCCGTATGGCTTCACTGGTTGTACTGCTTAAACCATAGATTAGAGGTGCTTTCGCCTGGACGAGGATCTCTGCCGCTTTATCAATTGCTTCTTCCAGAGCAGCTTCCTTACCGTTCACCCTCAAGGAAGCTAGGTCAGACTGGGCATGCATTAGCTTATTACGGCCGATTGTACAGACATGACCTACTTTAGTTATGGTATTATCCTCTACTTGAACCTCCAAATCATCACAGAGACAGCCGCAAAAAGTACAGACAACATCCTTGTGGACTTGTAATGCCATTTTTTATCCCCCCTTTGTAATCTTTTCAGGTTTATACTATCAGCTCAATTGTTGAACACTCACCGGTATGTTCTTGAATTCCGGTACTCCTGTTCCTGAGGTTTCAGACCCTAGCAGTTTATTAGCGATCGCGCCTAAAGGGAGGAAGAATATTCCTCGTGGTCCTTCTGCCTTCTTACATATTACTTCAACTTGTCCCGATGAGCTTTCTACAAGAGCTTTGTTACCTTCACTCAGCTCAAGTAAAGCTAAATCATCGGGATTAATAGCTAGGGTAGAAATTTCCTGTTCATACTCCGGTGAAAATTTACCCTTCTCCATATAGGCCCCTTGACGAGCGGTGCGCACTGTAATCAGGATGCCGGTTATCATCATAGGCTTTACCCTCCCCATATTGTTCTAATCCATTCAGATTTAGCCTGCAAACTCTGAACACATGCCTGTTCCGTCCTCCCCGAAGCTATAACTGTACAGATAGGTTGGCCTTTTTGAATCTCTGTTCCTGCCATCGGAATATCTCTAATTCCATCGTGGTACAGAGATCTCAGTTCTAACTCAGCTCTCTCCATCACTTGAAATGATGAGGAGGAATAAATGATCTCCTTACCCCAATATTTTGTGTTTCTGCTACTTTCAGCAGTAGGAGTCAGTGAAGTTGAGAACTCAGTGGAGTCAAAGCTCTTTCCTGCACAAGCTGCCAAGTGATGACTGAACAGATTCTTGCCAAGGTGCTTTTCTATTAATTCTACTGAACCTGACCACCGGGGATTAAGCTCAAGTATCCAGGTCCCCTTAGAATTAATGATTAAGTCCAGGGTATTTATTCCTCTTAAACCAAAGGTTGTGGTCAGATGCTGAATTATACTTGTTACTTCTTTTGTATAACTGATGGAAATAGAAATATTTTGAATGTTTAAAGGGACTATATTGCCAATATACGTATAGGTGTTTGCTTTCATCCAAGCTTTTTCTGAAATACTGGTTAACTGTCGACTGCTCCCTAAGAGGACAGCTTCTCGCCCGTTAGCTAAAAATGTTGCTGATACGGGGATCCCTTCAATGTATTCTTGAATTATATAGTTATCTCGATCAGGCAAAATCGACGTCAAACTCTCATTGGCTGCCCCCCCAGGAAGTTTAATAATTCCGTGTCCTCCTCCCCTGTTTAGGGGTTTAAGCAGCCAGCTATGTTCTTTATCTGCTTTTCTCCAGTCCTTAATGCTATAGAATTCCGGCATCTTGGCTTGAATCTCTCCGGTGATTTGTAGGTCTTCCAAGGCTTTCTTCATCTTCCAAGGGTTACGCACATTTTGCAGTACTGTAGTTCCGTTTCCCAACAGTTCCCCTCGTTGTTCCCAATATCTTAGCTTATCAGGGTGGTTTTCTGGACCCGCTGCATAGACAAGACCTTGAGCTCCCATAATCTCTGCGACTTTCAAGAGGTTAGTAACTGTCGCTTGTAAATTACAATCCCTTGACAGACTAATTGTTTTCCCTTGCCAGCAGCTATCAATATCTCCAAAGAAATCAATTCCCATTACTTCAAACCCTGAACCAACTGCTGATTCCATTAGAGTTCGGACAGTTGCCCCGACAAGCAGGATCATATTAGCCCTCCATCTGTGCCGCTATTTTGTATATTTCAACAAAGTCGAGAACTTTATTATTACTCTCAAAAAGGTTGTGGACTGCCGAGCGATGAATCTTCATCTTTAAATTGCCAATAGCAATTGCTCCGTATAAGATTTTCCCTTCGCGCTCTTTGGCATTATCAGTTACTTTCATCCCTTCAACACCTAAGGGATAGACAGCATTAATATCCGCGATTATCTCTAGCGAAGACGCCGCAGCCCAAACTTTTTGGTCAAGCAACTGCACCCCTGGAGTGCCGCAACAAGCAGCGATGTTGATTCCCCGATCGAGAATTTCCTGAACATCTTTCTCACCAGCTATCTGAACTGGGGTTATCGTTACTTTGTTGTTCTCCTGAATATGTTTACAGACTTCTTCTGCTCTTGCCAGAATCCTCGAAGAAAGAAATACCTCGCACCCTTCCTTAGCCAGCAGAATAGCAGCTCTGATTCCAACCGGTCCCGTTCCAGCAAGCACCACTGCTTTCTTGCCTTTCAAATCCCTACCATAAGCGATTTTTCTAACGAGAGCTGCTGCAGTTGTATTGGAGCCGTTAGCATCAAACATCACAGACACTCGGACATCACCAAAGAAAGTTGCAAGGATTTTTTGCATTAATTTTTCGGCGGTGGGAACATTTGTGCCACCAATAAAAATCGCCGAATTCTTTAAGTTATCCCCTCCGCGAGTAAACATCGCTCCGTAAACAAGGTTAGTGACTTCCTCCAACTCGACTCCCCCATAAGGTATTACTTGATCAACGCCTGCGTCATAAGCGGTAATCTGATCAAAAACACTTGCTTTGGAATCAGCTTCTAGGTGGATCAGAATTTTTTTCATTGGTCCAAACCTCCTTATATTTCATTCTTGGTTATCTTATTTCTATACCGTTCAAAATTAGATAATCTTTGATCTTACTCATAGCCTCTCGTTCTTTGATACCACCCGTTTTATCCACTACTTCCTGCCCTGAAGGCCAAGCACCCTTTATTTTATCGGGTGATACAAATTGCAGACGAGTAGCGTTTATCAGAGCTTCTAGTACAGCACCCTGCGCTCTACAGAAACCCCTAAATCCTCCCCACTCCTGAGAGTAAATAATTTCACCCCAAACTCGGACCGGTTGGACAGTATCATCAAAACTAGTGACTACAAACTCATATACTCCATTAGCTTCAGCCATCCTTGAAGGACGAACATGTTTGGAAGGGACGGAGGGTAGACACTTGGAAAATAAAGCCGTTTCTACAAAGACAAGAACATCCTCAGTCAGATTTATTACACCTTCAGCAACTTCTCTAAGGTTAGAGAGAGTTTGAGAACCTGAATAAAGCCTCAATTCTATCTCTTTACCCATACGGCTGCCAGCATCAGGAATATGTACACCGAAAGGAGCAAAATTAACTATTCCATCTTTATTCACAGTAGAGATAATGGTTTCTATTATCATATTTTCCCCCTCATTCTAGCGTTTCTTTTCGTTATAATAACCCCAACGCAGTGGCGTATCTTGAATATATTTTTTCCTTAGACAGAGTGCAGTTTCAGCTTTTTCCAATTCACGACCGAGGTAGAAGGCATGCTTAGAATCTTTAACATCCAGCTTGGGAAAAAGCTCTTGAGCTGACTTACCCAGCCAAAAACTACTGGAATTAAAAATATAAATATAATCAGCAACAAAAATTCGGTAATTATTATCCTTAATTACTTCCTGCATCTCCATCAGCTCTTCCCTTGCAAAGGAATTGCCGGTAGGATCTTTAATAGTTAAAAGGCCATAATTCAGGTGTTTAGGCAGACTATTAGCTTCTAATGCTCTTTGAATCAGGTCACGAGCAAAAGATATCTCTTTGATACACCCCTGTGCTCTATAGCTAACTTCTGTAGTCAGAAGATAGTTAATTCTCAGTTCTCCGGCTATTCCTACCAATAGAGCATTAAGGCCGATACTATCTGCATCAACTAACTCTGTAACATTCCCTAATCCCATAAATAATTCACAGTTTGGAAAGTCCTGTCTTACCTTAAGATAACGCCCTATACCTTCTGCCAAACCCATAGTTAACGGTGGCAGTATGGGATCCACCAGATATGGGATATTCCACTTATCTAATAGCTCCATATTTCTATACAGAGAATCCAGATCCTCTCCATTATCCGGGATAACCACGACTGGACAATCTAAACCTTTGGCAGTCTCCAGATTAAAGGAATTAAAACTTAATACTAGATCAACCCCGGCTTTGTTGGCTTCTAAAATATCCTCTCTTTGATGACTGTCGATACTTACCTTATAGCCTTCCTTCTTCAAGGAGTGGATAACTTGCCGTAGATTAGGGAACGGTTGATTGACATCTCCCCCCAAGTCGATTATATCTGCACCGTTTTCTCTATAATACGAAGCTTTAGCCATTATCTGTTTCAGACTCATCCTGGGTGCATCCACTATTTCCGCAACGATCTTGATAGGTGAGCACTCATTTTGATAAATAGTTTCTTGATTATCAGACCATAAGTCAGGTTGGGCCTGGAACATTGCGGGCAGATCAGCTAAATCTTTAGGCCCTCTGAGAACTTCACATCCAGTAACCTCGATAATAGGTTGAAGTGAACCTTGGCATAACCCAGGGATAATAATAGTTTCCGTTCCAGATAAAGCTGCATTATTGACTAGTTCCTTAGCGATGAAGTCTGTGGTCATCAGAGCAGCCACAGTACACTTAAGAGATATAATTTCAACGTTCTTATCCTTAATTTTCTCTGCCACCCTGCATACCGCTTTGTGGGCAATCTTACCGGTAATAAGACAAAATTTCTCCACCTCGGACCACCCCTTTCACTTCAGCAAGGCAGCATCTATTGATCTTTGTAACTGCTGCGGGTCATTAACAAGACTTACACCCTCCCAATAAGCTAACCTTTCAATGTTTTTCCGATCAATATCACGTACATATACCGGAACTTCTTGGCCATTTGGGGTTAGTGAGCTAATATCCGAACCTGCATCACATGGAAGGATGATGTTTGGAATTCGACATTTCCCTGCATGGGCAAATAAATTCGTTACTAAATTGTCAGCAATACCATTTACCATCTTGGCTATGGTGTTGGAAGTTGTCGGTGCTATAATGACCACCTCATATCTTCCTGTATATAAGCTTGTAACAGGCAATGAACAAGCACTGATATCATAATAAATTGTGTGTTGGGTTGCTTTAAGTTTTTCCATCAGGCGATATGATGTTAGTACTTCTTTGCCAGCCTGGGAGATAAAGATATCCATATTGTTTTGGGCTACCATAATATCTACCAAGGAAGCCAGATGGTGTCCTGCCCCTGTTATTCCCCATGCTATTTTCTTTGGCGATTTATATCCTGTAGTCACTTTATTTGATTTCCCACCTTATGTTTTATTTCCAGCCCCAGCTCGCCCCTCTATTAGTTCCTTTGACTATCCATACCTGACCACGTTTCCCTAAGAAGCTCCGGGTATGTTCTAATAGCCTAATACTGTTCTCGAGAGTAGTAAAAGCATATATAGTAGGACCCCAGGAGCTTTGACCTATTCCCGTTGCCCCTTGAGATAAGAGGAATTTTTCCAGTTCGAATCCCAACGGCGAGGAGTACTTCCCACCCTGGAACGGAGCAAAATAATTTCCTACATAGTTTTGAATAGTTGTCACCGCTTGCCCAAACTCTAGCAAGTTCTTTTCTTGCAAGCTAGGTAGTAATTTCATAAGGACAAGTCGGCAAATAGTTGCTGAGATTTGTTCATCCATCGGTGGTAGTGAGTTAAAGGCCTTCTCTTCTTGACTGCCAAATATTTTTTCTTCTTTATGAGGTAGGGCTAAAATAACTGCCCATTCTTCAGGAAATGGCATTCGTGCCAACAATGGTGGTATGAGAAATCTATCATCGGTCTTACTATTAATTGGTTTGCCTCCATCGACAACAAAACCACCCTGTTCAAAGGCAGCTACCCCTATTCCAGAACGGCTTCCTTCACGATCAGTTATAACCGCAAGCTCTGCGATAGGCGTCTCTAATCCATACACTCGAGTTATGGCAAACCCCAATGCTAACGCAAGCTGCGTTCCTGAACCTAACCCACTATGACTAGGCAATGAATTAATCACTTCAATCTTTATGCCAGGGAGTTTATAGTATTCAAGATATTTGCAAGCTATCTTTTCAATTCTCTCCCTCTCATCCGTTGGACATAAAATACAAAGATCGGTTTGCTTCTGCACAACTACTTCCAGCTGTGGTTGATCGACAGCTAGGCCTAACCCCCCATAGAGCCTTTCCAGAGAGCCGTTTAAATCTAAATGCCCCAAATGTAACCGGGCTCCAGTTTTTATCCAAAATTTATCCATTCTATCACCCTTCCGTCACAATAATTAGAATATTGGGTGTCTATGGACTTCAATGTGAAGCGCTAGTTTCCTAACGCTTCACATCCGTAGTCGGTTATATCTTAGAACTTCAATTCTTTCATAATACGAAGAGCTTCTTTAGCTACTTCACGAGCGGACTCTTTGCCTCCCGGAATAGCTGCGGTAAGCTTGGCACCTTGCTCAGCCATCTTTCCTGCATCTTCCCAGCTGGCTACACCCATGACAGCTGCTACTGCTGCAGGGACAACAATATTTATCGTACAGCATCCAATGTACATCAATTCCTGGGAAACTGCGGCGGCGACAGTGATTGCTCCAGAAAGCTCTGTCCTTTTATTCAAGACAGCATCCGGAACGACTTTATGAGACAGGCCCTCAAGGAAAAACTTCTGACCACCAATAGAGACTTCAGCATCGATATCAGCATCAAAGCCCCAGAATTTCTGAGCAAAAGGATGATTACGATGAGCACCGCCAGTTAGCTTGGTAAAATGAACTGTGACTTCTGTGCCAAACATTGCCGTAAATACCATGCCGGCAGTTGCTTCTACCCTAGCCTGTCTCTCAAGATCGAGTTCATGGCAGATATCTTCGAGTTTCTTGCCCGCATTAAGATCATCATACGTTCTCTGAGCACGAGTGTAGATAGCATTCATGCGTATTCCTTCAGTAGCCCTGATTATAGCTTTAGAAACAGGACCTCTGCGTAACTGTTCTCCCTTATGAGCCACAGTATTGGCACAAAAAGCGGAAATCTCAGAATCAAACCATTCAGTTGTTTTAATTTTATGAAGAATATCTGCTGCAGCATCGACATCTCCCTTGTTATCGAGTACCGCGTTCATAGAGACAACAATATCGGAAACCAGATGAGCCAGAGGTGGGTTCACAGGCCCTCCCCCAAAGCCGGCACCGATTATCGGTGCTTCTGAGAAGGCTGCAAGCATTTCATTAAGAGTCATCATACCGACTACTGTGGGAGCACCTACATCTTTAAGAATCATCCCGATATCGCCAACAAGCTGGGCAGTCTCAAACTCTTTACCTGTACCACGCAGGTGAAGTTTTTCTGGTAGTCCGGCAGCTTCGGCAGCACCCTTACCAACGAGATAACCGGTACCTTTTACAAAGAAATCACCATATTGAGGGTCGATCATTCCATCTGGGTTAATAATTTCTAACACTGCTGCTGCTGCTAATAAAGCACTCATTATTGGAGGCGGACTTATACCAACACCACGATAAGCCTTCTGCATCCCTTCAACTGCAACCTTCGTTCCATTTAAGGCTAGGTCTACATACGTAGTATCTTCCCCTAACACACTATGTCCGTAGATCGCACCACCAGAAACGAAGGCTGGAACATCCGCTCCATCTACACGTACCAGTTCTCCTTTTTCCATTGCATCATAGAGTGCCTTAACTGCAGCAAACCCTGAAACTTTATTTGTTAATTTGGAAGTTGGGATAGCAGCCACCCCTGCACGGTCAGCTCCAGCCATCATACGAGCCATTGCCCCTAGTTTCCTGTTACCTGCTGGAACACCTGCCCTTGATTCTGTTCCGGCAATATTGAGAAGTACTGCTGCAATAAGAGCAGCATTGGCTGCATCAGCTCCAGCTTCTTTAGCCATATCGACGCCTGCTTTTAATACACTGTCTAGAGGAAGTTCAACTAAGTTAGCGTCTGAAATTTTTATGCTGCGACCGTTAAGAATCTCATGTACCATGCTGTTGGCCGAAGCCATGACCGCGAGGTTGAGCATCCCATGACCCTTGGTGAGTGCCTCAATACGGTCACTAGTTGTGTGCTGGATGTTAGAGTTGACAGCACCTATTACCGCTAAAATTTCTCTTTCCATTGATTTACCTCCTAATAGTTTTTTCTTTACTTTTTTAGCATTACGCCTTACGTCACTCCTCTGACTCAAGCAGAGATTCTTGCATGCAAACCCCCTTTCTCAAATGTTTTCATGCTGAAGTTTGTGTTTGCAGTTTGTGTATATGTTCATTATCATGCTTGTGATCCTGTTCGTGTTTGTGTTCATGTTTGTGTTCATTATGTTCATGGTTATGTTGATGTTCCTGGATATGTACACGGGTATGATTAGCAAGATCATCCTTTCCTATTACAGCACGTACTACATTAGGGAAATGGAAATTTCTCGTACCCATACCATAACCAGTAGTCTCCACTATCATTGTTGGAAACGAAGAAAACTCCTCAGCCAAAGAGACTACGAGAGCTGCACCGGTCGGAGTCACCAATTCGCCCTCAACCTCCATTCTGCGAACAGGAATTCCCTTTAATATCTCAAGTGTAGCCGGAGCAGGAACAGGAATCTCACCATGGTCACATTGGACATATCCGTAACCCATGGGAAGAGGGGAACAGACTATTCTCTCAACTCCCAGGTTCTCAACGGCAAGAAGCGTTCCTACAATATCACAGATGGAGTCAAGTGAACCTACTTCATGAAAATGTACATGATCAATAGTAGTTCCATGAACTTTTGCTTCTGCCCGAGCAATAAGGTCAAAGACTTGCTTCGCTAATCCTTTGACCTTAATAGATAAACTGCTTGTATCAATAATTTCTATAATATCTGCAAGATGACGATGAGGCTGTTCTTCTTCGACTGTGATATTGATTTGACGAGCTGCTATCCCCTTACTCTTTCCTTGTAGGACATTTATTTGATATCCTGAGACATTAAGGCTGGATAATCCATTTTTGATATAATCTTCATCCGCTCCTGCATCAATCAAACATCCCAAGAGCATATCACCAGCAACTCCTGCACAGCAGTCCAAATATAATAATCTCATTTAATCATCATTCCTTCCTGATTCAATGATAGCGTGAGCGAGTGCTGCTGCTCCATAACCATTATCTATGTTCACTACGCCAACACCTGAGGCACAACTATTCAACATAGAAAGCAAGGCAGCTACTCCACCAAAATTAGCACCGTATCCAACACTGGTTGGCACTGCAATTACTGGTCTCCGGGTTAATCCGCCCACCACACTGGCAAGTGCCCCTTCCATACCTGCAACAGCTATCACCACATTCACCTTTTGTAAGTCCTTCGCGTGATCAAGCAGCCTGTGAATACCTGCCACCCCAACATCATATAGCCTTATTACTTTTAGCCCCATGGTTTCCGCTGTTACCGCTGCTTCCTCGGCCACCGGCATATCTGCTGTCCCGGCACTAATAATAATCACATTGCCTTTCTCTTCTCTTATATCTGCGGAAGGAATCACTATACATCTGGCCATTTCAAAATATTGTGCTTCTGGAAAAATCTTGTGCACAGCTGCATAGACCTCAGGTACTGCCCTAGTGCCCAAGACCGGCCTGGTCTTTGCCGCTAACTTAGTAAAAATCCCTGCAACTTGATCAACTGTTTTGCCCTGACAGAAAACTACTTCCGGAAATCCTGTACGTAATTGACGGTGGTAATCAAGACGGGCATACCCGATGTCTTCATATGGGAGACACTCCAGTTTCTCTATGACTTTATCCATAGATGTATTGCCTGTTACAAGAGATTCTAGAAGTTTTTGTAACTGTTTTCTTTCCATCAGTCTCCTCCTACAAACTTGCTGTGTAAATTTAAGAATCAAATTCCAGCTTGAATTCTTTATACTTAAGATTCCTGATAACTTCTGTCTCAATCATTTGTTTTAGTTCATAGAAATTTATGTTTGCTCCTGTACCCTCTAGCGATTTAGCAACTGCCTTTAAATCCTCATATTCTACCCGTGCCGAAAGCGGATTTTCGAATTCATCCTTCACAATCTTGACCTTTACACTTCCCTCCCAGAGTAATTGATCATCATTATCTTTAAGCTTAATCCTTTTATTCACCATGAAATATTGAAAAGACATATGATCTGCCTTAAGAATCCTTATCCCCAGTGTTCCAATTTCACTGGCAAGAAAACCTGCTATACTAGTTGTTTGGTCTTCAGGTGCATCGATCAGAAAAATATATTCCTGCCTTCCTTTTTTGGTTAACGCTGTTAGTACATGAACATTACCTGCACCCTTCTCCATCAGCCTTTCTATAAGGTAGGGAACCTGATCAACATTGATATTGTCTACGTTGGTCATCAACAGCAATTTATTTGTACCCCCTCTCCCCTTTTTTTGGATAAATAAAAGTCAACCGTCGTATTAATACTGCAATGCCCTCGATGAGTGAGAGTACCGCTACGGTCGACCATTAACTAATTATTCATTTATTTTTAAAGATTGAACTCTCAAAATATTCTACTAATTACAAAATAGCTTTATAATTAGCATATGTCAATAACCTTATTTTGTAATATTTTACACGTATTTGTCGATAGCATAAAAAGAGCCTCATATACAGTTGTGCATATGGGCTCTTCGATTAAGATATTCTTAAATGTGAACTATTTGGGAGGAAGTGTGTCATCCTTAGTTACATCGCCAAGGATATAGATGGTATTCCTAATTGGAAAACCGTTTTCTTCTAGATATTCAAAATAGTCTTTAGCCTCTCCTTGGTTGGCCACTCTTTAATTCCTGTTTGTCCAGTCTCATAAAACGTAAACAAGGCACAGAAAATCGATCCCTTCTCATTATCAATTCTGTCATAGTAAGCCCATTTCTCATACCCATCTTTTTGAGTTACAAAGTCTGGCTCTCCGAAGACCTCTTTGACCATCTCCTTATTCTTCAACTTCTCATTATCTGATAAACTCTGGAACTCTTTAAATGTCATCAAGTTAGCTGGTTTCTTTTCCTCTTGTGGGGGAGCCGTGGTATTATCTGAACATCCAACTACTAACGACATTATTAGAATAATCAGCACTACATATAGGCCTAATTTTTTCATTATAACCATCTCTCCTTTATCATTTTTTAACTCGCAGTAAAACATTTAAGAGATATCCGGGCACTTCAAGAAGTTCTCCACCATTTGCAAAAGTTGACTTCCGCTTAACGAACTCATATCAATCCCATCATTACCCATGATGAATGAGGCAATGTTCCTCAATCCGGCAGTGATGCAAATTCCTCCAGCCACTATGACTTCATCCTTCTCATTTACATTAAAGGTATCTATCATAATAATTGTCTCAGGGACTAGAAAGCTTTTGGCAAATACTGCATAATCACTAATTAACTCATATCCATTGTTAAAAGTCACAAAGTCTTTTCGTGTTAACTTCTTCAAGATGACCTTGGCATTCTCAACTTGGGGTATGGGATAGTTATAATTTTGTTTAAACAATTTTACTAGACTATTAGGAGAAGGATCATTAATCTGCTTCATTATCTCAATTAACGAAATCGCTGCTTTTTCAATCCCGTGGCCAACATAAGCTAACATGGCATTTCTTCGATAGATATCAACCATAGCCAGGAATATCAACAACTCATCTGCTGACAACAAAATCTCAACTCCAGAACTCTTGAACAGGGACTTCCCCGTGAATTCCGAGATTTGTTCTACTGTTTTTGGAAGATTATCCGCCATGCTGAAAACCATATCTCCACCGTCATTCTCAACCAAGACAAGTTTATTATTTGCTCGGTAGGTATATTTTTCTATGAATATAAAACTGTCTTTGAGAATCAGTCTGGTGCATTTCTTGGCTGCGGCTACGATTTCTAGAATCTCTCGAGCTTTCTTGGTCAATTTCCCATCTTTGTAGATGCCCTTTGCAGTAAGGCTTTTTTCTTCTGTTCCGCTTACTGCTTCTTGGACATTGGCAAATAAACTTACTTGCGATTTTTCATCAAAATCCTTGGCAATAAATGAAATCTCTTTAGTCGTCAGTTTCATCCTTCCAACCCCCTTCTATTTGTACATGTCTTTAACAGGGTCCACAATATAGGGCTTTAACACAGTTTCGTCAATAGCTCCAGTGGTATATTTGAGCATGGTTTGCCCAACCTGTTTAGTCACTTTTTCTCCAATAAATTTTTCTGTTGATGAGGCAGACAAAACTCTTCCCACCCATTTCTCGCCTGATTTCACTGCTACACGGACCTTTCCATCTTTAAGTGTAGTCAATATGGTGTCATTGCCAAATCCCGTAGCACCCAATTTGTCTCCAATCTTATCTGTAATAGTACCTACCGCAACTTTAGCAGTTCCGCTAACTAGACCATCCCAAGCCCCTTTGGAAGGATCTTTAGCAGTTAAAGCTTCTCCAACAACTTCGCCACCGATGGTTAATCCAGCTTTGACATAAGGATTCTTGACATAATCCGTAGCTGCATCGGTACCACCTTTAACTGCGCCTGACACAAAGGAAGATGTACTCACTCCTTTTTCAGCCATAGTTCCAAGTATCCCTTTTGCTACTTTGTATGTGCTCTGAATCCCTTTGCCAGCAGGTCCAGTCATGTTGGCCAAGCCATCCACCAGGCCATCAGAAACGGTTCCTACAATACCGGATACTTTTTCCCCAGCTTCCATGACATCCCCGATTTTCGTCCAAGATTCAGCCTCAGCCTGGCTCTTTTCCTGATTGGCCTTGATAATCTTTTCTAATTCTTGGGGATCTTTGGTGCCATATTGCTTCTCTAATTTATTTAGATATTCTGCTTTGGCCAGTTGTTCTTGACGTTGCTTCTCCGAGTCTCTAACGATCTTATCAAACTCTGTTTCACCCTTGGTATTCTTTTCAAACTCCTTATTAATAAATTCTTTATCTTTTTGAAAGTTAGGAACGACATCTTTATTATACTTTTCCATATCCAATACTCCGCCAGTATAAGGGTTAACCCATTCGCCGGTCTCAGGATCTTTGACATATTCTGTCGTCCCGCCTTTATGGTCAGTTTGGAGCACTAGCGTTTCAGGTTCAGCAGGTTCACTTGGCTCTGGCTGTTCAGGAAGCTGTTCTCCCTTCTGAGTATCTACCGTTCCCTGCTCCTTGGCAGCTGATTCGCTTTCGCTATTCTCTGTATCGGGTTCATCGTCCCTTTCATATCCATCATCAGACGATGTCTCATAAGAATCCTCTTCCGCAGAGTATCCACCATCACTTCTTTCGGAAGAGACATAATCTGCGCCACCGGACTTTTCATTATCTCCAATGGACTCAGGATCATCATCCGGTTCATCGCTGTTACCTAGAGCATCGGCCATCATAATCATTGCCAGTTGTTCATCGGTCTTACCCGGATATTTTTTCTTATACCAATTCTTATCTCTCGGTCCAGAAGGTACCTTATCTTTTGGTTTCAACAACTCCTGGATAACATGCACCACTACTCCGACTAGAGGTGGGAAGAGTAGTCCTGTTGCACCTTGGACCGGACTGTCAGGTCCTGGAATGTTTCCAGCATTCCCGTATTGTCCGAGGGCAGTCATGACAAATGGTGGTAAATCTTTTTGCTTTAAGGCCCCAGTAACCACTAGGGAATAGGTATTACTGTCTGCCCCTTTATCTTTGGTTTCAGCGCGATCATAAGTTGCTGTACCGTCAATATTAATCTTGGCAGGTGCATTTTT
>LOEZ01000020.1 GCA_001516055.1 Gracilibacter sp. BRH_c7a
AGGGCTCAGACAGTGGATAAGGAAAAAGTAAGACAAGCACTTGCGGAAACCGACCTTGAAACCTCATACGGTCATATGAAATATGATGAACGAAATATTTCTGAAGTACCGGTTGTCGTTTCCCAGTGGAAAAAAGGTGACAAATTCCCTTGGGAAAAGAATGTATTATCAAATAGAAAGTTCCCCGAAATTCCAATATCCGATGAGAAACTGTTCTTCTTGCCAAGTTCGGAATAAGAATAAAAAACACAAAGGAAGAAACTGCTTATTTTGAGCAGTTTCTTCCCAATTTAAAAACATTATACTGAATAGAGATCCGTGTTTGATAGGGAAAAGGCTAATGGGCCGACTCTTCTTGACGGGGTCAATAAAATGAATTAGTATTTTTGGGGAAGAGGTGAATGCCATGACCAAAGTTGCAATTCTTTATAAGACTACAGCTAAGGTTCCGATGGTAATAGAGCCCTGGCACGTAGAAAAAATCCGGGAAACGATTCAAGGTGGAGAAGTGATTCATGTAGAAACCGAAGAAGAATTACTTGCTCAAAATTTTAATGCAGACATTTTACTAACCTGGGGTCAACTTACTCCTACAGAGTACTGCAGAAGTGCTACAAATCTAAAATGGATTCATGTGCTATCAGCAGGAGTAGAAGGTTTGATGAAAATTGATTTCGATAGGTCAAAGCTAAAAGTAACTAATTCCAAAGGAATCCATGGGCTGGCTATGTCTGAATTCACCATGTGGTATATCCTGTCTTTCCTGAAGGGATTTCCTCTTCTCTATCGGCAACAGCAGAATAAAGTCTGGCAGAAACCCAATAACCCTGGACCGCAAGAATGTCTTGGAAAAACAGTTGGGATTATTGGTATGGGTGATATAGGCAAAGAAGTAGCCCGGAAAGCTAAATTCTTTGGAATGAACGTCTTAGGGGTAAAAAGAAGACCACAACCTACAGAATATGTGGATCAAATGTATTCCCTCGCGGAAGTTAACACGGTATTGGAACAATCCGATTTTGTGGTTATCCTTGTGCCTTTAACTTCAGAATCGTATCACCTAATTAATGAAGAGAAGCTACGCAAAATGAAAAACTCAGCTGTAATCATCAATATCGGCAGGGGCCCTGTAATTGATGAGCAAGCCCTTATCAAAGTTTTAGAAGAAGGCGTGATTACCGGAGCGGCACTGGATGCCACAGAGGTAGAACCGCTTGATAAAAACAGTCCTCTTTGGGGAATGCCCAATGTCATTATATCCCCCCATATGTCAGCAGATAGTCCGCTTTATATGAGTAGGGCAATCGACGTTTTCTGTAAAAATATTAGATTATATTTAGACGGCAAAGAGCTAGATAATCAAATTAATTTTGAAGTAAAGTACTAGAATAAATTTCTATTCGAATGCGTATAAGCTGCCTAGAAACAGGAATCTGGTCTGCCAAGGTTGGCTAATCCGGTTATACCGGATTTTTTTATTATGGGAAAAGATAAATAAAAACAATCAGTTTAATAAAGAATAATATTAGTAAATAGAAGTATAACCAAAATCCTACTGATAGAAGTTTCACTATATGATATAATCTAGTGGTAAATTTTAATAACGGAGTGAAAACAATGGAAGAACAAATTGAAAAGGTATTGATTTCGGAAGAAGAACTAAAAAAAAGGGTATCGCAATTAGGTGAAGAAATTACAAAGGATTATAGAGGTAAAGACCTTTTGATAATAGGCATTTTTAAAGGGGCTGTTCCTTTTCTTGCTGACCTGATTAGACATATCAAGATTCCCCTGAGGTACGATTTTATGGCAGTATCGAGCTATGGTTCGGCTACTCGCTCTTCAGGTGCGGTAAGAATCTTAAAAGATTTGGATACCAGCGTCGAGGATGTCCATGTCTTAATTGTAGAGGATATCGTAGATACAGGCCTCACCTTGAAATACCTAAAAGAAAACCTTAGTAGAAGACATCCTCAAAGCCTTAAGGTTATAACCCTATTAGATAAGCCTGAAAGAAGGGAAGTCGACGTTCAACCTGATTACAATGGTTTTGTTATCCCCAATGAGTTTGTTGTGGGTTATGGGTTGGACTTTAATGAGATTTTTAGAAATTTACCTTACATAGGTATCTTAAAGCCCGAGGCTTATGAGAAATAGGTTGAAAGGACGATAAATAAAATGCAACAGGAACTTGTCTTAGTTTTAGATTTTGGCGGGCAGTATAACCAGCTTATAGCCCGGAGGGTTAGAGAAGCAAAGGTTTATTCGGAAATGATTTCTTACAATACTCCTGTGGAAAAGATTAAGGATTTGCAACCTAAAGGAATTATTTTTTCTGGAGGACCTGCTAGTGTCAATCAGGCAGGTGCACCGATTATCGATCCCAAGATATATGATTTGGGTATTCCAATCTTAGGTATATGTTATGGTATGCAACTGATGACAATTCAATTGGGTGGTCAAGTTGAGAGGCCTAAGGCTCACGAGTACGGAAGAACCATGATCACAATTGATGCTGACGAGGGCATATGGCAGGGCCTAAAAGGTAAAAGAGAGTGCTGGATGAGTCACGGAGATTCTGTTAAAGAACTGCCCTCAGGGTTTAAGCAGGCAGCATATACAGATAATACGCCTGTAGCTGGTATCTTCTGTCCAGATAGGAATTTTTATGGTGTCCAGTATCATCCGGAAGTTAAACATACTCCTGAAGGACAAACCATGTTAGAGAACTTTCTTTATAACATCTGTGGATGTGAACCCAACTGGACCATGGAATCGTTTATAGAATCACAGATAAAAGATATTCGCCTGAAAGTTGGAGATAAGAAGGTTTTATGTGCTTTAAGTGGTGGGGTAGATTCTTCAGTAGCAGCTCTGCTAGTACATAAAGCAGTAGGTGATCAACTAACATGTATATATGTTGATCATGGTTTTATGCGCAAAGATGAATCTGAACAAGTAAAAGAGACTTTTTCTGAAGGATTCCATCTGAATCTAGATTTTGTAGATGCCAGTGAACGCTTTATCGCCAAGATGGAAGGAGTATCCGAACCTGAACAGAAACGAAAGATCATAGGGAATGAATTTATTCGCCTTTTTGAGGATGAAGCCCGTAAATTAGGAGAGATAGATTTCTTGGTTCAAGGAACACTCTATCCAGATATAGTAGAGAGTGGTACAGACACAGCAGAGACAATTAAGACTCACCATAATGTTGGCGGTTTGCCTGAAGATATGCAATTCGAACTGATAGAACCTTTAAGGATGCTCTTCAAGGATGAGGTTCGCGAGGTGGGGAAAGAGCTGGGATTACCTGAGGAAATCGTTTGGAGACAACCTTTCCCTGGACCGGGACTGGCAATAAGGATCATAGGCGAGGTCACTGCGGAGAAGCTTCATCTTCTAAAGGAAGCGGATGCTATCGTCCGCGAAGAGATAAAAAATTACGGCTTACACATGGATGTCTGGCAGTACTTTGCCGTTCTTCCCTCTATCCGCAGTGTAGGTGTGATGGGAGATAGTCGTACCTATGGCTATCCCATCGTCTTAAGAGCAGTAACCAGTGATGATGCCATGACAGCAGACTGGGCGAAACTGCCTTATGAATTACTGGAGCGGATCTCCAATAAGATTGTTAACCAAGTGAATGGGATTAATCGTGTCGTGTATGATATCACCTCTAAGCCTCCTGGGACGATTGAGTGGGAGTAGAATATTTCTAATGAAATAGGCTATTTAAAGAAAAGACATAGGTTGAATTGAGGAGGAGAAGGATGAATAAGAAAAGGATACTGTATGTAACCCTGTGTTTGATATTAATGATGCTTGTAGTTGTTGGATGTGGGGAAAGTAGTAGTTCAAGCTCTGCAGATTTGAAAGATGGGGACAGTCAAAGTCTCAAGCTAATAGATGATGTGCTTGTTTGTTCTTCAAAAGAGAATGTAGAGAAAATGATTTCGTATATTCGAAAGAGCGACCTCACAGCCGTAGAAGACATGCAATTAAGTGGACAAGCTACCATTTTAAAAAGCGGGACAATAATCAAAATAATAGATGATGGAAACGTTACTGAGATTGAAACACAAAGTGGAGAAAAATGGTTCGGTCCAAGAGAAATTTTTGAAAATATTTAAAGTTTTAAATAATCTTATTTAGTAAATTAAGATTTGCAAGTTGGTACATCACAGCCCACAGTTCTCGATACAGAGAATGTGGGCTGTTGAAATAGTACTAGGTGAAGGTTTACAAAACTTTAGATGTACATAAATTGACGTTTGCTTTTTAAGGCAAAAATTCTTCCCGTACAGGACTGAAAACTTCTACAACAAGGGAGTCTTCTATAGCTTCCACGCCATGTTCTAAATTCTCAGGGATGCAATAACTATCTCCGGCATGTATTTCCACTTTTTCCCCATCAATATTAAAGATAAGATGTCCTGAAATTAAATAACCCGCCTGTTCCTGCGGATGTTTATGTAGGGTAAGTAAGGTCCCTTTTTCCAGCTTAACTTCAATCATTAAACTGTTTCTTCCATATACAAGTGTTCTACGCTTTAGGCCTTCGACTGGACTAATATAACCCTCTTCGGACTTTTTACAAACTACTCTTTTCTTCATAGGGAACACCCTTTCTTTATTAGCTTTATTTCAATATTTTACCATGCTTACTGTATATCCTTCAATAGAACGGACACCTCTGGAAACGAGGTGTCCCTTTAGGCATAATATGTTAATCTATTTTTGTGACAGACAAATTTCTGGATATTTTACGTTGATTGAACCAGAGATGAAACATGCTTAAGGTTATCCTTAAACCATAATAAGTGGAATTCCTCATCGGCCATATTATGCCAGAGTCTTTTGCATATATCTGGATGTTTCCACGCTTCTATAATAAATATTCGAGTCATATCTATGGCTTTGTTTTCTACTGCAATGCCCATCTTATATCGGTTTTCAGCCGAGGTCAGATCAAGTGTTTCACCCATGAAATGACCGGCAAGTGTAAACAACCCTCCACTTATCTTAGGAACATCTTCTCCCATCTCCTGAAGTGTGGATTTGTAATAATTAACATGGTGTTTTTCTAATTCGATAATTCTCTCATATGCATGATATATATATTGATTTTGAAGTGAATCCATCTGGGATTGGTACAAAGTAAGTTGAAACATTTCGAGTAAGTAAAACTCTTTCAGTCTAAGGACAAGATCCATTTCCCATCTTCCTCACCTTTTGAATTTAAATATTAATACATTTTTGCTTGATTTCTTATTCAAGTTTATACTAATGAACCATGCTGCTATAGCACCCCATACAGATGACTCACTAAATCGATAATTGCTTCATTAATGAAAGTAATAACTTATCTTTTAAATATGTAGCTAGAATATATTGAAAATAATGTTATTTCTCTGAGATAGATAAACTTAAGGCTTAATAGAAAACTCTAAAGTCTGAATCTCAGAGAGTTTAGTTTTAAACCACTCTGTATGGAGATTTTCGTCAATGAAGTTTTGGGTGAGGAGTCTTATTAAATCATTACTGCCATATTGACTATATTTCACGTTATTGATAAGTTCTTTGTAATCCTTCATCGCTTTTTGTTCAATCATGATGTTGATTTTTAATACATCATGCAGTTCCCTCATACCAATGATTTTACCTGCAATACTACCAATGATGGGAGAGATAACATCACCAATTTTAGTTGGAGTGGCACCTAATTCCGAAATTTTGGTAAAAATATTATCTACATGCAGTTGTTCAATTTCAGTAAGCTTCTCAAATACTAACCCAGCGTATTCGTCAGCAAAGGCTTTGCTTTGAGATTTATACAGATCTACTTGGTTTAATTCAAGGCTGTAGAACCAGTTGAGTTTTGAAATCAACTTTTCTTTATCCAATATCAATCAATCCTTCAGTTAAGGTTTATAGAATTTGTGTTGTTTGTCTGGTTATTATAATCAAACAAAATATAATGTATGTATACTAACTGCCTCTGATTATTGTTAAATTATAAAACTTAGTTTCTGAGAGAGAATGGATTATTGCTGATGGGAAGGATTGAGACGTAACACTGGTTGCGATTTTTTTTGTCTTTTGTTACTATAGGTTATTGGAACTATTAATAATCTTAAAAAAACTTTAAGATATCTAAGTGATTAATTTCGTCGGCAAATTGGAGGGATATCTATGATCCAAGTAATAGATAACGGAGTCTACCTTATCTCTGGACAAACTATTATCAATCAGGGCGACACTAACGCCGAAAAAAAGGTTGAGTCCACCAGCATCCTTCAAGAAATAGAGCCTAAAACTGCTCGTAAACATACCATTGCTTATAAAATATTAACGCAGCATAATACTTCTAACAGTTCGGAACAACTGAAAATTCGTTTTGACAGTTTGGCTTCCCACGATATTACCTATGTGGGGATTATTCAGACAGCAAGAGCAAGCGGGTTAGAACAATTTCCGGTACCCTATGTTCTCACGAATTGCCATAATAGTCTTTGTGCTGTAGGCGGGACTATTAACGAAGATGATCATGTATTTGGTCTGTCGGCTGCCAAAAAATATGGTGGGATATTTGTTCCTGCACATCAGGCAGTAATCCATCAGTATGTCAGAGAGGCCATGACCGGTTGCGGTAGAATGATTATCGGTTCAGACAGCCATACGCGGTATGGAGCCCTCGGGACCATGGGGATCGGTGAAGGGGGACCGGAGCTGGTTAAACAGTTGCTTGAGAAAACGTATGATATAACCTATCCAGATATTATTGGGGTATACCTGCAAGGAAACCCTCGGCCAGGTGTTGGGCCTCAGGATGTGGCTCTAGCTATTATTAGTGCAGTATTTAAAAGTGGTTTTGTAACCAATAAAGTACTGGAATTTGTAGGGCCGGGGATAGCTAATCTATCGGTAGATTATCGTAACGGAATCGATGTGATGACGACAGAAACGACTTGTCTAAGTTCCATTTGGAAGACAGACGATAAAGTTAGGCAATACTTTGAAATCCATGGTAGGCCAGAAGCTTATACCAAATTAGAACCTGGAGAAGTCTCATATTATGATGGGATGATTATGGTTGACCTTGATAAGATAGAGCCTATGATTGCTTTGCCTTTCCATCCCAGCAATGCTTATCCTATCTCTACCCTCAATGAAAACGCCCAGGATATTCTGCGTATTGTTGAAGAAGAAGGTAGACAGCAGATTGGTAATAAAAAACTCAAGTTTTCTTTAACGGATAAGATTATAGATGGTAGATTACAAGTAGATCAAGCCATTGTTGCCGGCTGTGCCGGAGGCACTTTCGAGAACATGGTGGAAGCTGCTCAGATTCTCAATCAACGGTCCATAGGAAATGAGCAGTTATCTCTTAGTATGTATCCAGCAAGTCAGCCTATATATTTGGAACTTGTTAAGAATGGAACTATTGCCAAGATGATGAGCGCAGGAGCAGTGATAAAAACTGCATTTTGTGGACCATGCTTTGGGGCAGGGGATGTACCCGCCCATGGAGGAATCAGTATCAGGCATACTACCAGAAACTTCCCTAACAGGGAGGGTTCAAAACCGGGGGATGGTCAGATCTCATCCGTAGCATTAATGGATGCCAGGTCGATTGCTGCCACAGTTCTAAATGGAGGGAAATTAACTCCAGCAACCGAGATTGAATATGAAAATCCATTTGTTAGATATGAATTTGATCAAGGGATCTATGCTAACAGAGTATACAATGGATTCAACGGACCGAAAAAAGAGAAGGAATTACAATTTGGCCCTAATATTGCAGATTGGCCGAACATGGTTGCCTTACCAGATAACCTTATGCTCAAGGTTACGGCAGTAATTATGGATCCTGTAACGACGACGGATGAACTAATACCATCGGGAGAGACATCTTCCTATCGATCCAATCCCATTAAACTTGCTGAATTCACCTTATCAAGGAAAGAACCACAGTATGTAGAGAGGTCTAAACAAATACAATCTTTAGAACAAGAAAGAAGAGAATTAATATCCTCTAACCGTAATGATTTTGAGATATCTGATGCACTGAAAGAGCTAGGCCAAAGAATTTTAGACTTGGATGCCGTAACGGGTACAGATCTAAAAGGATTACTTGAAAGTACAGGAATTGGCTCGGTCATCTATGCGATTAAACCTGGGGACGGTTCTGCTAGAGAACAGGCAGCTTCTTGTCAAAAGGTTTTAGGAGGCTGGGCTAATATTGCCACGGAATATGCCACTAAACGTTACAGGAGTAATCTGATTAACTGGGGAATGCTGCCGTTCACTATAGCAAAGGAAGTCGTTTTCGAAACTGATGATATAATCTATAT
This sequence comes from Gracilibacter sp. BRH_c7a, assembly GCA_001516055.1. Classification (GTDB taxonomy): domain Bacteria; phylum Bacillota; class Desulfitobacteriia; order Desulfitobacteriales; family Syntrophobotulaceae; genus Gracilibacter. The sequence continues at coordinate 8,358 of LOEZ01000020.1, forward strand.
TCCAGGGCTTAAAAAGAAGATTATAGAAGGCGAAGAGCGTATTCCCGCTTTACTACTCACTTCTAAAGGAAATCAGGAGATCGAACTTCAACTAAAGAACCTTACCGGAGATCAAAGGGATATTATTTTAAAGGGAAGTCTGATTAACTATTACACAGTGTCTTGAATCAATCCAATCTTAATATAGCGTGAGAGGGCTAAGACATTCAAGGAGCCTCCAGAAAATACTCTGGGGGCTCCTTTTTTTGCTATAGAAGATAAAATGAAATAATTAAATGGGTCTTTATTTTTTAAGACTATACCCTGATAATAGTAATTAAAATGTCATTATTTAGAAAAGTGAAAGGAAAGAACTTATGTTTCAAATGTCGAACTCAGAGCAAGCTGCTCTTCTTATCACTATCGGTTTTTCATTCTTAATCTTAGGCTTCACCTATATCCTCTATAAAGAGAAAAGTTTAATAAATAGGATTGGGCTTAGTTTCTTCGTTCCTATTTCCCTTTGTCTTTTTTCACTTTTTAACCCAACTATAATCCCAGCAACAATGCTTCTGTACATAGATTCTTCTTTGCTTGGGATTATTTTTTTATTAGTTTGGCTTTCACACTTAAAACTAAATTATGTTTTTAGCATTATGCTTATTCTACTATTTCCTGCAGCGATTATCCTGGCAAGTTGGTATGGAGAAGCTTTACCTGACGTATTTTTTCTATATCCTGTTCAGGCGATAATCGTAGGGATGCTCACTATTTCAACAATTTATATATTGCAAAAATATACCAAGATAAATAATTCGAGATTCGTAGGAGGTTTATTATTACTAGGTACAGGACAAATAATACATTTGATCATATCTCAGGAGATGATTTTTATAGGAGTAGCGTTGAAGTTCTTGGCTTATCTGCTGCTTGCTTATTATATTATCAATACGATACAGACTTCTTTTACGAAGAGATTAACCAAAGCGGAATCAAAGCTCGCTGATCTGAATAAAACCATAAACTTAGAGGTTAAGAAAAAGATGATCCCAATAGAACAGCACAATGAACATCTTCAGAATATGGTCATGATAGATAATCTTACAAATGCCTACACCAAAAAGTTTATCCTTAATACTATTGACGAAAGGATAGATACTCCTGGCAATGAAGGGTTTGCTGTTCTTATGTTCGATATAGATAAATTCAAAGTACTTAACGATACTCAGGGTCACTTAGCCGGAGATATTATCCTGAAAAAGGTTGCTACCATTGCTAGGTCTAGCATAAGGAGCTTGGATGTTCTTGGACGTTATGGCGGGGATGAATTTATCGTCGTTCTCCCCGGAATAGTTGCCTCAGAGGCGATGTTCATTGCTGAAAGATTTAGAAAAAAGGTCAAGGAAGCAGACCTGAATATATCCGTATCTATAGGAGTGGCTTCTTACCCTGAAGATGCTAAAACCGTTGAGGAACTGATCGAAATAGCAGATGCGGGACTTTATCATTCTAAAAAACTAGGTAGGAACACCGTAACTCACTATCCAGAAGTGTAGTTTCTTTGCATCTTCTCTCTTAATTAAGAATCTATCACGAGGTGACTATTATGAGGCCAAAGCTACTTCTAGTTGCACCTAATGAAAATATTGCCCATTCAGCTAGAGAGGTAGCTGAGGAAGGGGAGTTCAATTGTCGCATTGTCGTAGGGAATCTACAGAATAATGGAACTAAGTTTGCGCGAGAGGCAGAGAAAGACGGAACAGAAGCAATCATAAGCAGAGGGGGGACCTTCTTATTTATTAAGGAAATGGTTGAGAATATTCCCTGTATTCCTATCAGTGTATCTACATTAGATTTGCTTCAGGCTCTTAAAGCTGTATCTCATAATTATAGAAAAATCGGAGTTATGGGTTTTCCAAATACAATATATGAAGCTTCTTCAGTAGGAAAGTTTCTAGACCTGAAGATTGTAGAGATTCCCTTACAGGACCTTGTCTCTCTTACCCATAGAATAAAAGAACTGCAAGCTAAAGGACTTGAAGCAATTGTTGGCGATACAGTTTCTTCTTTTATTGCTTCGGAGATTGGAGTTGAAAGTGTACTTATCAATTCTGGTAAGAGAGCTATTTTTCATGCTATGGAGAGAGCTGAAGAATTGGCTTATCTGCGACGCAAAGAAGCCTTTGTTCAGCAACGTGTTCGGGCGATTCTAGACAGTGTTACTGAAGGGATTATTGCCTTGGATAACCAGCATACAATTATAGACATTAATCCAGCAGTTGAACGCTATTTTGGATTAAAGAGGCACAACTTACTCGGCAAATTAATCAAAGAAGCATTACCTGAATATCAATCTGTAAATGATGAACTGCTGACCATTAAGAATCAAAAATATCTAATTGTTTCCCAACGTATTCGTCATGAAGGAATCGAGGGCGGGTCTATTCTTACTTTGAAACCTTTGAAACAGATTCAAGATTTGGAAAAGAAAGCTCGTAAGAAACTGTATGCGCGTGGATTAGTGGCTAAACATACATTTGCGGATATCATGGGAAAAAGTGAACCTATCTTAAAAGCTGTGGAATGGGCTAAAAGAATTAGCAAATCAAATTCCACAGTGATTATTGATGGAAGAACAGGCACTGGTAAAGAAATGTTTGCCCAAAGTATTCACAATGCAAGTTTACGTGAGAATGAACCGTTTGTTGCGGTAAACTGCGCATCTCTTCCTGAATCTCTATTAGAAAGTGAACTTTTTGGATATGTAGAAGGAAGTTTTACAGATGCACGGAAAGGCGGAAAGGCTGGGTTATTTGAGCTTGCTCATCAAGGAACTATTTTTCTGGACGAAATAGGGGATATGAGTATTGCAGTTCAAGCTAAGGTTCTGCGCGTACTGCAGGAGAAAGAAGTTATTCGTTTAGGAGATAATAAAGTGATCCCCGTCGACATCAGGGTCATTGCTGCAACCCACGTAGATCTCCGAGAAGCAGTAAAAGAGGGGAAATTTAGAGTGGATCTATTTTATAGAGTTAATGTCTTGAAACTGACAATACCTACTTTGGCAGAACGGAAAGAGGATATCTGCCTTTTGGCGGAACATTTTTTACAGAAGTTCAAGATACCGCTTACTTTCGAAACAGAAGCTTTGCTAGCCCTTCTTGGATATTGCTGGCCAGGGAATATTAGAGAACTACATAATTTCATTGAAAGACTAGTGGTGTTGAGTGATGGGCCTATGATAGGTAAAAGGGATGTGTTAGCGCTTCTTCCTGAAGAGATGGTGAACACAAACGAAATAAGGCGTTCACGACGCTTAACAGACAATGATCTGCTAGAAGCATTACGAAAGACTAGCGGGAATCAAACCCATGCATCTGAAATGCTTGGGATAAATAGATCCACTCTCTGGAGGCGATTACAGAAGATTAATGAGTAGCATATTATACCGTCAGTTTAAATAACTGACGTTTTTTATTAGGAACGTTGCAAGTGTTGCGAATAATGTTGCGTATATATTGCAAGGCTGTTGCGATGTTAGGCTTGTGTAAAACGTTTGGCTGGAGAACCGTTATTATAACGGGATTTAGTCAATTGAGAAGTTGGCATGATACTTGCTTTATATAATGTATTGAAACAAGTCCTGATAATAGGGGAGTAAAAAAGGAGGAATTTTAGTGTCGAGAAAAAGAAATCACATTGTAGTAGTTCTACTGATAGTTGCCCTTATGTTTACTTTGATCGCCTGTGCAAAGCCGACAGCTGCGCCAACACCAGCTCCAGCTCCAGCTCCAGCAGAAAGCAACTATCCCGAGAAACCGATTACCAATTTGATGGGTTTTAGTCCTGGTGGTGGCAGTGATCAACTCGCCCAACTAACAGTACCGTTCTTATCCAAGAACCTAAACACAACTTTTACCAATGTTTATAAGCCGGGAGCAACAGGTGCTATTGCTTGGACTGAGTTAGCCAAGCAAACAAAAAACGATGGTTATACAATTAGTGTAACGCCTACTCCTATGCTCATGACCAACTATATTATGAATCCCGATATTACTTATACGATTGAAGAACTTGAACCTCTCGCTAATGTTGTCACTGATCCTGCGGTTATTGCAGTAGGTGTCGATAGTCCTTTTAAAACATACGAGGATTTTGTTAACGCTGTTAAAGCTGAACCTGGAAAAGTTACAGTTGGAAATTCTGGGACAGGAGGAGACGACTTTTTCACTGTTTTAATGTGGGAACAACAAACCAACCTAAAAGTTCAGATGGTACCTTTCCAAGGAGATGGACCTTCCTGGCAGGCTGCGCAGGGTGGTAAGATTGATGCTAGCTTTACTAACCTTGGTATAACCTATCCTCAAGTAAAAGCGGGGAATCTCAGAATTCTTGCTATTTTCTCTGCAGAAAGATCAAAACTCTTACCCGATGTTTCAACGGCCAAAGAACTTGGAGCCAATGTTGTTACGGGTGCCTCCCGTGGATACAGTGCACCAAAAGGCATCCCTGCGGATGCTAAAGCTAAATTACTTGATGCCTTTGATGAAATGTTTAAAGATCCCGAATTCGTTGCTGCTTGTGAAAAACAAGGTCTGGAAATTGATGCAATGATCGGGGACGAGTATGGCAAATTCCTTAAAGATAACGAAGCTGCGTACAAGGACATCTGGAATGCGGTTAAAGATCAATACAAGAGTTAATAGCATGATTATGAAGGGGAGAGCAGTCTCGCGCTCTCCCTTTTATACGAATACTGCCTCTATAGGAGGAGAAAATGAAAAAACAATTAATATTAAATATGGCAGCTGTATTTTTAGCACTTTTTATGGCTTGGTTATTCTACTATGAATCATTGGATTTACCTAAAGTCGCTTATCAGCTTCCTAGAATGCTAACCTATCTGATTACTATTCTTGCTATTATTCTAATTATTGAATCGTATCTAAAGTACCGCAAAACAACGGAAGAAGTGCAAGAAGAAGGGATTATGGTTCGACGTACCTTCCTGTTTATTTGTTCAATAGCACTTTACATCTATCTTATTGACTTTCTAGGTTATTTCATTACTACACCATTATTTATTTTTGGTTCAATGTATTTTTTAAAAGCTACTAAAATACGTAATATTTTATATGTCACCATAGGGTTCACCTTATTTGTATATCTGCTATTTGTGAGATTCCTTCATTTGCCAATTCCGTTAGGACCATTATCCTGAGAGGAGGATGAGTCATGGAGAATGTATTACTTGGACTTACTAATGTTTTAAACTTAATCAATATCGTAGCAATTTTTGCTGGAACCGCTATCGGTCTATTTGTAGGCGCAATGCCTGGGCTTTCTGCGACCATGGCGATAGCTCTTCTTTTACCACTTACCTTTGGGCTACCTCCTGCTACAGGAATCAGTATGTTGGCTTCATTATACCTAGCCGCAATGTACGGTGGCTCAATCGCTGCTATTCTTATTCGTACTCCGGGGACTCCTGCAGCGGCTGCAACAGTGTTAGATGGGTACCCGATGGCTCAGAAGGGACAGGCAGGAAAAGCTTTGGGAGTATCACTGGTAGCCTCTCTAGTTGGCGGGATTATTAGTAGTATTGCTTTACTTACAGTAGCACCAATTCTGGGTAAAATAGCACTTCAATTTGGACCAATCGAATTATTCGCTGTAGCTGTTCTGGGTATGACTATCATTGGATCCTTATCTCAGGGTTCAACTACCAAAGGACTATTAGCGGGAGCTATAGGAGTTATGATCGCAATGGTAGGTATGGATCCTATCTCAGGTGCTCCGAGGTTTACCTTTGGATATTTACAGTTGTTTTCCGGTATTTCTTTCGTTGTCGCCTTAATTGGTCTTTTCTCAATTCCCCAAGCGATAAGGCTTATTGAAAAAGATATAAAATTACAAAAAGCAAACAAGATTACAGATAAAATGCTTCCAACTCTTAAAGAGTTAAAAACAATGTGGGTGACAATGATTCGTTCCAGCTTTATTGGAATTTTTACTGGTCTTATTCCGGGAACTGGAGGTGACACTGCATGTTGGTTTGGTTATAACGAAGCAAAACGCTTTTCTAAGCATAAAGAAAAGTTTGGGACCGGTTATCCTGAAGGGGTTGCCGCTTCTGAGGCGGCTAATAATGCAGTGGTGGGGGGAGCACTTATTCCTACGCTCGCTTTAGGTATTCCAGGGAGTTCCGGTACTGCAGTTCTCATGGGAGGATTAATGGTGCATGGAATAATGCCGGGTCCAACGCTGATGACGGAATATGCAGATGTAACTTACACTTTGATTTGGGCGGTTATGCTCGCAAATTTTGCGATGTTTGGTGTTGGTTTACTCTTCACTAGAGTTAGCGTATCTGTAACGAAGGTGCCGAATAAAGTGCTTGCACCAATCATTGTTATTCTAAGTGTTATCGGATCTTTTAGTATTAATAACAGTGTTTTTGATGTAGGCTTAATGTTCGGATTTGGTCTTTTAGGATATTTTATGGATAAGATCAAAATGCCGACTGCACCTATGATTGTGGGTTTAATTCTGGGGATGATGTTAGATAATTCTTTTAACCAGTCTATGATGATGAGCCAAGACGATTATCTAGTATTCTTTAAGAATCCGATTGCCGCTACGTTACTCGCCATCGCTGGGCTATCTATTCTTCAGTCTACTCCACTGTTTGGATTCTTACGTAGCAAGTTAATAAGAGGCAAAAATCCATAATGAAAAATCTTTTAGATGCAAAAGATTTATGTAAGCATCTAAATTGCCATATGATTAATTGAGCTTTGCAAACGAACAAATTTAGCAAGTCTTTAAAGGGAGAGAGAACAATGAATAGTTCAAAAGCAGTACAGGTTGACTCGCGTGATAACGTTGCCGTAGTCCTCTCTGATATTAAAGTTGGGGACAAAGTAAATGTTGTTACTGAAACAGAAGTCATTGAAATAATTGCAAAGTCAGATATCACTTTCGGGCACAAAATAGCCTTAGTTGCTTTTCAACCCCAAAAGCCTATCATCAAGTATGGCGAAGAAATAGGCAAAAGCCTGGATGCAATAGCTGTAGGGGAATGGGTTCACTTGCACAATGTCTATTGTGAGCGAGGCAGACAATAATGTGAGGTTTACAGCTGTATAAAGGCAAGGAAGGAAAAGAGTTTATATGAAAACATTTATGGGATACCGTAGGCCAATAGGTCTGCCTGGAGTAAGAAACATGGTTGCAATTATTCCCTCGGTTTTTTGTGCCAATACTGTTGTGCAACGCATTTCCGATCAAGTTAGTGGAACAGTTTGCTTTCCGCATCCAGTAGGTTGTTCTCAAGTGGGAAACGACCTGGAACTTACGGCGAAAGCTTTAAAAGGGCTTGGTAGACATCCGAATTTTTACGGAGTAGTTATTATTGGACTTGGTTGTGAGCGTTTTAAACCTGAAGAGCTCGAAGCTAGCATTAAAGAATGGGATAAACCTGTGGAAAGTGTAGTTATTCAAGAGGCAGGAGACACCCTTAAAACTATAGAACAAGGGGTAAGAATTGCCCAAAGAATGGTTGCTGAAGCTGCCAAACAACAGCAAGAAGAGTTCCCAATTTCGGAACTTTGTCTCGGTCTTAAATGTGGAGGGACAGATGCCACATCTGGAATTGCTGCTAATCCTACTCTTGGCTGGGTTACAGATCAGATTGTAGCGGCAGGTGGACGGGCAATTTTTACAGAAGTAACAGAACTCATAGGTGCTGAGCACGTTCTAGCAAAAAGAGCTGTTAATGAGCAAGTAGCAAAGGATATATACGATACGATATCCTGTATGGAAGAAAAGCTTAAACTTGGAACACATCATGCTGATCTTCAGAACCGTTCTGCTCTGATCTCTCCAGGAAATGAAGATGGTGGAGTAACCACTGTATCAGAAAAGGCCCTTGGGGGGATTCACAAGGCAGGTACAGCTCCTATTAATGGCGTACTAAAATATGGAGAAGCAATCACTAAGTCTGGCCTGCATATTCTTGATTGTCCAGGGCATGATGGAGAAGCAGTAACAGGATTAGTTGCATCAGGCTGTCAAATAATCGGTTTTACCTCAGGAAGAGGTACCCCTACAGGTTTTGCTGGGGTACCTGTAGTGAAGATTACAGGAAACAACATCACATACCAACGTATGGGCTTTAATCTTGATTTCAATGCCGGTGGAATCATCGATGGTAAAACTATCTCGGAAGTGGGCGCAGAACTACTAGAACTATTTATTAAAACAGCTTCAGGCGTGCCAACCAAAGCTGAAATGATTAAAGGTAATGAGTTATTCTGTATCACTAGGAGTTATGGTGGATAATTCTTGAATTAGAAAACAATCATTTGTCAATTGCTTTCTTAACCTCCTTCTTATTAGGCTGTCGCATTGCGGCAGCCTAGCTTATATCTTGTAGAGATACCATCGACAAGTACTTAGCTCATATTTTAGTTCGAATACCTTTAGAACACCGTTTATTTCTCCCTGACATCGAAAAAGCAGCATACGATTACCTGCAACTTTTTCCTCTTCTCTAAAAAGTACGTGGTTTATTTTTATAGTCTTATAGGCATCATCTTCGGTTAAAATTCTATATCTTAAGGGATGAGGAATTCCCTCTCTGTTGAACCAGACCATAGACTCTATAGGTTGCATGTAAATTTTCATGATATCACCTCTGGGGAATTATTTATGAGTAGGAATTTAAAGAATACTGGACATCATAGGATATTCTTCTGTTTCAATAACACCGCCACTGAGGGGTTTTAAACCACTACCTAAAAAGGCTGAGCGAAAGACGGACTGAGCCCCATATTTTAAGCGGATGGTATCGACAGCTTGGTCGATACGTTTTTGTTTTTCGATATCTTTCTCAAAGAGAGAGGGTTGAAAGAGGTTATTGCTGCTTAGCTCTGAAACTCGTAGTCCCAGATGACGGATGGGCTCACCCTGCCAGAGTTCAGCTAATAACTGACAAGCTATTTGATGAATTACAGAAGTACAATCAGTAGGTAAATGAAGTTTTTTTTGATGGGAATAATAGAAGAAATCTTTAGTTTTAAGCGAAATAGAGATTAGACTGGTACAATAATCATCCTCTCTCAGCCGCATCCCTACAGTCTCAGCAAGTGACAGTAAGACAAGATGAGCAGCACTTTCATCTTCGACATCAAAGGGTATAGTGGTAGAGTTTCCTATCCCTTTAACTGGAATGGAATTGTTGTAACGGACAGGGGAATTATCTCGGCCATGAGCATAGTTCCATAATAGGAGACCGTAGCTTTTAAGATACCTTTTAAGGTCATCAGGATTTTCAGAAGCGAGATCCCCTATAGTACGTATTCCCCTGTCTCTGAATTTACGCAAAGTGGCTCTGCCTACTCCGAATAACTCTTCAACAGGGAGAGGCCACATTTTGGAAGGGATTTCTTCAGGGAACAAGGTATGGACCTTATCAGGTTTTTGTAGTTCAGAAGCCATTTTGGCTAAGAGTTTATTGGAGGAGATCCCTATATTGACGGTGAATCCAAGCTTCTCTTTAATTTTGTCTTTTATCAGATAAGATGTTTGCATGGGATCCCCCAAGAGCTTCTCCATTCCGGTGAAATCCAGAAAAAACTCGTCTACAGAATACTGTTGGATAAGAGGGGAATATTCCTGGATTACTTCTTTAAGTGCCATGCTGCATTGTCTGTAAAGATTATAATTAGGACTAACGATTAGAAGATCCGGACACTTATTCCTGGCAGAATATAAAGTCTCACCGGTTTGAATCTTGAACTTTTTGGCAGGAATGGATTTAGCTAGGATTATTCCATGACGTGTCTCCGGATCTCCTCCGATGGCTGAAGGGACGGTACGCAAGTCCAGTGAATCTCCGCGTTGAAGTCTATGAGAAGCCTCCCAGGAGAGATAGGCAGAGTTGACATCTATATGGAAGATGAAACGCTTTTTCATCGGTATCAAACCCTTTTTAAATTCAATATACCAGAACATATGTTCGGTGTAAAGGAAATAGACTAGGGAAATTATGACATTGATGACAATCGCGACCCCAAATATTATTACCGTGACGTTTCGCCTCATTTATTCGTCTTAATAGTTGGGAGGGAGAAAATAGTGAGCAAATTGAAAGAACATCAACAACTTCGGCAATGGTGTAACGAGAGCTGGCCCGAGCTTTATCGCTATATTTATAAGAGAGTTCAGAATCGGGAAGAAGCTGAAGATGTGACGCAGGACACCTATGCCCGAACCTTACCTAAGTTTACCTTCCCAGAATTTCCTTCATCAGCTTATCTTAAGACTGTGGCTTTGAATATTATTCGTGATCGCTGGCGCCAGCGAAAAGTACGAGGAATCCAGGTTCAACTGGAAGAGGCTCTACTTGTTGCTGAGAATGATGTGTCTAAGGTACTGGATAGCACTTGGGTGGAAGAAGTTATGAAACAACTATCTTGGGAACAGCAAACAGTATTAAAACTTCGAATTGTAGAAGGGTATTCCCGGGCGGAAACGGCTCAAAAAATGAATAAAAGCGAAGATGCAGTCCGAGGCTTACAATACAGGGCTATTCAGAATTTAAGGGGATTATTACTTGATAATTTAAAGGGGGCAGATGAGGGATGAGACAGACTCCAGAACAAGAACTGGATTTTATGATAGATACTCTTAACAAGGAACAAGACCCTAAAATGGAACTCCATGATAATTCGGCGGGGATGTTAGCGGCAGTTAGAGCAGTAAGAACTTTACGTAAACCTGCAGAACCGAATTCCAGTTTTGGGCAGAGAATATATAAGATCTTAAAAGCAGATTCCCAACGTAAAAGAACACCTGTCAGGCTGGCTGCAATTGCAGCAGGGGTAATCTTGGTTTTAGCTCTAACTTTCGGGAAGAGTTTCTTGAATGGTGATGTGGTTTATGCCATGGAGAAGGCAGTTCTCCAATTATCCAGTTACCAAGGAACACTGGAAATGAGTACCGAAAATTTGGCCGGAGAAAAGTGGATGGTCCGAAAAGTTGAGATTTGGTCAGAAGGAGAAAAATATGCTCTTCGTCAGACTGACGGTACTCTAACCGTCAATAATGGTGAACAAAAATTTCAGGTTAGAGCAAAGGACCAAGAGATAGCGATACTTCCCTTAGTACCAGACTATACGAAACGTGGTTTTGATTTACATGATGAAGCCGAAAAGGCAAAACAGTATAGTCATACAATTGTTGGGCAGGAGAATATTGCTGGACGGGAAACCATCAAGCTGAAGATCTCACCTCCTGGAGGAGAACCCTATCATCTTTGGATTGATGCCGAGACAGATTTACCTTTACAATTACAGACTGCCGTTCAGAACGCTTTGCAGACAACCTATACCTTTGTTTCCTTTGAACCGAATGTTCAAATTGATTCGCAGATCTTTAACTTAAATGTGCCTGAAGGGTTCAAAGTAGTAGAGCAAGATCCTGGACAATTAGTAAATACTATTAGTGAAGCCAGTGATATAAGCAAATTTGTCCCGTTGGTTCCCCAAAATTCTCCTTTGCGCATTTTCGTGTTTAAGGAGCGGATAGTTTTAGACTATGGAGATACTACTATAATAGAAACTCCCGCTCAAGAACCTTTTAAACCTGCCGGTTATGGTGCTTGGGGTGACGTTAATGGAAAGCCCTTAGAGGTGATTAAGGAACGACTTCGTTGGCAGCAGCAAGGGTTGGAAATTATCGTGGAAGGGCCTCAGAGTCTAGAACTTGCTCGTCAGATTGCACCCGATTTGGTCTTGCCGGATAAAGACACCGAGTTTTCATCCCAAGCTAAGGTTAAGGTGTCTGTAGACATGGAGATTGTTAAAGCTGACCAAAAGCAGGTGGATGGAGGTCATACTCCCTGGCAGTTAGATCCGCTTTCAGTAGCTCTCACCTTTGTCAATCTCCAGGTGACTCCGGAAGGAATCGTCGGCGAACCGGAGATACCGTATTCTACTTTTGAAATTGGGAACAATAACGGAGTAGAAGCAATAATCAACGTTGCCGAAGGCCCGATTAGTAAAGTTTATCTGAAACGTCTTGTCCGCCAGGATGAGTCAGGCATCTGGTCGGTAATAGGCTATGATCCACGACTTTAGTAATCATTAATAAATGTGTTCCAATATTATTTAATAGTTTAGGAGAAATGGAAAAATGGCAAAAAAAACATTAGGGTCTTTAATGGGGGTATTATTAGTAGGCTTGTTAGTATTTTTAGCAGGCTGTACGCCTACCCCGAGCGAACCAGGTGACAATAACCAGAATGAAGAAGTATTTACTAAAGAAGAAATACAGGCAGCATTATCTTCTAAGGGAGATGAAGTTTTTAAAATAATCTGGTCTCCGGATGATAAAATGGCACTCTATATCCAAGCAGGTAAGCCTGAGAAAGAGGGTATGGATGAAGCATATCTTTGGAAGGTCGGTGAAGAAGACCCCAAGTCTGTAAGAGACGTTTCTCCAACTACCCATGGGTTTGCCTGGTCACCTGACAGTAAATATTTCCTCATTAGCGAGAAGCTGGGGGAAGGTGCGATCAATAGTATTGTTAAAGCCGATACTTTGCAAGAAGAAACCTATAAGCCAAAAAGTTTTGGTATTCCTGTCTGGAATCCCGACAGCTCAGCTATAGCCTATGGGAATGAATCCCATGAATATGGAGATAGTTGGGGATTTTTGGAAGTTTATACATTGGGCCAAGAGGAAAGTGAATATATTTGGAAAACAAGGGGTTACCTATATAAAGTAGAATATTGGGATAAAGAAGGGAATATAGGTTATACGGAAATAAATGATCAAGGTAAGGAAACCAAGAAGACTACTAAAAATATTAAACCTAGCATTTCAGGTGTACATCTTGGAGATAGCAAAGCGCAAGTGGAAGCAGCCTTGGGTAAGGATTACAAAGAGACTCCCCCCGGTGAAGAAGTAGGACATTTTCCTGAACAAGTATTTAGATGGGATTATGATGGCTATAGGATATTTATTGGTGCCGAATCGGGAGGAGTGCTAGAATTGAATGTTACCTCTCCCCAAGCTGAAACTAACTTGGGAATAAAGATGGGGGATACGGCGGCTGCGGTATTTGAGGCTTATCGGCCAAAATATATCGAACCCGAGAGTATCCATGGTGGTAAACTTTATGGGATATTTAAGGTTGAAGGTGCTGCAGCTATGTTCTTTAGTTTCGATTTGAAGGAAGGCCAAACACTAGAGGATATTAAGCCGGAGAATAAGGTTGAAAGAATAATTCTAACTTATCCGGGAATAATGGATGATTCTTTTTAAAAAGAGGTCTTGGTATTAATGATTGAACCCGGGAGCATGTTGATATGCTCCCGGGTTTTTAATTGGATTTATTTATCCCCGTTCTATCTGAGTTGTTTAGAAGCTACTCTAGAGTCCGTGTAAAGTAAAGAACCGTCCCTGACTTTATGACTTTACTGTTTTTGGTAGAAAAAGGAGGAAACTGGTTTCAAACCCAAATGATTCTTGCCAAATAAGTGTTCCGTGCTTCCTGTAAAGAGTATTCCTCCGGGGTTAAGAGAATCTGCGAATTTTTTATAGAGTAAATCTTTAGCATCATCCGTGAAATAAATTACTACATTGCGACAAGCAATAAAGTCAAAACCCTGATCAAACCTGTCGGTTAACAGGTTTTGTTCCTGGAAAGTCATACTCCTTTTCAAGTCATCCTTGACCTGATATTGTCGGTCTCCAAGAGTAAAATATTTTTGAAGAATATTTTCAGGGGTACTGGCAAAATCCCGTTCATCATAGGTGCCGAGACGAGCTTGCTTTAAGACGTTAACATCGATGTCAGTTCCTAAGATGCTGTATTTAGTGTTGGGGAAGTATTCATTCATAATAATTGCCATGGTATAAGCTTCTTGGCCAGCAGAACAACCTGCACTCCAAAGCTTGAGGTTATTTTTCTTTTGAACAAGGTCAGGAATAATCTTGTCTTGAAAGATATCCCATAACTTAATATCTCGAAAGAACTGAGTAACGTTAATAGTCAGATGTTTAAAAAACCCATCGAACAGTTTAGGATCCTGGCTAAGTGTTTTAAGAAAGCCAGTATAGTCATCCTTATGGTTATGAGTATTCATAAAGTTATTGATCCGGCGTTTCATTTGGTTTTCTTTGTAAAAGTTCAAATCAAGTCCGCTTAAAGTATGAAAAGCCTTAACAAATTTCTCATAACTGTCGATATTAATAAAGTGATGACTCAAGATATTCCCTCCATTAAGCTAATAGGTCTAGTATCAGACCTTTAATCTCGTCTATTTTAGTTAGTATCTTTAAGGGTTCTGCCTGCGAAGATAGTACTTGTTCACCCAGTTCTTCCAAGGCTCGATTAATCTTAGTTACCCTGGCCATAACTTTAGGTTGGCCGCGATAGTCCCATAATGTTTCCTCTTGCATGTTACGTGCCTGACCCAAAGTCGATTTGAGAAAACTTTTAACCATCTTCTTGAATTCTACGAGGTCTTGCAAAGAAAGGCTTTGAGCAAGTTTTTTACCTTGTTTCTCTAGTTTATTAAGAAAAAGTTGAAGTTCTGTACTCTCCAGCTGACGGGTTTGTGCTAAAATATTGCTGAAATTAGCTTCTCTCTTTTCCGTCAGAGACTGAGGAGTAATAGCTAAGGATTGAGTTTGGTCTGAATTATTTACTCTGAATGACATGTCTATTTCCTCCCAGAAAGGGTAAAAGATGAATACACGACGTACCTTTATAAAATTTCTATCTTTTTTCGGGGCTTTGATTATTCCCTGGACTATTCTGCCTCAAAAGTGGTCCCGGAGTTTAAGTCTCTTGGTTGGCAAGCCTCCGATTAAGCTTGATATAGCTCGAGCTGATGGAGCGGATGGTTCCAATAAGATTGCTGCTGAGATTCTGGCGAAGAAAGGATTTGAAGATATTCAGGTCCTTTGCCAAGTCGATATGCAGGGACGCAGAGCTGGTACGATTGGTGAAACCAGAGCCTATGTCTACCTTGAAGAGCAACTTAGAGCACTGCAACTTGAGCCTTTCGGGGACAATAACTATTTACAAACTTTTTCTATCCCAGAGATGGCAGAAAGAGTAATCAATGGCAGAGCGCTTTTTCGTCCCAAACAAGTGGATGTTTCCTCGATATTAGCTACAAATCTTCTGGCCGGTATCAAGGGGGCCAACCAAAATGAAGCTATTATTATCTCAGCTCATTATGATCATTTAGGTATATATAATGGAGAGCTGCACAGAGGAGCCAATGATAATGCCTCTGGTGTAGGTTGTATTCTCGAAGTGATGCGTCGTTTAGTCCAAGAGAATCTGGTAGGATTGATTCCAAAGATCAATATAGTAGCAGTATTTTGGGGTGCTGAAGAAATGGGATTTCTAGGTTCTAAATATTTCGTCAAAAATCCTACAATTCCTCTTTCTAATATCAGAGCAATAATCAATTTCGACACCATAGCTACTGGTATTAAAGAAGAATTCATTTTCTGGGTTCCAAAGGATAATTCTCTAATTGAAATTGTTAAGCAGGTAGCAAAACAAAATGGTGCTAGAATCGAAAAAGACTATGGTAATGGGCATAAGAGTGACGAATCATCTTTCCTTGACACCAGTATTCCGGCTCTTACCGTTCTAAGTAAAGCTTGGCTTAGGAAGAATCACACTCCGGAAGATGACATAACTATTATCAATGAAGAAAAACTTAAATTAGCATGTAATATTCTTTATGATACAGTGAAAGAGTTGGCTTATTAGGAAATATTTGTGCATCCGCCCGAGCACCGAAATGTAATTCTTTGTGGTTTGCGGCTTCGGAGTTTATCTCAGCAGGAGACAAACGTACCGCGCGCCGGAGCTGTTCACTTGCTGATTCAGCTACGCTCTCGACGCTTCTCTGCTTTAAAGGTTCGCTTAGCAATGCACAAATATTAATGCTAAATCTTAATAGAGGTAATATTTGAAGATATTAGAAGCATAATAGAAGTATTGTATAGTATTTTAATGTAATTGGTGTTTTTGGGTTTATAGTAAGCTCGAGTGATTTTCGATAAATCTAACGTATACAATTATGGGTTAAAAAATTTTTCAGGTTGGTGAGTGTTATGAAAATCGATGGAATTCCTCCCGTAGGCGGCGTGCACCCTGTAAGTAAAACTTCTCCGGTAAGCCGCAATAATAAAAACGCTGAGCAAGATAAAGTGGCTGTATCAGATAATGCTCAGGTTTATCAAAAACTTATTCAGAAAGTCAAGGAATTGCCGGATGTAAGACAAGACAAGGTCCAAGCAATCACGGAACAGATTGCGCGTGGCGACTTTAGTCTCGATAGTGATTCCATTGCAGAAAGCATGCTTTCTTCCGAGAAGATGGAGGGAAAATAAGTGCCGGAAATTATAAATAACTTAGGTATCAACCTGAAGAAACAGACTCAGCTTTACAAGGATTTAATAGAATTTGAAATACAAAAGCAGGAGTCCCTTGTCAACAATAACATTCAGGGAATAGAAGATATAACCGTTCAAGAGGAAAAGATTCTGCACCAACTCAGTCGCTTAGAAGATGAGCGACTCCACTGGGCAGAATTTTTTGGCAAAGAGGTCGGTAAACAAGCGGAAGAAATCACATTAGCTGACTTAGTCGAAAGCTTTCCTGCTTTAAACGATGTGCGTATAGATTTGGAAAAAGAAATGGTTAAATTAAAGGACCTGCATGAAACGAATACCAAATTATTAGAAAATGCTGTGAATATAGTCAATTTCACGATCCAATCTCTAACGAATGACAGACAGACAACTTATTCTAATCCTAGCAATAGAGCTAAGAAAAAAGAAGAAAAAAGTATAGTAAGTATTATAGATAAAAGTATTTAGATGAGAACATTATGAATCAAAGGGAGAAAAAGATATGTACTCCACATTCTTCGGATTACAAATAGCTAGTCGGGCACTTTCTACTCAGCAGGCAGCCTTGGATGTGACCGGGCATAATATTGCCAATGCTAATAATAAGGGATATACTAGGCAATTACCCAATATTCAAGCAGCTAACCCTTTGACCTTTAATGCAGCGGGAAAGCCGATTACCATTGGGGCTGGTTCTACCATGGACAGCATAATCCGAGCTAGAGATTCATATGTGGATCGTCAATTCCGATGGGAAACTTCTAAATATGAATACTGGGCAGGCAAAGAGCAAACGCTCAATATGGTAGAAGGTTTATTAAATGAGCCTTCAGACTATAGTCTGAGTAGTGATTTGAATAATTTCTTGAATTCCTGGAGCGAACTGGCCAAGAATCCTCAGAATGTCGGAGCGCGTGCTGTTTTGAAAGAAAGAGCATTGACGCTTGTTGATACCTTGCATCACATTGATAATCAAATCACAGATATGCAAAACGACCTAGATGCTAATGTAAGTGTCACAGTATCCCAAATCAATACTATTGCCAATCAGATTAAAGAATTAAACACTCAGATTAAGAGATCAGAAGCGGCCATGGATAATCCAAATGACTTAAAGGATCAGCGCGATGCTCTGGTTGATCAGTTGTCTAAGCTTGTACCGGTAAGGGTAGTAGAGACACAAGATCCTGGCTTTACCGACAGAACCGTTGGAAATTTTAAAGTTATTATAGGGAATGAATCTGATGTTGATAATGTGCTGGTAGATGACCAGGTTGTTAGACAATTGCAGAATCCAGCCCCAACAGTAAATGGTTTTAGTCGGGTTGTCTGGAAAGCCCTAGATGCGGGTGATCCAGATCCGGATCCGAATGATCCGGACAACTGGGTAGACCTGGGCAATCAAATGGGGGAACTTCAAGCTAACATAGAGATTAGAGACCAATATTTGGTTAATTTCCGCAGCCAATTCGATACTTTTGCTGAGGGAATGGCCACTGCAGTCAATACCATCCATCAGACCGGACAAGGATTGGAAGCTGAGGGTATAACGGGTATCGAATTCTTTACTTTGATAGATGATACTCAACCGTTTACTGCCGCTAATATTACCGTTAACCCACTGATAAGAGAAAACTTAAACAGGATTGCTACAGGTACGATACCTTTAGATACTACTACGGATCCTCCGACGCATATCCAAGATGATGATGGTAACGACCTGCTTGAGGTAGGTGACGCTAGTGTAGCTCTAGATATAGCGTCCTTGTCTCAGGGGTGGGAAAAGTTGCAAGCCTACCTTGATCCTGGTGATCCAATGCCTCTGGATGCTGGCTCTCTCGGTGACTTCTATGGATCTGTAATCTCCCAGATGGGAGTGGATATCCAACAAGCCAAAAGGATGGCTGAAGGGCAGTCTGTGTTGGTTAATCATATGAATAATCAACGCGAATCGGTGTCTGGAGTATCTTTAGATGAAGAAATGGCTAATCTGGTCAGATTCCAGAAAAGTTATAGTGCTGCTGCCAGACTCGTGACAATGATGGATAGCATGTTGGATAGTCTTCTGGGAATGGGTACAACAAGATAGGGGGGTAAGTAGATGCGTGTAACCAATAATATGCTGACTCAGAATCTCCTGAAGAATCTGGCGTCAGCCAACAATAGAATGGATCTTATCCAAAACCGTTTGGCAACCGGACAAGAAATAACCAAACCCTCGGATGACCCAGTCAAGATTGGAACAGTTTTAAGGTTTAAGAGCAGTTTGGCATCCATGGAACAATGGAAAGCAAATGCCGGTGAAGCATCAGCGTATATGGATACCACTGAAGGGATACTTAATAATATGACTTCCATGCTGCAAAGGGTTAGGGAGTTAACAGTTCAGGGTGCTAATGGCTCCAATTCAGACAGTGACTTAGTTCAGATAGCCAAAGAAGTTGATCAGCTCACCGAGCAATTCCAGGTTCTGGCTAACAGTCAGGTAGGGCCTAAGTATATTTTTAGTGGAACACAGATCAATAAACCCCCTATTCCACCTAACACACCAACTGTACTTACCCAATGGGACGGAAATGATAAGGCTTATGAATTTGAAGTTGGGCCTAACGTTAGTATTTCTGTGTCAGTGGAAGGGACCAGACTTTTTGGAATTACGGATAACGGTGATGGAACGCAAAGCTCATCGTTTTTCAACACTCTCCATAAACTCAGTTCCAGTCTTAACAATGCTGATCAGGACCAAATTAATGAGGCTTTGCAGGAAATAGACGATCAGATCGATAATGTTCTGGGTTTACGGGCGGAATTAGGTGCTAAATCTAACAGAATGCAGACTGTATCTGACCAAATGGATAATAGCATCCTAAGCATGAAAAAGAGCCTTTCTGATATCCAGGATGCGGACATGGCAGAAACAATTATGGAATTCCAGTCTGTCCAAAATGTTTATCGGGCTGCCCTTTCTGTCGGCTCCCAGATTATCCAGCCTTCGCTGGTTGATTTCATCCGTTAATTGCTTTTTTTATTCCACAATAAGGTGATAATATGATAGATTTAAAAATATCCCAACAATTCGGCAGGATTGGGTTGGAAAAACAGGATGCTCAATTTCAATTAAGACAGAAGCAGCCAAATCTGGAGCTCACACAGACTCCCGCCGATTTTTCGCTGGAATTTAAGGAACAAGAATTGACTATCGATTATACCCCCGTGTTGGAGTCTCTGGGGTATGGGGGATTGGAATTTATGTCTCGGTCTTATGTCAATAAAAGCCAAGCAGAATACCTTGGTAATCTGGAAAAGACTGTCTATGAAGGATATAGCATAGGAGCAATTGAAAAAGAACAATCTATTGGGGAAGTCATATTTCAGAATACCGCTCCACAAGAGCAGGGAGTGGTGATTGCTCCCCTTCCTCCTATAAATATTTCTTATGAAGCCGGAGCAGTAAGCTCAAAAGTTAATCTGGGAGGAGTAAAGGGTTATTTTGATCGTGGTGAGGTCAAAATCGAAAACTTTGTTTTTCCCAAAATGAAGGTTTTTCTGGAACAGGAACCATATATAAAGATAGAAAGTGTCGGTCAGACTATAGATCTTAGCAAATAAATCTTGATTAGGGAGTTGTAAAGATGAACGACAATGAGAATAAAAAGACAATTGTATTCCCAAAAGGGATTCCTGGATTTGAAGATCATACAACCTTTATCTTAGAAAAGGAAGAGGATAGTCCCATAGTTCATTTGGAATCTGCGAAAGACAAAGAAGTCGGATTTGTTCTATTTCCACCCCAATTATATTTTAAAAATTATCTTTCCAAGATTGAATTTGGCTCTGAGGAAGTAGAAGCTCTGGAAATTACTGCTGAGGATACTGTGGAAATTTGGGCGATTATAACCTTATGCTTGAGTGATATCAGTAAATCCACAGTTAATCTGAGAGCACCAATCGTTATAAACCCCCGAACCAACCAAGGTTTTCAGTTTATTTTAAATGACGAGAATTATTCTTCCAGACAACAACTCTTTGTTGATGGACAGCAAGAAGATAAAGACCGGAGCAATGAGGAAGGGGCTGTCGGCTAATGTTAGTCTTATCTAGAAAAGTAAATGAAACAATCCTCATTGGTGATGATATTGAGATTGTAGTCGTCGCTGTAGCCGGTGACAATGTACGCTTAGGAATCAAGGCTCCTAAAGATGTTAAAATCTTGCGTAGTGAAGTATACGAAGATATCCAAAAACAAAATGTAGAAGCAGCCTCAGGTTCGCCTTTGCATAACAAAGATATTTCAGCCAAACTCCAGCAGATGCTTGGTGATAGATTGAATAACAAAGAATAAAACAGGGAGATTATAATGAATGTTGAAAAAGATATCAAGCTAAGAATATTATTACTCGGAGAAAACATCTTAGAGGCCTTGGAACATATCTCTAAAATTATCTCCAACGGTGATGAAGAGCAAACACTTGATTTAATGACAGATGTTTTGGAGGGTTTTAAGAGTATAGAAGAGGCTACGATTGTAGTTGAAACTATCAATTCCGAGGAAATGATGAACTTGACTTCAAGGTTGCGCAGCTCTTTTAATCTTCTGGTCAAATCCTATGAACAAAAAGATGAAGTTGCCGTAAATGAGGTATTAAATAACGATGTATTGCCTGATTACCGTAGTTGGCTAAATTACATTAAAAGTGAGAATGGAAGCTTTTCGTAAGAAGAGCTTTTTTATTTTGATATAGAAATACTATAATAGTAAATTACCGTATTAAATAAAATTATTATAAAAAAACTAAAAAGCACAAATCACCAAGATATTGGAAGATAGTTAGAGATAATAAGATATAATTTAATATAAATAAGAATTTAGAGGGTAAAGGATACAGATAATTCTAACGAAAGATTAATTAGTTGGAAGGTTTCCAACGCCGGCGGAAACCGGAAGACTAAAATAATCGCATGGATGCGATTAATAAAATTCATGGAGGGATAATCAATGATAGTTAACACCAATATTGCGAGCATGAATGCTCAAAAAAGCCTTTTAGGCACCAACAATGCGATGCAGAAATCTCTAGAGAAATTATCTTCGGGTTCCCGCATCAACAAAGCAGCTGATGATGCAGCAGGACTGGCCATGTCCGAGAAAATGCGCGGTCAGATCAAAGGCTTGAATCAGGCTGTACGGAATGCTCAGAGTGCGATTTCTCTTATCCAGACAGCTGAAGGTGCTTTGAATGAGACCCACAGCATCCTCCAGAGAATGAGAGA
Organism: Gracilibacter sp. BRH_c7a; assembly: GCA_001516055.1. Lineage (GTDB taxonomy): Bacteria > Bacillota > Desulfitobacteriia > Desulfitobacteriales > Syntrophobotulaceae > Gracilibacter. The sequence goes on from LOEZ01000020.1 coordinate 30,060, forward strand.
ACTAGCTGTACAATCAGCATCTGACACCAACACTACGGATGATCGTGCTAAGATTCAGGCTGAAATGGATCAGCTCGCCAAAGAAGTTACTCGTATTTCCAATACCACAGAGTTCAACACCCAAAATCTTCTAGCTGGAGGCTTAGATAACACCTTCCATATCGGTGCCAATGCAGGTCAGAATATGTCACTTTCTGTTGGAGCCATGGATGCTAAGTCTTTGAACGTAGCAGGAAATATGGTCACAACTTCGTTTGGAGCAGGAGAATTAGCACAAACCGGTATCACTGGAATAACTACCCAATCCGAAGGTTTGGATGGAAAATTCATCGCTGCGAAAAAGACAGTAGCTACCTATACCCCGGGTGCAGTATTTGCTGGAGCTGCTGCTGTTACTGATAATGCTAGTGCTTATACTGGTTCGGTAGATAAAACATTTACGCTAAAAGTTGCAACTGTTGCGGCGAATGAAGTTACTCAGCTACAGTATTCTACTGATGGCGGAGCCACTTTTAAAGCTGCTACATGGACTGCAGCTGGTCAGTTTACTTTGGAAGATGGTGTAAAAATTGATATCGAAGCGGATGGTGCTCTTGCTGCAGACCAAACATCTACCTTTGCAGTAACCGCTGACAAAATCACTTTTACCCTCGCTGGGGCAGACGATGGTTCATCTCCAATTGGAGATGAGGTTAATGTTTACAGAAATAATACTTCAGCTATAATCGGAGATCCTGCAACTGATACAGAGGCAACTGTTAACTTTGACTTCGCTACCGTACTTGCTGCTGTCGGTGCTGCTTATGATGCAGCTGATTCATCTGAAATTAGCCAAACTACACAAAGTTCAACTGCAGCAGTCACAGGAGCCAATGGAGCTGTCTCAACAGAAGCGGTCACTTATAGCGGTATCAAAGTTACCTCTCAAGCTAAAGCCAACCTCGCTATTACAACAATTGATAACGCGATTAATGCAGTTTCCGAAGAGCGATCCAATCTTGGTGCTATGCAGAACCGTCTGGAACACACCATCAACAACCTTCAAACGGCTTCTGAGAATATGACTTCTGCAGAATCCCGTATCCGCGATGTAGATATGGCTGCTGAAATGTCCCAGTTCACCAAGAGCCAAATCCTCAGCCAGGCAGGCGTAGCCATGCTGGCTCAGGCTAACCAGGTTCCACAAGCTGTTCTTAAGCTTCTGGGATAATTCTAACCTAATAAGATCTTAGCCGGCACTTTCGAGCCGGCCGGCCTGTCCGGCCGGCTCTTAATAAAAAAGTATTTTGATTAAACTTTACGATAAAGATTGATTCGATATAATTTTAACTTCAACACCATTACCTTTAGAGGAGGAAAATATAATGGTTACTCCCGTCCAGCCTGGTGGGCAGATGCCCGTTATCCCCGTCGATGCTTTTGCCGGGCAAAAGATGGAACGGGGTCAAGAGGAGATGCCTCGCCTAGTTGTAGAGAAGAAAGATAACGTAACTTCCGCCAGGGAAGAAGTTCCTCGGGAAGAAGTAGAGCAGGCTGCAGAAAAGTTAAACCGCTTAATGGGACTTGTCGAAAGAAGATTGAAGTTTGAAATTCACGATAAATCAAATAGAGTAATGGTAAAGATTATAGATGAGAAAAGCGGAGAGGTTCTAAGAGAAGTACCACCTAAGAAGATATTGGATATGCTCAGCTCTTTTGCTGAGTATGTAGGTCTGCTGGTAGATAAGAAAGTTTAAGTAATTCCAAAACAACTTTAGTTGGGTACAAATGATTAATGCTGATGAATCCTGGAGGTGAGAAGATGTCTATAGGTTCTAATATGGCTTTGCCTGGTCTTTCAGGCTATGATTTCAGTGCGATCGTTGATATGATGGTTAATAATTATAGTCTGCCTTTAAACCAGATGGAGCAGAAGAAAGGCATACTGGAAACCAAAAAAAATGCCTGGAGAGATATTAATACCCGTCTATCTGCCCTGGAGAACACGCTGGACAAATTACGGCAGAGCACCACTTGGAGTGCGACATCATCTTCTTCCAGTAATACGGAAATTTTGAATGTTACCAGTATTCCCGGGACTGTCAAAGGCAGCTACAGTATAAAAGTACTCGAAGTTGCAGTAGCTCAGACTGCAGCAAGTAGTACGGTTGACGTGGAAGAATCTTCTTCTTCCACAGTAATAGCAGAAGGAAGTTTTAGGATTGCAATAGGGGATAAGGTTGAAGATATCAATGTTGAAGATGGAGCTAGTCTGGATAGCATTGCAGAATCCATAAACAATGCGAAAGTGGGAGTAAATGCCTCTGTGATTAAAGTTGATGGAGGCTATAGGTTGGCTTTACTTTCCACAGATACTGGAACCGAAAATGCGGCAACTTTTTCTGATATAGATGGAAATGTCCTGGAGAGTTTGGGAGTTCTGAGCACAGGAGTTTTAAATGTAACACAGGAAGCTAATGATGCTAGTATCGAAATTAATGGGATATCACAGATAACCAGTTCTTCTAATACAATAACTTCAGCTATCCCTGGTATGACCTTAAATCTAAGTAAGGAAGCTCCTGATACTACAGTAGTAGTTAAGGTCTCTGCGGATTATACGGACGCACAGAAAGCAGTTCAGGCTTTCGTTGATCAGTATAACTCGGCAATGACCTTCGTTGAAAATAAATTGGACTATGACAAAGATACAAAAATCAAAGGTGACTTGTTTGGCGATCCCATTCTTCAGGGGATTCAGAGTAGATTAAGGAGTATGGTTTCAGGTGCAATGAATAATCCCACCGGCCCTTTCAACATTCTGGCAGATATAGGGATTACAACTTCTGCCGATAACTTTGGCAAGAGTGCTAAACTGGAGTTCGACACCTCAAAATTTAATGAAGCGTTGGCTGAGAATCCTGATAGTGTTGCCAACCTTCTGGGTGCCTCATCTGGAGGTGTCAGCCCTGTAACTGAATCTACTGAGGAACAAGCAGCTCAGGGATTAGCCAATATTCTGAAAGAATATGTACGGCCTATGGTGATGTATCAGGGGACTTTGGATAAGACGAATAATAATTATGAGAAACAACTTGATGATCTTAAGACCGAGATGGAATCATTCACAGATCGAATAGCGCAGTATGCTGAACGTACGAGACTTAGATTTACAGCTCTAGAGACTCAACTAGCTGGATTAAGCAGCCAGAGTGAATGGTTAAACGGACAGATTACAGCTATGAATTCCTTTAATCAAGATACTAAATAATTGGTACAGTAAAGAAAAGTTTTAGAAAAAAGTTTTAGGGGTGTCACTGCATGAGTAATATTTTACAAGGTCGAAATATAAATCCGCAAGCTGCCTATAAACAAACTGCTGTGGAGACAGCTTCTCCGGAAAAACTGTTGGTCATGCTTTATACGGGTGTGATAAAGTTTTTACGACAGGCAGAGATAGCTCTGAAAGAACACAACTACGTAGAGGCTCATAACAGCTTAACCAAGGTTCAGGATATAATTTCTGAACTCAATATAACCCTGGATATGGAACGTGGAGGAGAAATCGCCGTTAATCTACGAGAACTTTACACTTTCTATCATAATGAAGTGGTACAAGCAAACCTTAAAAAGGATGATACCAAGTTGATTCCTGTAATCGAATTCTTTGAGACTTTCAGGGATATGTGGATTGAGACTGCTAAAATTGCGCGTATGGGGGCCAAATAATGGTCGCCAAGCTAATTGCAGCTCTCATCGAGTCCTACCATCTAGATATAGTTGATTACAATCAACTCAAACTCAAGATGCAGGAATTTTTCATTTTGCTTGAACAAAATGAAAAAAACAAAAAAAGGGAAAAAAGTCCTATTCAAGATTATGCTTCTGAGTTAGCTGATAGATATGAACAAAGCTTGCGAGAGTTTTGCAGCTATAGGGAAAAGACTTTTGAAAAATTACAAAAAAGAGCATATGAAGAGAAAAAAGTTCAGAACCAAGCTTGTTACGCAATAGGAATAGATTCTTTTGAGATAGATTGTTTCAAGATGTATCTAAGTGAAAATGTATATAACGAACTTATTTCTGTGACAGATTTATTGAGGGAAAAGATGGCCTATATACTGGTAATGGATAAAGATCTTATCCACAAACTCAGCCAAAATCTTGAAGAGCTCAAATTAGATATTCATCGAATGGAAAGCGTTAAAAAAACTCGGAATGCCTATAGCAATAAGGTAAATTATGAGGCTATCTATATAGATCGTTCTAAATAACGACATTTTAAATTTTAATAAAGATATGGAAAAGAAAACTATAATATCTGTAAATCGTTAGGACTTTAGAACTAGTCTAACACATGAAAATTCTTTGATTTTAAAGGATTTTTTTTTATCTTATCCAAATGGATAAATTTAGGTAAAATTTAGCACTTTACAGCTCTAAAGGAAAAAGATACTATTAATTTGGTTAAGATTATCTAAATTAATACTAATGTAAAACTATATATAGAAAATAATGAAATGGTTACAAACTTTGGAGGATTTTAAGAATAAATAGAGAACTTTGTATGTTAAAGTATTGAATGGAATTTGGGAATTAGAGCAAAGATTTTTGCAATAAGTCAAAGTTAGGGGTGCTTGCATGGACCAGGATAGTAACAATAAAAAAATCGATTTTGGAGACTTTTTAGAGTTCTTTCTACTTGATTCTCAGGAACAGATAGACAAACTCGGGGCGGGGCTATTACAGTTAGAAAAAGACGGTGAAAACATTGCCCTTATTAACGAACTATTCCGAAGTGCTCACAGCCTTAAAGGAGCTTCCGGTACTATGGGATTTACTCCTATAGTGGAATTGACTCACAATGCAGAAGATTTATTGGATAAATTAAGAATAGGGCGTATTCAAGTAACAAACGAGATTATTGATGTTCTTTTGGCGGTAACGGATAAAGTTAAAATTATGTTAGATCAGGTAAAACAGAATTTACCCATTACTGAAGATGGCGGAGATCTGGCTTTAGTAATGAAAACTCTTGCTGAAAAGGGTTCTTTAACGGAACAAGAACTGTCAGTGTATAAGAAAACGAAGTCGGATAAAAACATAACCAAAAGCCTAATAGATTTTTCTCTCTTGCCTACAGAGTTAGATAATCTCAAGGAGGCTATCCTGGCGGGAAATGCAATCTATCAAATTGAGGTAACCCTTACGCCTAATACTTTGATGAAGGCAGTAAGGGCAATTATGGTGATTCAGAGGCTGGAACCGCTGGGGAGTGTGGTAAAAGTTCTTCCTTCTGTAGAGGAACTGGAAACGAACGATGCGGATAAATTCAGTCTTTTGTTTATTACAAAAGAGTCACCCGAAGAGATTCAAGCGGATATTGGGGAAGTGTCGGAAATATTGGACACTGCTGTATCTCATTATTCTATTTCCGATTCAGCTTCTGTAGTCAATCAGAAAAATCAGGAGGGAGATAAGAAGGGAGAAAGTCACCCTTCAGAATCTCAAGAATCTACGGGTATAACGCATAATGTTGATTCTCCGCCTAATGCTCAGCAAGCTAAAACCAATACCCTCAGCTCTGAATTAGCGGGCGAAAGCGGAAATAATCAGGTACATACTATTAGGGTAGATACTTTGAGGATGGATAATCTTATTAATTTAGTGGGGGAAATGGTAATAACCAGAACTAGATTAGTAAAAATAAGTGAAGATTTGCATGCACAATATCAATCGAATGGATTGGTCAGTAGTCTTAACGAAACGAATGTTTATCTGGGACGGCTAATGAGCGATTTGCAAGAAAGTGTAATGAAACTGCGTATGGTTCCGATTGGTACGGTTTTTAGCCGCTATCCACGACTTGTTCGGGATTTCTGTCGTAAATCAGGGAAGAAAATAGAACTGGTTATCAAAGGAGAAGAAACTGAATTAGATAAAACCGTAATCGAAATGATTGGTGATCCTCTCACCCATATTATTCGCAATTCGGTAGATCATGGGATAGAAATCCCAGGAGATAGGTTAGCTGCAGGTAAACCAGAAAACGGGACGATAACTCTTGATGCCTACCATGAGGGTAATCATATTGCTATCATAGTTTCCGATGATGGAGCGGGACTTAACCTCAAAAAAATATATAACAAAGCATTACAACAAGGTCTAATTGGTGAAAAAGAGGAGTTGACGGATAAAGATATAGCTAACCTAATATTCCTCCCCGGATTTAGTACTGCAGACAAGGTGACAGATATCTCCGGTCGAGGTGTCGGTATGGATGTTGTGAAAAAATCGCTAAACAGTCTTGGCGGTTTAATCGATATAAAAACCAAGGAAGGAGAAGGGACATCTTTCATTATCAGATTACCGCTAACGTTAGCCATCATTCAGGCCCTGTTGGTAGAAGTCGGCGTGGAAATATATGCTATCCCTTTATCTTCCGTAATTGAAACTTTAATCGTTAAAAACAGTGATATTAAGACTGTAGGCGGTCTTCAGATGGTTCAGTTAAGGGGGAATACGCTGCCAATTATTTCCCTCAAAGAAAAATTTGGGTTGCCGGAGGATCGAGAGAAACAAGATGAATCTTTTGTTGTAGTAGTAGGACTAGGAGATAAGGCTATAGGTCTGGTTGTCGATGAACTGCAAGGACAACAAGAAATTGTTATCAAAACGCTTGGGGAGTATTTGAACGGTCTTCCTGGAATTGCCGGGGCAACTATTCTGGGAGATGGAAAAGTAACCCTTATTCTGGATATCGGTTCCCTTATACAAGATGTATTGATTTCTGACAGATTAAAATAAAAGATAGCAAAAAGGAGGCAGCTCTTAATGGCAGAAGAACAGTTGGTGACATTTTCCTTGGGTACAGAAGAATTTGGTGTTGATATTATGAGAGTACAGGAAATCATTCGTATACCTCCCATCACTCGTGTTCCCAAAGCCCAGGCATATGTTGAAGGTGTAATAAATTTACGCGGGAACGTTATCCCGGTAGTAAATCTTCGCAAACGTTTTGGGATGGGACTTCAAGAAGAAACTGATCTGAGCAGGATAGTGGTACTGCAATTCAACGGAAAAGTTTTTGGTGTACGGGTTGATGGGGTAACCGAAGTATTGCGTTTGGATAATGATTCAATAGAACCACCCCCGCCTGTAGCGTTAGGGATGGATTCTCATTTTATTCGTGGAGTAGGAAAAATAGGAGAGCGACTTCTCATACTCCTTAATCTTGACCAGCTTATGGGCGGAGTTGTACAAAATGAACAAACCGCTTAAAACTATCAAGGTTCTGATTGTTGATGATTCTCCCTTTATTAGGATGTCACTTAAAAAAATCTTAGATAGAGACCCAGGAATAGAGGTTGTAGATACTGCCCGTGATGGACGCGAAGGGATAACAAAACTTCAGGCTTTGAAACCTGATGTGGTAACCATGGATGTTGAGATGCCCGTTATGAACGGTTTACAAGCTTTAGAAGAGATAATGCGTTGGCAGCCGACCCCTATAATCATTCTTAGTTCAGTCACAACAGAGGGAGCTAAACTTACTATTAAAGCTTTCGATTTAGGAGCAGCCGAAGTTGTAGCGAAGCCTTCCGGTAAAGCTGGAGATGATTTGGTTGCTTTGGCGGAGGATTTGACTCTCAAAGTTAAGAGTGTGGCAGGGATTGACCCTAAACGTTTAAAAAATAGAACAATAGACTGTCGCGGGATAGTTCCCACACCAGTCTCTAAGCCTAAAAATCTAGATTTAAAAACCGAACCAAAAGGAACTGGTTTATCTACTTGGCCTCGAAAAAATATTGAAGTTGTTGCTATTGGCACTTCTACTGGTGGGCCAACTGCTTTACAAATAGTTCTGAGCAAATTGCCGAAAAATTTCCCTGTTCCGGTAATCGTTTCTCAGCACATGCCGGTAGGATTCACATTGTCGCTTGCTTCTCGGCTTGATAGTCTGTCCGAGGTGAAGATTAAACAAGTAGAAAATGATGAGGTTCTGAAGCCGGGGACAGTATATATTGGCGAAGCAGGGAAACAGTTTCAAGTTAAAAAAGATAGAAATGAACTGGTAGCTGTGATTACTACCGAATCCCCGATTAATACTCTTTATAAGCCCTCGGTAGATGTCATGTTTATGTCTTTAGCCAAAGTAGTTGGTGGAGGAGTATTGGGAGTAGTTATGACAGGGATGGGGACTGATGGATCGCAAGGGATGCAAGAGTTGAAAAACCAAGGAGCCTTCGCCATTGCGGAGTCCGAAACCACTTGTATTGTCTATGGTATGCCTCGTTCGATTGTAGAGCGGGGGTTAGCTGATAGAATTGAACAACTTCCCAATATTGGTCAAGCTATTATAGACTGTGTAAATAGGAGGTAAAACTTATGGGTTTATTTACAGGAATCAACACGAGTACTTCTGCCCTTACGGCCCAAAGACTGCGGTTGGACCTTATAGCCAATAACATTGCCAATCTAAACACAACCAATACGGGTCAAACAACTCCGGCAGGCAATCCTATACCTTATAGTCGACAAATGGCTATATTTACCACTCGCCCTCCCGAAAAAAACTTTGTATCTTTATTTAAGGATGCTCGTCAAACTCTAAATAGTGAGGGCGTACAAGTTAAGAAAATTGTGGAAAGTGATGCACCATACAGGCTAGAATATGATCCGAATTCTCCTGATGCCGCGAAAGAAGAAGAACTTGGAGTTCCTGTAGGATATGTTAGATATCCTAATGTCAATATTGTTGAAGAGATGATGGATATGATTTCCGCTTCCAGATCGTACGAAGCCAACGTAACTGCTCTCAATGCCAGTAAAGCGATGGCGATGAAAGCACTTGAAATAGGAAGGGGGTAGAGCTAAATGAACGATTATCTCGCTAAAATTCCGTCTATAAATACGATTACCCCTCTGAAAAGCGTGGATTTAGAAGGACTTCAGTCCAGTATTGATGAGCCAGGGCAAGGTAAGGCATTCTCTTCTTATCTTAATGATGCTATTCAAGAAATTAGTAAGACTCAACAAGAAGCAGATATGGCTACGACTGCGCTTGTTACGGGACAGATTGAAGATTTCCACACACCGGTAATCGCGATGGAAAAGGCGAGTTTAACACTAGGTTTAGCTGTTACCGTCAGGAATAAAATGCTCGATGCTTACCATGAGATTATGCGTATGCAAATCTAATCTATATAGGGGGAGACCTTAGTTGAATTTTTCCTTTGCTGAAATAATTAATTCAATGCAAAATTACTGGAAAAAACTTACTCGTTCGCAACAGACAGTATTAGTGCTGGCTCCTCTCATCGTTGGGACGGCTTTATTCGTTCTCGTTTTCTGGGCAAGTCGGCCTCAATATGTGGTTCTGTTCAATAAGCTTAGTGCGAGTGAAGCCGGAGCAATAACGGCTAAACTTAGTGACTTGGCGGTAAGTTATCAATTATCTGATAGTGGTTCAACTATACTTGTCCCTAATAAAGATGCATCTGAGGTTCGTCTCCAGCTTGCTAATGCAGGATTGCCCCAGGAAAGTACGTTCAGTTTTGAAAACCTTGATCAGATGAGGATAGGAGATACTGACAAGGACAGACGATTAAGGTATATCCTCGGTCTACAGAATGAGTTGGAGAAAACTATAGAAATCCTGGATGGGGTGGAGTATGCCAGAGTCCATATAGTTATGCCTGAACAATCATTATTTATGGAAGAAAATAATGAATCCACTGCTTCTGTAACTCTTAAGACTACATATGGGGTTCAGTTAGGAGAAGACCAGGTAAGATCAATAGCCAATCTGCTTGCTTATTCAGTTGAAGGACTGAAGATAGATAACGTATCTATCGCTGATACTAACGGTCATGTATTATCTGATATTATTGGAAAAAGCAGTGAGCCCCATCGATTGACCACCAATCAAATCCAGGTACAACAGAGTCTGGAAGATAATATCCAAAGGTCAGTACAGAGTATGTTGGATAAGGTTTTTGGCACGGGGAAGACCATTGTAAGAATTAATGCTACCCTTGATTTTGACCAAAAAAAGATAACCAGCCATATAAGCGAAGATGGGGCTATCCTTAGCCGTCAGGAAACACAGGAGCGTTCACAAAATATGAACGGCACCGAGGGTGTACCAGGAGAAGATCCAAACGTTCCCGAAGAAGATACACCAGGATATATGTTGGATAATGCAGGCAACTCTTCCTCTGTATCTGAAAGTTCAAGCCTTACAGAAAACTTCCAACCTAGTTTGATTCAAGAAGAAACTATAATCAGTCCCGGTCAGATTAAAAGGATGACAGTGTCTGTCATGGCTGATTCTGACAGCGTCACTGAGGAGCAGCTTGTCAATATAGAGAGTATTATTTCTTCTTCTGTGGGAGTCGATGAGGCTCGTGGTGACCTTATACAAGTCGCTAGATTGCCTTTTAACAAGACCTCTATGTTGGAGGAGAGAGCGGCCATGGAAAATGCAGCTCGGACTCAGCAACTTATATTTTATGCCCAAATAGCTGGAGGAATAATAGGTAGTCTATTCCTAATTATTATGGTTTTTAGACTACGCTCTCGGAGAGTAGCAGGATTCGACCAGTTTGAAGCGCAAACTGGAAATAAACCGGTAACCATCCATGAAGCCGAGCAAATTCTTGCTAGTCAAATAGATGCTGAGCGTCAAGCGGAATTAAAGCTGGCACTCAGAAAAACCAAGTCACCGGAAGCAATTGAAAAAGAAAAAACCAGAAAAGAAGTGGAAAAGTACTCCCGCGAAAATCCTGATGAAACGGCCAGATTGGTGAGGACTTGGCTAGCGGAGGAAAGATAACATGATTGCAGGATTTTCAGGCATACAAAAAGCAGCTATATTACTTATATCTCTTGGGCCGGAAAAGTCATCGGAAATCATTAAGCATTTAAATGAAGCAGAGATTGACCAGCTTACTTTAGAGATGGCCAATATGCGTAAGGTCTCTGAGGATCAGAGAGATTCTGTTATAGATGAATTTCATAAAATGTTTATTGCCAGCAACTTTATAGCCCAAGGAGGGATTGAATATGCTCGTGAAGTATTGGAACGAGCTTTAGGAGAACAGAGAGCTTTTGATATCATAAGCAGGTTATCTTCATCTTTAAAGATGAGACCGTTTGATCTTGTCAGACGATCTGACCCAAAACAACTATTTTCCTTTATCCAGGGTGAACACCCTCAGACTATCGCTTTAATCATGACCCATCTTCCTGCAGAAAAGTCTGCCGTCTTACTAGCAAGCTTATCTCAGGATATTCAGGCCGAGGTTACTAAAAGAATAGCACTTATGGGTAGAACCAGCCCTGAAGTACTTAAGGAAATTGAAAAAGTATTGGAAAATAAGATTTCTAATCTTGCTCCTACAGATTATACTACTTCAGGGGGTATCCAATCTGTCGTAGATATGCTTAACAGAGTAGACCCTGGTACGCTGAAGGTAGTCATGGATGTTTTGGAAATGGATGACCCTGATCTTGCAGAACAGATTAAAAGGCAAATGTTCGTGTTTGAAGATGTTGTGCTGCTTGATGATAGAGGAATCCAACTGGTACTTCGTGAAGTTGACACGAAAGATCTCGCCCTTGCCCTTAAAGGGACTAATGAAGAGGTTACTGAGAAAATACTCAGTAATATGTCTACCCGTGCTGCAACTATGTTAAAAGAGGATATGCAGTATATGGGACCGGTTAGAGTACGCGAAGTGGAAGATGCTAAGCAGAAGATAGTTAAGATTATCCGTAAGTTGGAAGAAGCCGGCGTAGTAGTAATATCTAGGGGTGGTGCTGATGAGATCATTTATTAACAGTCCTGTAATTAAAAATACAACAGTTGAAATCATTTCACCTAAGTTAGTCGAGTCTAATGATTTTGAACGATATATACCCAGACAGTCCGTAATCAAGGGGACAGCCGTAGTAGAATATCTTCCGCTATCTGATTATCGTACTACTATTTCTCAAGCAGAACCTAATTATATGAAGCAATTCTCTTTAGTAGAGCAGCAGGAAGAGGTATCAGCTTTACTTCTCCAAGCTAAAAAAGAAGCAGATCATTTAATAGCTGAAGCCCAAAAAGAAGCAGCATTAATCTTACAAACCGCTCAAGCTGAAAGAGATATGCTTAAGGAAACTATGACAGAATCCATTCGAGAAGAAGTATTTCCTTTGGCTCAGTCTGAGGGCTATGAGAAAGGTCTGCAGAATGCAGAGAAGGAAGCAGAAAAAATCAAAAAGCAGGCTAAAAACTACTTACAATTAGCCCAATCTGCTTTGATGGACGAATTCCAGCGAGTTGATAAAGAGTTACTAAGTCTATGCCTTAAAATCAGTGAACGTATCACTCATTCTACCTTATCCATGGAGCCTTCGAGGCTCTTAAATGTAATTAGAAACTTAACTCTTATGCCAAGAGAGAAAACGAACATAAAAATTCATATCTCTAATGAAGACTGGGAATGGTTTAAGAAGTTACCAGAAGAAGATAAACCACCTTATGCAATTGTTATAGATGAGTCATTGGGAATTGGTGACACTTTTCTGGAGTGCGAAGAGGGAATTTTTGATGGTAGGATAGACTCTCAACTAGATAAAATTGGACAATTTTTGTTTGAGGAGTTAGACAATGGCAGATTGGATGGCACTAGCACGTAAGATTGAATATGTGGAACCCATATCCGCACAGGGACTGATTTCTAGAATCACTGGTCTGATGGTAGAAGCTGATGGACCGAGGGTTAGTGTGGGAAGATACTGTCATATCCTCTCTCAGTCCGGAGAGATCCCAGCAGAGGTAGTGGGTTTCCGAGGTTCTAAAACATTACTTATGCCTTTAGGTGAGCTAGAGGGTGTCGCTCCAGGAGACAAAGTAATACCTCAGAAACAAAAATTAACGGTTGGGGTCGGGCCTATGTTGTTAGGAAGAATCCTTGATGGCCTAGGGCGGCCCATAGATGGGAAGGAAGTAACTTTTCAAGAGAATTATCCTTTGCATAATTCTCCGCCCAATGCCTTATTTAGGCCACGTATTACCGACTCCCTGAATGTAGGTGTTAGAGTAATTGATGGATTGCTCACCTTAGGCAGAGGGCAGAGGATGGGTATCTTTGCAGGGTCCGGTGTGGGAAAGAGTACACTTCTGGGGATGATGGCTCGCAATACTGAAGCTGATGTGAATGTTATTGCCCTTGTGGGAGAGCGAGGACGTGAACTAAGAGACTTTATGGAAAAGGATCTAGGACCCGAAGGACTTGCTCGTTCAGTTATTGTGGTGGCTACATCCGATCAGCCGGCTCTAGTAAGGCTAAAAGCCGCTTTTACCGCAACTGCTATAGCTGAATACTTTCGTGATAAAGGAAATAATGTTTTATTTATGATGGATTCTGTAACCCGTTTTGCTATGGCTCAAAGAGAGATAGGCCTGACAATAGGGGAGCCTCCTGCTACCAGAGGATATCCGCCTTCCGTGTTTGCCCTGCTGCCTAAGTTATTGGAAAGAGTAGGCATGTCTGAAAAAGGAAGTATCACAGGAATCTATTCGGTACTTGTAGATGGTGATGATCATAATGAACCTATAGCTGATGCTGTGAGAGGTATTCTCGATGGTCATGTTGTTTTATCTAGAGATTTAGCATCTAAAAACCATTATCCTTCTATTGATGTACTGCAGTCAGTTAGCAGGATAATGAACGATATCACAGATTCTGAGATCCAAGCTCTGGCTAGTAGAATTAGAGAACATCTCGCTATCTATCAAGATGCCAAGGATTTGATAGATATCGGTGCTTATGTCGAAGGGAGCAATCCCAAGATAGACGAGGCTATTAGATATATTGATAGGATTAGGAATTTCCTTTGCCAAGATATTGATGAAAACAATTCTTACGAAAACATGTTAATTTCTATGAAAAAAGTGTTTGAAGGGGCAGAAACAAGCTGATGGCTTTTAAATATCGCTTGGAAACGAGTTTACGATTAGCCGACCAGGAATTAGATATCGCTCAGAGCCTCCTAGCTGTAGAGATGAGAACACTATCTAAGCTCCAGGAGGAAAAACATATCCAGGCTGAAAACTTTGCTCAAGCAATCGAAGGGCAGAAGCAGGCCTGTCTAGGAGAGCCACTACATGTTAGGCTATGGCAGCGATATGGGGAAGAACAAAAAAATAAACTTGCTCAAATTGAACAAGAAGTTCTGTTTCAAGAAACTGTTGTAAAGGAATCCCGAGCAAAGCTAATCCAATGTCGTATTAACTTAGAGAAATTTAAAAAGCTGAAACAAAAAAAGTTAAAGCTTTATAATATAGAAGAGCTAAAAAAAGAACAGGCTGTAATTGATGAGATTCCTCAAAGCCAAAAGAGTAGTGGTTAATGTTGATATAGGAGGACGAGATGATTTATGTAACAAGAATTAACGGTAAAGAATTTGCCATTAACCCTGATCTAATCGAAACTATGGAAAAAACACCTGATACCCTTATAACACTCACTAATGAGAGACGATATATTGTCAAGGAGCCTATTGAAGTTCTGATAAATAGAATTATTGATTATCGTAAGCAATGTTATCCTGATTTTCGTGGGAGGATTAATGTTAATGAGGCTTAAACTGGACAAGAAGAAAGTCATAGCGATTATTGGTATTTTTGTGGTTGGGCTTATCTTTGGTGTAGGAACCCTGATTTTCAAAGGCATCATTCCTCTTGAAATTGCTTCTCTTGAAAAGTACAAGCAGGCCCAGGCTGAAAAAAAATCTCATGAAATTGGACCGCTTCTTAATTTAGAAGAGATAATTGTTAATCTTGATGGGGGCGGCATCTTAAAAACAGAGATCACAATTGAAGGGACAAACGATAAATCAGCCGAGCGCCTTAAGGAGAAAGAAGTATTCCTTAGAGATCGAACTATAGCAGTTTTGGCTTCCAAGCAGATTAATGATGTCAAAACTACTGAAGGACATCTTTTAATTAAAGAAGAACTTATTCATGAGATGAATGAGATTAGCAAAGATGATGTTAAAGATGTATTATTTAGGAATTTTATATATTCATTTTGATTATACAGTTAACTATCTCTATATAAAGGGTTAAGATAAAGGAGGGATTGGATGGGAGAAGTATTATCACAAGCAGAAATAGATGCCTTGCTTAACGCTTTATCAGACGGCTCCGTTGATGAAGAAACTATAAAAAGCTCCACCCCTCAGAAAGTAAGGGTGTATGATTTTAAGAGACCGAATAAGTTTTCGAAAGGCCATTTGCACTCTCTTTTAAATATTCATGAGAATTTTTGCCGAATCTTAGCGACATATTTAGCTGGTAACCTTCATATCGCGGTAGAGGCTAAAGTATTGTCTACAGAACAAGTAACCTATGATGAATTCACTCGTTCTCTTCCATATCCGACAATCCTAGGAATATTTGCCATGAATCCTCTAGAAGGAAATGCTTTAATTGAAATAAGCCCATCCTTGACTTTCTTGATGGTGGAACGTCTTTTAGGAGGGCAAGGTTTAGAGACTAATAAGAACCGTGACTTGACCGAAATAGAGCGTAAGATTATTCATAGCAGATTGGGTAAAATCGTCCAATTGATTGGTGATTCTTGGCTAGAAATTGTGGAAATGAATTCTGAACTGGTAGATATGGAAACCAATCCTCAATTTACCCAAATCGTAGCACCTAACGAAATGGTAGTAGTTATAACTATGGAAGTTAAAGTTGCTGAAGCTAAAGGGATGATTAATATATGTTTACCTTATATCGTTATGAAACCTATACTTGATAAGCTTCATAATTTGTTATTTTTTTCTTCAGAGTCTAAAGGAATATCTACTACAGAACAGGAACTCATTAAGCAGAAAATAGAATGGGCTAAGGTACCTTTAAAAGTACTGATGGGGAATACTCAGATAACTGTTCATGATCTTCTGCATTTGGAGTGTGGTGATGTGATTCCTTTGGATAAAGGTATCAAGGATTCTTTAGCTATCTATGTGGGGGATTATATTAAGTTTAAAGGTAATCCTGGTTTGTCTGGCAACAAAATGGCAGTTCAAATCACGGAAATCATAACCAAAGGAGGAGATAACGATGGGTAACGGGATGCTTTCCCAAGAAGAAATAGATGCGTTGCTTTCTGGATCCGATGATTTTGAGACGACACCCGAAAAAGAAGTTTCTTTAGAATCTATTACTGATATTGAAAAAGATGCAATAGGGGAGATCGCCAACATATCTATGGGAACGGCAGCTACGACATTATCTCAACTTGTGGGTAGAAGAGTCCAGATTACCACACCTCGAGTTGATTTGACAACAGTACGCAAAATATTCGATGAGTATTCCGTACCACATGTCTTGATTAATGTTAACTACAAAAAAGGAATAAATGGTTCCAATATCTTAGTTCTCTCCAGAGAAGATGGGGCAATAATCGTGGATCTGATGATGGGAGGTATGGGTAATCCTAGCTCGGATCTTTCGGAAATACAGATTAGTGGTATTTCTGAAGCCATGAATCAAATGATGGGATCAGCCGCTACATCCATGTCCACTATGTTTAGCTCAGTTGTAGATATTAGTCCTCCTAAGATATATGTAGCGGAAACTGAAGATGAGATAAACCTTGTGCAACAGAATTTGGAGACAGACGAGACTTTAGTCAGGATTTCTTTTCGACTTGTTATCGAAGATATAATAGATAGTGTCATGCTTCAAGTTCTCCCCCTTAATGTTGCCAAAGAGATGGCAGATAAATTGATTAAGCAAATGAGCACGAGTAAAGATAATAATTCTCAATCAAGCTCAATCCATCAGAAAAATCCAATTCAACCAACAGAAACACCAAGATATCAAGCACCCCCTCCTCCCCCCGAAACCAATTGGCAACCACCATTGGAAGCCTCACCACCTCCGATGGGAACAAATGGATATGACTCTATGTATAACAAAACACAGACAAACTTCGTCCAACAGGCCCGATTCAGCCCACTGTCACCTGCAGGAAATACTTCTCTGCCTAGTAACCTTGGGCTAATATTTGATGTTCCGTTGCAGGTAAGCGTGGAATTGGGTAAAGCAACGAAAACTATCAAAGAAATACTAGAGTTAGGACCTGGATCAGTAATAGAGTTGAACCGCCTTGCTGGTGAGCCTGTGGATATGATAGTTAATGGCAAGCTTATTGCTAAGTGTGAGGTAGTAGTGATAAATGAGACTTTCGGTATTCGCATTACGGAAATCATTAGTCCAAGTGATAGAATCATAGATACTTTAAATTAGTTAAGGAGGAAAGAAAGTGGCTTATACAGTAATGTTAGTAGATGACGCTGCCTTTATGAGAATGATGCTCAAGGATATCCTATCGAATAACGGTTATCAAATAGTTGGGGAAGCAGAGAATGGGATGATAGCCGTGGATAAATACTCTGAATTAAAACCGGATATTACCATAATGGACATAACTATGCCGGAAATGGATGGTCTCCAAGCAGTTAAAGAAATCCGTGCCAAGGATCCACAAGCAAAAGTTATTATGTGCAGCGCTATGGGTCAACAAACCATGGTAATCGAAGCAATTCAGTCAGGAGCGAAAGACTTTGTCGTCAAACCTTTCCAACCGGATAGAGTTCTGGAAGCTGTTGGCAAGGCTTTAAAATAACTATGAACGAAAACTATGAAAGCCTGCCGTATGATCCTAGTGTGACTGTGCCGGCTGCGACAGAACCATTTTCCTGGTATGGATTGATTGGTACAGTCATCGTCTTTTTAATTATTTTGGGTATAGCTTTTTGGTTGATAAAAAGACTGAATCGCTACACTGTACGCAATATGGATTCCCCTTGGGCCAGAGTCTTAGATCGCCAGGTTCTATATGGGAACCAAGTTTTATACCTAGTGGAGATAGCTGGAAAGATACAAATCCTCGGGGTTACAGATCATCATATTTCCAAAGTGGAGGAGATAGATGATCCCGATATTGCCTCAGAGATTCTTGAAGAAATAGCGCATAGACCAGAAGAAAAGCTGGATAAATTCATGTCAGGCATCTTCAATAAGCTTAGATCTAAGAAAAGAAGAGATCCATTTTCCTCTGAACTTGAGCGTATGCTTGAGGAGGCTAGAAAATGAACCCTGGAGATATAACATTTAGTCTTGGAGAGACAGGATCTGTAGTACGGCTTTTTATGATTGTTACTGTACTGTCTCTAGCACCTGCAATTCTGGTGCTGATGACTTCATTTACCAGGATTGTGGTAGTTTTATCTTTTGTTCGTAATGCATTAGGAACACAACAATTGCCTCCTACACAAGTGATAATTGGACTCTCTCTATTTCTGACTTATTTTGTAATGGCACCTACTTTTACCCAACTGAACGCAGAGGCTCTGCAGCCTTATCTGGCTAATGAGATTACCCAAGAGCAAGCCCTGGAAAATGCTGAACAACCTCTAAGAAATTTCATGTTCCATCAGACTAGGGAGAATGACTTAGAACTTTTTGTTAGCATGGCCAAAATCGAGAGACCACAGACTTATAGCGATATTCCCACCCATGTTTTAATTCCTGCATTCGTAATTAGTGAATTAAAGACCGCTTTTCAGATGGGATTCGCAATTTTTATTCCTTTTATGATTATCGATATGATTGTGGCCAGCACCCTCATGTCTATGGGGATGATGATGATGCCCCCGATGATGATATCACTGCCTTTTAAAATATTACTTTTTGTATTAGTTGACGGCTGGTCTTTAGTAGTAAAATCTTTAGTTACAAGTTTTTTCTGATTTTTACAGATAAGTCTAAGGGTTCATATATTTGGATTAAAGAGGGGTTTTAATGTCACAAGCGCACGTTATTTATATGGCTAAAGAAGCTCTGGGAACTGCAATCATAGTAGGAGGACCACTGCTGCTCGTGAGCCTGTTGGTAGGACTTGTAGTAAGTATCTTTCAGGCTATGACCCAAATCCAGGAGCAGACCTTAACCTTTATTCCTAAGATTTTATCTATCGCGTTGATTTTATTATTTATGGGGCCATGGATGTTAAATATCATGACTTCCTATACCATCAACCTTTTTACTGAATTGGCAACATATGCTAGGTATTAAAAACGGGGGAAGAAATCTTGGGCTTAGCTGATTTGTTACAGTGGAATCTTTCTTTGTTTTTACTTATTTTTACGCGCTGGGCGGGAATGGTTATGATTGCTCCCGTTTTCGGTGCACGGGGAGTTCCCGCCTTAGTTAAGTTTGGATTAGCTGCCAGCTTATCAGTAGTGGTATTTCCACTTGTACATGTTCAAGCACCGGAAATCCCTACCGAGTTGTTCCCTTATGTAGGACTCCTTGTCAAAGAAGTTCTTGTCGGCCTAACCATGGGTTTTATCATTAACCTTATTACAGCCATCATGCAGGGAGCAGGACAACTAATAGACTTTCAGGCAGGCTTTATTATGGGAAATACCGTGGATCCTATTAATGGATTACAAACTCCCATGACAGGAAGATTTTTAACAGTTTTAGCAACCTTACTCCTATTGGCTACCGATTCCCATCATTATATTATTGCGGCTTTGGTAAAAAGTTATGATTATCTGCCCATCAATCCGCTGGGGATATCTTATGGGGCAGCTTTCTTTATAGATATCACTGCTAAAGTATTAGCACTATCTTTACAGATAGCTTTACCGGTTTATGGTGCTTTGTTTCTAGCTGATATTGGGGTTGGTCTTCTGACCAAGACCGTCCCTCAGCTTAATATATTTTCAGTTATTTTTCCAGTAAAAATAATCTTCGGCGTGATTCTCCTTTATCTTATGGTTGCTTTCTTTGGTGAATCTGTTGCCAGAGTCTTTGATCTTACAATGGAGTGGACCTTTGAACTATTGAGAGGGTGGAGACAATAGCTGAAAAAAGATTTCCAGCAACCCCTAAACGAAAACAGGAAGCCCGCAAAAAGGGGCAGGTACTTAAGAGTCAGGAATTAACATCAGCGGTGATGTTGTTAGCCTTAGTGGGCCTATTAAAATTATGGCTTCCTCATATGTTTAATGGTATGGCAGAGCTTTTTTCATACGTCACCGAGATATCTGTCGAGTGGAATAATCGTTTGGTTTGGGAGGTAATGGTTACCCTCTCCTGGAAATGTTTCTTGTTATTAGGACCATTATTTTTAGCATCAGCAGTAGCTGCCATTCTTATTAATTATTTACAAGTAGGTTCATTATTGACAGTGGAGACTATTAAGCCCAAGATCTCGAGACTCAGTCCTATTGAAGGGCTGAAAAGGATGTTTGGAGTTAAAGCTTTAGTTCAACTGATTAAATCTCTGATTAAAGTTGGGATTATCGGGTATTTTCTGTTTGATGTTTTACGCAGCAATGTTGACGTCTTTCCTGGACTCCAAGGTCTGAATGTAATTCAATCAACTGTTATACTAGGAAATCTTCTATATGAACTAGCTTGGAAAACAGCCGTGGCCTTTATAATAATCGCTATCCTTGACTTTATATATCAATGGTATGATTATGAGAAGAACTTAAGAATGTCTCATCAAGAGATAAAAGAAGAGTATAAGCAGACCGAAGGAGATCCCCAGTTAAAGGCTCAGATCAAGAAACAGCAGCGCCAGCTCGCTATGAGAAGAATGATGGAAGATCTTAAAGGAGCCGATGTAGTTATTACTAACCCAACTCATTTCTCGGTTGCTTTAAAATATGACTCGCAAAAATACTCTGCTCCTTATGTTGTTGCCAAAGGACAGGATGAAGTGGCTCTAAAGATAAGGGAAATAGCAAGAGATAATTATATAGTCATTATGGAAGATAAACATTTAGCCAGAGCGTTATACGCACAGGTGGAGATAGGCCAGACCGTTCCAGCTGATCTTTACAAGGCAGTAGCGGAAGTATTAGCTTTTGTGTATAGAATCAATAAACGTAAAAAGTTCTACTCAGCTAAATGATCGCAAGCATATATTTGACAACGAGAGGATAGCGGAAAAATGGCAGAGACAGGGCGCAGTAGAATAACAAAAAGTACTGACATCATTGCAGCCTTCGGTATTGTAGGTATAATAGTAATGATGGTGGTTCCTTTACCTCCATCCTGGTTAGATATACTTATTACTTTAAATATTGCAGGTTCTGTTCTTATCTTAATGTTAGCAGTTTTCACTAAAGATCCCTTGGAATTCTCTGTTCTGCCCTCTCTCCTGCTGACCATGACTCTTTTCCGTCTTTCCCTGAACATATCCACAACGCGCTTAGTGCTCTTAGACGCCTATGCAGGGGAAGTCATTCAGCAGTTCGGGGAATTCGTTATTAGAGGGAATCCCGTCGTAGGATTTATAGTATTCAGTATTCTAGTCATAGTCCAGTTTATTGTCATAACAAAAGGAGCTGAACGTGTCTCTGAAGTGGCGGCACGCTTTACGCTAGATGCTATGCCGGGTAAACAGATGAGTATCGATGCTGATTTGAATGCCGGCGTAATCACAGATCAGGAAGCCAGGGATAGAAGAAAAGGGATTCAGCAGGAAGCAGACTTTTATGGTGCTATGGATGGTGCAAGTAAATTCGTTAAAGGAGATGCCATAGCGGCTATAATCATCCTGTTTATCAATATAGTTGGTGGTTTGATTATCGGGGTTCTGACCATGGGCATGCCTATTATGGAGGCTCTTAACGTTTACACCCTATTAACTATAGGTGATGGTTTAGTATCTCAGATTCCATCTCTACTCATTTCGACTGCAACAGGGCTGGTTGTTACCAGAGCGGCATCAGATAGTAACTTGGGACAAGACTTAGCTAAGCAGCTCTTTAGACTTCCCAAGGCTTTATATATTACAGCTACCGTTCTAGTTGCTCTAGCACTTCTAGGGTTACCCAAATTACCTATGTTTTTGCTGGCAATCATGGCAGGAGGTATTGGTTATTATATTCAGAAAACATCTGTAGTCATGGCTGAACAGGAAAGTGCGGCAGCCATTCAAAGTGAAGTAGAAGAAACCAAGAAACCGGAAAATGTAATGGGCATGTTGAATATTGATTATATGGAGCTTGAAATAGGATATGCTTTGATACCGCTTGTAGATACTGGCCAAGGGGGAGACCTGTTGGATAGAATAGTGCTTATCCGCCGACAAATCGCAGGAGAACTAGGATTTATTGTTCCTGTAATCAGGGTTAGAGATAATATGAATATCCAGCCTAATCAATATATTATTAAGATTAAGGGCGCAGAAGTAGCCACTGGAGAACTATTGGCAGATCATTACTTATCTATCAGCAGTGGACTGGAAGATGATTCTATTGCAGGAATACCTACTAAAGAACCAGCCTTTGGACTTGATGCCAAGTGGATAAACTCTTCCTACAGAGAACAAGCTGAGTTATCAGGTTATACAGTTGTTGATGCTCCTACAGTCTTGGCTACTCATATAACCGAAGTGATTAAAGCCCACGCTCAGGAAATTATTAGCCGTCAAGATGTTAAGAAACTTGTTGATCATGCCAGAGAACAGGCTCCCGCTGTTGTTGAGGAACTTATTCCGGATCTATTGAATCTAGGTCAGGTTCAAAAGGTCTTAAGCAATCTTCTCCAAGAGAGAGTCTCTATTAAGGACATGGTTACCATCTTAGAAACCCTTGCTGATTATGCAGTTCTCACCAAAGATATTGACAGACTCACAGAGCATGTTCGCCAAGGATTAGCACGTCAAATAGTTCAACCATTGTTGAATCAAGATAAAAAGCTTCCGGTAATTACTTTGGACCCCAGAATAGAACAACTTATTTTAGATAACTTAAAACCTTCTGATTATGGTAACTATGTAAGTCTGGATCCTAATATAGTTAATTCATTAATTAAGAAGATAACATCTGAAGTAGAAAAGGCATTATTAAATGGACATAATCCGGCAATTTTATGTGCTCCTGTTGTTCGGATTAACTTGAAAAGAATGACTGAAAGACAGCTTCCTAATATCGTGATTCTTTCTTATAATGAACTTGTACAGGGTATAGATGTGCAAGCCCTGGGAATGGTGGGGATAGAATGAGAGTTAAAAGATTTGTAGGGGAAAATGTAACTGATACTATGGGTAAGATTAAAAGGGAACTAGGACCTGAGGCCGTCATCCTACAAACACGTCAAATCAAAGAAGGCGGTTTCTTGGGTTTTTTTGCCAAAACGAAAGTGGAAATAACTGCTGCGGTTGATGATAAGCTTCAAGTTAACAATCCACCTGAAGAGAATAATTATGCTGTTAAGCATGATGATATCAAGAGGGCCTATGAAGCATATAGAGAAAAGGAAATTGAGTTTGCCAAAGAGAAGTCCGACAAAGAAATTGTGCCCCCTTCAGAAGAAAAGACAACTCACACGAATTCTGAGTTGCAGGAAATGCATACCATTCTGAAGGAAATAAAAGGACATATCACCCGAAGAGAAGAGGTCAGCCCATCTGTTCCTGAACCTTTGGAGAAATGGATTAAGTTCTTAACCCAGAGAGGGGTAAGTAAAGAACTATCTACCAGTATTATTAACACCTTAAACGATAATTTAGCTGAAGATGATTGGCAAAATCATGATATAGTCTTTACGAGCATAAAGAAACAAGTGATAATGGCTTGTACGAATACAGAAATAATAAGACCCAAAAAAACTAAAGCACTGGTGGTCGCTCTTGTTGGGCCCACCGGAGTCGGGAAAACAACTACCATAGGTAAACTCGCAGCTGGATTTAGTATAATTGAGAGAAGAAAAGTAGCTCTTATTACTGCCGATACTTATAGGGTAGCAGCAGTGGAGCAGCTAAAAACTTTTGGGGAAATAATTGGAGTACCAGTCGAAGTTGTTATGACACCTGATAGTTTACAAGAAGCAATCGATAGGCATAGAGACAAAGAATTAGTATTTATCGATACTGCAGGACGCAGCCCCCATCATGATCTTCATATGTCAGAATTGGAAGCATTTCTAGAAAAAGGGAAACCGGACTTGACTATGTTAGTAATGAGTGTAACGACTAATCTTCCTGACCAACTATTAGTGTTTGAAAGATTTAGAGAAATCTCTACTCATTTAATATTAACCAAACTAGATGAAAGCTTTAGTACTGGCTCATTATTGGATCTTATTATTAAAACAAACCTTCCTGTTGCTTACCTTACCAATGGTCAGAATGTTCCAGATGACATTGACGCTGCAACTCCTGAAAAGTTAACTCACTGCGTCATAGGGGAGGAAAGACCCAATGTATGACCAAGCGAGTACTTTACGTAAACTTGCGGGGGAGAGGGACTCTACACGCAAAAGAAATATGAGAGTTATAGCAGTTAGCAGTGGTAAGGGTGGAGTTGGCAAGACTAGTTTGGTGGTAAACCTTGCCCTAGCCTTAATTGAACACAACCACCGAGTAATTGTCCTGGACGGAGATTTGGGTTTGGCCAATGTCGATGTAGCTTTCGGCATTACTCCTCGTTATAGTATTAAGCATTTACTTTCTGGAGAGAAAGGGATTGAAGAAATCCTTTATGAAGTCGAAGGAGGAGTCAAAGTTCTACCAGGGGCTTCAGGCGTAATCGAGCTGGCTAATCTTGATAGGGGACAACTTAAAAATGTCCTTGTTAATCTAGGGCGTTTAGAGAAATATACCGATATCTTACTTATTGACACCGGAGCAGGGCTGGGTCATAACGTGCTTAACTTTATCTGTGCTTCAGATGATGTGATTGTAGTGATGACACCTGAACCTCCATCTATGACGGACGCATACGGTCTGCTTAAATCCATAAGAAGTCAGGCAGATCGATTAAATATAAATATTGTAGTAAACAGAGTTAAGAATGAGATTGAAGCTAAACAGGCTTATGACAGGTTGGAACATGCAGTCACAAAATTTCTCGGATTATCTATAAACTTACTGGGTTGGGTTTATGATGATCCCTTGGTTGGCAAATCTGTCATGGAACAGAAGCCAGTGGGTCTGTCACATCCTACAAGTTATGCCTATAAATGTGTGCAATGGATAGCCAGTAATGTTACCGGAATTTTTGTAGACCCTCCTACTCAGAATGGAGGAATAAAAGGGTTTCTTACTTCTCTACTTAAAGGTAATCAGAATTAAGAAGTAATTTAAACTATTGCTGGGAAGTTTTGATAAATAAGGGGATGGGTACATGAGATACCAAAATAAATTATTTGAAGGGCAACCTGTCGAGATCGTGATCTCCGAAGGCGAATATCAAGGAAGATATAAAACGAAAGTAGAAGAACTGGGAGTAAGAATTATTTCTATCGGTATTCCTATTGATCAAGGAATGATTATCCCTTTGAGGGAAGGGACTAATTTAGATGTGGTTTTTTCCGATGAATTATCTGCTTATACTTTTTCCAGTGTGATTATCAAAAGGATTGCTGCTCCAATCCCAACTTTGATTCTTGAATTTCCAAGTAAGATTACTAAAATTCAACGCCGCCAATATGTAAGGGTTGAATTGGTAACACCTATAGAATATCAAGTTTTACAAAAAGAAGGGTTAAGTAAGGCTAATAAGGGCTATGTAGTTGATTTAAGTGGTGGAGGTATATCTTTCAAAGCTAAGGATGAATTACTGCTTAATACGATTATTATTATTAAAACTATAATCGGGGGTGTTAGTATAGAGCTGCCGGCAGCAGTTGTTCGTTCTATTAAGAAAGAGGATGATAACGAATATAACATATCTGCTGAGTTCCAGGAAATATCTGAAAATATTCGGGATAAGATTATCCAATATATATTTGATATTCAAAGAGAAAGGCGCAAGAAAGGTTTGATTTAATAATGGAGATATCGGCAATTAGGTTCGAAGCACTAAAAGAAATTGGAAATATCGGCTCAGGACATGCAGCGACATCACTTTCTAATATGCTCCAGACTAGGATAGATATGTCTGTTCCCAAGGTTTGGCTTGTTCCTCTAGAGAAGATGGGTGAAGCCTTAGGAGAGATGGACGCCAATAGAGTAGCGTTATATCTTAAGGTTGAAGGGGAAGCATCTGGCAAAGCTTTATTTGTTCTACCTATCCCAAGTGCAGAGGGAATAGCAAAAAATTTACTTTGGATGGAAGAACCCCCTGATATTTTTCATGACGAAATGGCTCAATCAGCCTTGAGAGAAGTAGGGAACATTCTGGTGAGTTCTTTTGTAATTGCGCTCACTCAGTTTTCGGGAATTCAGCTTCAGCCTTCAGTGCCTGCCCTGGCAGTAGATATGATAGGGGCTATGATTGATTCAGTCCTCTTAGAAGATGGTCGGGTTGACGATAACGTACTAATCATAGATACTAAACTATCGGGGTTAGATGATATTGAAGGGAAATTTTTATTTATACCCGATGAAGGTTCATTAGATAAAATTTTTGGAGTATTTGGCATATGAGTACAACATTAGTAGTTGGGATGGCAGATTATAAAATAGGTAGAACACCAGATAAATTAATGACTGCCGGGCTCGGTTCTTGTATAGGAATCTGTGTATTTGATTTATATGCACAGATAGGGAGTATGGGCCATATTATGCTTCCAAGCTCAAGGGAAAACATGAAAGGTAATCCAGCCAAGTATGCTGATACCTGCTTGGAAATCATGCTGGAGGAATTATTTAGGTTAGCAGGTAATAGGCTGAGACTTCAGGCCAAAATAGCAGGTGGTGCGCAGATGTTCTCTTTTAATGGCAAGGCACCTCTTTTGAAGATTGGTGAACGTAATGCTGAAGCTGTCCAACAAGAACTTAAAAAGGCCGGGATACCTTTGCTGTCCTATGATGTGGGAGGAACACATGGAAGGACTATTAATTTTGATCTCAAGACGGGGAACTTACATATTAGAACCATTAACCATGGCGAAAAGGTGATCTGATGACAGCACCCAATTTATCGAAGATTGAAAGTTTATTTTATAAATTAGCTTTAGGATCAGCGATAATTGTTCTCTTTTTCTCTATTCTGAATGGTTATGGATTTCTATTTATTATTTTTCGAACTGCTTTAGCTTTTATCTTAATGTATTTTCTAGGTCAGATTCTTTTATTGCTATGGCAGAGCATATCTCCAGCAACATCTCCAATACCAAATAAAGAACAAAAATCAAGCCAATTTTTTGATGTCATGGTCGGAGATGAAATAGATCTTTCGGAAAATAATGAAGAAACTGTAAATATCGAAAACGTCAATAAAAGCGAAAGCCTTCCGGGTCAGATTAGAATGGATCTTAAAAATGGTCTGCCAGAAGATGTTAACGCAAGAGCTGAGTTGATAAGAAGGATGGGATGGGAAGAAAACCAGGAATAGGAGGCTAAGTCTATTGTATAACGCAAGTTATCCCTCAAATAATCAAACTGTCTGGACAGAAGAACATTTGGAGAAATATTTACCCCTCGTCAAACGTATTTCCGGTAGACTGGCGATATCTCTTCCAGCACATATTGACGAAGAGGACCTTATCGGTTATGGGGTTTTTGGCCTATTAGATGCCCTGCAGAAATATGAACCTTCTCGAGGGGTTAAATTTGAAACTTATGCTACTTTGAGAATAAGAGGATCGATGATAGATGGCTTAAGAGCAATGGATTGGGTACCCCATTCCGCTCGTCAGAAAGTAAAACGTGTTTATCAGGGTTTTACTCAACTAGAAAGTGATCTAGGAAGAACACCCGAAATGAAGGAAGTTGCTGAGTATCTAGAGATCTCGCAAGAAGAGTTAACGACAACACTTTTACAAGGTCAACACATGACACTTATCTCACTAGAGGATATATCGTCTAACGATAATGCTGAATCTAACGTTTCTCCTGTAGATAAGATTATTGATCATAGTTCTCAGGAATCATACAAACAAATTGAGCTGGAAGAGCAAAAACAAATACTGTCCAGAGTGATTGAGAAACTTTCCGAGAAAGAAAAATTAGTTGTTGCACTTTATTACAGAGAAGAATTAACGCTTAAAGAAATAGCTGCAGTTATGAATCTCTCTGAATCAAGAATATCCCAGATCCATTCTCAAGCTATTTTGCGATTACGCGGGTATCTTAGTAGACAAAAGAAAAATCTCTTCTAGAAGTTATTCTTGAGTCTTAAGGAATAACTTCTTTATTTATATTTTTGAATCATCCCTAAAGTGACGGGATGATTTTTTCGATATAGTTGGTAGTAGCTAAATTGGAGGTGATAGGATGGATATTTCCAATGTTCTTTCGCTGGGGAGCCCCGAAGCCTTAGGAGACAGCAAGATGAGCAATGAAAATGGGCTTAATGAAGGGGACGCAGTATTGTTTTCACTTCTTCTAGGTAATATCTTGGGTATTAAGCAAGAAGCGAAAGAACAAATTGCTGAAGGATTAGTATCTGCTGATTCGCTTTTTTCCACCAATAGTATTGAAACGGAGAATATACTTGGGCAGAATATGTACCAGCAGATCCTTCAGAACATATTTCCGGCAGGCAAGGATGCCAATTCCGGATTAAATGGGGAACAGATTGCCTTGTCTGTAGTACAAGAGGGCATGGGTAAGGAGAATTTGCTTGAAGCTTTGAAGAATAGTCTTCTTGGAGAAGATAGTGATATTAATAAGTATCTAGTTGGGCAGATCAGCACTGATTCAGATCCTTTGCCAAAGAATAATCAGACAAGTTTGGAAAAAACATTATTTGATACGGTTCTCCCCTTAAAGGATATCGGATTAGAAGGGATTAAAAGTTCGATATCCAGAGAGATTTCTTCTCTCAGTCCTGCGGAGTTGGATAAATATATAGGTGCTTTAGAGTTATTAAAAGGACTATCGGGACAGATTACGCTTACTGATAGTCAAAAACCAATCTTAAACGATTTGGCTAATGTGATTTCTTACCTAATAAATCAACAACAAGCTCCTGGAAAGGAGAGTGTTGACCAAGTTAAAGTAACGGGAATTTTATCCGCTGAAAAGAATCCAGTCGACTTCTCAGTTAAAACTGAAGGAAGTAATGGGCAAGCTCTGACCAAAGACACTGATAAAAAAGCTTTTGGAGATCAGAACCTAGAAAACCAAGACCTAGAAGAACAGACACTAGATAATAAAAAGCTGGCAGAAATGAATAACTCATTTACTGCCAAATATTCTAGTGTGCCAGCTTCAACAGAGGAATCGCCTTTTAAAACTGAACCTCAGTTAATTATCCCGGGGCAACACGCTATAACTAAGACGGAGAGTACTCCCATAGCCGATAAGGCAACCCTAAATCCTGATCAGTTCAATCTGAACTCGGGGAAAATATGGGATCAGGTTATGACCCATCTTAGAAAACAAGAATATAGTCAAGTTAAGGAATTGTCTATCCAACTACATCCGGCTGATCTGGGCAAGGTAAATTTTTCGGTGCGTTTAGAAAACGGGCAGGTTCATATGGTAATTAACGCTACGGAAAGCTCTACCGCTAATTTTCTGCAGAATAATCTATCAGATTTAAGAAGCGGCCTTTCTCAGAGCGGAGTAGACTGTGGTTCTCTGGAAATGGGATTTAACGATAGTGGATACGGGTCAAATAGGGATTTTAACTCCGAAGAAAAAGATTCACTACCAATATTACCCGAAGAAGAAAGGACTTATTATCCAGGATTTGTTTCTGCTATGTCAAACAGCAGTTCAGGCAGTAGGATAAACGTTAAGGCCTAAGGAGGAAATCAAATGACTACGGTTAACGGATCAAACTATTCATCTTATACCAGTAATACAACTGATGAGGTAAACACTAAGAATAATCAGACTTTGATGAAAGACGATTTCCTTAAGCTTTTTATCACTCAATTAAAAAACCAAGACCCTCTTTCGCCTGTAGATGATAGTCAGTTTCTCGCACAGCTTGCTCAATTTAGTTCACTAGAACAGATGAGTAATGTAGCTGAATCTGTAGAAGCGTTAAACAAAAATATGACAGCACTCACATCACAGTCCTTATTAGTCCAAGGAGCAGCAATGATTGGCAAGGAAGCTATTGGCATAGGTGAAGACGGCTTGGAAGTAAGCGGTATAATATCTTCTGTCAAATTGAATGGGGCTGCTTTGCAAGTAGTGATTGGTGATAAATTGATAGACATGGAAAATATAGTAGAAATAAAAGAAGCAGGTACTGTTTCAAGTCCCGAGGACTCAACCGAAGAGACGGTAGATGAGTCCGGCAGTGTGGATAATACAGTGTCAAATGACGGAGCTGAGTTGGCAGATACAACAGATACAACAGATACAACGGAGACTGATACACAAGATTCCGTTGAAAGTCCATAGATAAAACAAGCTGAAGTTAAGTTGTTTAATAAATATTTGGAGGTAAGGCCTTATGATGCGTTCATTGTATTCAGCCATTACAGGCTTGAAAAATCATCAGATAAGTATGGATGTTATAGGTAATAATATTGCTAATGTTAATACAGGAGGATACAAAAGAGAAAGAACTAGTTTTGCTACAATGCTGGGACAGTCTATTCGGGGGGCATCTGCTCCTGACGAAGCCAATGATCCGCCTGCCTTCGGTGGAACGAACGGAATCATGGTTGGACTGGGAAGCACCTTAGGTTCTGTGGACAAAGTAATGACTCAGGGTAGTTCTCAGTATACTGGTAAAGATACGGATATGATGATTCAAGGGCCGGGGATGTTCGTTCTAAATCTTGCTGGCAACACTGTTTTCACAAGAACCGGAAACTTTGGCTTTGACAAAGAAGGTAATCTGGTTGATCCTTCTACAGGGGCCTTGGTTCAAGGGTATGAATCGGAGTACGATACAGTTGAAGATGCGTGGGCTTGGTCTGCTACGACGGGGAATATTTCCTATAAATTAGGTGATCCCCATCCTCTTGATGTTGTTGGAACTGATGATGAGATTTCTGATGATGGTAATAATTATGATGACTTTCAACTCACAAGTTTCAGTATTGACCAGAGCGGAATAGTGACAGGTGTATATAGTGATGGGATTTCCTCAACAACCGCACCGATGTTCCAAATAGCCATTGCCAAGTTTGCTAATGATGCTGGCTTGACTTCCAGAGGTAATAACTTTTTTGTAGAAAGCAATAACTCTGGTGTGCCAGTTATTGGTGGAGCAGGTGAAGACGGCAGGGGCAACATTGTACCTAATACTATCGAGATGTCCAATGTTGACCTGTCTCAGGAATTTACAGATATGATTGTTACCCAACGTGGTTTCCAGGCCAATTCCAGGGTAATCACCGTTTCTGACACGATCTTACAAGAACTGATTGACCTCAAACGTAACTAATCAGATAAGTTTTTAAGATAAATAATGTCAGAAAACGTAAATAAATGCAGGAATTTGAGTATCTGATAGAGAAAATAACTAAGGAGTTTTGCGCATGAAGGTCTCATCTGAATATCTCCAAACTCTTCAGAATCGGATTGAAATAATTGGTAATAATATTGCGAATGTTAATACCCCGGGATTCAAAGAGGGATTGCTTTTTATCGAAGAAACTTATGATGCCCAGGAAAGAAGTAATACCAAAGCTTTCTTTGGCGGCGTCGTTCCCGGAAATGAAGAGTTTCCTACATTAGAAAGCAATTTATATGTTGGTCAACGTATTGACTTTAGGCAGGGACCATTAGTAGAAACTAATATGCCTCTTGATATGGCGATATTTGGAGAAGGTTTCTTTCAAGTCAAGACTCCGGATGAACAAATTGCCTATACAAGGGTAGGTTCATTTACAACAGATGAGCAAGGTAATCTAGTAACGAACAGTGGAATGCTGATAGAGCCTCATACTGTAATACCGACTAATGTATCTGACATAAGTGTTAAGACAGATGGTACTATCAAAGGGATTATTGATGAAGAAGTAGTTGACTTAGGTAAAATTTCACTCTTTAGGTTTGAGAATCCACATGGCTTAGAACAAATAGGAAACAACCTTTTCCTTCCTACAGCGGCTACGGGCGAAGCGATAATGGGAGAGGCTGATTCAGAGGAATTCGGCACAATCAAGGGTGGAATGCTGGAAAGATCTAATACAGATATTGTAAATGCGATGACTAAACTGATTGAAGCTCAAAGAGCTTATCAGTTTGACTTAAGAGTTGCTAAAGATCAAGATGAAATGATGGTACAAGCTATACAAATGAGGGGATAAGGATGACCAATTGGCTGGATTCTAAAATATTCACGTTGCTGGAAGGTGGTCTGGACGGACTTAGTCTGCGTAACAAAGTTATGGCAGATAATATCGCTAATGTAGATACACCTAATTTTAAAAGAGCAGATGTGAACTTTGAGAAAGTACTTCAGGCCGCTCTAAAGGATAAGGATGCTGATATCCAACTCCAAAGAACATCATCCGTTCATTTTCCCGGGACAACAATCAACGGAAATTTTGTGGTGAAAGATAATTCTACATCCTTTCGTAATGACGGGAATAATGTTGATATTGATTTGGAGATGACAAAGCTAGCTCAAAACTCTCTTCATTACAATGCGCTATCGGCTGCTTACACATCTCATATCAATATGTTACGACAAGTTATACAAAGCTAATAATTTTGACGGGCGGTGAGACAGGTGATTCGTGGTTTATATACATCTGCGTCTGGAATGATTCTGTGTAATCAACAAAGTGAAGTTATGGAAAAAAATATTGAAAATCTAAGAAATCCTGGTTATAGGCAGGCTAGTGAAAGAGTCACCTCATTTCCGAGACAGCTTGTAAGCAGAATATCAGCAAATGCGCCCCAGAGTTCAGAAAAAGAGACCTTGGGGATAATGGGAACAGGAGTATACGCTGACAGAAAATATTATAGCCCGGAACCGGGGGATCTCCGCAAAACAGAGAACAATACAGATATTGCCTTGAATTCAGAAGGTTATTTTGTCATACAGACTATCGATGGGGAACGTTATACAAGAAATGGACATTTTCAACTCGATCCCTCAGGCAGACTAAGAACTGCAGGTGGTAATATGGTCTTAGGAGAAAATGGTCCAATAGGTCCTTTGCCTGAAAAATTTGAAGTAAGTCTTAACGGAACAATTCAGGATTCTGAGACCCATGAAATAATTGATAGGCTTAGAATTGCTGATATACCCCCCTTGGATCTTCAAAAGGAAGGAATTACTAATCTTTATAGCTCAGTCAATGAACCGTTAGAGGTTGATAGGGATTTGATAAGGATTCATCAAGGATACGTTGAAGAATCAAATGTAAATCTGGATGCCCAAATGGTGAAGATGCTCCAGGTATCAAGAGCTTACTCTGCTAATCAAAAAATGGTTCAAATTAATGACGCTTTATTACAGAAAGCAGCTAATGAAATAGGGAAACTATAAGGTTTTCAGGAGGTAGACATGAGTTTACAAGCAGTAATTTTCTCCTTAGGCAATGAAGAATACGGAATTCCTATAGAAGACGTGCAAGAAATAACTTCAATTAGTATGACCGAAATCCACCCGATACCTCAAGCTCCGGAATATATCAAGGGCCTTATTACGATCAGAGGGGAAGCAATACCTTTAATTGATATGCACTGGCGTTTCGGGATTAAGTCGGAGGGAAACAATAGTTTTGCCATAATTGTTGGAATTAATGACACATTAGTAGGTCTGGCAGTCGATGAAGTTAAAGAAGTGAGGTTCCTGGATAATGTATCCCCCCCTCCTGCTTTGATTGCAACTCCTTTTATAGGGGGAATTGTAAATTTACCTGATAGAATAATTATCCAAATAATTCCCAAGTTGTTAATGGGAGAAAATGAGATAAACGATTTAAATAGCCTCCTGAGTTAGAAGGTAATCATGAAGAGTTAATTAGCTAGGTGGTAAAGTTACATCTTAGGACTTGACAAGCTTCTTGAGTTATTTTATCTTATGTGAGTAATAGGCTAAAGTAGAAAAAATTATTACCAAAGATTAATTCCAGGAAGGGTGTTTGTTTTTAACTGACTTTTTCTGGCAAGAATATATTCAGAGAAAATATATAGGAGAATCGGATGTCAAAGGATTATGTTTTATGCAGTTATTCCTTGGATAGAAAATAAAGATTATTATTTTTATTTAGTGAAAATAAGTTGGCCGGCTATAATCGGTCTTTTTATTATATATATGTTCATATTCTTAAGATTTTTGCATAATTTTCGTTATTATCGAGAAGGAAAATCTGATAAGAATCGCTTCGGGCTTCTCGGTCTAAGACTTGTTATCAGCATAATGGTTATAGCTATCTATCAGGATATGTTCGCTAAGAGTTATCCTGACTGGCTCGAGCAACCTGGAATATCTTATGGCGTCGTTTATTCACTAGAAACTTATCATAACTCAAGAAGTTACGATTATATTATTAGTATTAGAGATGGTGACAATAAACTATCATTTAAGGTTGATAAAATAATTTTTGATGAATTGCAGTTAGAAGATGAGATTCAGATAGAGTACTTGCCAATAAAAAAAGATGTATTTCGTTGCACTATTTTAACCTAACAAGCTTGAAATATCATATAATAACATGTAATTGCTTATATGGAATATATTGGATTAGTATATTGACTTTTTATGTTATAATATAGTCTAAAGAAAATCTTAACCATAATTGGGTTAAAGGAAAGGAGAGTGGTATTTTATGCGCATTCTAAAAGTAAATGATAATACGGTACGCATTTTTATCTCCTTTACCGAACTTGAAGACCGCAATATATCTCTCGGTGACTTTTTTCAACGGTCAGCCAGAACCGAACAGTTTTTTTGGGAACTGATTTCAAGAGCTAAAGATGAAGTTGATTTTAATCTTGATCAACCTTTCTGGATACAGGCAACAGTTGCCTCGGAAGATGAGTTTGTCATAACTGTCATCAAACAAGAAGACCAGATCGAAGCTGAAATAAACCATATTATCCAAACTAGTTTTGGAGAAAAGAAGAAGGTTGCTATTTCTTCCTCAAAAGCTTCTTCTCAACAAGATTGGGTTTACGTATTCGCTGATTTCGAGGATGTGATGTCTGCTGTCCACCTTCTTCCGGAGAACCAGCAGCTACAGTCGGCTCTTTATGAATATGAAGATGAATACTATCTTACCCTAAGCAAATTTGGGACTCCGAGAAAGAAGAAAATAGCGGAAGCCATTCTTGATGAATATGGGGAATCTATAGTGCTAACAGAGACTTATCTTAAGGAACATGGAAAATCAGTAATCGAAAAAGATGCTGTTAAAGTCTTAAGAAACATGGGCAAAAAGGTTAAAGGAAGCTAAACAGCTTCCTTTCTTATCTTATCCTAACAATTACTTTACGTTGATAAATTGTATGATATTTTGGTAAGCCTGCTCTATACATTAATACTTATATTTAAGATTAGTTTATTTAGACGTATAGAGTTTTCGTATGTTACGTAGGCATTCTAAACAAACTACATGTTTACGGAAAAAGTATAAATTCTCTGGGCAGTTACAGAAAATGCATCTTTCTGCTTTTTTATCTCTAAAGCTACTTAAGTTTAGAATCCTAGCCCCTGAAGAAGTTGTCATGATTCTTCCTCCCCTGAAGATTTCCTGGAATCTTAGATAGTTATACATAACATATGAATAATAATAATCTAAAGGTTGTGTCGAAATCCTAAAAAATATAAATTATCCTCTGTAAGTATTTTGTCTTAGAATGAAGAATTTAGGGGTGGTGTTTTTTGATTATTGACAAGAAAGAAAGACTTCGACTTCTTCCAGCAGTTCATGAAGTCGTGGAAGAACTCTTATCAACTGATAATATACATACTAATAACGAAGTCACATGGGCTGTCAGAAGAGTGCTTCAAAAAGCAAGAGATATTATACTTCAAAGAGAAAATCCTGAGGATATTGTTTTAAATAGAAAAGACAAGCAAGAGGTTTTCTGGAATTATCCTGAGGAAGAATTCATTCGTTTCTTTAGGGAATGGTTAATTAATGAGGTTAAAGATATGCTTAAAGGAACAGATCTTAGTCTCCGCAGAGTGATAAATGCAACCGGAGTAGTCCTTCACACTAACTGTGGCAGAGCCCTTCTTGCTAGAGAAGTAGTAGATTATGTTGCTCAATTAGCGATGTCTTATAATAATCTGGAACTAGATTTAGAAAAGGGAACCAGAGGCTCTCGATATACTCATGTCGAAAAAATGTTGCAAGAATTATCGGGAGCTGAAGCTGCTCTGGTAGTAAATAATAATGCTGCAGCAGTTCTTTTGATTATGAACACTTTAGCAAACCAGAGAGAAGTGATAGTATCTCGAGGCGAACTCGTGGAAGTTGGAGGATCATTTAGAATCCCTGACGTTATTAAAGCTGGAGGTGCCAAGCTAGTAGAAGTTGGCACTACCAATAAGACTTGGAGCCGAGATTATAGTGAGGCTTTAAATGAGAACTCAGCACTATTACTTAAAGTTCATACCAGTAATTATCGTATAGAAGGGTTTCATCATGAAGTTGACCTAAGTAACCTGGTCGACTTGGGAGAGAAAAATAACATTCCAGTAGTTAATGATTTAGGAAGCGGGAGTTTCATAGATGGGGTAGATTTAGGGATTCCTAAAGAACCAACCATTCAAGAGGCAGTTAAGGCGGGAGCATCATTAATTACATTTAGTGGTGATAAATTACTGGGAGGACCTCAAGCGGGGATAATCGTTGGCAAAAAGGATTTAATTGATAAACTAAAGAAAAACCAGTTAACAAGAGCATTAAGAATCGATAAGTTAAGTTTGGCCGCCCTGATAGGAACACTACGGTTATATGAAAAAGAAGATATAGAGAAAATACCTATATGGAGGATGCTTTCATTAAAAGGATCCGACCTTCTGAAAGAGGCCCAAAATTTGCAAAAGGGCATTTCGAACTTAACAACTGTTGAAGCTGAAGTACAAGAACATGCTTCTTGTGTTGGCGGTGGTGCTTTACCTACAGCTAATCTTCCATCCTTTGTTTGTGCAATCAGACCACTTCAAGGTTCGGTCGTTAATCTCGAGAGATTCCTTTTACATGGCGACATTCCTATTTTAACGAGGATTGTTAAAGAAAGGATCATTCTAGATCCCAGGACTTTACTTCCGGAGGATTACCAAATTATTATAGACCGCCTATCTGAATGGTAATAATAAATAAGATTAATAATGAGAGAGCTGTGAATGACAGCTCTCTTATTATTTTCAATAGAAGTATTACTTAGATTGAAGGGATTGAGAGTTCCTGATATAATTTGAAAGGATAGCATGTTAAAGCTATTACTTGCTAAAGCTATGAGGCCTCCAACCTATGGATAAAAGAATGGAGGGATAAAAATGGATGAAAAAATAAGATTAACTCAACTATCCAGCAAAGCTGGTTGAGGATGCAAAATTGGTCCTAGTGACCTGGCACAAGTTTTGTGTCAATTACCAAAGAATATTCCCAACCCCAATCTGCTCGTAGGTATAGAAACGTCAGATGATGCTGGAGTTTACCGACTAAATGATAAACAGGCAATCGTACAAACGGTTGACTTTTTTACTCCTGTCGTCGATGATCCTTTTTCTTTTGGTCAGATTGCGGCAGCCAATGCTTTAAGCGATATTTATGCCATGGGTGCACGCCCCATAACCGGTCTGAATCTTGTTTCCTTTCCTATTGGGAAGCTCGATTCCCAAATTTTATTAGAAATATTAAAAGGCGGACAGACTAAGATTGAAGAAGCCGGAGCCTTGATTGTCGGAGGGCATTCCATTGACGATCCTGAACCAAAATATGGACTTGCCATAACCGGGATAGTTCATCCTGAAAAGATATTGTCTAACTCGGGTGCTCGAGCAAAAGACTATTTAGTTCTTACTAAGCCTCTCGGTATAGGTATTATTACCACCGGGATTAAAAGAGGGATAGTAGCCCAAGAGGACGAACTTGAGGCCGTTAGAATAATGTCTAAGTTAAATAAGGAAGCTTCGGAGATAGCTCAAGAAATAGGAGTTAATGCTTGTACTGATGTAACGGGATTTGGATTGCTGGGTCATTTGCATGAAATGATGAAAGCAAGTGGTTGTCATGCTGAGATTTTTTGTGATAATGTTCCAGTTATTTCATCTGCGTGGTCTTGTTTAGCAAGTGGTTCTGTTCCAGGAGGCACCCTAGCCAACCTAGAATATTTGAAAGAGTACTTGGATGGAAATTATGATTCGGATTGGAAGACCATTCTTGGTGATGCTCAAACTTCAGGAGGACTTCTTTTCTCTGTCCCAGAGAGCAAAATCGAACTTTTGGTCAACGAATTAAAGGGTGCAGTTGTTGAGGCAGCAATTATAGGTCGGGTATACCTAGGCCAAGAAGGAAAAATATCTATCACAAAAGGAAAAATGATTTAATACAAACTATCAATGGAGTGGCTGACTTAATGAAAAAAACGAGAAACAATAGCAAAAGATATATGAGGAAAACTTTAATAGTAATAGCTGTTCTATTTGCTGGTTTTTTAACTGGAACCGCTGCTTTCGGGTTTATGTTTTTTGGGAAAGATCCTGGCAATATTAATAATCCCAGTAGTAACCCCAGTAACCCCAGTAACCCGATAAGTGGTGATGAAACACCTGTGAAACTTGATAAAAGAGTCAGCTTTCTCTTGATGGGAGCGGATACAAGACCGGGAGATGATTCCTTTAATGCCGATACCTTAATTGTTGCCAGTGTAGATCCTGAAACAAAGATAATCTCATTATTATCCGTCCCAAGAGATACTAGGGTCGAGTTTCGCGGCTCTCGCTTTCTTAAGATAAACTCTATTGTTATGTATAGTGGAATACCCGAGCTAATGAATCAAGTTACGAAGATTACAGGAATACCTTTAGATGGGTATGTTATGACGAATTTTGAAGGTTTCAAGAGCATAATCGACACCCTCGGTGGCATCGACATGTATGTAGAACAAGATATGTATCGGGTAACTGGAGATGAGGTCGACGGTTATATAGATCTTAAACAAGGCGACCAACGCCTTACAGGGTCTCAAGCTCTACAGTATGCCCGTTGGCGCGGAGACTCCTTAGCTGATATTTCTAGAACTGCACGTCAACAAAATGTTCTTAAAGCTGTAGCCAAAGAAATGATGCAGGTGAACACTTTAACTAAACTACCTAAGCTAATACCACAACTTATGGATGCTATCCAAACAGACTTAAGTGTGGCTGACATTCTAAGGCTTTCCAAAGTTGCCGTTTCATTCGACAGCTCTAATGTAGTATCGCAGACTTTACCTGGGATTTTCTTGGATTTTAACGAAATAAGTTATTGGGAGGTAAACCTTGAACAAGCTAAACAGACTTCCCAAAATCTTCTCTTAGGGATAACCACCGACAGGGTAGTTAATCACAAGGTAATAGACCTTTTAGATCCGGATATTAAGGCTCATATTACTGTGCCTGGAAACAAAGAAGATCCAAATGGCGTAAGATCACCTGGTCATGAGCCTGATGAGTCAACTGATAACACAACTGATGAGTCAACTGATAATATAACTGATGACACATCCGATAATACATCAGATGATACATCCGAGGACACATCCGATAATACATCTAACGATATCCCTGATGAAACCATTCCCTCTCAGCCCCCAGTGGATGAGAATGGGGATACTGTCGATGATAACTTAAATAATAATGAAGATCCAGATAATGAATTACCAATTGATAGTGAGAATATCGATGCGTTATGATAGATATAACAATTGATATTAGTTTTGAATTATTTGGATTATTCAGGAAATTGGACTAGACAAACGATATATAGAACATTAGAATATAAGAAAGTACTATAATTTAACATTATCGAATTATAGTACTTTTCTAATTATTTGGTAAATATGAGAATTTCAAATAGGACTAAAGTCCTAAGAACACATAGTTAAGAGAAGATTATGGTATAAATACCCAATTTATTATTGAGAGGATCCCACTATAAGTAAAGGAGGTAGGAATATGAAAGACCATAAGGGAAATCTCCCGATGGAAGTAGATGATATGGAAATATTTGAAGATAATGTTGTTACTTGGGATGGCGAAAAATACTTGATGAACCTTGGGACTGATATCGAAAAAATAATTCCCTTTCCCTCTGCCGGTCGACTGATTCTAAACGGTCAAGAAGTATTACAAGAAAAGATTATTAACAAAGGTGATATCTTTGAGTTTTACCCAGTAGAAAAAAACAATAGCTTAATCTGGAGCATTGAAGTGCTACCTGATAGATGTAAAGCTATTGCTAAGGTTAAACGAGAAGAAACCGGACGCTATATGTTGGAAGAAACAGTACCAAAGTCTAAGGAGTATTTTCTAGAAAGCCATCTGAGATGGGAGTCTGATTCGGATTCTAAGCAACGATTAACTGGAGACAGCTTAAGCATAGAGTTACAGGAAAAAGGGATTAAATGCGGGATAAAACAGAACGTATGGACCGAATTCTTAACTGTCACCAAAGAAAAAGAGATTATTCTGGCAGAAGCTAAAATGCCTGTCCAACCCATACCTGCTGAAATTATCGATTATGTGGGAGAACCCATTAAACAAGAAGAGAACCATAGTCAAGCTATAGATTTTTTTGCCTCAAAACTGAAAACCTGCCAAAAAGATGAAATCTTAGCCAGGATAATTCCTGGAAAAGAAGGTATACCTGGTATGAATATTCTAGGAGAAATCATAGAAACAGAACCTCTGAAGAATATTGAATTCAAGTTACAAAAGAATGTTTATCTATCTGAAGACGGTTTGGAGGTAAAGGCTGCCTGTGCCGGAACTCCCTTACGCATCAATGATCTTACCTATTTAGTTGAAAATGCTTATATTGTTAGAAGAGATGTTAGTTTAGAAACTGGAAGTATAGATTTCCCCGGAGACGTGTTGGTTGGGGGTAACGTCAATGATGGCCTGCGAGTACATGCTGAGGGTAATATAAAAGTTAGGGGATCAGTTACCAGTGCTAAACTTAAAGCGGAGGCAGGAGTACAAGTAGATGGTAATATCGTTGCTAGTAAGATAATTATCGGCGAAAGACATGTCAATCGTTCTCGTTTTAGTAAAGTTCTTCAAGAAGTGAATGAAGACCTTATTATTTGTATTTCTCAAGTTGAACAATTACAAAGCGTCTCGAAGGATTCGAAAGTAGGTCCTTTACTTAAGGTAATCTTAGAAAAAAAATTCCCTAATCTTGCCTCAAAAAGCGAAGAACTAGAAAAAATGCTCAATCCTGCCGATCCAGAATTTATCGATCAGCAACTTGAAGTTGGGGTTCGTACCCTTAAACATTTCCTGGTTGGACTAGGCCCTCTTCAGCTGGAAGACCTAAGACATATTAAGAATGCTTTAAAAGTAATAAATCATTTTTTAGAAACTAAAGGAAATATGCTACCAGCTAATGTTGTCTGTGAGACAAACTATATTCAAAACTCCGAAATTATTTGTGCAGGCGATTTTATTTGTCGAAAAGGGACATACAATTCTACTATAAAAGCGGGGGGAAGTATTAAAATTTATGGTATTTGCCGAGGTGGAGAGATTAACTGTACAGGTGATGTCTATATCTGGGAGTTAGGAGGCCCTTCAATCAGTTCTACAGTAA
Source organism: Gracilibacter sp. BRH_c7a (assembly GCA_001516055.1). Lineage (GTDB taxonomy): Bacteria > Bacillota > Desulfitobacteriia > Desulfitobacteriales > Syntrophobotulaceae > Gracilibacter. The sequence continues at coordinate 71,701 of LOEZ01000020.1, forward strand.
TAAGAGCAGCTAAAAATAGCCGAATAAATGTTGAATATTGTCATGGCAATATAAAAGTCTATATGGGTAAAGAATTGATTGTCTTAGATGAATATGTGCAAAAACTCGAAATCTACCGTGAAAATGGTATAGTGCAGGTTGAAAAAATAAAATGGGATGGACACAATAAACGTTAGTAATACTTGCATTTCTTTACATTAGTCATTCGAGGGTAACGGGGAATTTCTGTGGAAGGAATTTTATCTAGTATTTCTCTAGTAAACGGATAACACTAGGGAGCAACGGGAGAGCTATCAGAGCTGATACAACGTTAAAAATAGTATGGGCATTTGCTACCTGTCGACTTAAACTGCCTCCAAGGAGAGTGAGCAGATTAGCAATTTGGTCTAGAAATGGATAGAAGATTATTACTCCGAAGATGTTTATAAGAACATGAAAAATAGCTACCCTTTGGGCTGCTCTAGAAGTGAAAAATGAAACGATAAGAGCTGTAAAACAGGTTCCTATATTAGCACCGAATAAGAGGGCTAAGGCAGTTGGCAGTGTAATCCAGCCTTCTTGGGTTAAGACCATGGCAATACCTGTAGTAGCACTAGAAGAATGCAATAAAGCTGAGAGAACAGTACCAACAAGCACCGCAAAAAAATTATTATTTCCTATTTGTTGTAACCAACTTTGAACCTGTGGAAGTTCAGAGAGAGGAATCATAGCGGATTCCAAAATAGAAAGGGAAAGAAGCATAACCCCTAACCCTGCTAGAGCACTAAATAGGTATCTTTTTTGTCCTTTAAGAATGACGTACCCGAGGAGGCCGTTCAGGATAAGCCATAAAGCTATCTCTTTTATTGGAAAGGCTAATATTTGGGGTGTTATAGTTGTTCCTATATTGCTTCCCAAGATTAAACCTAGTGCATTTCTAAAACTGATTATCTGGGCATCTACAAAGGATACTGCCATGAGCGTTAGAGCTGTGCTGGATTGGAGAAGACCGGTTGCTACTATCCCAGTCAAAAAACCTTTTCCTAGAGTGGATGTAAGCTTCATGAGAGTTTGCTGAAAGTTAGATCCTGCAAATTTTTCCAGCCCATTACGAAGAGTTTTAAGCCCAAATAATAGAAGAGCAAGACCTGAAAATGTTAAAAAAATGGGCAAAATCATTATAAAAACTCCTTGTAAAATTTTGACCGGTAAATAGAGCCGGTTTATTTTATTCTATTGATTAGAACCAATCTACAGACCGAGGGAAATAAAAAAACTTGCGACAAAGTCGCAAGTTAAGAAAAAGAGAGGAGTGGGGATAAAATTGGAAAACGTGAGACTATTAAGATTTTGTCCTATTTCTATAAAAATATTCGTTAAATACCTATTACTACAAACAGTAACTAAGCATGTCAGATAAAAGGAATATTTATATTCTCTATGGAAAATAATGAGATATCATTGAGGCTCAATATTTTGGACAGTTTAGGGAGTGAGCACATGAATTTTCAAGAAATAAGAAAGATAGCAGAGGGCACAGCGATTAATTTCCAACTAGGATACTTAATCGTCAGGATTCAGACGAGAAGCGAATTAAGTATCAGTCTGAATAGTGGTCGGATAGAAAATGTCTCTACATCAAATGAAAGTGGTATGGGAATTCAGGCATTTACAAGAAAAGGTGCATCTGGTTTTGCTTCTGCAAATATCCTTACTCAAAATATTGCGAATCAATTATCCCGCAAGGCATATGAGTTGGCCTTAGAAAATGAAAAAAGCGGCTGCGAATTAAATACTAATATTTTCCTAGCATCCAAGGCGAGGGAAGATATCCCTAGTTCAGGCAAATATAGTTTTCATGAAATATCTCCAACCAAGTTACAAGAAATAACTATGGAGATTCACCAACGACTACTTGAGATAAAAATAGACCAGGGAAATGTAGTTTGGCAAACAAATTACAGACAAATCGAGGATTTTTGGTGTATTGCTAGACAGGATGGTACTCTAGTTTCCTTTGTCATTCCTCGCTCAGTAATCCTTCACCAAGGTACTGTTAAGGAAGAAAAATTCAGTCAAAGTTTTTCAGTTAATCGAAGTGGTGTTGATGTTGAGATACTATTAAATGAACAACAAGATCAGAATCTTCATTATAAAGCTCAAGCTAAAACTGAGTTTATCCAAAAAGTAAGCAGTGCTCCTCAAATTATTTCTGGTAATTATCCTGTGCTTATTGACTATGGGCTTGCCAAGGGATTAGCTCATGAAGCATTTGGGCATGCTGTGGAGTCTGATTTAATTGAAGAATCTATTCTGAGTGAAAATGGTAAGTTGAGAAAAGGACTTATAATCTCAGAGAGTGAGATAGACATAATAGATGAATCCATAAGAGGTGACTGGGCATATCAACCTTATTCAGCTAATGGAATAATCCGCAAACCTGTTGAAATCGTCAAAAAAGGAGTTCTACAAAACGGACTAGGAGATATTTTTTCATCTAATAAAGCAGGAATAGAAATGACAGGGGCAGGCAGAGCTGAATACTATGGTTCTGTCCCTTTGCCAAGAATGACAAACATAAGGCTGGAAACTGCTGAGACAATCCACCTTCCTGCAACGCTTAACCTTCATGATGAAATACTCAAATTGAGAGAAGTTTTAAAAGCGAAAAATTTACTTGAGGAAGAATTTCATTATGTATTGATAGGATATAGAGGAGGCCAGGTTAACCCCAAAACGGGAGACTTTGTCTTTCAATGCGATGGAGCGGTAAATTTGGCCGATCCCAATCTCCCGATATTTCAACCTGGGATTTTTAGTGGCAAGATTCTTTCTGTCTTGCAATCTGTAAAGATGAGTTTGGGCGAAAAGAAAATTGATGCTATTGGAACATGTGGTAAAGCAGGTCAGCACGTTCCTTCTTGCGGAGGAGCAAGTGGGTATATTTTTATAACTAAAAACGAAAATATCCGACTAGGAGGGAATAATAATGGATAAATCACTCCTGGAAACGCTTCTTGATGTTCTGAATCAAGCTCAAATTAAGCCTGTAGAAGGCTTCAAGCTTAAGCAGTGGAGGATAACCTTAGCACAAAGCCAAAGAATCAATATCGGAGTTAAAAACAATAATCCAGGAAGCGTTTATACTCCTCCTAGTTATAGTAATAGGGAAGGCGGAGAAGTATTTCTAATCTGGGAAGATGATAAATGTAGTAAGGCTAGAGTGCAGAATGTTTTTGAAAGAGAAGATTATTGGTTAAAACAACTTTCACTATGGAGACTAACGGCTTATAATGATCATCATGAGATGCTTATACCCGTTCCTGAGAAACTTCCTCAGGTACAGATTGCAAATAAAGATATATCCAACCTTTTCACTGGTGACAATAGACAAATCTTTGAGCATCAACAGAAGATTATCTTCGACCGCCCTGAAATTGCACTGACTAACGCTAGCCTACTCGCATCATGGACTCGAAATCTGATCTATACTTCTACTGGAATAGCTGCAGATTTTCCGGAAAGTAGATATGCAGTTTCTTGGAGCTTTGACAGCCAAATCTCACAAGGGTTTGCTGAAAGGCGCTTCCCAACACTTGATGAATGGAAACACCTTTGGGAGGAATCCGTATCTAGATATAGTCTTCTCCAAAATAAATCTCAACCCATCACCAAGGATACAGTGGTAATTTTGGCACCTCAGGTAGTTGATCAAATGATAGAGCAGTTTATTATACCTAATTTTAAAGGAGAGAATGTTCTGGAGAATCAGAGTAGATTTGAGACTCAAGATTTTCACAAGGAACAATTATTTTTTGACGAGAAGTTATCCTTAGAGATTGACCCTCTACGGCCAGAAAAATGGACGAGCTACATTTTAACATCAGAAGGTATACCTGCTACAACCACCCTGCTCGTGGATAAAGGTCGTTTGCTGACGCCTTACCTGAATACCAAGGATGGTAAACGTTGGCGGGCTCATCCTACGGCTTTACCTCTTGGTTCTGGTGGAATAATCATAAACCACAAAAGTTCAACCAACTGGTCACAAAAAATCAATGAGATCCAGGATGGAGTTCTTGTGCTATCTGTACTTGGGCTTCATACTCAGAACCATGTCGCAGGAAGCTACTCTTTGGCAGCACCTTCCTGCTTAAGAATAGAGAAGGGAATTCTTACAGGTAGAACAGATGTTAGAATAAGTGGTAATATGTGGAGGATAATGAAATCCAAAGATACTACTTATGCTTTTTCAGAGCACGATAATCATCCCTATATCATCACAACTACACGTCCTGAAAATTTATAAACCAATAGTAATATTCAAGAGACTGATTAAGGTAAAGAACTGTCCCTAACTTTATATAAAGTAAAGAACCGTCCCTAACTTTACTAACTTTACTCTAATTTTAACGAATGAGGTGGAATATGATTGATCTTCATGTGCATTTAATCGGTCATATGGACCGGTTAGCTACTCGGGAAAATATTCGCGATTATCTTGAACAGGCCAGAATTAGCAAAATTAGACAAATCGGATTTGCAGATCATGATCTCTATTGGGATCAATTAGATTTACCTCTTATTAGGGAAGTGGCCTCGGAGTATCCGGATCTTCAAGTTAGGGTAGGGCTTGAAGCGGAGTACAGTGTAGGACAAGAATATTCTTTAAGTCAAATGATAAAATCTTTTGAGTTTGATTATATAATTGGTTCTGTCCATGAAATAGGTGACTGGGCATTTGATTACCCATCCGAAGAAAGAGCTCACTTCCAACAAGATAGTGATGAACTATATAGCAAATATTTCGCTCTGGTGGAAAAAGCTGCATGTAGCGGGTTATTTTCTATAGTGGGTCATTTTGACTTAATTAAAATTTTTAATGCACGACCTAAAACAGACGTCAGAATCTTGGCAGCTCGGGCTTTAGAGGCTATTAAAGATAACGGTTTGGTTGTGGAGATTAATACGAATGGTCGTTATAAGCCGGTTAATGAATTTTATCCCGAGATAAAACTCCTTGAAGAAATGAAAAAAATGGAGATTCCTTTTACTCTTGGTTCTGACGCTCATGAAGCAAAAGTAGTAGGCAGGGATCTTTGGGAGGCCAGAGGAATCTTAAAAACTCTGGGTGTTAAGGAACTAATAGGTTTTAAGAAACAACGACAAGAGCTATTTTGTATAGAATAGACACTGGGAATAGATTGGCGGCCAGTTCATAGTATTTTTTTCAATCACATGTTTAAAAAAACTCAGATTGGCCAATAATAGGAAATGAAAAATTATGCTATAGACTTTGTACACAATAACACAAAAACAAAACAGAAAAGAGGTATATATTATGGAAAAATGTCGTTCATGTGGGCATGATCATAGCGATATCTCTAAGGTTGTCTTCCGCCGAAACCATGTAAGTAATCGTATGCTTCCGTATTGTTCCTATTGTATGCGAAGATTATATAAAGTTCCTTACAGACCTATATAATCTTAGACAAAAAATATTTAAAAATTCAAAGATAATTAAAATATTATCTTGCCTTTTTTCTTTCTCTTTGATATAGTTTTTTTG
>LOEZ01000021.1 GCA_001516055.1 Gracilibacter sp. BRH_c7a
AAATCGGGACGGCCATTAATAGATAATGTTCCTCCTGTTAATCCGGCTATCAAAATGGTTGTACACAATTACGCCTGGGGAGGATATCCCAGTGCTTTCTTCTCTGAACATGTACCTACTGTTGTTGTAGGCAGGGAACAAGCTGACTTGATGGACCGGGACCCACAAAATTTAGACTATATGAAGCATGCGGTGATTGCCGGCGACTTAGATTCGGCAATGGCTTATGCCTATAAAGTAACGAAAACGGATAAGCTTATAATTTTCGACGGTGCAGTAGGCGGTATGAATTGCAGTCCAAGCTTAGCTGAACTTTTGAAAGCTAAAGCTCCTGAAGTTAATAGGAAAGTTGATCAGGAATTGTTGCCTAAGTGGTTGCGGCAACGAGGCATTGATCCGAGTATTCTCAATAAATAAAGAACAAAACTACTCAATGCTTTACTACATTGTTTATAGCAAATCATTGGGTGAAGGATGTGAGAAATTATGAAGGAACAATGTCTTCTTAGGATTACTGCATTTCAGAAAATTCTCCAACAACAAGGACTTGATTTAGCACTCTTTGTTGATCGAGAAAACTTAATTTACTTTACAGGCAATACCCAGATTGAGTGTGGTGGATTACTAATCCCCAAAGAAGGAGAAGCAACTTTAGTGACACTGTGGCTGGATGTAGCTCATTTGAAGAAAGAGTCAGGTATTGATAATATTGTCGGCTATGTTTTTCCAGACAGTAATTTGGGGTTAAAGCTTGTAGAAGTGATTCGGGAACATTACTCACTGACTAAACCTAGAGTTGGCTTTGGCAAGTATTTCGTTGAATTTAATGTTTTTGATGTCATGCAAAAGAGTCTGCCTGGAATGGAATATCATAGTGTTTCTGAACAAGTCTATGAACTTCGAAGCATCAAAAACCCTCAAGAAATTTCCTGTTTGACCAAGGCAGCCGAGATTGTGAAAGTCGGCATTGACTCAGCAATAAAGGCAATAAAGCCTGGAAGATTCGAGGTTGAAGTGTTAGCTGAGGCCGAAAGAGCTATGCGGCTGGCCGGTTCAGAGGGAGCCAGTTTCAGGATGCAGGTGCTCTCTGGAGAAAGGAAATTACTCACCCATCCATATGCCGGCAATTTTCCTTTAAAAGAAGATAATACGATTGTGATTCTTCTTGGAGCATCCTATCAAGGATACTGTTCCAAAATGTGTCGCACAGTAGCCTTGGGAAAAGTCGATCCGGAAGAAAAAATTATCTATGAAACAATATTAAAAGCTCAACAAGCTGCGATCCAAGCTTTAAAACCAGGAGTTAGTGTCAAAGAAGTTTACAAGGCCGCTTATGAGGTTATCGCTAAAGCCGGTTATGCACGTTACTTCATTGATGATATTGGTCATGGAATGGGCCTACGACAGTCAGAATTTTATCCTGTTATTGGACGTACCCGAAACCATTTCATAAGAGAGAACATGGTAGTTGACCTAATGTTTCCGACAATATTCAAGAAGAATGTAGGAGGGGCTAGGGTAACCGACATGATTCATGTGACCGCACAATCACCTGTAGTTCTCACCGAATATCCAACGGAATTAATTACAATCGAGTAAGTTTCTCGAATTTTGTAGGTTGCCCTTCATTGTTAAATTTTATTTAGGAGGAATTTTTATGAACCCAGAAACAGAGGTTCAAAGCATTACCGCGAAAAATCAACGTTTTGAAAAGGGTCCAGGTTTTGCCAGCGGATTAAGAGACTTACCGAAGCATCTGAATGCTAAAACAATTACTGCTGGTGTGGTAGCTGCAGTATTTGGGTGTACTGGCCCTGCGTTAATCGTTCTAAGTGCTTCGTCAACAGGTAGCTTGACCCCGGAACAGGCAATTTCCTGGTTATTTGCTATTTATTTCTTTGGAGGCATAATTAGCATAGGTTTGGCTCTCTATTATAAGATGCCCATTAACGGAGCCTATTCAATTCCTGGTGCAGTTATGATGATAAGTGCCTTAAGTACATTTAGTTTAAACGAAGCTGCAGGTGCTTATTTAATGGCAGGCATAATAGTCCTAATTCTTGGTTTATCCGGTTTGATTGGCAAAGTAATGCGCTGGCTGCCGCTTCCGATTGTAATGGCGATGATTGCCGGAGCAATGATTCGTTTCGGAACAGGGATTATTACATCGACGCAAAGTACTCCTTATATCGGCCTTGCTGCGCTTGCAGGTTTCTTACTTCTACCGCGAATGAGTAAGAAAATTCCACCTGTGCTTGGAGCCTTAGCTTTGGGAATGATAGCTGCTGCTTATGTTGGGGGGTTGAATTTAGGCGGAGCTGAGTACACGTTTGTTGCACCCCAATTGGTAGCTCCTCAGTTTACCTTGAATGCATTCCTTAGCATTGGTATTCCATTAGCTGTCTTAGTTATGGGCGCAGAAAATGCTCAAGCTATTGGAGTCTTAATGAGCCAGGGCTATAAACCTCCTATCAATATGATGACGATAATAAGCGGAGTCGGTGGGATGATAACCTCAGCCTTTGGAGGACATAATGCCAACATCGCAGGTCCAATGACTGCAATCTGTTCTTCTGAAGAAGCCGGAGATAAGAAAGAAGGGCGCTATGCGGCAACAGTTATCAATGGAGTGCTTTTTGGAGCTTTCGGATTAATTGCCAGTATCGCAGTGGCTTTCGTTTCCGGACTTCCTAAAAGTCTTATCGGTATTGTTGCAGGTCTTGCCATGATTGGTGTGCTCATCAGTGCTTTTAATGAAGGCTTTAGCACCAAGAAATTCAAGGTTGGAGCTTTCTTTGCTCTTGTCATTGCTATGAGTGGGATAACTATTTTCAATATCAGTGCTCCCTTCTGGGCTTTGGTAGGCGGTGTAATTGTATCTTTCCTTGTCGAATCACAAGATTTCAAGAGTATTAAAAATAACCAACAATAAATATGAAATTTAATTTACTACAACCATTTGGCCGATAAGCAAGAAAAGGCACCTACATTCTTACTAAATAAATATTCGAATGCTTGTAGGCGCAGGCACTTAATAACCGCCTGCGCCAAAAGCTTTCTTATGATGTTATTGATGGAGGTTTTATGAACCAAAACTTTTCAGGAGATATTCGAGATGTGTTGTTTTCCAAGATTATTAATAAAAGTTTTGCTGCTCAAATTTCGGTTGAAAGTGCTGGGATCATTGCCGGCTCCAAAATTGCCTACGATAAACTAATAAACCTTGAGTTGAATGTTGAATATTTAGCTGCTGACGGGACTGTGGTTGAACCAGGAAATGTTATCGCACGTTTCAAAGGAAACGCTAAAAAAATAACTACTGCAGAAGATATCATTATGGGAAGCTTAATGAAACCATCGGGGATTGCCACTGCAATGAATAGAGCAGTTAAGTTGGCTCAAGGAAAGATTAGAATTGTTTCAGGAGCGTGGAAAAAGATGCCGTTTGAGATGAAACAGTCTGTACGTGAAGCAATTGTTGTTGGGGGGGGAGCTTTCCGTATTCTCGATCTGCCTTTTGTATATTTAGATAAAAATTATATACGTATTTTTGGAAGTATAGCTGAGGCTTTAAAGAGTGCGGAACCATTAACAGACAGCTTTAAAGTGATTCAATTACGGGGAGAGATGAAAAGCATAGCAGATGAAACTGTCGAGGCTGCCGTTAATGGAGCACAGGTGCTTATGGTTGACACAGGGGAAATCTCTGATGTGAAAGTTGCAAATAGAGTTTTAGAAGAACTTGGCTTAAGAAACCAGAAGCAAGTAGCTTTTGCTGGAGGAGTAAAAATCACCTCCATTCCCGACTATTTAGAACAAGGCATTGATATTCTCGATATAGGTGCTCAAATTGTTGATGCTCCGCTTCTTGATATGAAAATGGACGTTCTTAACTAAGATAAGGGGGTATGGGGATGGAACTAAATTTGTTGGAGAAAACAGAGCTATGGATTGAGAATATGACCTTAGAGAATGCTAATTTAACCACCATAGCTCATATTGTTGCGGATGTACTTGACATTCCCCGGGAGAAAGTACTGGTCGTCGATGTACGCGAAAATCATATTACGTTGGATATTTTACAGCAGACGGTGCAAGCGGAACAAATCTTTGGCAAGAAACGCTATCTTTTGGAAAGGCTGGCGGAGATTGACGGGGTCAATCTTAGTCCGGAAACTGATATTCATTCTGAGGGAATATTAGGTTTTATCTCCTTAGAAGAGGAAGACGCAGTCCAAGTTTTAGACAGGACCCAACAAATGACCAACGAAATTCAGTTGAATATTGCTAAAAGAATCATGGTTTTCCCTACAGGCTTTGAAGTGAAAAGAGGGATGATAACAGATACAAACACCCCTTATATCACCCAAAGAATGGAAGAAGCAGGATATAAGGTGACGAAGGGAGAAATTCTGGATGATCAGGCAGACTTTATTGCAGCCAAGCTTAACGATGCCATTCATTCCGGATACGGTTTAATTATTACGACTGGAGGAATTGGGGCAGAAGATAAGGATCGTACGGTAGAAGGGGTTTTACTTGTTGATCCTCAAGCTGCGACACCCTATATCGTGAAATTTGAGCAAGGGAAAGGACGACATGAGAAGATTGGGGTTCGAATTGCAGTCGGTAAAGTGGGGAGCAGTTTGATCATATCTTTGCCGGGACCCAATGATGAAGTCAGGTTAGCGCTAGAAGAGCTACTCAAGGCCCTTGGAGAAGGGAAGAATAGAGAAGAAATTGCCCAAATGATTGCTCATGTTTTACGGGTCAAACTACAGGATAAAGGTTTCCACCACCATTAAAGTGGCCTTAATATGATAGGAGGAAAGAACTATGAAAAAAGAAGAAATAATAGCTGCTGCGAACTCGCTCTGGATATCAAGTCAAGATAAGAAGGCTATTATCCAGCCATTAACTGTGACTTATCCTGCAATTACGATTCAAGATGCTTACCATATCCAACTCATGAATGTGGATAAGAAAATAGAACGTGGTCAGAAGATTATTGGCAAAAAAGTGGGCTTAACCAGCAAAGCCATGCAGCAAATGCTGGGAGTCCCTGAACCGGATTATGGTCATTTAACAGATGATATGGTTGGAACAGAAGAAAATGCAATATCCCGGTCAACACTGCTACAACCGAAAATTGAGGCGGAAATTGCCTTCGTACTTAAAGAAAAACTTGTCGGACCAGGGGTTACTATAACCAAAGTATTACAAGCAACTGAAGGGGTTATACCTGCTTTCGAAATTATTGACAGCCGCATCAAAGACTGGAAAATTAAGATTCAAGATACCGTAGCTGATAATGGTTCCAGTGCGATGATTGTTTTAGGCAGTCAGTTGATCCCGATTGATCAAGTCAATCTGAAGTATGTAGGCATGGCTCTGGAAAAGAACGGAGAAATTATTGACACGGCTGCTGGTGCAGCAGTATTAGGACATCCTGCTTTAGCAGTGGCCTGGTTGGCTAACAAGCTTGCTGAGTTTGAGATTGCTTTAGAACCAGGAGAGATTATTCTCTCAGGTTCTCTAACTAAAGCTTATGAAGTCACGGGAAATGATCTCTTTGTCGCTAACTTTGGTGCATTGGGCTCAGTAAAGGTGAAATTTGCAGATTAATCATGGTAGGGGAGTGAGTATATAATGACAAAGAAAATAAAAGCAGCAATTATAGGTCCAGGTAATATTGGCATGGATTTGATGTTTAAACTAATGAGAAGCGAATTGATTGAGGTGGATACTGTTGCGGGCATAATTCCTGAATCTGAAGGGTTAGCTTTAGCCCGAGAACATGGTATTAATGCCAGTTCAGAGGGAATTAACGCGATTTTAGGCAATAAAGAAATTAAGATAGTATTTGATGCTACCGGAGCAAAACCGCATCTAAAACATGCACCGCTATTAAAGCAGGATGGAAAAATCGCCATAGATTTGACTCCTGCTTCAGTTGGTCCTTATTGTGTTCCTGCTGTCACGGTCGCCGAACAGTTAGATCAGGTCAATGTTAATATGGTTACCTGTGCGGGTCAGGCAACAGTTCCTATTGTTTATGCCATTAATGAGGCAGCAGATGTAAAATACAGTGAAATCGTAGCTACGATTAGCAGTCGAAGTGCCGGCCCGGGAACTCGACAAAATATTGATGAGTTTACGGAAACCACTGCTACGGCAGTCATGAATGTCGGAGGTGCGGATAAAGCCAAGGCAATCATCATTCTTAATCCGGCTGAACCGCCGATTATGATGCGAAATACGGTTTATTGCAAGGTAGCGAATCCAAATGAAGAGGCAATCATTGAAGCAATAAGCAATAGGGTTAAGAAAATTCAAAAATATGTACCTGGTTACCGCCTAAAAGTTCCGCCTATCATAGATGGAGACAAGGTAACTACAGTAATCGAAGTGGAAGGCGAGGGAGCCTACCTTCCGAAGTATTCTGGAAATTTGGACATCATCACTGCAGCAGCGGTAGCTTTTGCCGAGGAAATGGCAAGAAAACTATTAAATGAGCAACAGTCGGGGAGGTAAGCTAAAATGGCTAAGAAAATAAGAATTATTGACTCTACATTACGCGACGGAATGCATGCTGTAAGCCACCAATTTACACCGGACGATATGGCAGAAATAGCAGCGGGATTGGATGAAGCTGGAATCGATACAATCGAAGTGAGTCATGGAGATGGCTTGGGAGGTTCGAGTTATAACTATGGCTTTGCAGCTGCTAGTGACGAAGACTATTTAAAGGCAGTATCTCAAGCCCTTAAGAATGCCAAATTAGACGTACTCTTATTACCAGGAATTGGAATTGCCCATGATTTGGAGATGGCTGCAAAATATGGAGTTAAAGTTGCCCGAATTGCAACCCACTGTACAGAAGCTGATATCGGGGAACAGCATATTAAGATTGCCAAAGAATTAGGGATGGAAGCAATTGGCTTCCTCATGATGAGTCACATGATTCCGGCGGTGAAACTGGTTGAGCAGGCCAAACTATTTGAAAGTTATGGTGCGGATGCTGTTTATATAACTGATTCAGCTGGAGCAATGCTCCCTTTAGATGTTAAAGAAAGATTAGAAGCTGTTAAAACTGCAATTAGCGTTCCCCTTGGGTTCCATGGACATAATAGTATGGGATTAGCTATTGGCAATACACTAACTGCTATTGAAGCAGGAGCAGATTATGTCGACGGTACAGCGAGAGGTCTTGGAGCAGGTTCAGGGAATTCCCAGACAGAGATCTTGGTTGCAGTGTTGGCGAAAGCCGGTTATGAGACAGGAGTTGATTTATATAAAATAATGGACGTGGCCGAAGATATTGTTGCTCCCAAGATGAGGCGACCTCAAACAGTTGATAAGGCAGCTTTAAGTATTGGATATGCCGGCGTCTATGGTAGTTTTCTGCTTCACTCTATGCGTGCGGCAGAAAAGTTCAAGGTGGATGTGCGTGATATTCTCATTGAAATGGGTCGTTTGAAAACCGTAGGAGGCCAGGAAGATATGATTGTTGACGTTGCCTATGAATTAAGCAGAAGAGCCTAACTTGAAAAGAAAATAAGGGTAATCTTTTCTTCTTTATCAAAACGGGATGCGACAATGATGGATAAATTTGATAACGTTTGTTTGGCAGGCCAGAACTGATTTGGCTGGCTAAGATTAAGGAATAAAACAACAAAAATATTTTATCCGATAGCTAACCGCCTCTAAGACTCCCACTTCTTAAGTGGGAGATAAGAGGTGCTAAGCTTCTGGATAACATCTTCTAAGATTCAGATAGGGTAAAAACTCACCTGAATCAAGAATATTGTTTATGATTAGGAGGTAATTCATATGCTCCAGGAGAGAAGGGCTAAACTGGAGAAACTGCGTAATATTCTGCAAGAAATGGGAAGTGTGGTTATTGCTTTTTCCGGAGGGGTTGACAGTACATTTCTAGTTAAAGTTGCACAGAATGTACTAGGGTATAAGGCTATAGCTGTTACCGCCACTTCTTCAACCTATCCTGCTCAAGAAAAGGCAGAAGCAAAAAGACTAGCTAAAGATTTAGGAGTGAACCACCTTTTAATTGAATCTGAAGAATTGGATATTGAAGGATTTGCCGACAACCCGCCTAATCGCTGTTATTTCTGTAAAAGCGAACTTTTTTCTAAATTATTAGCCGTGGCGAAACATGAAGGAGTTGCTTTTGTTATAGACGGATCAAACTTTGATGATTTACAGGATCATCGGCCGGGAATGACGGCTGCGGAAGAATTAGGAGTCAGAAGTCCGCTTAAAGAAGCCGGCTTGGGTAAAGAGGATATCCGGTTTCTTTCTAAAGAAATGGAGCTTCCGACATGGAACAAACCTTCTTTTGCCTGTTTAAGCTCTCGCTTTCCATATGGAACTAAAATTACGAAAGAGAAGCTGGCTCAAGTAGATAGAGGAGAAGGCTTGTTGCGTGATCTTGGTTTCCGGCAATTTCGTTTAAGGCATCATGGAGAAACTGCTCGAATTGAGATTAATAAGGATCAATTTTCCCTTCTAATTGAAAAAGGTGATGAAGTTGTTAAGAAGTTAAAAGGTTGTGGCTATACCTATATCACGTTAGATTTGCAAGGTTACCGAACAGGAAGCATGAATGAAACTTTACTGAATAAAAAGGAAACAGAATTATGAATGAAAAAAGACTACGACAACTTCTTGATGGAATCCAACAGAACAAAATAAGTGTCGATGCCGGTATAGAACAACTGAGAAGCTTACCTTTTGACGATCTTGGTTTTGCGAAGATTGATCACCACCGCCAGATACGGCAGGGATTTCCTGAGGTTATATATAGTGAGGGTAAGACGACGGAACAAGTTGTGGCTATAATGGAAAAGTTGGTGGAGAAATCAGACAACAATATTTTAGCGACACGGGCAAACCGGGAAATGTATGAAGCTGTGACCGCTAAGATTCCCCATGCTGAGTATCATGAATTGTCACGAGCTATCGTCGTTCGACATGGGGAACAAGCCAGAAGGGGTCACATTTTGGTATTGAGTGCAGGGACTTCCGATCTCCCAGTAGCCGAAGAAGCAGTGATTACGGCAGAGGTAATGGGAAACCATGTGGAACGTCTTTATGATACGGGCGTTGCCGGCATTCATCGGCTGTTAAGTCAGAAGGATAAATTGTTTGCCGCTCGCGTCTTAATCGTTGTAGCCGGAATGGAAGGTGCACTTGCCAGTGTTGTTGGGGGTTTGGTGGATAAACCTGTGATAGCCGTCCCGACGAGTATCGGTTATGGTGCAAGTTTTGGCGGATTAGCAGCTTTACTCAGCATGCTCAATAGTTGTGCGAGTGGAGTTGGAGTAGTTAATATTGACAATGGTTTTGGAGCAGGATATTTAGCCGGCTTAATTAATAAATTGGGGGAGGTTGAGGTATGAAAATTGCCTATTTTCAATGTTTCGCCGGAATTAGCGGGGATATGATACTAGGTGCTTTGATTGATGCAGGTTTAGATACAGAACAATGGCAAGCGGATTTAGCAAAACTCCCTGTAAGTGGTTATCAACTCCGAATCGAAAAAGTAAAGAAACAAGGTATCAGTGCTACCAAGGTCCATGTATTAATAGAAGAAGAACATGCTCACCGCAACCTTCAGGATATAACTAAAATTATTAATGAAAGCACGCTGCCGGAAGTAGTTAAGGAAAGAAGTATTCAAGTCTTTACTCGATTAGCAGAGGCTGAAGCGAAGGTTCATCAGACCACACTTGACCATATTCATTTTCATGAAGTGGGGGCCAAGGATGCGATAATTGATATCGTAGGAGCAGTA
>LOEZ01000022.1 GCA_001516055.1 Gracilibacter sp. BRH_c7a
CAGTTTATTATTGAGGCTACCAATCCAACAATGGAGATAGACCAGTCGAAATTGGAACTACTAGAAACAACATTAGGAACTAAATTGAAAAAAGTAATTGCAAGATACTAATGGCTAAGGGATGACTCGATAAAGTCGGCTTTTTAATGATTGCATTACGGGTCTATGTGAACAGCAGATAACAGAGGGTTAGCAACATCGGAGAAAATATGAAGGTAGTAACCCTGACGTCGCAAACCCTCGGGACGTTCTACGACATATCGTGCAAAGGCCGCGCCATCCTTGGCGCGGATGAAGAGATAATTTGTAATATTCTTTGAGAAATAAGAAATATGTATATGAATAGGGGAATGGAGGTAGTAGTTATTAGAAGACCAATTATAATCCTATTTTCAGTTATATTGATATTGGGATTAATAAAGATATCTCCAGTTTTATTTCAAGAAGGAAACCCAGTACCTATTTTGAAAGGAATAGTAGAATTAAGCACGAGCGATGATAAGATTATCCAAATATCGGAGAACCCTCAACGATATTTAACTAAAACTAGCGCCGGAGATACTCCACTAATTGATTTAATGAATAAAGAAGGTTGGGAATTTGTTGAGCAAATGGGAGCAGGATATGTCTTTTCAAATACTAGTGATCGGCTAGTAATTACAAGTGTTCAATATACAGGGAAATATAGAGTCTGGACGTTAGCTGACTGATCATCATTTTATTTTGTGATTTTACCTGGGGAATATTTAAGGCAGCGCCATCCGGGCGCTGTCTCAATCACGGGGCACGATACGTCGTAGAACAGCGAATTTGCTAAATCTGAGAGAATATGAATGTAATAACCAGACTTCGCAAATTCGCAGGACGTTAGCTGAAACTGGGTTGATGTAATCCTGATTCCGCTTGGGCGGGTGTTGAGGTGATAACTTATTTACGGCCAAGGCTAGTGCACTCTTATTTACTTACTACAAATCTTAACGTATTTGGTTTGGAGCAGTCACTGGGGCGGCAGAGCCTTCGGGGTACTCTATTTTATTAGAAGGCCAGTTATTGTGAAAGCAGTCAGCCTGGTATTTCTTTGAAGTACTCTATTTGGGGAGTCTCCGCATCAGCTAACACGCATTTCCCTCAACTTTACATAGATGAATGTGGTTAGGACGCTGCGGGAACTGCTGACCGTTACCTGAAATATCCGTTCCTGGGTATTCCTTATGGGTTTTGGTTTGGAACCATTCTTTATGAAAGGTATTGCTTTTTGGTGGTTTTCTGGAAGCTTTTCTTTGTAGATGAATAAAGAACCCCCACCATGGAGGTTCTCAGTTATCAAGGAATAGATTCAATGTATCAAATACTTTTTTGTAATCTATAGAATGCAATACACCTTTTTTATTGTCAATCTGATTTTCATTAATTATTACCGTTTTTGATATTCTAGCTGTAGACGGATATTTTAGGCCAGCTTCTTTATAGCGTATGATTGGGACATCATAAGGATCAATTTTTCTGGGATCATGACTCGTTACTTTGATGACAACTAAATTTGGTAAATTTATATCTGCAATTATCACGGGTCTTTCGATATATTGAGATAGATTCTCTTCTAAAGGATATTTGGCGTACCATATTTCACCAATTCGATAATTCATTACTTTTCAGATTTAATTACTGTTTTTTCCCACTGCGGTTCTTCTCTGTACGGACAATCTTTTGAAGACACAGTTAGTCCATCGGAATTTCGTTTTGTATTCTTTTCCGCAATTTCCCATAGAGTACGATTGCGTAATGTAATATCTTTTTCTGGTACACTCATTTCTTTCTCTCCTTTAGGGAAGTTATCATCCTTAACCATATACTATCACCCTCCTGAACTCGTTTCAATACTATATGTCTATTTTTACCAACTTAGAAGGTAATAATCGCATAGTTAGAGAATTATGTAAGAATATAGGGGATTTGCATGCCGGTCTTATAAGACGGATACTTCAGGTAACACGCATTTCCCGCAACTTTACATAGATGCATGCGGTTAGGACGCTGCGGGAACTGCTGAACGTTATCTGCAACCCTAGAAATTATAATATTCTTCTGCATATATAATAAGAATAGAATTAGATTAGACCTTTGGAGTTGAGAGGAAAAACAATATGTCAACTGAAATAGATTACCTTTCAATGGATCTTAATAAAATAGTTCTTGCTTATCAGCAGTTATTTTTATCAAGATTACAACATATTCTTCCTATTAAAATTAACAAGCCAATTCTTCCTGATGATTTGACTTCAAAGTTTTACTATGTGGAAGTTGCAGAAGTACTCTATAATCTGAATATAAATAATACGGTACTTATAAAAAGACAAGATATCGTAAAACTATATAACTTACTTATAACAGAAATTTCAAATAAGGTAACTCAGAGATTAAAAGTAACTAATAAGTTACAATTGCTCTTTGTATATTATTCTCTTGCAGCTTATTTTGCTGAATTCCATGGAAGAATAACTCAGTTATTAAAAAAAGAAATGAGAATTGAAGATTTTAATAATATCATGGATTCTGAGATAAAGATATTAGAAGTAGTAAAGGAAAATTCAAATTTTCTTCCCGAAATTGACTCATTGAAAGCTTTAGATAAAGCTACAATTCAATATTTGATTAATATGATTGTATACTCGGAAAGTTCAGATACATATACTGCCGAGATAAAAGACATCTTTGAATTTTTTTTTCTAGCGGGAGCGTTAATTCGATTAATATCAGAAAGAGAATTAGTTACAAGTAATACAATAAATGAAATAGCAATAGAAATTAGAAATTATAGTATTTTGTTTAATGATGATTATATGAAAATAATGAAAAACTATTCTACAAATCTCCTTGAGGAAAGTAGTGAAGATTTTATTGTTGAGGATACGATCGCAATACTTGAGAACAACTTTGCTAAAGTTAATGGCTTTAATCTTCTAACAGTTGAAAATATGCTAGAAAATACAGGCAGAAGCTTTAAAGATAAATTTGTTTGCAATTTAATAGATAGGCCTTCTTTATTAAGTATAATTTCTCAAGACGGCGAATGTAGTTATAAAGAGGCAGAGAATTTACTAAACTATATGATTATTTCAAGGCCGTCTAGTTCTGAATTTATTTACAAATCATTTGATAAACACGAAAAAAGAATATTTGAGTTTCCTTTTTTACAGGTGAATATTTTTACTGATGTAGAAGCATTTCTATTTTCATATCCATTGCTTTTACATTCTTATATGCTCTTGAGAAAAAAATTACTATACAATTTAATTCCTGAGTGTCAAAAATACAATTCTAGAATAATTGATAAAAAAATAAAGAATAAATTTGTTAAAGAGGTTGAAAAAATTCTCAAGCCGTATACTAAGTTAATCTTAACCAATGTACAGAAACTAGAGAATCAAGAAATTACTATCTATTTAGAAAGAGAGATTGATCTATTAGCCGTAACCGAAGAGTCTTTGTTATTATTTGAGTGTAAAGATGTTTACTACAGTTTTTCTGCAGCAGCTTGTAGGCAAGATTTAAGTGACTGTATAAGGTTTATAAATAATATAATGCTTAAAGTCGAAGAAATTGAACAAAAACAAACAAAGATCAAGAAATATTTACAATTTGACTTTAATTCTATTCATCCAGTCCTTGTATATAAAAATTATAATGTTTCTATTGACTCACTAATAGATAAAAAGGGTGTAATAGTAACATCTCATTCGAAGTTAGCGGAATTTATGGAAGTGTTTTGTCATTAGTTACGGGAATGTTGGGAAATATCATTATCCAGGTTTGTTTTATATAGGCTTGAAAGGACGGTCATATTAAGCTATTCCGACGGGCTGCAGATAACAGCTAATTGCCAAAACTTAGAATATATGCATGTAATATGACGCTTCGGCAATTAGCGACACGTTATCGGAAAGATGAGGCGGGGCCGCCGCGTCCTGCGGCGGATTAATAGGGGGTGAAATCATGAATGAAAATATAACCGATTTATGTAATTGTGGAAGCGGAAGAAAATACATAAACTGCTGTGGTAAGAAAATAAAAACAGATCAATATCAGAGAATTAAATTCAAAGTTGATAATGTTCCTTTCCAAAGAGTGCAATTTAGATTTTATTCAGACGCAACAACTAAGTTTGGTTTGAAAATGTATGATGAAAATAAGAATGAGATAAAGACTACGATGTATGAAATTGAAGAATATAGAGAAAGAGAAAATAAGAATGATAAAATCGTCTTTAGTCAACCTATATTGAATAATCGATATATTGAAGATGTAAATCTTGAGCTAACTAAATATGATGTTATTGTGGCAATTGATACAAGCTATGAATTAATTAATGATACAAAAATTGCTTTTACTTCAGTTATGATATTTTCAAAAATGTCTAAACAAGATGACAATACTTATAATTATCAACAGATTGCTGATATTCTTGAGTGGGATGCAACAACGATAGAACACCCTGAAAATCTAATGTACGCTCATGTAATAGAAAACATTAGGCTTCATAATATTAAATATTTTGATATAACACCTAATATAGCTGTGATCATAGATAGCGATTTAGGTAATATTAATTCTTTTAACGAGAGAACTAAACCTATTTATGAAGATTTCTATTTACCAGACAATTTTCATTTGTTTTATGCAAGTACGGATATAGGAAGTGATACCTTGCAAAATAAATTATTGAAACTTTGTGATAAGGAAGCTAAAAATGCTTTAAAAGAATATAAGAATGATCTATTAGGAACATAAGGGTGCGACGTCCTGTCGCACTCTGGCTTCGGGGGGCCTCATCCATCCGATAACAGTGAATTTGCGTAACTTTACATAGATGAATGCGGAAAGACGCTACGCAAATTCACGGGACGTTAGCTGAAATCGGACTGTAGTCGCGCCGTCCATGGCGCGAATTTTTCTAGTCAGGAACGTTAGAATAAAAAGGTTTAGTATCATAATTCCTATTGCTCGTATTATTATTTAGAATGATTTGTATAGGAAGGTGAATCTTCTGAGATATTTCACCAAGGAATGGTACATACAAATGACTTCAATAGGTTTAATAGCAACAAAGGAAGAACGAGAAGAAATTATCAACAAAACGAAATTAGTCATTAGAGATTATCGCAATTTCTATAATTCCATTAAAGAATACCTACCTCACAATGTTCAAAAAATAAGTGAATATGATTTACATGATGCAGGGATCACCGGATTCAAAGTTGGTAACGATAATACATTTGCAATCACACTCGATAGAGGAATAAAATTCACATTCATCAACGTACAAACCTTAACAATACCTAATGAACTATTAGGCAGGTGGTGGGGTTATGATGAAATATATCTGACAGATAAGGGTTTTGAGATGCACGTATTACTTGATAATTTAAGCGAGTTGTTTGTTGAAGCAGAAAATGTGTTGATTGATGAAAAAAGAGTCTAAGTGTTTAACGATAGTACATAACATTTTAAGGGTCAGCCGTCCGTGGCTGACACTGAGTCTGGGGTCGTCCGACTCCAGCTAACAGCGAATTCCCTACACTTAGAGGATGATGCAAGCGATTGGGACGCGTCGGGAATTCACGAAACGTTATGTGTAATATCCGTTTTCGGAGCTGCATAGCAGGTCTGGAAAATAAAAAATAAGGCATCCATTTGGAGCCTTAAACTTTAGTTATCCTGAAGTAGTAATATATTGAATGTATGAATCTTGAATATTTGCAAAATCCTTAGGATGAAGTATTCCTATCTTAAACAATAGCTGAGAGTGATCTAAAATTTGTGTCTTTGATACTCGTGCAGTAGATTTGAATCTTAGGTTTGCATATTGCCAGTAGTGTATTGGAATATTGAATTTGTCATTAGACCGAGGTGGTGTTTTAGTTACTTTTACCACCAAGACTATAAGGTTTTCTATGTCAAGAATTATAACTGGTCGAGAGGAAAATTCATTACTATCTTCTTCAAGAGGAAACTTTGCAAACCAAACATCACCATTGTTAATAATCATTTCTTTTTAAGATCTTCGTACATTTCATCCCATTCTGTTTCATCTCGCCAAGGATCGTCTTTTGGGATTACTGTAAGGCCAGATTCGTTAACTACAGTGTTTGATTTCGCTATTTTATAAAGGGTCTCTTTGTTTTGTCTTACAAAGTCAGCGAAGGTAGTTTCCTCTTTTTTTTGAGGTATTGGCATTTTATCCGTCTCCTCACGATTACTTTTCTTATCCATATAATACCACCTCCGATAAGTTTGTTTCAATAAGTATTATGCCCATTTTTTAGAATATAGAAGGTTTTACTGGATATGTATGGAATTAGTAGCTAAACTTCGAAGCACGGATACTACACATAACAAGGCATTACCGCAACTTTGTCAATATGAATGTGGTTGGGACGCTGCGGTAATGCCCAGACGTTATCGGAAAGATGAGGCGGAACCGCCGCGTCCTGCGGCGGATATTTATTAGTTATTTAATATTTTTATAAGCTAAATATAAAGGAGTGTATCTAATGCAAGTTGATTACCCTTACATGATTTCTAACAACAAAATAGGTCCAATTTTAGAGAGTATAAAACATGCAGCTAAACCAAATAAGTTTACCCATCAATTATTAAAACAAATGGGATTTGCAAGCTCAAATGATAGAGCAATAATACCTCTATTAAAAAGATTAGACTTTCTAACAGAGGATGGTACACCTACGGAATTTTATTCTCGTTTAAAGGATCCTACTGATCATGCATACGTTCTAGGTGAAAAAATTAGAGAAGCTTATTCAGAGTTATATTCGATTAATACAAATATACATAAATTATCTGATGATGAAATAAAAGGTGCATTTAGCCGAATTACTGGTAAAGATGAAAAGACTGTAAATAGATATTTTGCCACTTTTAAAACATTGGTAGGTATTGCAAAGTTTGATAATAAAATTTTGCACATAGAGCAGCCTGAAAAATCTGTACCCGAAACAAATAATGAAAAAGAAACAAAAAGAGAGACTCCGAAAAAACCATTAGAATCTCAATTTCATTATAATATTCAGATTCACTTACCAGCGACAACTGATATTTCGGTTTATAATGCAATATTTAAAAGTTTGAAAGAAAATTTAAATTTGTGAGGTTTGAAATGAGTATAGAACAGATGAAAAAATTTATTTTTAATGCCTTTTTACTAGAAGACTCTTTTGATAGGCTTGAAGATGATGGAATTCCAGTCAGAATCGGAAAAAGAATTGAGCCAATTAAAAGAATCGAGGAAACTAATTTTAGCCCCAGAATTATGTATGAGGCAAACAAAATGGCTTCAGTATATACTGCTTTTTTTTGTATTGAAAACTCTGTTCGGGAGCTTATTGTAGATAGGCTGGCTGAGAGAAAAGGTATCGATTGGTGGGAAAAATGTGTCCCCGCAAAAATCCAACAATCTGTAGAAAAATTAAAAGAAAAAGAAGAAACAAATAGGTATCATGCTCAACGTTCGGACTCACTAATTGGATATACAATGTTCGGTAATTTAGGGCAAATAATCATTAATAATTGGGAGGATTTTTCTGATTTGTTTCCAGATCAAGCATGGATATCCGCACGATTTAATGATCTTGAAATGTCAAGAAATATTATAATGCATACAGCAGTCCTACCTCAAATTGAAATAGAAAGAATAGAAAGTATCGTTAGAGATTGGATTAGACAGGTTGGATAACTGCTTTACAGCGATCATATAAGAATCTTTTGAAAAGAGGCGTATCTGTTAAAGATTATTTTAAATATAAAAATGAGTAGATTAATCTTTTTGCCTGAAAGGATTAATTAAGATTAGGGTGCGACGTCCTGTCGCACTCTGGCTTCGGGGGGGCCTCATCCATCCGATAACAGAGTATTGCCAAAACTTTGCAAATATGAATGTGGTTGGGACGCTTCGGCAATACTCGAGACGTTATCGGAAAGATGAGGCGGGGCCGCCGCGTCCTGCGGCGGATTATATAAGAAAGCTAATATTTTGAGGGTATACAAGTGAAAAGAATTAAGTATATTATTATCTCAATAAGTTTTCTAATTATCGTTATTTCATCTTTATTACTATACAAGTACTACCCTGTCATTGAGGCTTATTATTATAATAGAGAGATTTCTATATCAGGAGTTAAATTACTTATGACAGAGGAGGAACTAAACAGCTCCTTCGAAGAAAATGGCGAGTTTGTACCTGGCATGGGTGGTAATGGATGGAGATTCAGCAAAGAAAAGATTTTTGTTATGACTTCTTCTATTGGTTTATTCAAAGATAAAGTATCGTCTATAGATACTGAGAATTCTTCGCATAGTATCCTAGGAATTAGAATAGGCGATAATTACGATTCAGCTTTAAGTGTCTTAGAAAAGTATGGATTTAAAGAGTCGAGTGATAATATTTTTACAAAAGATAACGTACTGATTCAACTTACTGGCGGAAGCAAAATTAGTAGAATGAGGATTAGTATCCAAGATCCTGCATATAAAGATGTAGTGTTTTAGCAAGGTTTGTAGGGTGCGACGTCCTGTCGCACTCTGGCTCCGGGTGGCCTCATCCTTCCGATAACAGGGGAGTCCCGCAACTTGAGGATGATGAATGTGGTTGGGACGCTGCGGGACTCCCCAGGACGTTATGTGCAATTGGCTATTTCAAGAATAATTTAAGGAGTCATATATGAAAAAGTTCTTATTGGTATTTTCAGTTCTAATAGCAATCCTAATTAGCGCGGTGTTGCTATGAAATGTTTCAAAATCTAGAACATTTCAGTTTTTTGGAGATATTTACTATAGAGTCGATACAACTGAAAAAGTAGTGGCACTAACTTTTGACGATGGACCTACGAAAAAGACGGACGAAATTCTATCCATTCTCAGCGACCTAAACCTAAAAGCAACCTTTTTCGTAATTGGAGGCGACCTAGAAGAGAATATGATCGAGGGGAAAAAGATTGTTGTTGCAGGCCACGAGCTAGGAAACCATACCTACTCTCATGATCGAATGGTTTTGAAATCTATTGACTTCGTGCAACATGAAATCGAGAAAACTGATTCACTGATTAAAGAAGCCGGTTATCATGGAGACATCCATTTTAGGCCTCCCTATGGAAAAAAGTTATTTATGCTTCCTTATTATCTAAAGCAACATAATCGGAAAACTATAATGTGGGATTTAGAACCGGAATCGTATCCGGAAGTGGCCAATAGCTCCGAAAACATTACGAAATACGTTTTAGAAAATACTAAACCGGGTTCAATTATTCTTCTTCACGTTATGTTCGAAAGCAGGAATGAATCAGTGAAGTCAATAGAGGGGATAGTTACAGGGCTTAGACAACAGGGCTATACTTTTAAAACTGTATCGGAATTACTAGAAAATTAATATGTGTTGATAGTGTAAATCTGGGGGAGCCAACTGCACATAACACGGATTTCCCGACACTAAGAGGATGATGAATGCAGTTAGGGCGCGTCGGGAACGGCTGAACGTTATATGCAATGCCACAAAATGCCGCACGTCCATGTGCGGGTTATGGAGATTACTTTGTAGCTATTTCATTTTGGTAGGCTATTGTGATTGCATCTATTTATATAACATACAGATAAACAGGAATTTGTCGGAGGATATTGATGAAGGATATTAAACGATTGGTCAATCAATTTCGAGATGCTATGGATGTAGCTAGGGATGAAGGGGAGTTTGATAAGGACTTTTCATTTTACAAATTCCCGCGTGGATGCTGTGGTGATGCTAGTGATTTGTTAGCTCAGTTTTTGTTGGAAAACGGTATCAGAACATATTATGTCTGTGGTACGTATAGAGATGGTTCATTTGAAAACTCTCAGTCTCATGCATGGTTATTGGCTGATAATCAGACTATTATAGATATCACTGGCGATCAGTTTAGAGATAATCCGGATTTTTTGAATTATGATAAATCAGTCTATGTCGGAGCAGAGGATGATTTTCATAGACTATTTGAAGTTGAAGATAGGGATGTTCGTGAAAATATTGGCTTAGATGCCTTGGGTAGTATGTGCCAGCCGAGACTAAACGGGTTGTATCGGAAGATTATTAAATATATTTAGGAATGCATCACGCTTTTTCAAAGAGGTGTAGGATCTGATAAATTTATTTTTGTTTCCAGATAATATCAATAAATTCCAATTTATCGGTAGGTTATGAGCATGATCATTGGTTGCATTGAATACGTATTTTATTCAAAGTTTAGATCATGTAAAGGGTTCAAGGGGCCGCCGTCCATGGCGGCCTCTGAGCAAGAAGTGTGGCACTGCATATAACACGGCCTTCCCGCAACTTTGTCAATATGAATGTGGTTGAGGCACTGCGGGAATCCCTGAACGTTATATGCAATGCCACAGAATTGCCGCGCGTCCTGCGCGGAAAAGTTTAGGTTGGAGGAGCAAAGATGAAGTGGGAATTTGGAGAATATACCATTGATACAGACAAATCCTTAGTACCGGCCAATCGCGTAAGAGAGTTTCTTTCAAAGAGCTACTGGGCAGCCGACAGAACGGTAGAACAAATCGAGAAATCTATTGAGAATTCATTTTGTTATGGAGTATATCATCAAGACGAGTTAGTAGGATTTGCGAGGGTTGTGACCGACTATGCAACGGTATTTTGGATTTGCGATGTATATATTCATGAGCAACATAGGAAAAAAGGACTTGGCAAGAAACTCGTCAACTGCATAATGGAAACTGATGAGTTTAAATACATCAGAGGTATCTTGGCAACCAGAGATGCTCATAGTCTATACGAGAAGTTTGGCTTTCAGAGGGTAGAATCGAGCTTTATGGCATGGACACTCTAATTATTTCAAGGGGCCGCCGTCCATGGCGGCCTCTGAGCCAAGAAGTGTGGAACTGCATATAACAGAGTGTTTGCGACACTTTGCCAAATGAATGCGGGTTGGGGCGCGTCGCAAACACTCAGGACGTTATATACAATGCCTGGGTCTAAATTTCATTATATTGGGGAGAAAATTATGAGAAGAAAGGATAAACAGGTTTTCGACAAAGAGATATTACATGGCGTCATAAATAATGCGATCGTTTGCAGAGTAGGGATGGTTAAAGATGATCGGCCGTATGTAATTCCACTTAACTTTGGTTTTGATGGAAATTATATATTTTTTCATTCCGCCACGAGTGGACAAAAGGTTGATATTCTGAAGAAGAATAACTATGTTTGTATTGAGTTTGAACAAGACATCGAAATTATCGAAGATGAAAAACCATGCGGATGGGGAGCAGGATATCTAACAGTAGTTATTCATGGAATGGCGGAGTTAATAAATGACCTGAATGAGAAGCGATATGGTTTATCTCAGATAGTAAATCATTATAAAACTAGTGAAGAGCAATACCAATTTACTGATGAGGAGTTAAAAACAGTTTTGGTATATAAGGTAAGTATGGCCGAAATTATTGGGAAAAGATCAGATTAAGAAGCTTAAGATGAAGATAGCCGAACCCCTAAGTATCCACAAGGGGGATACTTAGGGGCTGAATTTGCCGGCACTGTATATAAACCAGCTAATACATGTCAAGAAAAACTTTCATAAGGAAAGATCATAAAGAGAAAGAGTATAGCAAAATAAGCCTATACATATAGACTTTTTAAAATCATCTATGAATAAAGGGTTATTCTAAGTAAAAGAGAATTATTGATTCAATGAGTAGGGCTTACCCGAACTGAGAATTCCGTAAATCATCCTAACAAGTTTGTTAGAAGTAGCAATAATAGCAGCTTTAGGCGGTTTGCCTTCAGCCAGCTTTTTAGAATAAAACGCATATAGAATCTTATTTAGGGGTCCTCCCTGACGGTTGCTGATACCCGCCACAGTAGCTTGGTATAAAGCTTTACGGAGGTAACTTGATCCCCGTTTGGATATCCTGTTCTTACTAGCTTTGAAGTTTCCCGATTCAAAAACAGAAGGGTCTAAGCCTGC
>LOEZ01000023.1 GCA_001516055.1 Gracilibacter sp. BRH_c7a
AGGTTCTCTGTATTGCGTTCCACAACGAAAGAATTTTCAATAATATCCTTGATAAGATAGAGTTTACCCTCCTTATCTCTGAAGCCTTTGTTCTCCTGAACAAAATCCTTCCCGGGGAACATTAAGCTAAGTATTTCCATATCTGTAGGATTTTTGGCTATATCTGAAGAATCTTTCACATTATTTGTAGGCTTAGCTTGGTCAGGTAAATTATCCATGTTTTGAGCACAGCCGCTTACCATCAGAGAAGAAAATAATACTATTATTATAAATATTTTTATTAGATAATTACTCTTTATATTAAGTAAAGAACAAATATTCGACGTTACAGTGCTAATAAAGTTTATATTAATCAACTTAAACACCTGACGGCTTATACCCTGGTTTTTTGTACAATAGATCCTCCTTTGCCATGATATCAGGTTTATACACTTCTTCTGTCCAGTTCTCTTTTGGAATCTCTTCAAATGAGATGGAGATACTCTTATCTTCTACTCCCATCGTTTCTTTCATTGATTCTGATATTTTCTCAGTTAATGCTATTTTCTGTTCTTCACTTCTTCCTGGCCAAAGCTTGACTATAATGTGTGGCATATTCTTAAACCTTCCTTTTCTATTTTTTTTAATTTAGATGGATAAATCATTATCACCTCTTGATAGTATGCGCAGTCGATAGCAGTTAATTGCAGTGTCACCTAGTTCATCCAACAGCTTATAGTTAGCATAAGCCCCAAAAACAGCACCTATAAGTGGAATAAACTGCAATAATTTTGCTAAGTCAAGATAATCTCTATATTCTTGTTGGAAAACTCTCCAATCTATGGAATCCATTGATTGAGGATTTTTATATATATAATTGTCCCAATCCATAACCTTTCGGTATACGAAAGCCCTTTTTTGTCTGCTGGAAAAGGTCAGTTGGAAAAGATGCAGGATATAAATTCTTTCTTTTAAATCTCTTACATCAAAACCATAAACACTGGCGATATCAAATAAGAACCGCATTTTTATGCTAAGCAGGAGAGGAAAATCCGCAATCCCTAAAAGAATACCTCCCGCTCCAGTGCCTGCCCCTTCTAAACTTGCAGTCCTTTGATATAAAACTAATCTTTCCTTCGCTTTCTTGTCCCGTTGCTCTAAAGATTGTTTCTCATGAGGTTTACCTGTGATAAATTCTGAGCCGGTTACTACTGCTTTAATCATATTTTTGATAGCTATAGTTATAACTTCATGAGCTTTATGAGGAATAAGATCATTCACTTTGTTTTGAATATTCTTGGATACTCTATCGACCAACGTCGGCCTGCGTTTCATTTTTTTTTGCCATGTGTATATTTCTTTTAGAATTTCTTTTTCATAGCTATTCATTTTTCTCACTACATTTCTAATAACTACTCTCTTTACTAAGGTTCTTTATTTATTTCGCTATCTATTATTATTCTCCTGTTTATAATCTTGGTATGATTTACAGGATATTACCTTTTCCTTAGTGAAAATGTAATGTATCCAAGTTGTTACAGGAAGAAAATTATTAAAATTTTTTTTAATCTATTCACATTATTTGAACTAAAACTATATAAATAGTATAATAGTTGTATACCCAATAGGGGTATAAGGAGGTGAGCATTAGTTGAAGTTAATCATCACGGAGAAAGCCAAAAACATCATTCATAAAAAAGGAAACATTTTTACCATAAGTTATGTAGCTTGTGCCAGTTGAGCAGGAACTTATAAAAGCCTCTGGTCAGGGGCAAGTTCAAAATCTGAAAATGAGCAAGATTATCTTAAGTATGAGCATGAGGGAATTACTGTTTTTATTCACAAGCTCCTAGAAACATCCGATAGCTTAGAAATAGACTTGAAATCTAACCTGCCTCTCTTTGGACCGGCATTTAATGTAAAAGGAATCTTTGTTTAAAAAGCCTGCAAGGGCTTTTTTCTATTGGCTTACGTCTACTTATTTATTCTTCATTAAGCTCTGTAATTGCCCTGTGTATTTGTTCAGCTATATTTGTGTTCCCAGCTATTAGGGATACTCCTCTTTTATCATCCAGCATGATAACCTTTCCGCCCGCTTCTTCAACTAATAAAATTCCTGCCGCTACATCCCAGATGCTCAGGTTCAGTTCCCAGTAACCATCAAGAACTCCGGCCGCAATATTGGCCAAATCATAAGCTGCAGATCCTAAACGCCTTAGCCCTCTTGCTCTGGGGACAAAATAAGCAAAGTAGTTTGTATTGTTATCATGGTTACTCTGCTGATCATAGGGGAAACCAGTTGAAAGCAAGCTCTCTTTTAGATTTTGTTTTCCAGCTACTTCTATTCTCTTACCATTTAGAAAAGCTTTTTGCCCGCGGATCGCTTCAAAAAGAAGATCAAGCATTGGTACATAGACTACCCCAAGTACTGTTTCTCTTTGATATTGGAGTGCTATCGAAATAGCGAAGATGGGTAACCCCTGAGCATAGTTGGTCGTCCCGTCTAAAGGATCTATAATCCACAGGTACTCTGAGTTTACGCTTTTATGTTCTCCTGATTCCTCGGAAAGAATACTGTGTTCCGGGTATTTCTCTCTAATAGCATTAATCAAAACCTTCTCAGAAAGTTCATCAATCTCCGTAACTAAATCTATTTCCGAAGACTTGGTATTTATTATCATATTTTCTTTCCTAAGGTTCTCTTTTTGTATTTGCCCTACTTCTCGAACCCAATTCTTAACGTCATTAAGAATTTTTTCTAAAGATACCATAATAACCTCCAACATAACTCGTATACGTATACGCAAGTCCCCAAATACGAAGTTCATTTAATTATAATATTGCTTTCTTAGTTTAATTATATCCTTCAATCTTTACGAAAATATTTCTTATCTGTATTCTGGTTAACAATGCGCTTTATCTTCGTGAAATTTTCATAAGCATGTATTAAAACTGACAATCAATGGCATTGTCAGTTTCCGTTTATTACTTTGATGTTATAATGTGAATTTAGAAAAAAGTATTAATAAACTGTCTGATTACGTCAACTCCTCCGATCATCGCACCAGCACTACTACCTAAATTGGCGAAAGCAACGACCAAAAGGATATGGGTCACTTTGTTTCGCCAGAATCCCTTCAGAGAATGTACATCCTCAGATATATTTTCAAAATCCTGAACATTAGGCTTACGGATAAAAGCTTCGGTTAGGCCGGCAAACCAGCCGGCAGCTAGCAAGGGGCTTAAAGAACTGATGGGTGAAACTAAAAAAGCAACTAATATAGAAACTGGGTGACCAAAAGCGAGTAAAGTTCCCAATGCGGATAGAGAACCATTCCATACAATCCAACTTATAATCTGATCAATCCCTGTTGCTTTATCAACTGATAGAGTAGAAATAATAATTCCTACTAATATTATTGGTATGCTCCAGCCAATTATTTTTGCCGTTTTAGAAGGAGGTGCAACTAAGGATAGCTGCTCTAAATCGTGTTCAGTACCCAATTCTTGCTTTATCCCTGGAATATGTCCTGCCCCTAAGACAGCAACTACCTTATCGCCCGGAGCTTTTTTAATCTTTTGAGCAAGGTATTTATCCCTTTCATCAATAATTATCGCCTTAAATTGAGGAAAGGAATGAGCTAATTCATTGAGCGAGGAAGTCAACATATCCTCACTTTTCATCTTTTCTAATTCTTCTTCGGTAATATCTTCATTAACCACTATACTCATTAGAAGTTGAAAGAATAGTTTTGTTTTGCCCCATATACCCAATCCCCGCCATAAACGCTTCATAGTAGTTTGAATATCACGATCTGCAAGGCAAAGGGTCGCTCCAATTTCCTTAGCTGATTCTATACCCTGAATCATCTCTTGACCGGGCTTAATACCAAATTGTTTAGCCAATCTTTTTTGGTAAGAAGACAATATCAAGTTGATAAGCAGCATGAGGGCTTTGCCTTCTTTAATAATCTTGATGATATCTGTATTTTTCCATCTCTTTTCATCGGATATAGATTGAAAACGAGATTCACATAATTCTATACAAACGGTATCCGGTTGTTCTTGTAGGATTATCTCCTTAACTTCCTCGGCACTTTGCTTAGAAACATGGGCTGTTCCTATAAGTATTATCTCTTTGCCATCCATCTCAATTCTGTGAACATTACCGCTGGACAAATAATCACTTCCTATTTTTTAATAGAACACCAACAATAATAATATCATATATAATAATCTTTGTATCCTAGGAAACATTTTCAGCAATATAGTAAATTAACTTTTCAGTACTCTCCCACCCCAAACAAGCATCTGTTATGGATTTTCCGTAAATATTTTCACCAATATCCTGCCTGCCTTCTTCGAGGTAACTTTCAATCATGAGACCTTTTATCATCTTCTTAAGCAAATTATCACTTTTTCTGCTCATTAATACTTCTCTCGTTATTCTTGGCTGTTCATAATAGCGTTTCATGGAGTTGGCATGGTTTACATCAACTATAATCGTAGGATTTGAAAGCTGTTGTTTTTCATACTTACTGGCTATATAGATTAAATCTTCATAATGATAATTAGGAATGTTCCTGCCCGAAGAATCCACCGCTCCCCTTAAAATAGCATGGGCAAGTGGGTTACCTGTGGTTTCTACTTCCCAACCATTATAGATGAAATTATGACCATTCTGAGCAGCTATAATGGAGTTTAACATAACAGGCAAGTCTCCGCTGGTTGGGTTTTTCATCCCAACCGGGGTACAAACACCACTTACGGTTAATCTATGTTGCTGGTTTTCAACCGAACGGGCTCCGACTGCGATATATCCCAGAACGTCCAAGAGATAGGTGTAGTTTTCAGGATATAGCATTTCATCAGCTGCAGGCATATGTGCTTCACTTAAGGCGCGAATGTGCATCTTTCTGATAGCTTTGATTCCCTCGCAAAGATCAGGTTTTTTGCTGGGATCGGGTTGGTGCACCATCCCTTTGTAACCTTCACCAGTAGTCCGCGGTTTGTTGGTATAAATCCTAGGCATAATGATAAGATTATCTTTTACCTTTTCCTGTACTTCAGCGAGCTTCCCAATGTACTCACAGACAGAATCTTCGTTATCTGCAGAACAGGGACCTATAATAAGAAGAAATTTTTTCTCTTCATCTTTAAATATTTTTCTAATCTCTTCATCTTTGGTATTCTTTATTTCTTTAATGTGATTTGGTAATGGAATCTGCTCAATTATTTCATCAGCAGTAGGTATCTTTTTTATAAACTTCATTCCCATATCATTTTCTCCTTAAAAATATTATAACTTTTAAAATTCTTTTCCTTATTAACAAATTATACTGTTAAAGCCTTTATCGGAATAGATTCTTTTTCATCATACTTTAGCCTGTTAGTCCTTCCAACTCTTCTTTGGAAAAATTATATCTTTCATTACAAAAATGACATTGAGCCTCTGCTTTGCCTTCGGTTTCAATAATATCTTGTATTTCATCCTTTCCTAAGCTGATTAGAGCATCGGCTATTCTTTCTTTGGAGCACTGGCATTGAAATCGAACGTTCATCTTCTCCAAAATCTGTACATTATTTTTACCAAGGATATGCGCCACTATCT
This sequence comes from Gracilibacter sp. BRH_c7a, assembly GCA_001516055.1. Classification (GTDB taxonomy): domain Bacteria; phylum Bacillota; class Desulfitobacteriia; order Desulfitobacteriales; family Syntrophobotulaceae; genus Gracilibacter. The sequence goes on from LOEZ01000023.1 coordinate 5,591, forward strand.
CTTCTGGAGTCAGCCCTTTTTGAATCATTGTAGATATAGGCTCAGTTTTTTCTAATTGTTCTTCTATATTAATAATAGTCTCTTCCGTAGCTCCAGGAAGCATTTGGATTATAAACCCTCCTGCAGCCTCAATTGAATTGTCTGGGTTTACTAAGACTCCTACACCAACAGAGGAGGGGACCTGTTCGGAAGTAGCTAAATAATAAGTGAAATCTTCTCCTATCTCACCGGATACAAGCGGAACTTGGCTGGTGAAATAATCCTGCATACCTATATCTTTTGCTATGGTAAGCATACCCTCTTTCCCTACCGCTCCACTTACATCCAATTTACCTCGATTGTTTAAGTCTAAATGGGTTTGAGGGTTTGTGACATATCCTCTTACATTACCTTTAGCATTGGCATCGACAAGAATCGCCCCAATAGGTCCCCCACCCTCTATTTTGATTGTCAGTTTTTCATCTCCTTTTAACATAGCTCCCAACATAAGACCGACTGTTAGAGTACGACCCAGAGCCGCTGAGGCAGTTGGCCAAGTTTGGTGCCTTTGCTGAGCTTCTGCTACCGTTTCTGTTGTCGCTACAACATAAGCTCGCACTTGGCCGTTATATCCTAATCCTTTTATCAGATAATCTTCCATCCTTATATCTCCTTGTATTATTTTTTTATTTAATATACAAATGATTCTTTATAATACCATAACCAATTTCCAACGTAAAATCCTTGATGATAAATAAATAGTTCTATATTCGCAATTATTTCTTCGAAGTCATTATATTCGGATACTTTTTAAAAGGAAATATTCAATTCTTGTCGAAATTATTATTATTCCAGAATGTTCTATTAATGCAAGATATGGAGGTGTTACTTTGGCAGAAGTGAAAATCAGTAATGCAACAAATAAACAGGCCATCAATTCAATTATTGCAATTGCTAAGGAATTTGAAACTGTATTAGAACAACATGATGGAGATTGGCAAGAAGCGATCAGGCCTTTAAGAGAAGTAATAGATAGAGCTATAGGTGACAATGAATTTTTATGTCTTTATGACCTTGACGGGCTTTCTTTAGTTCATTCTAATAGATTAAGAGAAGGTATCTATTTTAATAACGAAACTGAGCTAAGGGGTGCAAGGTGCAAAGAGCCTATCACGCAAATTTATCATCGAAATACGGGAGAGGTTCTTCTTGACGCTGCCAGCCCAATTAAGATTCTTGGTCAGCATCGGTATGGAATCCGTATGGGCATCCCAATTCGCAAAAAAAGATTAAGTACTAGATTTATACTCTTATTACTGCCAGTCATATTTCTAGCCGCTGGCTGGTTAGGTTCTAGCTCTTTTTCAGCTATAGCGATACTATTCTCAATACCGACTATCGCAGTAACCTTATTCTTATCCTACTACGAACATAGCAAAATCACCACTTCTTTGAATGAAGCTTTTAAAGTGACAAAGTCTCTGTCTAAAGGAGACCTAAGGGCTTTGGCCGAAGCTAAGTCGGAAGATGAATTAGGTGCTTTGTCCTATGAAGTAAATAAGGTTTCTATGGGTATGAAGAATATGATTGAAAACCTTAACTCTGCCAGCCAGCAAACTAAAGATATTAGTCAATCTCAAGTTGAGTATACCAAAAGAATTGTGGAATACTATGAGGAGTTATCTGAATTATTCCAAGAGTTTAATAGTGGTGCAAGCAAGCAGATTGAAGGAATGCAAAGAGCTAAAGATCAAGTCAATATCATTCATACTGCTTCACAAAATATTAATAATAGAACAAAAGAAGTTCTTAATTTGACTACATCTGCCAAAGAAACAAGTGAAGAAGGTCGCGATTCTGTTATTAAAGCAGTTAATGAGATGGAAATGGTCTTTCGTGTTTCCGAACAAGTGAACAGATCCATTCTAGAACTTGCTCAAGAAGCAGAAAAAATTAGTGAGATAGTAGAATTGATTAATGGTATCTCTGAACAAACAAACTTACTGGCTCTTAATGCTGCTATAGAAGCTGCTCGGGCAGGTGAACATGGTCGTGGTTTTGCTGTTGTAGCCGAAGAGGTAAGAAAATTAGCTGACAATTCTTTAAACTCCGCCAGCAATATCATGGAATTAATTAATAATGTAAAGATTATGGTTCAGGGTGTTGTCGAGAACATGGAACAAGGTATGGGTCAGGTTACTAACGGTAAAGATGTTATAGAAAAAGCAGGAAAAGCTATTTCATATCTTGATGAAGTAATTCGTACAACTTCAGTTAAGGTAGAAGAAAATTTCGAGAATGCCAATTCCCTGCTTGAACAGTGTAATGTTCTCTCTGTAGTTCAGGAAGATGCTACAGATATCGCCTTTAACTTCTCCAAAGAAGCTTCTGAAGCGGCCAAATCCATCGGAGAACAGATGCATTTTACCCAAGAAGTTGCAGCATCAGCGGATGAGTTGGCCATAAATTCTGAGAATTTAGATAAGATTCTTAAACGCTACGTCTGGTAAATAGAGCTACAAAGAGCTCTGAGACTTTGGTCTCAGAGCTCTTTCTTTTGAGCTTTTGTATTTAAGTTAAAATAATTAATAGTATTAAGCTGTAATTAGCTTATCCCGTTGCAAAATGTGTTCTAAGATCCAATTAAAAACAAATAAAAGTAATTCACGGATATGCTTCTCCTGATTCTCATCAAGATCTTGTAATTGGATTTCTTCAATCTTGTCAATGAAATCTTCATGCTCCACTTTTTGTTTAAAATAACCAGAATACATTATTTCAATCATGTAATCCTCTTCACTCTGAAAGTGGTACTTGGTATACTCGCGTAAATCATTGAGAACATTGATAATTCTATCATACTTATCTTCTAATACGTAGTTCTCTAGTAATTCATAGATGCTATTACCGATTTCAAATAGATGTTTATGCTGGTTATCAATGGATTCTACACCTATCGCATATTCTTCTTTCCACACCAACAATTTTTCTCACTCCTAAAATTATGTTTTTATTTATAGCTAACTATGTCGCTATACAATTAATACTTCTACTTCCCAACCAAATCTCCTTTCCAAATAGCCATAACACTAATTTCCAAGTTTGAAATATATTATCATTCTTAAAAAGTCTTATAAATATAATCACAACTACATTATACATATTATAATTTGATAATCAAGACAATGAATAAATCAAACGATCTAAAGATACTATCAATCCAAAAAGAAATAGACTGAAGTCAGCCTATTTCTCGTTCGTAATCTTCTTGTATTAAATAAATCAGGGTTAACCATTCTTCCAGGAAACTCCAAAGCCGCCTCGTGGGTAGTCCCAAGCAATATTGTCTGGACAACCTACGCGGCATGTCCCACATTCCAGGCAACCTTCGTAGCCTACAGATATGCGTTTTTCTTCTTCGTCCCAGTGATAAACATGAGCTGGGCAGATCCGAGTGCATGGCTTGTCCTCGCATTGTAAGCAAGCATCAGGGTCAAGAAGCTTAATATGATTCTTTTTATCAGTATTGTAACGAACAAGATAAAGCTTATCATCTAGTTTCATTTGAACGCCCTCCAAGCACTAAAGATATCTCCAAGTAATTCACGTTTGGAACGTTTTTCGAATGCCATTTTCATGATTTGCTTCTGCACTTCTTTTTTTGGTGTCTCATCAGCGGTAAAAAACTTTTTCATCGCCTTACTAGCTATTTCCGGATAGACCTTAAATAAATGTGGATTGCTTTCAAGGAATTCACCTGTCTTGCGATATTTATGCAGATCTTTAATGATAAAACTATCGCGTACTCGATCATCGTAATGATTCAGGCTGCGTTCACTAACATCCCCGATTTTAATAGCCTGGGCTGCAACTTCTCCAGCTATCTTACCGGAAGTCATGGCTAAATTGGAGCCTTCGCGATGTAAACCGTTAACAAACATAGCTGTATCCCCAACTACCATCACTCCTTGACGATATAATTTTGGGATAGCGTTGTATCCCCCTTCGGGAATCATGTGTGCTAAGTATTCTTTTATTTCCCCTCCTTGAAGCAAACGCTTAACATAGGGCTTTGCTTTCAAGGCATCCAATAAATCATTAGGTGTCCACTTAGCACTAATAAGAGGTTTGATGAGTGCCCCGACACCAATAGAAAGAGAGTCTTTATTCGTATATATAAAGGCTGTGCCAACCATGCCTTGGGTGGAATCTCCAAACAGTTCTATCGTTGCTCCTTGACCTGGTTCTAAGCAGAAGCGGTCTTCAATCTTTTCGGTGGGCAAGGAAATTATTTCTTTAACAGCCACAGCTACATTTTCTGCTTTCAACGGCTTAGCTAGACCTGCCTTTTGCGCGATAAAATTATTAACTCCCTCTGCAAGGATTACTACCTTTGCTCCTAGATCCCCTTCCGAGCGGCCGGTATGAACACCAATAACCTCGTCTCCATCATATAGAAGGTCTTCTACAACAGTTTCTGTGATAATCAAGGCACCGGCTTTCTCTGCTTGTTGAGCCAGCCAACGGTCAAATTTAACCCGTAAAACAGTGTGAGCGTTATAAGGCGGTTGATCCCAAGATGGATCCCTATAGGCCATACTAACGATTTCGTCACCGCTCAGAATACCATAACGCTGCTCAATCACCGGCCGCTCCAAAGGTGCTTCCCTCCAAAACTCCGGCACGACCGCTTCGGTGGACTTGGTGTAAAGAACACCACCCATTATATTTTTCGTTCCGGGGTAATCCCCACGTTCAATTACGCAAGTACGCACTCCTGCTTTAGCAGCACTGATCGCAGCGGATAGGCCTGCAGGACCGCCGCCAACGACGATCACATCAAATTTTTCCATGTTCGCCCTCCTTAATTGGCCACGCCATATTGTAGGCGTTTTTTCATTTCTGCGGTCATTGCCGGCACCACTTCATTCAGATCTCCAACAATGCCATAGTTGGAGACGCGAAAGATCGAAGCTTCAGGATCATTGTTAATGGCAATGATATAGTCTGAACGCTCCATACCAACCAAGTGTTGGATAGCTCCGGATATCCCAATGGCAATATAGAGTTTTGGCCTTACTGTTGTACCTGTTTGTCCCACTTGATGGTCGTGAGATAACCAACCTGACTCCACTGCTCCACGGGTTCCAGCTATGGTTGCTCCCATTGTTTCAGCCAATTCTTCAGCAATAGCCATGTTTCTTTTTGACCCTATTCCCAAACCCACTGCTACAATGATTTCGGCTTTATCTAAGAAGACACTCTTGGCATCAGCTTTGATAAATTCAACAACTTTTGTGAGAACATCTTCTTCTTTGATTCCTAACTCTTCTCGGATTACCTGTCCTTGTCGACCTTCAATCCTCTCCGGCATTTTCATGACTCGCGGACGTACCGTTGCCATTTGGGGCCGGTGCTTTTTACAAAGAATTGTAGCCATGATGTTTCCGCCAAAGGCGGGTCGGGTTTGCAAAAGTAGTTTGGTATCTGGATCAATTCCCAGAACCGTGCAGTCAGCAGTCAGCCCTGTTTGCATTTTTGTAGCCACTGCTGGGAAAACATCACGGCCCATAGCCGTTGCCCCCATCAGCATTATTTCAGGCCGATATTTTCGGACTAATTTAGTAATCCCCTCAGCATATGGTTCGCTTCGATAGTATTCCAAAACAGGATCATCGATTACATATATCTTCTCAGCTCCATAGGCAAAAGCGTCAGTAATCACATGGTCGACATGATTTCCGCAAACTACACTAGCTAACTCACAACCAAGTTCATCTGCCAGCTTACGCCCTTCCCCCATTAGCTCCCAAGATACAGGTGCAATTTCGCCATGGTTATATTCTATAACCACCCAAACCCCACTCCAACCATTCGGATCTTTGGGTTTGGCCTCTTCAGCTTTCACAATTTTCCTGGGACTGTCCTGAGCATAATCTTGTATTGATTCAGGCAGAGGTTCATCTTTATTAAACTCTGCCTTCCTTCCTCCTTCAGAAGGAACCTGTTCCTTTTCCCCGGCACCTTGAGCAGGTTTCTCTAAAGCCAGAGCATTGGTTGGACATACTTCAACACAACTCCCGTTGTCTTTACATTTTGCTGGATCAACCACGGCTATACCATCGATTAAGTCCAAAGCTTCCAGGGGGCATTCCACGACACATGCACCACACCCTATACATTTGCCATTATCAACAACTACTGTCATTTATCATCTCCCCCTTTCGCTAAAGGATCAACCATAATCATGTTTTGCTGAAACATTTTTTCTACCACATTTCCTGCCACAATAGCAGGTTCCTTCATTCCATCCAGGATTTCTCCACCCGATTTAGCTTCTGGTGCAAAAATACGAGAAACACTTGTAGGTGAGCCTTTTAATCCCATTTGGCTAAGGTCGCTAGGTAGAACCTTTACATCCCAGACCTCAGGTTCATAAGCCGCAGCTTTCATCATATTGGGTAAGGATGCATAGCTAAGATCGTTCAATTCTTTCTCAGCAGTCAAAAGAACCGGCAGTTTTGCTTTCGCTACTTCAAGTCCACCCTCAGTTTTCCTTTCAACTGTAATCCAGCCTTGATTAATTTCCCGAATCTTAATAACATAAGTTAATTGCGGAAAGCCAAGACGTTGGGCTATACCTGGGCCGGTTTGAGCTGTGTCTCCATCTATAGCTTCCTTACCACAAAATACGATATCTACGGGATCGGTTTCACTAATCTTTTGGATGGCTACGGTTAATATGTAGGCTGTTGCCAAAGAGTCTGAACCAGCAAATGCTCTGTCACTTAAGAGTATTGCCCGGTCTGCTCCAAAAGACATCGCTTTTTTCAACGCTTCTTTAGCTTGAGGAGGGCCCATACAGATAATCGTTACTTTACCGCCGAAACTCTCTTTTAGGCGGATAGCTTCTTCTAAAGCATGGGCATCATAAGGATTGATAATTGAAGGTACGCCTTCCCGCATGAGTGTATTAGTCTGCGGATCAATCCTAACTTCCGATGTATCAGGGACTTGTTTTAAGCAGATCAGATAATGCACACGAAACCCTCCAAGTTTTTATTTCTATAACTCTTTTTTTAGATACTTGTATGCATTTAAGCAAAAATAAAAGGTAATAGAGTTACTAAGTTATTTCTCTATAAAGAACTATATTTCCTTTAATTAGAATGTTTTTCTTTATTTTTCGACAAGAGATTTAAAAACCATAAAGCCTATTTGATGGCTGCTACGATTTGTTCGCCTAAATTGAAACAATCTTTTTCATTTTTATCTGTAGGATTCCACAAAACTTTTAGGCCTTCAGTAATGACTTCAAATCCGCTTTGTTGTAAGAGTTCTGTTACAATTTTTACTGATTCCCCACCCCAGCCATAGGAACCAAAAGCTGCTGCTTTTTTATTTGTAAAAGACAATCCCTTTATTTCTTCCATAATACCTGCTACTGAAGACAATATACCTTTATTAACTGTAGGTGATCCAACTAAAATTGCTTGGGATTTAAACACCTCGGTAATAATATCGTTTTTGTCACGTTGGGCTGTATTGAAGAGCTTAACTGTAATACTGTTATCAGAAGCGGAAATCCCTTCAGCAATTGCGTGTGCCATTTTCTTAGTACTATCCCACATGGTGTCATAAAGTATTGTAATCTGGTTTTCTTGATAATTGTTAGCCCACTCTTGGTAGCGCTGGACAATTTGCAAAGGGTTGTCTCGCCAGATAACTCCGTGGCTTGGACAGATATAACGGATAGGTAAGTCTAACGCCACAACTTCCTTAATTTTTTTGTCTACCAAGCGGTTAAAAGGATTTAGGATATTTGCATAATATTTAAGACATTCATATTGTAATTCTGCTTGGTCAACTAAGTCATTGTACAAAAGCTCTGTGGCATAATGCTGCCCAAAAGCATCATTACTGAAGAGAATTGCCTCTTCAGTGAGATATGTAAACATACTATCAGGCCAGTGTAACATTGGCGCTTCTATAAAGATTAGTTCTTTACGTCCTCCGATGTTAATTTTATCCCCGGTTTTTACAATCTTAAAATTCCAATCCTGATGATACAATCCGCGTAGGGATTTCACCCCATTCGCGGTGCAAATAATAGGGGTATCTGGAATTAGCTTCATTAATTCGGGTAAGGCACTACTATGGTCAGGTTCAGCATGATTAGCGACGATGTAATCAATTTTATCTAAGCTTATTTGTTGTTGAAGTTCAGCAATAAATTCATGATTAAACGGTCTCCAAACAGTATCAATAAGAATATTTTTCTCATCCTGAACGAGATATGCATTATAAGTGGATCCTTTATGAGTAGAGTATTCTTCCCCATGAAAAGTCTTTATTTCCCAGTCCACTTTACCAATCCAACTGACCGTATCAGTAATTTTTATCGTCATTATTTTTAAGCTCCTTTATGCTTTTTTTCATAGCATTGTACTAAACATCCTCCTTTATGCAAATTATTGATATTCGTGACTTTAATTATCTTTCGCATAATTCACTTGGTATATCTTCATACAAAAAATAACCTCCGTTAATGATTTCCTTTACAACGAGGTCATTAATATTCGAATTATTCGCTCAAATATGAGGGATCCAATTCAAAATTAAAAATCGTTTAAGTCTCATTATTCTTTATCTTCTCAAATGAATGATGTCTATAAAAATCTATTAACATATAAACCAAAAAAGTTAATAATATCAACAAACTAACCCACTCCAGAATAGGCCAAGTCAGTATAGCAAGTAAGTCAACCGCTATTGAAGATATAACGAATAAATATAGTACACTTAATCTTTGGGTCATCTCACTTGTCTGATAGCGGGAAGTCATTTTAGCTCCGAATGGCGAACCGATAAAAGCCCCTATAATAAGAGATAGCCCTAAAAAATAATTTAATTCTATTTGAGTACTGTAACCGACTACCCCGCTAATAGATATTATTATTATACCCGCTAGACTTGTACCTATAGCTTTTCTTGTATTGAATCCCAGCCAAGATATGAGGAGCGGAACCGTTACAAAGCCTCCTCCAATTCCGAGTAAGGCACTGAGAAATCCAATAATTGCCCCGATTATAGCCGAAGCTAGATATTGATTTTTAATTAAAGGAGGTTTCTCTTTTTTATTTCTTTTATTATACAAAGACCAAGCGAAGTAGGATAAAATCATTATTAACCAGACATTAAGCAGCCAATCATAACTACCTGAAATATGCATAACAATACGATTCGATGCTTGGGTAAGTATTCCACCTACTGACCCTATCATTGCTGATACTTTCCAATTGACATTTTTCATTCTGGTATGAGTTAATGCTCCCGATAAACTTGTTCCAAAGGTAAACATTAGGGATGTCGGGACCGCAACAGCCGGACTAAATCCAGATAACAACAGAATTGGCATTAGGACGATCCCTCCGCCAATTCCATAAAAACCTGATAATGTTCCAACAATCATACCAATAGGTATAAATAGTAATTCTGAAATCATACTTACGCCTCAATCTAGTTTTCTCTTTCTTATATTAGAAGCCATTCAGGCATAAACTTTTAATTATTTGGCTACTTTAATATTGATTATCTCTAAGACATTCCAAATTAATTATGTAGTAATTAAAATAGAAGGAGCTTTAATATGGTCGACAATACTTTAGGATTAGTATGTCCAGTATGTAACAGCAGTAGTTTTCTTTTAAAATATGAAGCTACCTATGTTTATTCTTACGTCATAGATTCTGACGCTCCCGGTCTCAATAATACCGAGAGATTTTTTACATTTTTGTACGATGACCGCGAACAAACTGCAACGAAACAATTTTTAGAATGCACTTCTTGCGGTGCTACTTATCTATGTTGTTTTAATCAGTGGGATCATAATATCGGGGTAAAAGATTTACAAGATGCTATTTACTCAAATTGTAATCTAGAGTGAAAATTTTCATTGTTCTAGACAGCTAACGCCGCATCCCGCAGATACTCAATATATTCTTCAAGACACAGGTTGAGTCTGTTCATCTCTAAGGCATGATCAGTACCAACATAGCGGAAATGCCATGGTTCATACATGATTTTGGTAGTTTTCTCCTTATTAGCAGGATATCTAAGAATAAAACCATACTTATCCGAATTCTGTTTTAACCATATCGCTTCTGGTGTATCTGCATAGCCATCATCAAGTCTCTGATAATCAAGTGCTACAATATCGACAGCTAGACCTACATTGTGTTCGCTTGTGCCAGGGAGTGCTACGATTGTTTTGGCGACATTATAGGCTTCTTTGTCTGAAAGCCCCTTATGTTGTTGCTTTGCTACTTGCGCTTTAAAAAGACTGGTCTGTAATTCAATCGTTCGATATGCTGAACATACAACAAAGGTTAGTCCTTCATTTTTGCCGTCATTAAGCATTGCTATCAAATTATCATATGCTCTTGTGTCAAAGGTCAACCCATTAGGTAAAGGGCGGGTTTCGAGAGTATAATCCTCGGGAATAGGGTTTTCAGTATTTACAAGTATCAACTTCCAGTCAGCAAGTGCTTTGACTGGCACATTATTAGCAGTGTTTTCGGTGACTTCACTACCTTTTTTGTTAACACCTGAAATTGATTGAATATCATCTTTTATAAATAAGGTTACACCAACGAGCGTTACCAAGATGATTATCGCCAGGCTAACTAAGAACAGGCCTAACTTCTTCTTTGTTTTTCTTACTTTGTTATATCTCATAAGTACTATTGTACTCTCCTTCTAAGAAAAATCTACCTTAATTCTAAAAAAGCAACTCTTTCTTATTATAATTATATTCCAAGTGAAAAAGTAACTAGAGTACATACATTTTCCCCACTTGTAACATGTATCTCGCCGCCCACCCATTACTTACATCTAAGTTGTGAAGAAATTATAAAATCCCAATAAAAATGCTGCCTCTACCAGAAATGAGGTTTCTAATAGGACAGCAACTCTAATACCTATAAGTTTAATTAATTCTAAACATTTGGGCTACGCCTGTTATTTCCAGAAATCGCATTGATTAATACAAGTAAAACAACTGCCCCCAGTAAAGCTACTAAAAAACTCCAGATGTTGAAACCTGTGACGCCTGCTCCGCCAAATAAACTTACTATCCATCCTCCAAGGAAGGCTCCAATGACTCCAACTCCGATATTCATTCCTACACCCATTCTAGGATCATTGCCAGTAATTTTGCTGGCAATCCATCCTGCAATACCACCAAGTATTATCCAACTGATAATGCTCATTCCGTCCATTTCTATCGTTTCTCCTTCCTTTACGCAAAGTTATTTTTAAATCCTTTGTATATTATATAATCTACCCAAAAAAAATAAATTTAACTGATTTTTTTTTATAATAAAGGATTAGAGAAACAAAAATATATTTAAAGCAGGATCACAAATTCCGATCCTTCACCCACTTTGCTTTTTACTTTTATTTTACCGCCATGTCCCAGAATTATTATTTTGGCGATAGCCAGTCCTAAACCATGTCCGCCCTTCTCTTTAGTTCTGGACTGATCCGACCGATAGAATCTATCGAAGATATGCCTTAGTTCTTCTCGAGTCATACCAACACCTGTATCCTTAATACTAATGGCTATATCATCTCCTTCATCTCCTAAACTAATAAGAATCTCTCCGTCTGCAGGCGTATATTTGAGCGCATTATCTATTAATATCCTGATAGCTTGTTTAATCCTGTTTCTATCAGCATATATTGGAACTTCTTTACTGATATCAATATTAATTTTATGTGAACTGTCGATGATATGAGTCTCCTTGGCTATTTCTAATAACATTTCTGAAAGACTGAATTCTTCTTTTTGAAAAACGAAAGTGTCTTTATCATGCCTAGCTAGGAATAACAATTTCTCTATAAGTTCTTTCATGTTTTCCGATTCATTCTTGATCGCGTCAATAGATTCCTGAAGAATCTCTCTATCGTTTTTCCCCCAGCGGTCCAACATGTCAACATAACCTTGCACTACGGCAATAGGTGTCCTTAGTTCATGAGAAGCATCGGAGACAAATTGTTTTTGCCGATTATAATAGTCCTCAATCCTGTTCATCATCTCATTAAATGTCAGGGCTAGTTCTTTGAGCTCATTTTTAGATCCGCTTACGTTAAGCCGCAAATTTAAATTTCTTTCAGATATATCTTTTACAGTCTGGGTCATTTCTTTAATTGGCTGGAAAATCCCTCTTCCGGAGAATGCAATGGATATGATGGCAAAAAATAATACCAACGTGAAAATAATGAGTATGATTCTAGAAATAACCAATAAGGTAGCAATTTCTTCTCCTATATCAGAGTAAATCACCACCTTGACAGGTATACCGGAATATATCTCACTTCTGTTTATTCCTAAATAAATAGTATCATTGGTCCTTACTACACTAATAAACCGTTTATATCCGTAATCATCTAATTCAGATTCTGTTGCTATAATAAGCTTTTGATCATAATCATAGATTAGAACCGTTGCTTTATGTTCTTTTGCATAGTATCGGACATCTGAATCTTCAACATTATTCTTATTAAGAATTTGGGAGAGTGCCGAATAGTCTTCTGAGACTTTCCCATAAATTGTTAATGTGCCAAAAACAAGCACAACACCTAATCCTGCTGTAATCAAGGCACCAAATAAAATCCGAATATAACTTAGCGACAACTTAAATCTAATAGAAAATTCCAGTTTTTCTTTAATAAAATTCCATATAATTGTCATTAGACGTGCTGGCCAAATTATAATTTGACGTAAATTTTCTTTTTTACTTTTTCGTTCTTCGTTATTTTTATTCTTCATTTTCTTTAAACATATACCCAACCCCTCTTACGGTATGGATAAATTGAACTTCATACTTTTGGTCTATTTTGTTACGTAAATAACGGATATAAACATCTGTAACATTGGTATCGCCATAGAAGTCATATCCCCAAACATGATCCAAAATTTTTTCTCGGGATAGGACAATTCCACGATTCTCCATTAAATAACGCAACAGCTCAAATTCCTTCTTGGACAAGGATATCTCCTTATCTTTATATGTAACTCTATACTCGTCCTTATGCAACAGAAGATTACCTGCACCAAGGGTATGAGTATTTGCTGCTTCTATTTTCCCCTTACGTTTTAAGACAACTCTTATCCTTGCCAGTAATTCCTCTATGGCAAAAGACTTCGTCATATAGTCATCTGCCCCACTATCCAAACCCATTACTTTATCGGAAACATCATCTTTGGCTGTAAGCATAATAATAGGTACCTCGGAAACCCTTCTCACCCTTCTACATACTTCAATCCCACTTATTCCAGGAAGCATTAAGTCCAGGATGATAAGATCGATATTACCTGAAACTGCTTTTTCGTAACCGCTCCTACCATCATGAACAACTTCGACCTCATATCCTTCATGATTGAGCTCAAGCTCCAAAAATCTTGCTATTTTAACTTCATCTTCTATCACCAGAATCCTTGTCTTCATCCCATCCTCCGCCTAAAACCGTTTCAATTAAATTCTATTTTATTATAAACATAAATGAACCTGTGAACAACACAGGTTCATTTTCATAGTAGTTTACTTAATGATGATTTCGTTATAACCATCTTCTTTTTTTTCATCATCACTTTTTATTTCTTGATCTTTATTTGTACCTTCGTTCTGATTGCTATTCTGATCTTTGGCTGCAGTTTTTTCGCGCATTTTATCCGTTGCAGTTCTCACTTTATTTCCTAACCCATCAACAAGCTCATTTATATCTACTTCTTGTCCTTCTTCTTTTCTTATTCTTATTTTATAACCCATAAAATAGATAGCTATGAAAATTATAGGATAAATCCAAATTAAAGGCATGGTGATGATTACAGCAAGAATCAGGATATTAATCGGTATATTTAAGATAGTGTTTTCTTCTTTTTCAATTACAAATCTTGTAATGAACCCTTTCTGAATAAGATCCTTTACTTTCTTGCCAAAGTTGCCATTCTTTTTCTCAGAAGAAGTGCTTTTTTGCTTGCTACCATGATTCTTTTCGAATTCGACAATGGCTTCAATTAGATTCCCATCATGTTTTTCCAGAAGTTCCTTGGCCTCCTGATAGCTACAGTTGGTTCTTTTTCTCATTTCATCAATTTGTTCGATACCAATATTCATCTAATTCATCTCCATTTCTTAATTATAGGTTCATTCTATACCATCTTTATTAGACTATCCTTAATCCAAGATTAAAATTTGATGAGAGTCTGCTAAGTAAACTCTTATAAGTTAATCGCTTTATTAATAGGAATAAAACGAATCGGACAAGCATATTTTTTATATAAGACGAAGACTAGGCGGGATTCCACGTGAACAATAAAAGAAATAAAACCTCTAATACTGCTCTCAGATTATTCACTTTTTTTTTATGGATATTGCTAATAGCATCCATTTTGTGGCCTTTATTAATTTTAATTTGGCTTTTTATAGAAGCTGTAATAATTCCTGATTTATATGTCCCCAAAAGCATTAAATCTTCAACATCAATATTCTTAGTGGTATTTTTTTGGATTACTTTTATTGGTATTATCTTTTTTTATCTCAGTAAAAGGAATAAAACTAAACAGAAAACTCAAGTACAGCTTGCAAATGATTATACCCACTATCCTTGGACAGAAATCATTTCTTTTCCAACAGAACATCATAGTAATCTTCTTGTAAAACAAAAGTTACTGTTAGACAAAGAATTAAACACGTTGTCTTCTTCAAAGCTTCTTTCCTATGGAATAAATCTATATAACCAGGGATTGATCAAAGAAGCAATCGGTATCTTTAGATTAGTTATAGATAGACCGAACTCAAATCCTTTATTAGTTCAAATTGCAGAATATCGTCTGTATCAGTTATTTCCATTTTCAGGTGCTGTCGGTCAGCAAATATTAACCAAGTTGGAAGAAGGTTGATGAAAATGAAAATAAGTAATTTTCAGAATAAACAATTTAATAGAACACTACGCGGATATGACGTTCAAGAGGTTGATATCTTTGTTAATGATCTCCTAAATTACTGTCAATCTCTAAACAGCGAGATTAAGAATTTAGAAAAAAGATTATTTTCTTTCGAAAAGCAGGAACAAATTTTAAAAACAACACTTGTAACTGCAGAACAAACTGCTGCCTCAATTAAACAAAATGCCCATACAAAAGCAAAAAACATCCAGACACTTGCTGAACAGAAAGCAATCGAGCTTATCAAAAATACTGAAAGTGAAACCAAAGTTTATCGCAATAATATTAATAAATGCTTCTTTAACTATGAACGAGAGTTACGCCTAGTTATTGACCGTTTTTATTCGTTAGCAAGAAAACATATGGAAACCTTAGAAAATGAGCTTGCTGAAGAAATTAGAACGACTGTCAGCAATTTAGACGTAGAATTTAATATGATTCCAAAACTGAAATTAGTAGCTAATAATAGTAGCAATTCAGAAGCAAAAGCTAACCCCGTAGCAAATAAATTTAAGGAAAGGGAAACTGCAACCCTTCTAGGCCGTGTCTTAAAACAGGATGTAGTAAATTCTGAAGGATATCTAATAGCTAGAAAGGATACGGTGATTACACCTGATCTAATTAATAGTTTTATTGGAAAAGGTCTTTATGGAGAGCTAATTGTTGCAGCAGAAATCTGATGTTAATTCTGCCCTATTTATCGACACTCCTACCCTATTTATCTACTTTTGTTTTTGCCTACCCTCTAGCCATGAGTGTTATCTGGATTATAGGGGGCTTATACTTCTGGGTTAATTATGAAGCAAAGGAAAAGGATAGTTTAAGATTACTGAAGACTTTCCCTAATATTTCAATTCTAGTTCCCTGTCATAATGAAGCAGCATCTATTGAATTAACATGTAAAACTTTAAGTTCCCTAGATTATGATCACTATCAGGTAATATTTATTGATGATTGTAGTGGAGACAATACCGTAGAGATTATCCGATCTTTTGTAGATAGATTTCCATATCTTCATTTAATTCAACTAAAAGAGAACTTGGGAAAAGCGGGTGCTCTTAATACTGCATTGAAATACGTTAATACCACATTTGTTCTTGTATTAGACGCCGATACCATAATTAGTGGCCAAACATTAAAGTGGCTTGTACTGCCATTTACACGTAGAGCTAATCTTGGTGCGGTTGCAGCCAATCCAATTCCCCATAACAAGGATAGTTTTTTAAGTAAATTTCAAACTGCTGAATTCCTGTCTATAATTGGCCTCATTAAACGAACTCAGGGCATTATAGGACACATTTTTACAGTTACTGGATGTACCACTCTATATAAAACAAATATATTACGCGAGATAGGTGGATTCTCTACAATTACAGCAACTGAAGACATTGATGTCACCTGGAAAATTCAAAAAGCTTCTTACCGAATATGGTTTCAGCCTCAAGCATTGGCATTTATACAGGTACCAAACAATCTAAAAGAATATTGGAAACAAAGAAAAAGATGGGCAACCGGAGGTTGGCATCTTCTTAGAACCCATAAAGAAATATTTTGTCATTGGCGTTTACGCCATCTTTGGCTGCTATTCTTAGACTTTGTACTTTCGTATTCTTGGGCGTTCAGTTTAATTATCGTTATGATATCTTCAGCAATATCAATAATTTTCGGCTTGAATCTGGGTTTAAAACTATTACCCTCTGTACATGTGACTATTGGCATCCTGATTTATGTAATTCAACAAATCTGTGCTCTTGCAATAAACCTAGCATATGATAAGGATATAAAAAGTTGCTTTATCTATATACCTTGGTACCCAATATTTTTCTTTATAATCGGAGCGGTACTAATTGTCTGGACAAGTCCCAAAAGTCTATTTGGAAATCTTAAGAATTCAGGAAAATGGTCCAGCCCCAAGCGGTTCCATACTGAATATAGTACTAAAAACTAAAGCCTACAAACTCGTTAGCCATCCGTTCGCTGATTTGCGTTACGTGATGTAAAGCTTCAGAAATGGCTTTGGCCTCATCTTGATTAGCTGTCGATCGCTGGGAAATATTATTAATAATTTCATCCATTTCGGTGATTTCTGTCGTTAAGAATTGGAGAAGGGGAATAGTTCGATTACTAGTTTTTTGGATATTAAATACCAGTTTCTGAATAGTTTCAATAGATTCTTTGCTTTTCACTGCTAGCTTTCTGACTTCATCAGCCACTACAGCGAAACCTCGGCCAGCATCCCCGGCACGTGCAGCTTCGATTGCTGCATTTAAAGCCAAAAGATTTGTTTGGTCAGAAATTGTTTTAATCGCATGGACGAGATTATCTATTTTTTGTGCATTGTCGTTAAGTTCTTTGGATACTTCGATAGTCTCATCAATGCGTTCCACTTGTTTTTTCATTCGGTTATCAGCCTCAAAAATGTTCTGACTAGTATTATCTAAAAAACTAACAATTTCCTCAGTGGAAGACATAACTTCTTGAATATGGGAGTTCAAATCGAAGCAGATATTTTGAGTATTGGAGATGATACCTTTAAAGTTAAATTCTACAACTTTTTCAGTCAGATGAAGAATATCTTCAGGTTTAATCGTCCTTTGGAATTCAATTATCTGACTGTCAGTAATATATTGGCCATATTTCGAAAATAACACTTCGTTTTTGCCTACGAATCCCTTCATTCCTACGATGTAATCTGCAGCTTGCAAACTTTCATTAACTTCGTTATCGGGAAGCTCCGCAAAGGGAACAACTTGGTAATGAACATGATTTACTTCATGTTCGAGAAGATATTTTTCAATTGCTTTCCCCTGAGCACTATTATTATTGAAGATTACTACATTGCTCCCTGAAGGTAGACGGGCAACTTTTATATAAAAAAGTTCTTCGGGCACCAATTCTAGAGGAAATATCTTATCTCGTGCTACATATTTTGAAGCCTCTTCAACTCTGGTAGGTAAAACTATATACAGATCATCATTTAGAGTGTCAGGTAATTCCTTAATATTATATTTATTTTGCATTTGAACTTTATGGCCAAAATAAAGGGTGGTGACACGGAACAGTTCATCGGCGACGGTTTGGGAACTTCCAATTGTCGAAACTCTCATGAATTTAGTACTCATAACGCTCCCCTTCCTTGTGAAAATATTCCTTTTGTCACACTAGTTTGACTAAACTATCAGAAATCCTTTATTTTTCGTTATAAATAAATATTATAATTCGATAGTTTAATCCTATATATCCTCTCTTATTGAAAGGGTATATACTTCTTTTAGAATGATTATCTTTTCCAGCAGAAGGAAAAACTGTATAATATCTGTAAACTATGAATTTATACGATAGGAGTGATTACTCGATGATTGTTGGTCATATCAATAATCTAGCAGGTATACCGATGCAAGGACCTGAAGTACAAGGTGCTTCGAAAAAAGTTTTAGTTTCTCCCGTTGAGGGCTGGGATGGTTGGACAATGCGCCTTATTTCCTTGGCTCCTGGCGGCTTTAGCCCCAAGCATACCCACTCTTGGCCACATATCAATTATATAACCGGTGGTAACGGTGTCTTGCATTTGGATGGAAAAGATCATGAATTAACCGAAGGTTCTTTTGCGTACGTACCGGCAGAAAAGCTCCATCAATTCCGTAATAACAGTCAAGAAGACTTATCCTTCATTTGCATTGTGCCGGAAGAAGGAGATAAGTAAGCTTACTTTCTATGTGTGTCATGTAGCGGCTGCAAACAACACCTGTTTCCAAAGTACTTTGGAAACAGGTGTTTATTTTTACACCGAAGATACCATCCTGCTTTTTCACCGTTTGACGTTTTTATATGTATTAGACTATATTATACTATTAAGAAACATAAATGAAATAATCATATTAAGAGGTGGTAGCCGTGGAAAAATCCACTAACCTCAGCATTGATGGATTTAATGGAAATTCACTTACAATATATGATTCGGATATTTCTTATTATGGCGGAAGTCAACATTGGTTTCCAAAGATAACTCATCGCTTGAGCGGTTGTGCGCCAGTTGCTGCTGCCAATATCACTGCTTATTTATCTCAGACCTTTCCTGAAAAGTATTTTCCATTATACCCATATGCGGGTATTCTAACTAAGGATAATTTCGTTAAGCATATGGTGGAAATTCGAAAACATGTGATTCCAGGGGTGTTTGGACTTACTTCAGTTAAGCAGTTTTCTGACAATCTATTGGCTTTTACCTACCAAAGAGGCGTTTCCTTAGTTCCTTATATCTTGGATAATAATGACGCCAGTATTGGGGAAGCCATAAATTTTATTTCTCAAGCTTTATCTCAAAGACTTCCGGTCGCCATCCTGGTGCTTAAGCATCCAGCCAAGGAGTTAAAAGACTATGCCTGGCATTGGATGACAATCACTGGATTAAAGTTGGACCCTACAGATAATAGCTATTCTATTTCGGTCACAACCTATGGGGAGTGCCGTCAGATTAATCTTAACCTGCTTTGGAATCATAGACGTCCGCAAGATTTTATTAGGCTGGCGTATTTCACCTGATTTAATCTTGCGTAATTTATATATTTTTATTGATCTGAATTATCGCACAATTGAAAAGAACTTGAATCTAATAATAGAGGCGCGGTAGTCCAAACGTTTGTTTTTGGATTATCGCGCCTTAGTTATTACACTTTTAGATAATAAAAAACATACCATTGACATAACATCTTTTCAATAGTATACTTAAGTTTTAGAAAGACCTATATATTTAGTTATAACTCATCTATATTATCATACCATACTTTCGTTTATATGTCAATACTGTTTTGTTTTATTACGAAGGGAGGAAATGAATTTGAATAATCTGCTTATTTCACCCTCTTTTATCAACAACATTTCTAGTAAAGCCGCAGTTGAACAGATCCTTCAAATCAACGAACGATCCTTACTATTTGGTATCTATCTAACAGATCGTGATGCACTAGAACTCGTAGAAACGCGGAGTCAAGCACTCCGTGACTTCGGTAGAATTGAAATCGGTAGTGCGACTATTGCCAAAATAATTGAGATGTTTTGCGATTCCCGCTATATCTTTCAAGCCAATTATGCCGAAACCATTCATGAGCTGTTAGAGACCTTCTATTATATTAAAAACGAGTCTTTAGATTTAATCTCCGATGATGAATTGATAGAAATAATGAAAGACTATTTTGAAAACCGTTGTCAAGGTTCTATCGAGCTTCTCCAACATAGAGAATTGGAGCACTTGGGCAGAAATCTGCGTTTTGGCTTACCCTATGACTCGAATATGGAGGATATTAATATGGATATGGATGAGGAGGAAGATGATGAAGAATAATACTCTCATTGCAACCCATTTACTTAAACCCGAAGCAATCAATCGGCATCAGTTGACCCTATCATTGATTACCGAAGGAGCACGTGTAGGTGTCTTTAATCAAGCACATGTAGAAAAGATGCAGATACAGCTAGTTACAATCTTAAATACGGCCATCCTCGAATATACACACCAGGAAAGTAACTCCGTCAAGACCGAGACAGCACATAATATTTTTCAATCTATTCTCTACTGCTGCGATTACTTCTTACTCAGTTTAAGTCTTGAAGACGCAGCAACTGTACTACTAACCTTAGATTTCAATGACCTTTACCTCAGGGGGCTACAACGAATCAAAGATGATGTTGATCAAGCAAAAATAATTGAGGCTAAGGTTCAAAGCACAATGCTGGATATTCCTCTCATTGCCTACAATGATTCTATAAATGAAAGCATCCCTGACTTCTGGCAAAACTATGATGAATACTATGATGCCCATAATACTCCTGCTTTGATTGACTATCCCTTACTTAAGGATGATATGAGCTGGGCGGGAATTCTTTATATTAAAAATTATTTAGAAAAATTGCTGTTGGAAAATGAATTCGCACTATGTTTTTCTCAGCAAGAGGTTATTCAGCTTTTAGAAAACTATGGCGAAAAGTATTGTATGGACTATCGAGAAATGTTGATTAATATAACTGAACAAATCTTAAAAAATGTTCTCTGTTCAGCTCTCTTAAAGAAAAATATATCCTTATCAATCAGCGAAGCTGAATGTACTACATTAGAAAAGCAATTAAAAGGTCTTACCGAAAATGAATGTCGCACTCAATTGGAATATGCAATGCAAAATATTTTTGTAGAACTGCAGATTGCCAATTCCGAGCTACAGCAGTATCTAAAATCATTTATTGACACCTTCTCTCCTCAATTGGTTAATGCTATCAGAACGAACTCTTTAGCTGGATTAATTGTTATCGACCACGATCATTCTTATATTGATTGTGCCCACTACTATCGCCCTGGAGAAAACCTCAGCGATGAGCAATTGCGTTTAGTAATTGATGAACTACAACACTGTCAAGACGGTCAAGCAAAGTTCGCAGTGATCAAATCCGAGATTCACAGCCTCGAAGACCTGATTGAGGTTTTAGGATCATATTGTATCTTCGACGAAGAATACAACGTTATTTTCAGTCAGATGGAAGAGCACGATCTAGCAGTCTTGGTGGCTGATTTACGGGATGATTATGAGTTAGTCGATGACAAATTCGTCTTCAATGTAGACCGCTGGCACAGAACTGAAAACGAATTGTATTGGCAGAAACAACTTATTTCTTATTTATTAAATGCTAACCCTTCTACTTACGAAAACGTTCTGCAGCTCTCAAGGGAGTTTAAGAAATCGCGAATCGTCAAATAAATCCAATTGGATCCATTCTCTTGTTAAATCTCAAATAGACTTACCACCTAATTCAAATAGGCATCAACAACTTTAGCTACATAGTCCTCAGAACCTGATTTAGCTAAAACGACTAGAGATTGGCTACTATCTCCTGGAATTATGGTACTATAACCCTCTATACCCGCACTATCGAACTGTTTATCTCTGTTAATTGCTACCTGACCTTTATTGACAACTGCATAGTCTTCAAGGATACCTGCAACTCTATATTGTACATCTCCTGTCGGGCACTCAAGCCTTTTTATTCTTTCGATGGCCCCTTCCAGATTTGTCATTTTTTAGCCTCCTAATAAGAATAATTAAACTTATTATTTCCTTTAGGGCTCTTTTAATTCCTTACTATTCCCACTCGACTTACTGGGAACCATTCTACATATCAAATATTTTGATCACCGAATAACACGATGGCTGAGTAGTCGAAGCCGGCTTCATTCGGTGCTCCGTAGTTGATATTAATATTTTGAAAAATGACTTTAAGTTTATATTCATTTTGTGATACTTCCAAACTCATCTCTTCTGGAGACATTACTTCTCTTGGCGAATCGCCAGTTTCCGCTAAATCATTTACGAATTTATACAATCCGGTTCCAATAATTTCTGCACCGGATCCGTCCCTGACCGATATTTCTGCTTCCTCATAAAATAAGTTCTCAAGTAAAATCTTATACTCTACTCCATCGAGGGTGAACTTGTAGGGTTCAGCAGCCTCTTCTTTCATATAGCGGGCGGAATGAATAGTCAAAGAAACATCATAGCCTGATATGTTTATCGGCTTTAGATTATCAAGGCTTGCAGAGAAATATTGATTCTCATCGTAACCATAATTTGGATAAGTTGGCTCAAAACCAAAAACTTTTTTCATATCTTGATACATATTGAACTCTTCAGGCAACCATTGGATATATTCGAGAGAACTCTTCCTGTCTAGATAGGAAAGGATGTTAGTGGTTTCGATTTTTGTATCTTCAGAGGCATCTGCTTTCGGTATTAACTTCCCTTCAGACAGAATACCATCGCTCTGAAGTATATTCTCTATCCTGGTGATTTGACTAACGCGTGATACTGTAAAGGCATCCATGGGTGGAATGATAGAGAAAATCGCAAAGCAGGCAGCCAGCAAAGCAATATAACTATTTTTAGCAATAGGTTTCAAGCTCAACATTACCCCAACCACAATCGAGAAGACCCCAAATAGTACCACATAATATCGGGATTCGGTGACACCGTAAGCATTGAGCCTTATACCGACAGATATTAACTGCATAATAACCACGGGAATGAGTACTTTGGGAAATATCTTGATGTACAGACTAGCAAAGCGGTTCTCAAGTGAACTCGCAAGCACAAAGACTAACAGTCCTGCAGCGGAATATACTAACACCATTGGTCCGAGTTGTCCCGATGGCCAATTTAAGGTGACTAATATTTTTATAAAATAAGCCAATAACACTAAAGAGTATGTGGCAACCAAAGGGATAGCAATATAGGAAACAAGGATTTCCAGAAATCTCGGATAGTTTTTGGCAATCTCCATTCTTTCCAAGTCAGACTCTTCTTCAGAGTTGAACTTCGGTAACAGAGATAAGTAATATAGAGGTGCAAACATCACCCAGACAATTGTCATCATATAGGGATAGGCATCGTCATTTATCTTAAACAGCAAGATATCTACTGTTGCTATAATAGCAGCGATTCCGGCAGACAATACTCCAGAATAGAGTACTGCGGTGAAAACTGACTTAAAGTGAATCAGGGCGACTTGATTGAAGTCTGTCTTAATCTTATAGCACGGAACCCAGAGCACAGCACAAAGCATAGCAAACACAGCTACAAAAGTACGAACCCCGATTTCGGCACTGATTTCAGGTGCCGGCCATAAAATCATATAATAACCTAAAGTAAGTAATGCTGAAATCCCGTAAACAACTGGACGAGATTTAGATAACTTCTCAAATCTTTCAGTAGAGAATTGGGCAACCATCCCCAGAAAAGCACCTACCAAAAGGGTAAACATTACCTTTTGAATAAATAGCGATGGGGAATCATTGAGAGAAATCATATAACAAATAAGGATTGTTGCACCTACAAGGCTAAGAACTGTTAGTGGAAAGCGGAGAACTGCTCTAGACATGCCTTTTACCATATATTGAATCAACTCTATGAAACGATTCATCTCAATTCCTCCTAAAGTTTCCTAAACATCTTTCTTACTTGGAAACACGTTATATCGTAAGTATAGCATAAGAATCTTAGTGTATGAATCAGCTTGAGCTGAAAACGAAATACCTGCTCAGCTCATCGGACTAAATCAACTAAAATTTAACTAACTAATAAAATATTAACCAACTGACGATAGTAATCAGTTTCTACATTTACCATGACGGAGAATATTGCCTTTTTCTGATGGAATGGAAAAGTTCCCTCAGATCTTTGTCTGAAGGAACTTAAAAATACTGCTTTTAATTTTTAATAGGAACACACGGTTCCTTAAATTAACATCCAGCTCAGCCAAAGCCAGAACCAGATTTAGAAGAAACTGTATTACCACTTTTGCTGCCACCAATATTAACTGACGTAAATCGTTGGCTAATATCGTTGCTTGCACATTTTGGGCAGATCTGTTTATCCTTGGCACTGATACTACAAAAAACAGAGAATTTGTGGCCACACTCTTTGCAGACCAGATCATAACTAGGCATCTCAACAACTCCTCTTGGAAAGGTGACACACCATATACCCCGTCTGGGTATATGGTGTGTCTTTAATATATTATAACCTAATATTTTTGTCAATATTAATAGTAGTATAATGATATTAAAAATTCAACTCTATATTTAACCTAATTGAAAGCTTTCAATCTCTTAACCAAGTATCAGAATAAATACCTTAGCAGGCCCGTGTACCCCTAAAGCTAAATCCATCTCTATATCTGAAGTGCGACTTGGTCCTGTTATAAATGTCAGAGACGATGGTAGATCAGTATAATCCAGCTTAGTAAAGATATCTCCCATATGGGGTAAGATAGTCTCCCTTTTGAGAATTGCGATATGGACAGGCGGAAGCAAACTGACGGCACGACTCTGAACAGGATTACTTAAAATAGCCATACTACCTGTATTAGCAACTCCGTAATCAGCCCAGGTGATACCCACATCAACATTAGCACACTGTCTAATCATTTCCCGGCGGTCTGCTTGATGATTCCAAAGGGTAAGATTTAACCCCAGATTCTGGCAGATATCCGGAATCGAGGCTTGCTTAAGCTCCGGTGAGTCCCAGCATATAATCGATTTAGCTTTAATCTCAGAGATCCAGCCTCCAATTGTACTTTGAATATCATTTTTATTCGATATTAATTGACACTTTACTGTAAGGCGTTCTGCATTCGCTATAAATTGCTGGAGTAATTCATCCTGACTCGGTTGTGTTTTTGTCCAAAAATCCGGCGGACCTGAAATATGACGAGTCGGAATCTTTCCAGGAGTAGGCCTTCCTAGTTTTGATGCTAGCTTCTCTAGAAAATGCTCTTCGTTTGAATCAGTGTAAGTGATCATCGCTCTTCACTTCCTTTTTGTATCTCATCCCAACGCTGTCGAAAAGGTTTCTGCGCGACAGCAGGGAAATAACGAGAATTGGTCCACCCGGAGAGTGGGGTTGGTCCCCCTTCCAAATGATTGCCCCGCATCAGAGGGCGCTGCAGATAATACCCTGATTTCATAGCGAAACGATAGCGGCGCGGATTACCAAAGTAGTGACGAAAGACTTTGAAAGCCATGTGCTCCATGCTAGAAGTATATCCCGCCTTAAATCGCCTATAGCGTAACTTCACTAACAGTTCGTGCAAAGGAATCATCACTGGACAGGCCTCACTACAAGCAGCACAAAGGCTGGATGCGTAAGGTAACTCGCCCCAGTTTTTCAAATCATTATTCAGCAAAGGCGTAATAACTGCTCCGATAGGGCCACCATAAACTGAACCGTAAGCATGTCCGCCAATTTGTCTATATACGGGACAGACATTAAAACAAGCTCCGCAGCGAATGCAACGCAAAGCCTCTTGAAAATCCTTTTCTCCTAAAAGGTTAGTTCGACCATTATCCACGATAATTACATGCATCTCCTCCGGCCCGTCCAATTCTCCTGGATGACTCGGCCCGGAAATGATAGAAGTGTAACTTGTGTATTTTTGACCTGTGGCACTACGCGGCAGTAAATTAAGCACTGCTTCCAGATCACTAAAATTCGGGACAATTCTTTCCATACCCATCAGAACAATATGCACCTTGGGTAAAGTGCTAACCATCCGTCCGTTGCCTTCATTACTAACTAACACAATCGAACCTGTTTCAGCGATTGCGAAATTGCAACCTGTCAAACCAATATCCGCAGTGAGAAACTTTTCCCGCAGCGTTTTTCTGGCGAAGGCATTTAAGGATGGAGTATCTGAAGAGATTTCTTTACCAGCTTCTTTAGAAAAGAGGTCAGCAATTTCGTTTCGATTCTTATGAATGGCAGGTACTATAATATGCGAAGGAGGTTCTTCCGCCAATTGAATGATATATTCAGCCAAGTCCGTCTCGATTGCTTCTATGCCCCGGTCATACAATGCTTTGTTCAAATGCACTTCTTCCGAAATCATTGATTTAGATTTGGCAACTGTTTTAGCCTGATGCTGATTAACAATCTCCATTACTACTTGGATTACGTCTTCGGCTTGACCTGCGTAATATACCTTACCACCCTTAGCCCGAACATTATCGGCAAATTGTTTAAGGTAATAATCCAAGTTGGCAATAACATGGCTGCGAATATCCTTCCCTCTTTGCCTCCATTCATCCCAATCTCCCATTTCTTCTGCTGCCTTGAGGCGATTGTTTTTTAGGATGGTGGTTGCTTTTTTGATAGCTTCTCGCATGCTCTTGTTATGAAGTGCGAATTTTATTCTTTTTTTAAAGTTCTCATTCATTAGTGTTGTCATGCTTCCATCCCCTCTGCTAACAGCTGGGCTATATGAATTGCTTGCACTGAATGTCCTTGGTGCTCTAACCTTCCGCCAATATTCATCAAACATCCCAAATCCGTACCAGTCACAATATCTGCTCCGGATTCCAAGATGTTTCTGACTTTTTCTTCCACTATTTCTTCTGAAACAGCAGCCATTTTCACAGAAAACGTTCCACCAAAACCACAGCATTGATCAGCATTTGGTAATTCTAGAAGTTCAAGTTCTTTAACATTGTGCAGGAGCTTAATAGGCTCCTCATGAATTTCCATAATTCTGGTAGCATGACAAGAAGGGTGATAAACCACCTTCACTTGTTGGCGTGCCCCTAGGTCTTCAATTTTCAAAACATTTACTAGAAATTGCGAAAATTCATAAGTCTTTGATACCAATTCTTTAACCCTAGACTCCCATAACTGATCTCCTGCAAACAACTGCGGATAATCATGTTTAATCATAGCCACACAGGAACCAGAAGGAGATACTACATATTCGCTTTTTTCAAAAGTCCGGATTAAGCCCTTGGCTAGATCCTTGGCCTCATCCCAGTAGCCTGCATTAAAGGCTGGCTGACCACAGCACGTTTGATCTTTTGGAAAATCAAGGTCTACCCCGTTTTTCCTTAAAATCTTCACGACACTATCCCCGACTTTCGGAAAGAAATTATCTGCTATACAGGTAATAAATAATGATGCTCTCAGAAGAGATCCCCCCATGTAACAATACTATGATGCAAGTATTCCCATTGAGTTTTTCCTGTATGCATTTTACTATCGAGACTATATACTATTTCACCTATTGACGACTTTACCTATCTAAAAAAATAACTTACCAATACTTTGAACATAAGCTTGGTAAGTTATTTTAAGTTAATTTTATATTTTTACATAACTTCATCTATAAGATGATTTACGCCTATCAGTCTCAGTAAGAGCAAGAAATAAGAACAACCCAACTCCAACCAAGAAGAAGACCATTAAAGAACCTATCGCAATGAACATTTCACCAGTAGAATAACGGGTGATAAATGCCGTAGTCATACCAAAAAGGATTAGTCCTATGGATATTGCATAGAGTGCTGCCCGTATCTTGTTCATCCCGAATCTGGCCGTTGTTTCTCTTGTCAGTATACTATAGGTAATTAACGCTCCCCCGGCCACGATAAATATACCACTCCCAGCAACCGCCTCGCCAGGCAGTTTCATAAAATAAAGCATGGCAATTGTAAATATCCCAAATAATGTCAACAGAACACCGAACACTATCCCAGCTAAGGAAATCCGTGCTGTCATGGTAGAATAAACCGCTTGTCTCGCTTTATCTTGGCCAAGTAAACGCATATCTGCTACCAACCCGCTCAAATCTCCCATTGAGATTACGGCTTCTTTAAAAGCCTGTTGTTCATCCATTCCCCGGGATGTATAATCTAAGGTCTTTTCCTTAAGATTCGTTGCAAGCTCTTCTTTTAAGTCAAATAACTGTTGACTAGTTCCAATACCCGAGAATAAACTCTCCACATAAGATTTCACTTGATTATTTAGCTGATTGTTCTTCTTATTCATTATTTATACCCCCTTCTAACAAATTTTCAAGAGCGAGTTTGTCACTATTTAGCTCGTTTAAAATCAATTTATCCAGCACTTCTTTGGCAAAAATCCAATCTTTTGTGTTCTGGGCGTAGAATTCCTGGCCTTTATCAGTAAGTCGATAATATTTGCGTCTACCGCCCTGTGTCTCATCTCCCCAATAAGACACAATGCATTCCTCTTGCTCCAAGCGACGAAAAGCGGTGTATAAAGTCGCTTCTTTTAATTCATACTGATTACCGCTTAATGCAATAATTTTCTTGTAGATCTCGTAGCCATAACTATCACCTTGGCGAAGTACGTTAAGGATTATCGTATCAGTATGCCCACGAATCAGATCTGTGGAAATTGTTGTTCCCATAAATATTCACCTCACACAATATATGATATATCACATTACTTTGTCTGTCAAGGTACTATGGTATAAATTTATTCTCGTATTCCCATACAAAAGTACTTATCACCTCCAAAAGGATTTTTCTGAGAAATGTTGAAATTATAAACTATAGGAATCTGTTCTATCTAGTATTTTCTTAATGATATATTAAAGACTGACTATGAAACTGGATGTGATTTTATAAAAATAAAAGTAGTTCGCTTGAAAAGAATGGATTATAAGGAATCATTGGCTATCCAGGAAAAGCTTCTTGAAATGCGCCAGCTGGGTGATGTTGAAGATGTACTCCTGATGGTAGAACACCCTCCTGTCCTCACCCTGGGAAGAAACGGTAACCCCTCGAATATCCTGCTTACCAGAAAGGAACTTATTGAAAACGGTGTTAATATCTATGAAGTCGGTCGGGGTGGTGATGTCACCTACCACGGCCCTGGTCAAATTGTTGGTTATCCAATAATTGATCTGAGTAATCATGGTAAAGACATCAAAGATTTTGTCTGGAAGATAGAGGAAGTTTTTATTAGACTTCTGAAAGAGGAATTCAATATTAATGCTCATAGAGAAGATGAAAAAAATAGAGGAGTATGGGTTGAAGATAAAAAAATAACCGCGATTGGAATTGCAGTTAAACGTTGGGTAACTATGCACGGCTTTGCATTTAATGTAAATACCCAGCTAGAACACTTTCGTTGGATAAATCCCTGTGGTATCACCGACAAGGGTGTAACCTCATTACAAAAAATATTAGGACACCCGAAGGATTTTGAACAGATAAATCAGCTTGTTCTGAAATATTTCTGTGAAGTATTTGATATACAGTACGAGATTGCAGATGCGAAAACCTTTCTTGGTTCTTATTTGCAAAGATAAAGGGAGCGATAGACTATATGCACCAACGCAAACCAGATTGGCTCAAAATAAGAGTTCAAAATAATAAGAACAGGACTGAAGTAGAAGAACTCCTCGCCAGGCTTTCACTTCATACCGTCTGTGAAGAAGCCGACTGTCCTAATTTAATGGAATGCTTCAGCAGGAGGACCGCAACATTTATGGTTCTGGGAAGAGTATGTTCCAGAAACTGTACTTTCTGTACTGTAGAAAAAGGCAGTACTCAGCCCGTCGATTCAGACGAACCCTTACATGTAGCTGAAGCCGTTAAAGAGCTGCAGTTAAAGCATGTGGTAATAACCTCTGTCACCAGAGACGATCTCCCGGACGGAGGTGCCGGCCATTTTGCTGATATAATAAGAAAGATTAGAGAATTGGATGAAAATGTTGTCATCGAAGTACTCATACCTGACTTCCAAGGTAAGCAGAGCTCACTCCTTAAAGTGATAGAAGCGAAACCCGAGATCATTAATCATAATATTGAAACCATACCCCGCTTATATCCTGAAGTAAGACCCATGGCAATATATAAGAGATCGCTGGAACTCCTGAAAAACGTCAAAACTGTTGATCCACAAATCCTTACCAAGTCGGGAATCATGGTCGGCCTTGGTGAAACCGAGGAAGAAGTGATTGAATCTCTCCAAGATCTTAGAAACATCGGCTGTGACCTTCTCACCATCGGCCAATATCTAGCACCCTCAAAACTGCACCATCCCGTTGTCGAATATATTCACCCTGATATTTTTGAGAAATACAAAAAAGTTAGCCTAGAAATAGGCTTTAAATATGTTGCCTCCGGTCCCTTGGTAAGAAGCTCCTATATGGCAGATAAGGCTTTAGAATAAAATAACAGCAAAAGAGAAGTCCTAATCTCTTGTACTACTGAGATTAGGACTTCTCTTTTGTAAGCAATATTTTCTGTTTGACCTCGAAGGATTATCTGTGATAAAATTTGACTGTTCAATCAATATATTATATGACAAATCAATAAATTATATGAACAATCAATAAATCACAAGTTAAAAACCTTAAATACATTTACGAAAGAAGCAGGAATCTGGTACAACTTTGATTTTACAACATAAAAGGAGTAGATAAATGTTTAAGAATAAA
Organism: Gracilibacter sp. BRH_c7a; assembly: GCA_001516055.1. Lineage (GTDB taxonomy): Bacteria > Bacillota > Desulfitobacteriia > Desulfitobacteriales > Syntrophobotulaceae > Gracilibacter. The sequence goes on from LOEZ01000023.1 coordinate 36,357, forward strand.
AATCAATTCGCAAAGTCAAATATACAATTAAGAAATAAAAAAATAAAACCAATAACTAGGCTCTTACTGCTTTTCGCACGCATCGTGCTATATGTGATTCTTTTGGTTATTATCCTAGCTGCGGTTGGATACGCTTTTTACGCAACAACGCTATATAAGTCAGGGACTCCGCAAGAAGGATACCTGGCTTTGACCGGAGCCACCGTACTGTTCGGAGAGGACCTGGAAGCCCGCGATAACACTACGGTTCTAATTCATAACGGCCTGATTATCCAAGTCGAAGATGATGACGAAATCGATATCCCCTCTGAGGCGACCGTCCTGGATTTGAGCGGCTACACTCTGATGCCTGGCTTAATAGACATGCACGTGCATATGGGTTCACAAGAACGGGAGGTAGGTCAGAATCTGGGACCTCTATCCATGCCAAAGCTTGTTATCGACTGGATGCGCTTCTTCCTTGACCATCGACGGGCCCTTCTGAGCCATGGCGTTACTTCAGTGCGTAGCCTTGGAGACGAGTATACATGGATTATGGATTTGCGCCGTCAGCTCGAAGACGGTACGCTGGAGGGTCCCCGCTTGTTTGCTGCCGGACCTATCTTCACGACCTTAGGGGGGCATCCAATAGCCACCTTCGGGGCTGATCCAGCCTCTGACATGGTCCGTGTCCCAGCTACTCCGGAAGAAGCACGCAATGCAGTACGTGACCTGGCTAGCGGTGACAACAAGGTAGATCTTATCAAAGTGGTTCAGGATCGGGGAAG
>LOEZ01000024.1 GCA_001516055.1 Gracilibacter sp. BRH_c7a
CCGCTGGTAGGCTTATTAATACCTATTATTGTATTTAGCAGGGTAGATTTACCGGCACCATTTGATCCTATTATGGAGACAATGGAGCTCTTCTTGATGCTTATTGATACATCATGAAGTGCCTGGAGGTCACCATAGTGAACATTTAAATTGTTTGCTTCTAAAATAATATTTTTATTATTTGTCATTCTTCTTCAGCCCCCAAGTAAACATCTGATACTTCCTTTGACCTCATAACATCGACCGGGCAGCCACAGATGACATCTCTTCCTTCTGCAAGACACATAACCCTGTCTGTTCCTTCCAGCATGGTGTGCAGCACGTGCTCAATCCAGACAATGCTTATGCCCTGCTTCTTTATCATTCGTACTATTTCCAGTATTTTGGCAATTTCCGACTCGGTCAAACCCCCGGCAACCTCATCAAACATTAGTACTTTGGGGTTGCTAGCCAGGGCTCTTCCAATCTCGAGCCTTTTTCTATCCAGAAGGCTCAGTTTCCCTGCGAATATATCTTTTTTTTCAGCTAATCCAATCATTTCCAGAACTTCGACCGCTTTTTTTTGGGCATCTCTTTCATGCAGTCGGTCTCCATAGACACCACCTACCATTACATTTTCCAGTACCGTCATTTTTTCAAATGACCTGGGCACCTGGAAAGTCCTGCCGAAGCCATTCTTGCATCTTTTGGTGATGGTCTTGTTGGTGATGTCTTCTCCCTGGAAAATAATCCTTCCTTTAGTGGGCTTTAAAATGCCGGTTAGAATATCGAGCATAACCGTCTTCCCTGCACCATTTGGTCCGATTACTCCCAGTACTTCATTTTCATATACTTCATAGTTCAAACACTTCAGGACATGGTTACTGCCAAAGGATATTCCTAAATCTTCTACGGTCAATACAGTGTTCAATGGCTACACCTCCGCCAGACTGTGCTTATTGTAAACAAATAATCAAATGGATTATTTGTATGTGCAAAACCGCTTTGCAGTTTTGCACATACCATACTGTCAATAAGTCTTATTTCTGCGTTGTTCCAGGCAGTGGGAATACAAATGGCTTGTCGGAAACAGGTACTTCCTGCTGTTTTGTATTACAGAAGATTACCATTTCATAGGGCCATTTCTCACCTTTCTGCCACTGTCCGATAGTCACATTGAGTTCCGAGAAGTTCTGATCATCGTATTTGATATGCCCTACAATTGTTTCCAAATCTGTTTCTGCAATCGCTTGTCTTAAAGTTTCTTTATCAAGTGTCTGTGCCTTTTTCAGTACGTCAATTGCAATTTCAACGTTAGCATGTTTGTATCCAAGGCCTGCATGAGCCTGCTCACCTGTTTCCTTCGTGTACATTTCACACAACTCTGCAGCAGTCTGTTCTGTAAGGGATGACTTATACGGATGGTTTTCACTCCACCATACCTCTGTTATCAGGCCTACTCCAGTATCTCCTAAAGTTTCAACATCTGTCGGGAACAGAATCGCTCTGCTCATTCCCAGCATCTTGGGAACATAGCTCTGCTGATGGAACTGCTTGTACATTGTCATGAAGTCAGGAGTAATCATATTGCCGTATACGATGTCACAGCCTTCCTCCTTGAATTTGGCGATCATTGATGTAAAGTCCTTAGTGCCAAGTGGAAAACGCCCCGGATCAACAATGGTATACCCTCTGGCAGGTGCTTTTTCCGCCATTATCTGGGACATAAGCACGCCATCGGTATCGTTTCCTGCAGCCAGTCCAATTTTCTTGTTCGTTTCCTGAGTGTCCATGGCATCAAGGAAAGATTCAATTAATGAATCCACTTTCCAGAATGAATGGAATGCCCAATAGTACGGTCCGCCTTCGAGCCATGCTTCACCAGGAGATTCCAGCGTGATGCAAGGCATTTTGTTACGCTCGGATGCTATAGCCACAGGATTTACTGTAGCGGGCGTGTGGGTAGCAATCATTAAGTCAACCTTGTCCTGCAAAATAAGCTTGTTTGCTGCTTCAGCTGCTTTCACATCACTGCTTTCGGAATCAGCAACAATGATTTTAACAGGAAGCTTTTTGTCATACTCTTTAATGTAAATACCACCTTCTGCGTTGACTGCTTCAACAGCCTTGTCCTCAATAAAAGGTGTGCCTTTCCCGAAGCCTGCAATAGGCCCGGTTGCGGGATTCACGCGGCCAATAAGAATATAGTCCTTTGCCGGCAGATTTTTCCCGGCATCAGCCGCTTGCTGTCTGCTACATCCTGAAGTTAAAGCCAGCGTGCCAACTAAAGCAGTTATCAGGACCATAGACAGAATTATGTTGACCTTACCTTTTTTCATGAACTTTCCCCCCCTCATAATTATATGGCTGATTCTTCCGATAGAATAATCTTACTATTTATAATATTCTGAATTTTCATGTCACTTTTTGCCATTAATTACCTTATTCTCTTGTCCATCCACGGCCGTCGGAGATTGTTATTCAGGAGCTTAGCTCCTTTTATCTCCAACGGTCTTGGACGAATTTATTCAGTCTTCAAACAGTATTACTCCTAGATTCACACTATTCTTAAGATCTACCGGGAGGGACTTAATCTTTACTCCTGGAGAGTAAATCTCGACTGTATATTCTCCGCTATTCTTCGTCAGTTGGTCAATCTTAAAATCTCCGAAATTATCGGTAATAGTTTCGCCGATAATTTCGTTTCCCTTTAAGAGCTTAACAGCGACACTTTCTGCACAATCGATAAGCTCCCCTTTCTGCACCGCAACACTTCCAGCAATGAATTCCTTTTCAAACCTGTGCATATTTTTGTAATAGACGCTTGGCCTCGTATTGAATTCCGGATGTAAGACCTCCAGACTCTCCTCCCTGACCATATACTGAAGATCGGCGTCTTCTGCAGACACCGCCTGCAGTGCACCCGTCGGACAAACCTGGACACAACGAGGTTGTTTCCAGCCTTGATCCAATAAATGTGCACACAACGTGCATTTCTGCGGAACGTCTTCTTCTTCATTCCACCAAATCATCTGGTAAGGGCAGGCGTTGACCAACTCTTTCTTCCCTTTAGCCTTGAGAGAATCGATAAGAACGATTCCATCGGCACGTTTCGTTATTGCTCCGTCAGAAGCCTGGACACAGAGTGCGTCATCACACTGCATACAGGTTGTTGGTCTGTAGGCTACGTCGATGAGGGGATACTGGCCTCTCTCGGTACGCATAATATTCATCCACCGTTGTCCAAATCTGGGCTGAGGCAGTGTATAACCCGGCCATTCATTGCCGATATGCTCATCTTTACAGGCCAGAAAACAGTTGTTGCAGTCTTCACATTTCTCGACATCGATGATTAAGTGCCACTTTTTCATAATATACTCTCCTCCCCTCCCCACTTCTTGATCTGGACAAGACATGAATTACACGCTCCGGCATGGGATTTTTTGATCATCATACGACTGGGAGTAAGCTGATTAATACACCCTCCACGGTCTGCTGACTTGCCAGGCTCACCCAATGGATCATAGATGGCTGAGGATTCGTAAGAATGAACTGAACCTGGTCTTATTCTCTCGGTAAGTTGGGCAGCACAGATTACCGCTCCCCGATCATTAAATACCTTAACGAGGTCGTTCTCTCGAATTCCTCTCTGACCGGCATCCTCAGGGTTAATTCTTACGATCCAGTAATAATATCCCTCGATAAGTACCCGATGGTCTTTGATTTCATTAATACTGCTGTTCTTTCCATCGCTTTGGGTATGAAAAGTATACCTTGGATGGGGAGAGATTAATTGGAGTGGATATTTCTCAAACAATTCTTCCGTGTGGGGACCTTCCCATTGAGGAATATATTTGAGAATTGGTGGCCTTTCCTGATCATCGGGATCATAACGTTTTAAGCTGGATGACTCAAATTCAAGTTTGCCGGTCTGGGTCTGCAGGCCATTTTTCCAACCATTACTGTAATCTCCGGGCAACGGAGTTAGCTCAGGTGTATCTTTCTGCCTTCCTTCTGCAAACCAGCGGTAGGAAACAGGATCACGCTTCGCTTCCGAAGGTGCTGGTAAGACATAGTACCCTTTTTTAATAAATTGCTTCCAGGATAATTCCTTGGTCAAATCGGTCGCATCAAAATAGCGCTTACACCAGTCGAGTTCTGTATTCCCTTCCGAGAAAGGTGCCCCTGAACCAAGTCTTTTTGATAATTCTGAGAAGATCTGGTAGTCAGATTTAGATTCTCCTAAAGGTTCGATACATTTGTGTTGCATAACAGCAACTCTATGGTTGCATTGAGTAAACGCATGCTGAATATAGCCGCCGCAATTAGCGAATTCACCGATATCCCAACGCTCGAAATTCGTACAGGCAGGGAGAATTATATCAGCAAATTTTGCTTCTCCTTCGAACCAAATAGATTGATTAACCACGAATTCAAGGTCATTGGTTCGGTACATTTTTACATAACGATTGGTATCTACCATAGTTCCAAAATGAGAACCACCATATTTATAATACATTTTTACCTTGGAGTGTCCAGGAGAGGGATACTTATAACCAAGGAACTGTCCTTCGATCGTTGTCGGATTGGTGGGGTATCCTTCACACTCCCCATTCATAATAGCTTCCGGAATCTTGAGGCGGGGAATAGATTGATATACTGTGTTCATACTTGGTAAGCTCGGCATCCGCTGGTACATCTGAATCCCTGCTGCCGTACCCATGTAATCGCCGGATAAACCCCCTTCTGCATACCCAGGGAAATAGAAACGTGTATCCACAGGCGTACCTTGCTGCATTCCACCCATGTTGATACCTGGTTTTCCCAGACCCTGCATAGCCATAAGCAGAACCATCCCTCTGGCCCAATCAATTCCTGTAGCTGTACGGCAAGCACCCCCAAAACCGATAACGCCCCCTGACGCCAGATAAGTCTTTTTGGTTCCCCATTCTCGTGCTAAGGCACGGATATCTTTAGCAGGAACCCCTGTTTCACTCTCTTGCCACTCAGGCGTTTTAGCAATTCCATCTTCTTTGCCGAGAATATAATCCTGCCATTTGTCAAAACCCACTGTCCGTTGGGCAACGTATTCCTGATCATACAGATTTTCCGTAATCCAGACATAGGCTATCCCTAAGATCATCGCACTATCCGTACCTGGTTTTGGTGCAATCCATTTGCCTCCGAATAAAGCAGCGGTATGGTTATAATAAGGATCAATGTGAACCATCTTAATCCCCAGTTCTTTGAGCCACTGGCGCCGGATTGTCCCTTCATGAGCCGCATAGACACCACTCGTAGCTTCAGGATCACTCGACCAGAACACTACCATTTCACAGTGTTTAAGACAGTCTTCGACTGTATTGTATGTTTCTCCCCCCCCATTACGGGCACTTTGTCCCCAATGGTGGGCGGCTCCCCAATACCAGCCTTCCCAGCTATCCGGATTGTGCTCAACAGATGTCCAACCAATGGTATTAAAGAAACGGATCCTGCTGCTGAGCCAATAGCCCAGGGCTCCCCAAGTATGATGAGAGCCGCTGCCATTCATAATGGCTCCTGGGCCATAATCTTTTTTCATTCTCTTGATTTCGCTCACTACGATATCCAGTGCTTCATCCCAGCTTATCCGTTCATATCCGGATATCCCTCTATTCTGACAGTTCCTTTCGCCATGTGGGTCGAAGTCTACCCTTTTTAGAGGATATAACAGTCTGTCCGGGGAGTAAATCATGGATTTCCAGGCTAAGGTATGCTGATTAACTGTAGTTTTACGGGGGGGTGTAAATGTTTTCCCTCGGGCTTGAATGGTCCAGGGCATAGCATCATTATCGTCGAATTCTATTGGTGTAATTCTGATAATTTTTCCGTCTTTAACATAAACAAACACAGGCCCACCATTGGTATTATTTGTGTACCTTTTAATACCATCTCCCACATCAATTCCATATTCCAGACCTACTGTCATCATCATACCAAGAGTTTCCGAAAACCAAATGGTGAGTTCGTCAGGGCCCACAAGTTCCACCTGAAAACTTTTTAGGGCACTGATAAATTCCAGCATATCTCTATTCGGTTTCAATAGACGGGCCGCTAAACTAGCATTATCAAAAGCCATGCTGATATCTGGGTTGGGATGAATGCCCGTTACAGAGCTCACACTACCATCCTGGAAAATAAAATATCTGCCTTGCGTATTATCCCGCAGTTTGATTTGGGCGATCAAATTTTTTTCTTTTAGTCTATTCGCATAAGCTGGGTGCTTCTTGGCGGTTAGTTTTAAAAGTTTCTCTAGTCCAAAAAGCATGACACTAAATTGGGTTTGCTTAAAAGCCACTTTTTCCCCTCCTATCTTCTTAAATTATATCTCCTTCTAGCTATACCTTTTGTGCCAATTCTTGAATTCCTTCGGCAAGACCAGTTAGAACCTCTATAGATTGAGTAATTTCTTGGGAAGCAGCCTCTTGATAAGAACTTACGTTATCAGCTATATCAATCTTTTTTGCTATCTCACCAATATTATTTTTGGTTGTATCAATAATTTTCTTTATGTTCGTTACCGAAGCAGAACTATTCTCAGATAACTTCCTTATTTCATCTGCCACTACAGAAAAACCTTTTCCATGTTCTCCTGCTCTAGCAGCTTCGATAGAAGCATTTAAGCCTAATAAATTAGTACTGGCCGCTATCTCTTGTATAAACTTCAGTATTCTATCAGACTCTACAAGCCCAGCTTCCATTGATGCACTCATCTTTCTCAGGGTTTCTAGCTCATCATGCAGTTTCGTGGCATTCGCAGACAGTTCTTGGCTTGAAGCAATGATTTCCTGAGCAGAAGAAGCGATGGTTTGGGCAGCGTTCTGCAATGTTTCTTGGTTTTCCAAGCTAAAGGCCAATCCTATGGCACCAACAATTTCACCTTTTTCATTGGTTATGGGTGTACTAATACTACGAAAAGGAAAACCTCTGATCTCTTTAGGGATTACATTATCGTATACCCTGCCGGTATGAACAGCTTCCCATAGACCTTCACCTTGCTTAAGACTATTTCCTACAGGCGACTCGTGTCTCATCTTTTCTCCAGGCAAATAATATATGAACTTTTCCCGGTCAGAAACCGCAATCATATTGTCAAAAGGAAATACCATATTGATGATGGGAATAACCATTATTACATTATTGAGAATGTTATCCATGATACCTTCCCCTTCTAAAACTTGAAATTATTGTCTATATAAACCATTCTTTTTTAATTATCTCTTTCCACAATCATGGCAATTCCCTGACCGCCTCCCACACAAAGTGTTGCCAAACCTCTATTGGCTTTTCTTCGTTTCATTTCATGCAGTAAAGTAACGAGAATTCGGGTTCCAGACGCCCCTATTGGATGACCAATTGCGATTGCTCCTCCATTGACATTCGTTATATTCGAATCAAGATTCAATTCCTTGGCTACACTTAATGTCTGAGAGGCGAAAGCCTCGTTAGCTTCGATTAAGTCAATTTGGTCAATTGTTAACCCACTCTTTTGTAATGCTCTCTTGCATGCTGGTATAGGTCCGGTACCCATCACAAGAGGGTCAACACCAGCAGATGCCCAAGAAGTGATGGCTGCTAAAGGTTTAATCCCCAATTGCTCTGCTTTGTCTTTGGACATCACCACTACTACGGCCGCACCATCATTGACGCCAGAGCTATTTCCAGCTGTTACACTACCATCGCCTTTGAAAGCTGGACGTAACTTTGCAAGCGCATCTTGAGTCGTACCGAAACGCGGAAATTCATCCTTGCAAACGATAATCGATTGTCCTTTGCGTTGAGGAATGACAATAGGTACAATTTCTTCTTCATACTTACCTGAGTGAATAGCACTTTCAGCACGATTCTGACTCATTAGAGCATATTCATCCTGTTCTGCCCGAGATACATGGTACTTCTCCGCTAGATTTTCAGCCGTTATTCCCATATGAATATCATGAAAGGCATCTGTCAAACCGTCTTTAACCATGCTGTCTACCAATACCCCATCACCCATCCGATAACCATCCCGGGCTTTAGGTAATACATAAGAAGATAAGGACATATTCTCCATGCCACCGGCGAGGATTATATCTGAGTCTCCTGCCAGGATTGCTTGAGCAGCACAAATTACTGCCTTTAATCCTGAACCACAAACTTTATTGAGAGTCCAAGCAGGGACTTTGTCGGGAATTCCTGCTTTCATAGCCGCTTGGCGAGCGGGGTTTTGACCTAACCCTGCTGATAACACGTTTCCCATAATTACTTCTTCTACTTGGTCAGGGCTGATTCCTGCACGATTAATTACTTCTCTTAAAACAGCTGATCCAAGTTCTACTGCTGGAATCTGAGCAAATGCCCCCATAAAACTCCCAACGGGGGTCCGTACTGCACTAACAATGACTGCTTGCCTCATATTGTTTGCCTCCTGAGCCCCAGGAGCTCTCTGGTTTCATCTGGGGTTGCAATCTCTTTGCCTAGTTCAGCTGCAATTCTTTTAGCTCTTTCTACAAATTCCACATTTGATTTAGCGAGTACTCCTTTGGAATAATATATATTATCTTCCATGCCTACCCTGATATTTCCTCCTAAGGCGAGTGAAGTATACAAAATCGGAAGATGACCTTTTCCTATTCCCAAGGCACTCCAAGTAGCAGTTTCTGGAATCCGGCTTTTCAGGAAGACTAAATTCTCCACGGTAGCAGACATTCCACCCGGTGCCCCTAGCACAAACTGATAGTGCGGGGGTGAATCCAGAATTCCTTTATTGAGATAATACTCAGCGTTATATACCATACCAGCATCGAACACCTCGATTTCTGGTTTTACACCGATCTCTTTCATTGTCATACCCAGTTTCTCTAAGAAGCTTGGACTATTGATGAATACAGATGAATGGCCCCAGTTCATCGAACCACAGTCATAAGAAGCCATCTCCGGTTTTAATTCCATAAACGGCTTCATCCTTTCTTCATCGCTTAAGCCCAGCCCACCTGAGGTAGTAAGATTAAGAACAATATCACAACGTTCCCTGATTAATCTTACAGTTTTTTCAAACTTCTCAAAACTCATAGAGGCTTTATCTTCATCATCTCTCACATGAATATGAGCAACAGATGCCCCTGCTTGATAACAGGCAAAAACCTCAGCAGCGATTTCCTCAGGTTGTAAAGGAACATAAGGTGTTTCCTTTTTGGTAGGCCATGCTCCCGTCGGTGCTACGGTCAAAATTACTTTTTCCATAATTAAGCCTCCACGCACGCTAACAATATTCTTGGTTCAGATGGGATTACCCATGGGGAAACCGGCAATGGTTTTATATATTTCCACCGTATGTGTATACTCTATCAGGTACTTTATTCATGTCATCTTCATCTATTTCAGCTACGCAGCGAGCCATAGAACCATCGCCCAGATACCAGCGGAGCGGGAAACAGTTGAATCGGAAGCGTTTACCGGAAACCTTATCCAGATCACCGCCAAGATTTTCAACGCCGACAATACCGTGACCCAGCAAGTACTTATGACAGGGCTCCCAGGTTCCCCAGCAGCCGATCTCTTCCAGCGCACCGAATTTCTTATCGTATGCTTCTTTACCATGTACTTTGATATAGGTTTCTTTATCAAATTCGGCATATGCTTCAATACCGAATTTTTCGATGTACTCTTCGGTGATAGGTTTGCCGGAAGCACCGATCAAGTTCATACGGGTCATGCCGTTGTTGCCCATAGCGGTGTGAAGAGGATGGTCCAGAGCCTGACTATCCATAGCGACGCACTTAACCTTGTGCTCCACGAACCACTT
>LOEZ01000025.1 GCA_001516055.1 Gracilibacter sp. BRH_c7a
GGCTATCGTGAATATCCAAAATACGGCATGGTTAGTCGCTACTTCGTTTATAAACAGGCTTTACTGAAAGAAGCCGAGCGACTCGTACAAACAAATGTTTTTCACGAAAAAGAAGATATATATTACCTCACTTTTGAAGAACTTCGCGAAGTCATAGCCACAAATAAACTGGATTCTCATATCATCTGCAAGCGAAAAGAAGAGTACAAATTATTTGAAAAACTAACACCTCCACGTGTTATCACTTCTGAAGGTGAAATAATTGCAGGCGAGTACAAATTAGAAAATCTTCCAGCGGGTGCTATCCCAGGTCTGCCTGTTTCATCAGGAGTTATAGAGGGAAGAGCACGCGTCATTTTAAGCATGGAAGACGCAAATTTAGAAGATGGAGATATATTAGTCACCGCCTTTACTGACCCCAGCTGGACACCATTATTTGTATCCATAAAAGGCTTGGTTACCGAAGTTGGCGGACTGATGACCCATGGAGCAGTTATCGCTCGTGAATATGGCTTACCGGCAGTTGTCGGAGTGGAAAATGCTACTAAAGTGATTAAAGACGGACAGAGAATTCGGGTAAATGGAACGGAAGGCTATGTAGAAATCCTATAATGTCGAAGACGTTTTTATCTCACACCGGGTGCCCATATGAAGACAGTTTTTGCCACGAGATAGACAACCTTCACAATATTTATTTTTAAAACCTTTCTTGTTTAAATCATTTTTCATTGCAAGATAACTGAAGCATACCCCACAATTCTAGAGATTAACTGGTTTAAAAAATATTCTGTTAGTCCTCGTCTGCCTTAATCTCTTCGATTGAATCGATAATATTTATGTTAACAACGTCTCCACCCCTAAGCGTAATATGATATTCCGATTGAAGCTGATCAGTAAAACTTTGTTCAATGAACTGTAGGTCCTTTTCTGTTAAATATGCTTGACCCAAAAATAGCTCATCGGTTTCAGCTATTGTATAAATAGCGTATAGCTTTGACAAACGGCTCACCCTTTCCGAAAAATTATTTAGTGCATGGACGCACGGCTCCGTACGGTTCATTTAATGTCCTAGGATTTCCGCAGCGTCCCAACAGCATGCATCTATGCTAAGTTGCGGAAATCAGTTATCTGAAGTATTTGGTGGTGGCACTGAATACTACCATGATACTGAAAATAAGATAAAAAGTATACTAGACCAACAATATCTCCACTTTGCATTCTATGAATATTCTACACCTTTCGAAAAAGCTGCTATGCTCTGTACCGCTCCCTTGTCTGAATAAGACAAAAGGGCGGTTCTTTTCGTTGTAAGTCATAAAAAAACAAACCACCCAAATCGTTTTCAGATGCCATTGCATATGATATTAAGACAAACTATGAGCTGACCGGAGTTAAGAGACCCCCGGCTGCTTAGCGAGGAGAAGGATCAATGCAAACACGCGAGTACCTGGAAAATTATTGGTTGTTGTTTCTGGATTTTCTTAAACTTTTTGGGGACTTGAATTATTACGGGGTCCCTTTGCCATTATTGGCTAATTTCTATCAATACCTGGACGGCAATGTTAAGAAGGAACTGAATAGCCCTACTTTTAAGCAGCACTTAACGCAAAAGAGCCTGCCTGCTGCTCAAACCCAACCAGAGTTTGAACAGTGGCTGGGAAAATTGAAAGCACCGTCTTCCCCCAGATCATTGCCCGGAAAAATACTCCTGTATTTTGATTATCTCCGGTTCTCCCCTTCCAGCTACCGGTATTTTGACCCCGCAGAAACCGTGATCCTGGCCCGTTGGAAAAAAGACAATTATCACGGGATACCGGCTCACAATATCAAAGAATACACACCTGAAGTAGCCCTGGACCTTGCCGTATTGAAAGATCAGGTGGAAAAAAGGTTCCAGGCCTTTGCCAGCCACTTTGTATTCGGCACCCAATTCTTCTACGATACCTTCATGGCAAGACTGCCTCTGATGGTTGATGGCTTGGCGGCTATTAACCGGTATTTGGATCAGCATGCCGTTCGTTGCGTAATCGTAGGTACCACAGAAGATTTGAATGCCAGGATTCTGACCCTGGTGGCCGCTAACAGAGGGATACCGAGCCTCTGCCTGCAGCATGGTGTTCTTGGCGGGGATGAAGCTTATATTCCGGCGTTTGCAACCTCAGTCGGTGTTTTTGGATACTATGAAAAGGACTGGTACCTGAGGATGGGGATGCCGGAAGAACGTATTGTTATTTCCGGCCACCCGCGTTTCGATGATATTTTTACCCAGCCGCACATGCCGAAGACTGAGTTTCAGGAAAAGTACGGTTTGGACCCGGGTAAGACCACGGTATTCTTCGCAACACAGCCCAATTTCCCTTCACTCTGGGACCAGCTGCTGCACATCCTGACCGGAAAAAGTCATTTGCAGATCGTAATCAAACCCCATCCCTTGGAATCTTCCAAAGGTAGAAACCAGGAATTCATGAAAGTTTACGAAAAATATGCCGCAAGCTATCCTTCGGTCAAGTTGATCACCGATAGGAATCTGAATATCAATGATTTTTTGGCCAATGCAGATGTCGTAGTCACAAACTTATCGACTGCCAGTATCGAAACCATGTTGTTTGATAAACCCTTGCTGCTTCTGACGGATGTTCATTTTGCTTTCTTTGACAAGCTCAGTGACTATGTCTTTTCCGATCCAGCTCGACTCGCTGCACAAATCGACTCAGAAGCCAAAGTCAGGGAACTGCAGCAGAAAAGCTTACCGGCAAGAAAGGATTATATGCAGTATGCCTACCCGCAGCAATTATCCGGTCCGCTATTGCTGGAATTCGTGAGAAACTTGATCGGCAATTAATCTCCTTACTGGTACGCAAAGGAGCACCAACAGATGGAATACTTGCAAAGACACGGCTATAAATTTTCCCGCGTAGCCTTGGGCACCGCCCAATTCGGCCTCAACTATGGTGTTGCCAACCAAACAGGAAAGCCCCGGGAAAAAGAAATCGAGAAAATTTTAGAGACAGCTTTCTCCATGGGGATCAATCTGTTGGATACCGCGTCTGCTTACGGTGACAGTGAAAGGGTCATCGGCCGGCTCTTAAGTCGTTATCCGGCTAAACCCGGGATTCTGATTACCAGCAAATTGCCCAAATTACAAGGCACCAGTCCCCAAATGCTAGGCAAGGAAATAACGCAGCATTTAGAAACCTCTTTGTATAATCTCCAATTGGATTGTATCCCCATTTATTTGCTTCATGACGAAACTGACCTGACCGCCCATCAAGGATACGCCCTTGACTGCCTGACAAAACAGATAGTCAAAGGAAAGATCAGACTTATAGGAGTTTCGGTCTATACGCCCGAGGCTGCGGAAGCGGCCTTGGAGCATCCCCTGATCCAAGTGATCCAAGTCCCTTTTAATGTCTTTGACCAGAGATTAAATTCGATCCACTTTTTTCAACGGGCTGAAGAAAAGAATAAGCTGGTTCTGGTGAGGTCGGTATTTTTACAAGGCTTATTCTTTTTACTGGATAAGGGTAGCTGGCCGCAGCAGTTTGCCAGATATTCCCGTTATTTTAAAAAAATCCTGACAATCTCTTCGGACAGTAATTTGAAGGTAGATGAACTGGCCTACAAGTACGCGGCCCAAAATACCCGGGGGGTCATTCTGATGGGGATAGAGAGCAGCCACCAGTTGGAAAAAAACAGGCAATACATCTTTGACCGCCGGGAACTATCCCCTGGGACCATGTCGGTTATTAAACGAGAGTTTTCTACCATGCCCGTGGACTTGATTGATCCCAGACAGTGGAAGGAAAGCAGGTGAAAACAGAGTGCCTCTTACTGAAATGTTCAGCCTGGATGGCAAAGTTGCCGTGGTTACCGGCGGGGCCGGACATCTGGGTTACCCTATTTCCCTGGCGTTGGCTGAAGCCGGTGCGAAAGTCTACATTGGCAGCACTAATTACGAAAAATGCTGTGCCGCTGCTGCCGGGATCAGTCAAAAAACGGACGGAAAGGCAAAGGGAGTCTTGATTGATATCCGTTCCACGGAAGCAATTCAAAAAAGTTTTGCCGATATCGCCCTGGAAACAGGAAAAATTGATATTCTGGTGAATAATGCCTTTTATTCATCCGGCCAAGGACTGGATATGGCAGAACGGGATTGGCAAGCTGGGCTTGACGGCACCGCCGGCAGTGTTTTCCGAACAACGCGGGAGGTTGTAACCTATATGGAAAAAGCACAGGCAGGCTCTATCATCAATATCGCCTCTATGTACGGGCTGGTTTCACCTGATCCTGCGGTTTACCCAAAACCAGAATATGCCAATCCGCCCAATTACGGTGCTGGCAAGGCTGCCGTTATCCAGTTTTCCCGGTATGCTGCTTGCCATTTAGCCCCTAAAGGAATCAGGGTCAATTCGGTCTCTCCCGGTCCCTTCCCGACAATCCAGGTTCAAAATGACCAGGAATTTATGGCCGCTTTGGAAAAAAAGGTGCCGTTAGGAAGAATAGGCCGGCCTCAAGAAATCAAAGGAATCATCGTTTTCTTAGCGTCCGAAGCAGCCAGTTATGTTACTGGTGCCAATTTCTGCGTGGACGGTGGCTGGACTGCCTGGTGACGGGACTTTATATTGTGGCATCCCGATTAGATAATCCCGATTAGATAATAATTAAAAGACCTGCAAGATGTACGAGAACCGTCATATCTTGCAGATCTTTCTCTATTGATTACTACACCATTCTTAGGTTCTTTACTCGAGGGATATTCATGCAGACTAACCCATGGGTAAAGGTTGGCGGATCAGCTTTTTTGCAGTAAAAACCAAGTTACATCGTCCTGAGGGAAATTATTGTCCCGGTGGTAGACAAACCCGTACTCAATCAGCTTCAGGTCCGGGAATTTATCCATCATTTCCCCGGCAAAATCTCGTTTGAACAATCTGTCATTATGACCGTGGTAAAACACTTCGACCGGATGCGGATCATAATATTCGGCGAAACAGATATAGTTTTTGCTGCTTGCATACATGAGCTCATACACTTTGTCCAGCCAATCGGGGTTTAGATGGACGATGACACCTTTGATCAGGACAAAATCCCGTGGGTAATCCGGTTCAAAGTCCAAAATGGATTGGTGGTAAACCTTTACACCGGGTATTTCCTTTAAAGATGCCACGGCCGTGGAGTTTATTTCGATACCCGATACTTCCAGATCCGGCTTGAGCACGAGCATGGCCTCAAGATTCAAGCCTATATTGGACCCGAACTCCAAGACCGAGTTAACATCGGTTGTATGGGAAAATATTTCAGCAAAAAACGGGATGTTATTTTTATAGTATTTAGTTTTTAAGTCCTCATTTCTTTTGATATACGCCTCACCAAATTCTCCTGCCCAAGCTTCTTCCTGTTCGGTACGGTACTTGTTCAAGCATGACAACTCCTTTTTCCAATTTTGTTTTCTCTTTAATATATCTTTTCCAGGGAGCTTTGGTGACAAGCTTTCAAGTGAGAACATCTTATTTCCGTCCCAAATGTCAATTTACCGAACTTGACATAGTATATAACGGGGCTCTTCTCTGCACTCGCAAGATACGAAATAAACTTTCTCAATCCCTCTGAAATCGGAGCTGTTTATTATGCCGGACCTGGAAGATTATCAACTGATCGATCTGTCGGAAAAATACAAAGATCATATCCTTCACTGGCGGAATTCTGATCATGTCCGCAATTCTATGTTTACCGACCGCCTGATTACCCCGGAAGAACACAATCGGTGGTTTGAGCGTGTGACACAAGACAAGGGTTTCAGTAATGGGATCATTGCCAAAGTATTGCTCTATAAAAATCAACCCATTGGCTTTATGAATTTTACCGATATCGACGGCGAAAACAGCAGGTGCTCCTGGGGCTTTTATATCGGAGAAGCAAGTGCCCCCAAAGGGTCCGGTCAAATTATGGCTTTTCACTCTTTAAACTACATCTTTGGGGAATATCATCTGCGAAAATTATGTGCTGAAATTCTGGATTCAAATGTTCGAAGCCTCCGTTACCATCAAAAACTTGGATTCGTTGAAGAAGGAAGGCTGAAAGAACATGTCTTTAGACAGGACCATTACGCGGATGTGATCATAATGGCCTTATTCAGGGAACAATGGGCAGCCCGCCAACAAGAACTGCTGCTGGAATGGAAAAACAAATCATTATGAAGGAGCTGCAAACAATGAAGCTCATCGTCCTTGGCGACAGAGAGATCGGTATTGACCGTCCACCGCTGATCATCGCAGAAATGTCCGGAAACCATCACCATTCATTGGACCGGGCCTTAAAAATGATTGAAGCTGCAGCCCAAGCCGGTGCCCATGCAGTTAAATTGCAAACGTATACGGCCGATACCATGACCTTGGATTTAGAGGAAGGGTCCTTTTCGATCCATGATCCTGAAAGCTTATGGAAAGGTTATTCCCTGTACCGGCTGTATCAGGAAGCCTATACCCCATGGGAATGGCATCAACCGATCTTTGAACGGTGCCGGGACTTAGGATTGATTGCCTTTAGCTCTCCTTTTGATGAAAGTGCAGTCGATTTTCTGGAGGAATTGAATGTTCCCTGTTATAAGATCGCTTCTTTTGAAAATACGGATTTGCCTTTAATCCGCAAAGCGGCAAAAACCGGCAAACCCCTGATCGTTTCTACCGGAATGGCTACCTTGGCCGAGCTGGATGACACCGTCCGTACCATCCGGGAAGCTGGTTGCCGGGATTTGATTCTGCTGCAATGCACCAGTTCTTATCCTGCCTCACCCCAGGACAGCAATATTGCTACCCTCCCTCACCTGCAGGAATTATTCCAATGTCAGGTCGGCTTATCCGATCATACCCTAGGAATTGGCGTATCTGTCGCCAGTGTCGCCTTAGGAGCAACCGTCATTGAGAAGCACTTTACCTTATCGCGGAATGAAGGCGGGGTGGATGCTGCCTTTTCTCTGGAACCTGAAGAAATGGGACAGTTAGTAGCAGAAACACATCGAGCCTGGCTGGCTCTGGGCAAAATTACTTATGGCCCCACCTCAGCGGAGACAAACTCTTTGAAACTAAGAAGGTCTTTATATATCACCGAGTACCTAAAAAAAGGAGAGTGCCTCACCAGGGAAAATGTCCGTATCATCAGGCCCGGACTGGGCCTGCCCCCTAAATATTATGATGTCATCCTGGGGAGACAAATAAAATACGATGTACCGAAAGGTACACCTTTAAGTTGGGATTTAATATAATACTGCAGAACTTTCTTCAAACGTTGTAGACTCGCACAGTCTGTGCGAGTCTACAACGCTCAAAAAAGAAAAGGTTCGTGCCTTATTGTGAGATTCCACACTCCGGCCGTTGACAAGGACCATAGGTTGGTATCAACAATTGGACCAGCGCAGCTTTATTCACAAACACGACGATCTCTGCCTGGGAAGTTACCTGGGAGACATTCCCTAAGTCATCTCTTTCTGAAATAACACTGGATTGACATGTTGGGTACAGGGCACAATCCGGTGTTATTCCGCTTAGACCTGATCCTTCCGTGCCTGCACAGGGCAAAAGCCTGGTCACCGTTTTGCTTGCGGAACCGTATTCATATCCGCCTGCGTCCAGCGGAACTCTTGCTGTGACGGTCAGTATATAACTGATTAAAACTTGATTATCGCCGATAGCCTGGCAATTAATAAGATTTACCTCTGAAGAAACACACTCAGCTACTTGAGCATCACCGGTAATGATCTCCAGGGTCGGGGCTTCGAACGATATTTCTATTTCTTCATTTTGGATGTCATAGCCTTCGCAGAAAACTCTCGTCACTTTGATGACATCAATCTCAGTCGGCTGCGGACATTGAGGCTGGCCGGTTGTTGGGTCTGGTGGACATGGTCCAGGCTGAACCTGTGTCTGCTGGAATTCAACGCTCATTGGTATTCCTCCTGATAATGAGAATCTTTACTGTTCCTATTAATTTAATATATTGTACTTTATATTTTTGTTAATACTTTATGAACAAGCAATAATTACTACATCTTATGAAGCGGTTTATTTTTATGTGTTGTTATTCACGACAAAAATATCTTTTATCATTCACCGTTTCTAAAGTCAGGCATACTTCTATATTAAGGCTTGTTTGGGAGGAATGCTTATGGCCGCAGCGCCCTTACTTCTTAGTCTTTGCATGATTGTTAAGGACGAAGAGAAGAACATTCTCCGGTGTTTAGAAAGCATTCACAATATCGTGGATGAAATTATCATTGTCGATACCGGATCTGTCGATCAGACCATCCAAAAAGCGAAAGAATACGGGGCGAAGATTTACCATTTCCCCTGGTTGAATGATTTTTCCGCTGCCCGTAATCAGGCCCTCCGCCAAACAAATGGACAATGGACTTTAATCTTGGATGCAGATGAATATCTGGATAGGACCGAGGCTGTTCGGTTGCGCCAGACTTTAAGAACAGCCAAAGAAGAAGGCTTTTATGTATCGATTTATAACTATCAGGGGCCCGATTGGGGCAATTATACCAAAACCTACAGCTTACGGTTATTTCGCAGTCATCCCTCGTACCACTATGAAGGAAAAATCCATGAACAGATCCTCCCTTCTATCCTAAAAGCCAACCCGAAGGCCTTCATCGGCTGGTCCTCGTTCGTCATCCATCACGACGGATATTCAAGATGCGCCGCCCTGATCAAGGTCAAAGCAGAGCGTAATTTGGAAATATTGCGCTGTGAGTCACCGGATGTAAAAGACAGTTCTTTTTACTGCCTGAATCTAGCACTGGAATATATAAGATTAGGAAGAATATTGGAGGCCGAAATAAAGCTCAAAGAAGGATGGAAAAAAGTCAATCCTCAAGCTAGCTATTCTCATTACCTGTTATTAAAGCTTATCGCTTGTCTTCACCGACAAAAGAAAGATTCGGAAGCCATCGCTTATTGCCGGCAGGGTCTGAACCTTTATCCCGATTTTGCCGATATTCTCTACTACTACGGAATCTGTCTGCTGAAGACAGGTGCTTATGAAGAAGCCAAAAAAGTGCTGATTAGTGGCTTGCAGCAAAGCGAAAGCCCCCAAAAGTACATTACCCAGGCCGGATGCGGTTCCTATTTCAATCTTTTGGCTCTAGGACAGATTGAGGAACAGGGTTTCCATTATCAAGCTGCTTTAGATTATTATTTACAGGCCTTTCGGTTACAGCCGCATCAGTTATCCTACTTGAAAAGTCTGATCCGGGTCTTGCTGAAGTGTGAGCGGAATCAAAAAATGTATCTGATAAAAAATAGTCTTCTTACTAGAGAAACCGTCCAGACTATTGTGCAAACCGCTTACACTTTGAACCATTATTCTTTGGTTCTGGAAATCTTGTCTGACTGGGAAAATGTTGATACCAATTGGGAACTGCCTTTCATCGAAGGCAAGAGCCTGATGAGGCTGGGAAAATATGAGGAAGCACTTATCAGACTTAATACAATACCGCAGCAAAATCCACTTTCAAAAGACTGCCTTTTTTATAGTTGGCTCTGTTCTGTATTACAAGAAGATTTCAAGTTATCCCTTCACTATTCGGCTCAGCTTAAAGACCACGAAGACAGGCTAAGCAGATTACTGTCTGAGCTTCACGATATCTTAAAATACGGCTTTGCAACGAATTCTTGTGAAAATCCTAGGGTTTTCAGGAATAATGAAAATGTCCTGGCTCTCTTAGAAATCATCGATAACCTGGCTGCTTGCCAATCAGAAAAGCTTCTCGATCCGGCAATTGCTTTTTTGATTCAGATTGCCGGTGAAGATTTCAACCCTCTCCTGCTCAGGATTTTAAATGAACGCCATTATAATTATGAAGCAGTTAATCTTTTTAAACACTGCGGCAAGGAGGACCTTGATCAATGCTAGAGTATATCCCCTGTCCAGATGTCACTGAAATCAGCATCATCATTCCTGTTCATAATCTGGCAGCGTATACCAAAATGTGTATTGAAAGCATCGGGCAGCACACCCCGGAGAAACATGAAATCATTGTCGTGAATAACGGCTCTGAAGATGATACCTGTCTCTATTTAGAGCGTAATCCTCACATCCATTCGATTCATAATCAGGAGAATCTGGGGTTTGCTAAGGCCATAAACCAAGGTTTGAGAATTGCCCGAGGGGACTTTATTATTGTTCTTAACAATGACTGTATTGTTTCCTCCGAGTGGACACGCTCCCTCCTCCTGGCTGCTCAGAATGTTGATGTCGGTATCGTCGGCGTGATGTCTAACTTTGTATCCCGGCCTCAATTAATCAATGAAAAGCTTCATTCTTTGGCAGACATTCCCCAGATTGCTCAGATTATGAAAAAAAAATATGCTCATTCCTTGATAAATACTATCCGCGTTGTCGGTCTATGTATGCTAATTAAAAGAGAATTAATTGCCAAGATTGGAGGATTTGACCCCCGGTTCGGCTTGGGCAATTTTGAAGACGACGATTTTTGTCTAAGATCCGTTTTGGCGGGGTACAAGAATGTGATCGCGCAAGATGTCTTTATCTATCATTTTGGCAGTATGACTTTTCGGCATAAGAAAAACCTTCGTAATCAATTAATGAAGGAGAACTGGCAAAAGTTTAAAGAAAAATGGGAACTGCCCATGGAGTTGTCTTTAGGCACCGAAGACTATTTGGTTAGAATCATCACCTCTCACCTCAATGAGCTGGCGGAGAAATTGTATATACCTTATTAAAATTCTCCCCGATTACAATCAAGGAAGGAAGAAACAAATGAAGATATTGATTACCGGTGGCAGCGGCAACTTGGCGACGGAGTTAGCCAAGGTACTGGGGAAAGATTATGATCTTTATGCTCCAGCCCACTCCGATTTAGATATTACTTCTCCGCAAGAAATTAATCGGGTTTTTTCCCGTCTTAACCCTGATTTTGTCATCAATGCAGCAGCTATAACCGATGTGGACAGCTGTGAAAACCAGTTTACTCAAGCTTTAGCCGTAAATGGCTGGGGACCATTTCACTTGGCCAGGGCCTGTCAGCAATATCAAAGCATTTTCGTCCATTTCAGTACGGAGATGATTTTTGATGGTCTGAAAACGACCCCCTATCTGGAAACGGATCGTCCGAATCCGATCTTAGCTTATGGATTAACCAAGCATATCGGCGAACAAAACATTCAATGTGTCCAATGCCACTACACAATCTTTCGGACAAGCTGGCTTTTCGGCGGGAGTGCACCTAAGTTTGTGAACAGATTCATTGAGATAGCAAAGCAACAGCCTTCTGTTCCGGTGGTCTATGATCAGATTGGTTCCCCAACGTATATCCGTGATATCGCTGTGGCCATTAACCAATATCTGCAGGAACCTCACCCCGGTATCTATCATCTAGTCGATTCCGGCCAAGCAAGCCGCCTGGATATGGCCAGGCTCATAAAAAAGGAGCTCTCATTGGATTGTGAGCTCCTGCCTGTTTCCTATGAAGACCTGAAGATCGCAACTTATCGTCCACCCCATGCTGTCTTGGATTCCCTATATAAAGACAAGTACAGCTTTTTGCGACTTCGTCCCTGGGAAGAGGCGATGAGAGAATATTTACGCGGGCTGAAAACCGATACCCCATTGTCTTAACAAATATTCAATGAATGTTGGGCTGATCTTGTTTGTTTCATAGGTGATTACTAACTGATCCTCACGGACTGCCAGGCTTAGAACTTGATTCCCGATAGCCTGATAGATGGTCTGCCATGTTTTTTGATCCTGCAGATTGGCTATGGTATATCTCAGCTCTTTTATTTCCAGCTCCTTGATTTTTTCTGCTCTGGCATCGATTCGGATTCTCTCTTTTTTTGGCTGCAAAATATAGTCCCCCTATCATCGATCATTTACTCTCTTAAGCCCAGAATTAGAATGCAGACTTTTCATCTGCATTCTAACTAATAAATTATATTATTTTAAGGGTAAGGTGATGGTTCAACTTCCGATACTATCCTAAAGGAACCGGAATGTAAAAACCATAAGAGGGAACCAGCAACTGCACTATCGAGATACACTCAATGACCAGATACACTTGAAATACACAGGCGATTTCCACATAGGAATCTTCGACCTGGGTAATCACGCTGCTGCAAAAAATCAAGATGCTCTCGGATGTGTCAGGATCCACTCCTTCCGGACAATTCAGCGTTACCGTCTTTATAAAGTCAAATATCCTAACCGTTGACTCGGTCTCATCGTTAGGATTGGTCAGCGTCAAAGGTACACTTATATCCAGTGTAAACGTTGTTAGCCCGTCTCCGGCGGGAAATCTTGATATCACGGTTGAGCTTATTTTTAAGCCTGGGGTTAATTCACACGGTACTACCTGTCCTACAGCGAAAACACCCGTCGGCCATTCCATGCCTGCTCCTGTCGTAACAGTCGTCAATTTGATTTGTTCCTCAACCTGAAAACAGCTGTCATAGACTTTATCAACAGAAATACACACAATTTCAGTCGTAGGTGGGCAGCCCTCGGACGGGCAGGGACCAGGATTTACTTGATTCGTCATTTTATTTTAACACTCCTTAAAGTAATGATTTCAATCATTATCAGATTCAAAACCTACTTTATCATATGGAGAGACTTGTCAATGTGCTACAGTCGGTGGATCTTCCATTGTCAGTTCATTCGACGGAATCTTCAAATCCTTCATCTAATACGTAAGCAGTTTTTCCAAAGTATCTCTTGACACCCTGCTGATCGACTTGGTGATAATGTAATCTCATTTTCCTTCCTTGGTCATCTATGTAAAATGGATAAGACAATTAAAATTATGGGCTCCACGTCCCTTGTACGTTCAAAAAAGATGCCGCTTGAAGCTGGTGGGACCTTGGCGGCAAGATATATAGAATAAAATAAGTGTCTTTTATGAAAACTCAATCAACAAAACTTTTCTGTTGTAGAAGCTTTTTTGTTGCATCCCATAGCTGGTTCTGCATTTTGATGTCTCCACCAGGATATATCGGTACAATGCTTTTACCAGTGCCAACATTAAAATATCCTTCGGTTACCCCTTGGTACTGAGAGTCTGCAGCCAAACGAACAATAATATCAGCACCTTTTCGTGGATCTCCTATATGCAGGGCATTTAATATTTTGACAAGTACTGAAGAAAATCCTAACTCGCGTCCGAGTCCAGTAACATTAAACCCTGGATTAAGCGCATTTACTGCAACTCCAGTCCCATCCAGCCGACGTCCAAGCTCCCCCGTGAACATAATATTCAGAAGTTTCGTCTTTCCATAAATCAGTGAGGAACCTTTGGCCGTAAAATCAGAAGTATCTGTCAAATCCTCCGGCAGTTTAAGCTCGCCATGATTGCGTGATGCTTCAGACGCGACATTAACTATCCTCGCATTTTTTGATTCGGTTAACGAGTTTAACAATGTATGTGTCAACAACCATGGCGCGAGATAGTTTACTGCCATCATTTCAGGAAATCCCTCTTTGGTTATCCGCTGTTTAAATCCATGCAGTCCAGCATTGTTTATCAATATGTCAATTTGTGGATAAGCAGCTTCTATTTCATTGCCGATTCTTTTAACGTCCTCCATAAGTGACAGGTCACCGTAAAAGAAGTCCACTTTTACACTCGGTGCAAAAGCCTTTATCCTATTTCTTGTTGTTGCTGCACGTTCTTTGTTTCTGGCAGTTAACACTAGTCGGGTCCCGCGTTTGGCTAATTCAATTGCTGCCAATTGACCAAGACCGCTAGTAGCACCGGTTATTACTGCAATCGGGTATGCTTCCATATAAATCCTCCTTTAATTATGAAATTAAATTCATAGGTTTAATTCCTATCTTTATGCTTTATCTTTTCACTTGACGTCTATCAAAACATAAAATATACTTGACATATGTCAAGTATATGAATTTATTTGATATATGTCAAGTATATTTTAGGGGTAAAAACTATGGAAAATAAAATTCAAAAGCAACATTCTACGAGAACTCAACTTGAGCTTAATCTTGGTGAACAACTTAATGCGCTGATAAGTGCTTCACACGCACTTAATATGAGAACTGCTGCCCTTTTCGATCCAACCCTGCAACCAGCATCTTTTCTGATTGTACGTTGGCTTCTATCTTTTGGACCGGCAACTGCTACCCTTTTGGCGGAATCAACCGCCATGGACCGAAGTTCTGTCAGCCGCCTTGTTACTCAACTCAAACAGTTAGGTTATGTAAAAAGTGAAACTCACCCGGAAGACCGCCGCGGCGTATTAATATCGTTGACAGAATCCGGGCGCGAAAAAGCATCCAATGCTATAAAAGAAAAGGAAAAAGAATTTTATAAACGCATTTCTAAATGGGAAAATTCAGAGCTCAAAACATTTATTGAAATGCTTAAGTGCTTTAATGGGCCTGACAATCATTAAAATTCTTTAATACCTTCTAACCCTACCCACTTCATACGATTTTAGGGCTTATTTTTTACGCTTAAAGGTAGCTATTAGTTTAACTGTACTCCCTGTCATAGCAGATATAGGGGATACCATAGTTACAAGTTCCCAACCTTCGTTGCCGAGTTTATTCAACTCAGCATCAGATTCTGCATCAAATTCAAACTTCGATTTAAACAACCCCTTACCATCAAAAGCAACAGTTTTGTATTCCCATTTATCCATTTTTAATTCCTCCTATTCGAAATTTCTTCATCTAAAAATGTTGAGCTTGTTGCTACTCATCTATGGCCCGTTTTTTATAGGTCACTACAACAAGTATACAGGCACTGACTACCCAAACTGCAATAACTGCTAACTGTGACCAGACATCAGTAATTCCTACCCCATTTTGAACTTCCGTGGCTAGAAGTTCGAGCTGAATGTTGGGCAGGTACTCTACGAACGATAATTGTGGATATTCTGCTGTTAAAGCTTGGAGAAATGACCCAAGTCCAAACAATAGCATTACAGGAAGTGTAATCACGGATGCTTCCATTATCGATTTTGTTAAAAGGCCAAGTAATGTTCCCAGTGCAATGTAGAAAAAGATGGAGATGAAAATTGCCAGAGCTACAATAAAGAAATTAGCTGGATGGTAGCCTGTGAGTAACGCAGAAATTACTATGGTTATTACTGTTAAAACAATGCTCAGCAAACTTTTCCCGCTCAGAATCTCAAAAGTGCTCGCCGGTGATAGCATAAGACCACGCAGTGTATTTTTCTCTTTTTCCTCTGCAATTAATGCACATTGAACGAATGCCGCAACCAGGGCAAACGCCATATTGATTACCAGATAGTGCATCTGAATGGATGGTTCTTTTGATACGCTCCCAAACAGTATCGCCAGCGGTAATGGCATTAGCATACTGGTTAATACAAACATGTTTTTTGATAAGTCCTTTATATCCTTTTCAAAAATAGCAACCACTCTTTTTAATGAAAATGTCATACTAATTTCCTCCCTGTCACTTCTACAAAAATATCCCCTAAAGTCGGCTCGTTTGAATAAATAGATGCCATTTGACCAGTAGACATATAAGTGTACAGCTCTTTTGAACCTTCAAGATCATTGTGTAATATAATCTTTCTTCCATCAGTTAACTCAACAGTCATGGTAGAATCTGAAAATTTCCTGCGCAGTTTTTGGGGTTCATCAAGCAATTGAACTTTTCCCTTATTTAAAAAAGCGACACGATGGCATAATAATTCCGCTTCGTTCATATCATGTGTTGTTAAAAAAATGGTTGTACCCTTTGCATTTAATTGGCGCAAACCATCGTGGATATGCTTGGAATTTACCGGATCAAGAGACGAGGTTGGTTCATCCAGAAACAATAGTTCCGGTTCATGCAAAAAAGTTCGTGCCAGCATAACACGCTGCAGCATACCCCTAGAAAGCTTGGAGACAACTATCTTTTGTTCAGGTTGTAAATTTACCATAGCCAATACTTCAGTGATTCTTTTGAATGAAACATCGTATAGCTGACAATAGAGCTTTAAATTATCGTAGACTGTTAATCTTTCGTATAAACCGCTGTTA
The DNA here is from genome assembly GCA_001516055.1 of Gracilibacter sp. BRH_c7a. Taxonomy (GTDB): domain Bacteria; phylum Bacillota; class Desulfitobacteriia; order Desulfitobacteriales; family Syntrophobotulaceae; genus Gracilibacter. The sequence goes on from LOEZ01000025.1 coordinate 16,033, forward strand.
TCTGTAAGAACACCGAATTTTTTTCGATATCCCTTTTTCCTTAACATAATGGACGGTACACCAAATACATTCGCGATACCGTCCGTGGGAAATAATTGATCGGTTAAGATTTTTATGGTCGTTGTTTTTCCTGAGCCACTCGGTCCCAGAAAACCAAAAATTTCTCCCTTTCTGACATGAAAGTTTACATCCTCTAAGGCAGTCTGATTGGCAAACATTTTCTGCAAAGATTTCACTTCAATAATATTTTCCATCTTCATTCCTCCTAATCGCCGCATGCTTTAATTTTTGCAGCCTCAGCATAAAATAAACTGCAGCCTCAAGCATTATATTTTCTGCCAAAAGAGCTATTTCAGGTTGAATGAAGCTTATTTCCAGTTGAATGAAGCTTATTTCCGGGTTGAATGGAACTATTTCAGACCCAACATGTCCTTTAATTCAGCCATTTTTGTTTTGGATAACGGGATTTCCGACTTTGCCTTATCCTCTAAAACCAAACTGTAGCTATTTCGAGTCCAAGTAATCACTTCACGCACTTTTTGCAAATTGACAATGTATGAACGATGGCAGCGAAAAAAACCATAGGGCTGCAATCTCGCTTCAAGCTCAGTGAGTGTAAATAGACCCTGGAAGGGCTCTCCCCCAATATGTATATTGGATTGTCCTGCAAGGCTTTCAATATAATCAATTTCCAACGGATCGAACAAGACCATTTTTTCATTTACCTTGGTGGGGATTTTACCGAATTTAATAGGTTGAATCTGTTCTTGATCCGGCAGCTGCTTTTCGTAAAAAGATTCTGCTTCTTGCCCAATTTCTTCAGCCTTGACTTCAATTGCATGTAAGCCATTTTCATCGAGCCGGTATACTTGATCAGCCAAAGTAATCGCACTTTCCATATTTCCCGTTAGAATTAAGACACCTTTACTGCCTTTCTGCAAATCTCTGACCAGCTTTAAAAAAATCCGTTTTGTCTCAATATCAACATTCTGATCGGGTTCTTCAAAAACAAATACAAGAGGGTTCTGGAAGATTAATCGAGCCATTTGAATCCTTCTTTTCTCTGAATAAGATAAAGTTTTAACTGTTTTATGCCTTTTTGACTCCAGTTGAACAAAATGCATTAAATCATCAATACAATGATTTGAATCATATATCCTTTTATAAAACTTAAAATGGTCGTATACACTTAAACGTTCATACATACCATCATCTAAAAACGAAATCCCGATTTGGGAATGATACGCTGCCTTGTACAGTGAGAGTTTTTCTTGATTCACGCTTATTTCCCCACTAGAAATTGCACTCTTCCCCATTAGCATATTCAGCATTACGCTGCGTACATTGGTACTTGAGCAAATTGCAACTGATTGACCTACAGCTACCTCCAGGCTAAATGCAGGAAACAAAATTGCATCTTCGCTTTGCTTTTCTAAATCTTTAATCTCTAATAGTGGCATAGAATCACCTTTCTGATTATGAATTATAAGTAAATTGTATTGTATTATCAAATATTTTCCCAAACACTGTCGCGGTACACGGAAGCATATCCTTAAAACAAGCTAAACCCTGATTTCTCGGGGCTCTATGTTGTATTTTCTTTCGAGCTTAACTACACACTACCACATGCCTTGAGATACAAAAAAGATGCCGCCCAAGCCTAAAACGTCAACCTTCTCTCTGAATCTGGAAACATGGATCTACTAAAATGCCTCTAGCCACTCATTCCTGATAAAAAATCATCTTTTGAGCAAGTTGCGGTAGAACATCCTCTATTCTCTCTTTCCCGTAATAGGTAACATGGATTACTTGGTTATCCAAATAAGCAAAGATCTGTTTGCGAATACCATCCTCTGCCATATACAGTTTATCAAACTCCGGATGATTAACATCCTTAACTTCAGCGTTATCACGCCAAACATAGCGATTAATAAGATCAAGGGTAAGGTTATCTGCCATGTTGCCAAAGGTTAACTTATAGTAGCGGGTAGTTATACTCGGAGAATATACGCCGCTTTTATCTCCCCACATTTCGCCGTTGACAATTCCATGTTCATTTATTTCATATTGAACAGGTGCTAGCAGGCTCCAATTGAAGCTAACCCGATTTGCCCAATCAACATTATTGCCATTATAACTTGTTTCACGCATAAGATTAGGATCTTTCTCTATTTCTGCAAGCCTGATAATTGGTAGATTGGTATTACCTTCCGGAAGTGTATAGTCTTTGCTTTTTGCAATATCAACAAATGGTATGATAATTGTACAGAATGCCAGGGGCAAAAATATACCTGCCAATATACCTCCCAGCAATCTGGCTTTTCTATAATCCTCATTATGATTAATTTCTTTACCCTGGAGCAGAGATTGTTTGAGATCGCGAACTACTTTATAGTTGCGTATTACCGAATAAAAAACGTACAGCTCAACAATCACAAGGAGAATTTGCTGGACAAACTGGCCTTTTATCATGAATAGAAAGGGCTCATCGTTGAAATAATAGACGCTGATCATTATTCCCAAGAACAGCAACATGGCAATCGATAGAATGATTATATTATTTCTAAGCTTTTTGTTTAATTCGGTCAGGGAAAAACCCTGCTCGATTGGGTCAGTATGCAGTTCTGTGGCGCATGATTTCTCATCGGCAGAAAAAACATAGAAAAGGCCACTCTTTGCGATAAAATTCCAGCCGCAATCCTGATAAACATCAAGCTGTTCCTGCGAAGGCGCTTCCTTAAGATAATCAATTCTATATTTAGTTTCCTTTGGTTCTCCTTTTTCGAAGTAAACAAATAGACGCCCAAATTTCTTTAAATGCAGTCCTTTACTTGCCATACCAGAAAACCAGCTTTCATTCCGGCCAATAGCATAGATATCGTCAAGCATCAGCCTTTTTACTATCTTGCCCATCAATAATCACCCCTCTAATATTCTTCCATCCTGAATCATGTCTTTTAATCTTTCATATTCTGCTTTGAGAGCAGCTCGGCCTTCTTCTGTAATAGCATAGGTCTTCCTTCTGCCATCATCATTTAATATTTCAATGAGATTATCTTTTTGCAGTCTTGTAAGAACGCCATACAACGTTCCCGGACCCATTTTGATTCGCTCATTTGATACTTGTTCAATTGCAGCCATTAACTGATAACCATGATTAGGATTCACTAAAGCCAAGAGTATATAATACATTGCTTCAGTCATCGGGCCCCCTAAATAGGACACATTATCCCTCTCCTCATTATTATGTATTACGATATATCGCATAACATAATAATAGGCAAGAAACTCTTCTTTGTCAATCAGCAGAAAACCTGGGGAGTAAAAAACTTCTCAGTTGTGTTCATTTTTTCGCGGTCATCTTCAAAAGATACCCTATGTCATCATAAAAACCCTCAAAAAAACGGACCGAAAAAATGTACTTTCCCAGCCGATTTTGCCCATTTTTTTTGCTCCCTAACCACTACATATAATGGTTGTCTTGCCTTATTTGTTCTTCAAACCACTATTCGTCATCATTATTATACACTCTGCATGATGGGGATAAGCAGGTGCTTTATGGCAGACCGCATATATGAAGTGGTTCTTGTTTTTTAGTAGTAGTGATTTGTTTAGAAAAAATTTAGAACTTATACTCTTGCAGTTTATATATATCTGATATAATCTTGGGTGATGTTTATGTTTGAAAGGAGGCGATGCCATGAAGATAATTAACCGCATTATGATCTCAAGCGCATTATTGGTGTTTCTTTCTCTTGTTTCCCTGCTTGCTGGTATAAGTATGATAACCTATCTGCTCCCTTCCGATCCCGGCAAGGAGATATTGGATAAAGACATATTTCACAGTGGGGAAATACTTGCCAGATTTGACGCTTCCGTAGGAGATTGGGATGCACTAAACGCCCAACTTGACCTATACGATTATAAGCTGCTTGTCCTGGAGGGCGATAACATAGTTTTTTCCACACTGAGTGATTCACAAGACCGGATTATAAATAGTCTTAAGCCGTTGAAGCTTGAACAAAATACGATGGCAGGAAAAGTACAAAAAATGACGTTTGCTGCTGTGGCGAAGGGGACATATTCAATATTTGCCGTTGGAGGCAGGGCAGATAACCTGAGTGTTTTGAGTGACTTTCTACAGCCATTTTTGATAAACTGCCTGATTGTCATTATGGCTATTCTGCTGCTCAGCCAGCTTTTCACGCGCAAAATGGTTTGGCGTATCCTTCGCCCGTTGAACGCCTTGTCGGACGGTGCAAAGCGGATTGAAAACGGTGATTTTTCCAAACCGGTGGTTTATACGGGCAAGGATGAGTTTGCATCTGTCTGTACAGCGTTTAATCACATGCAGGAGCATCTTTTGAAAGAACGGGAGAAAACCGCCGCTTACGAAAGAGCCCGTACGGATTTAATTGCCGGCATCTCGCACGATCTCAGGACTCCATTGACCTCAGTCAAAGGTTATATCAAAGGCTTGCGTGACGGCGTGGCGAACACCCCTGAAAAACAGGAGCAGTACCTCACAATCGCCTATAAAAAAGCCTGCGACATGGATGTGCTTTTGCAAAAGCTTTTCTATTTCTCAAGCCTTGAAACAGGTAATCTGCCACTTTCGCTTGACCGTGAGGATTTAGGAGGTTTTGTCCGCAGGTTTGCGGAGAATATACGTGACGAGCTTGATTATAAAAACATAAAGATGACCGTGGATACAACATCTGTCCCCCACCCCGTGATGATTGATACAGAGCAGATGCATCGCGTATTACTTAACTTGGTAGAAAATGCGATAAAATATGCAAATGCAAAGTCCCTTGTCTTGCGCATTTCTGTATGGCGCGAACGTGACATGGAACACCTGCTATTTGTCGATAACGGTCAAGGGGTGCCGGAAGAACACCTTCTGCGTTTGTTTGAGCGATTTTGGCAGGGTGACGAGGCACGTAGCACAAAAAACGGTGAAGGCAGCGGACTTGGTCTGTATATAGTGAAATACATTGTGGAAGGGCATGGCGGCTTTATAACGGCTAAAAATGATAACGGCCTGCAAATCAAAATTTCCCTGCCGCGCGGAAAGGAGGAAAACCTTTGAGCAAGATACTCATTGTTGAAGACGACACCGAAATCGCTATACTGGAAAAGGACTATCTGGAAATAAACGGCTTTGAAACAGAGATCATGGTGGATGGCAATCAAGCGTTAGCAGTGCTTCAAAAAGGCGGTTATGACCTGGTTCTGCTTGACCTGATGCTTCCGGGACAAAACGGCTATGATATATGCAGGCAAATAAGGGACAAAATCGATATTCCCATCCTTATGGTAACAGCCCGCACAGAGTCCGCCGATATAATCCGTGGACTTGGCCTGGGGGCGGATGATTACATTGCCAAACCCTTTGACCCCGCCGAACTGGTGGCGAGGGTCAAATCTCACCTGAACCGTTATGAGAGGCTGACAGGCTCCGCAAAAGGCTGTAAAGATGATACGATTATCATCGGGGACTTAAAAATACTGCCAAAAAGCTGGATAGTTTACAAAGGAAAAACCGAAATCAAATTGCCCAACCGCGAGTTTGAGCTCTTATTATTCCTCGCGGAGAACCCCAATACAGTTTTTTCAAAAGAACAGCTTTTTGAAAAAATATGGGGCTTTGATTATACAGGCGACAGCGCGACCGTCACGGTGCACATGAACCGTATTCGGGAGAAAATTGAGGATGATCCGACCAATCCGAAGGTTATAGAAACCATATGGGGTGCGGGATACCGGCTTAAAGCTTAAGAATATAATTTTCAGTATTAAAACCGTGTGGGCTATACCCGCACGGTTTTTTGTGTTCAATTTGTTTCTTCTTTGTTTAGAAAATATTTATATCTTTTCATCTGGCAGTTTAGAAATGGCTCCTATAATAAGCTTATTAAATCAAAAGGAGGCGTTGATGTGAAACTAACAATCCAAAACATCAGTAAAAACTACGGTAATAAGCAAGCCTTAAATGGCGTCAGCTTTGAAATGGAAAACGGTGTTTACGGCCTGCTGGGTCCTAACGGGGCAGGCAAGAGCACCCTTATTCGCATTTTAGTTGGGGTTATGGAAGCAAACGGCGGCGAGGTTATGGTAAACGGCAAACGCAGAAAGCCCAGTGACCGTGATTATCGGTCAAAACTTGGTTATCTTCCGCAGTCGTTGGATTTTTACCCGGAGTTTTCAGGGCTTGACTATCTGCGCTTTGTCGCCGCGCTTAAAGGTCTTGAAGGAGAAGCGGCGGAGTCGAAAATCAAGGCGCTTACCGAACAGGTTCATCTAACAAATGATTTGCACCGCAAGTGTGTCAACTACTCAGGAGGAATGAAGCGGCGGCTCGGTATTGCGCAGGCACTCCTCAACGACCCGGAGATATTGATTCTGGACGAACCTACCGCCGGGCTTGACCCCCATGAGCGTATTAAGTTCCGTAATCTTGTTTCAATTTTCTCTCGTAACAGGACGGTGCTTCTCTCCACTCATATCGTGTCCGACATCGATAGTATAGCAAAGGAAACAGTCATGATAAAGGACGGAAAGGTGGGGCGAATGGAGAGTACACAGAGTTTTGTGGACGCAATCGCGGGAAAGGTCTGGCTGATGAAAATGACAGTGGATGAACTGGTGGAATATCAAAATGACCATATCATCAGCAATGTCATACCAACAGGCGACAAGATGGAAGTGCGAGTAGTGTCGGACACAAAGCCGTCAGCTGATGCCGCCGCCGCCGCGCCAACGCTTGAGGACGCTTATCTCTATGAGTTTAATCAAACAAAAGGAGATGCCGTATGAAACTCTTTAAGTATGAAATGAAAAAGCTGCTCTTTAATAAAAACAGACTGATCCTATTGGCAGTGATGTTCATCCTGTTTACACTTATGAGCCTGCTTACAAGCAGCGGTACTTTTGAAATGCGTGGCAGCAGCGGCTATCAGGAATATCTCAATCTGGTTACGGAACATTCCGGCACATTAAACCCCGAACAGTTTGCAGAGTCCAAGCAAATATCGGAAGCTGCCAGAGCAAGCCATGAAGCCGAATATGGTAAGGCAGAAAATGATCTGTTTGTCGCGTATCTATTCCGCAATCCTGTGATGAAGTTTCACTATGACTATGCAAACTTTGGCGAAAGGGTTTACGAATACTGGAATGGCCCCGAACCTCAAGACAAATCGGATATCAAGGGCTTTTATCCTTTGGAAGAAAAATTAGAAACACTCAAAAATCAACAGGACTCGTATGAATATAAGTATTACCAAAAACGTTTAGCAACAGAGCTTTCACAGGGTGAGCCAGTCTTTGCCAATAAGCAGTTTTGGAATAATTTTTCCGCTGCGTTTGACATTACAAGAGTTGTATTTTTACTTTTGATGATAGTAGCGTTTTTTATAGCCCCTGTTTTCACACGAGAAATAAAGGACGATATGAACAGTATTATACTTTGTTCACTCAAAGGCCGCCGCGAAATTGTAACTGCAAAGCTGCTAAGTGTTTGTTCGACCGCTGCTATTTTGACGGCTGTATATTTCGCCGGAAATTTTATTGGGGCTTTTATCGCCAACGGGAATATCGTTGGTTTTGACGCTCCGGCCCGCTGTTTTGCAACATTTGAGGGTACAGCGATTGATACAACAGTCGGCGGCATCGCTTTCTTCGGCGTATTATGGACGACGCTTGCCGCAGTGGTTTTTGGTTTGGTTGTTTGCCTTATCTCCGCATACGCCAAAAATCAGACATCTGTGTTCGGCTTGAGCATTGTATTCATCCTGACATTTAGTATGATGGGCTTTCTTCCCGATCACATCCATGCAATGATCTGGCCTTTGATTGATTTTAACTTTGTTACACTTTCGCTTTGCGGCATGATATTTAGTGGGAGCACAATGTACAATTTTCTTGGAATGCCATTATCATACGGCATAGCCGCTTTCATAGTTTGTATAGCTCTTTCTGTAATAACAGTCCTGCTGACATATCTTGCACAAAGGAAGCGGTCGGTGGTGTGATTTACCGGTATGTGACGCTACAATAATTATTGTCCCGTGATAAAGGCTTCCCCATTATCAAAAGGGGAAAGAAAAATACACCGCATTAAAGCGCACTCTTTGGCTTTGTACTAAAGGTGCGCTTTCTCAAATCATTATAAATAAGCTCAATTATCTGTATTAGGGCAAACCTATCAAAAGATTGGGACGCAAAACTATACGGTCTAAAGTGCTAAATCAGCACTATGATAACCAGATGGCCAAATTGGATGTGTGTCCTATACCTGCCTTTTACGGCAGGGTTTCATTTGCTAAGCAAAAAGAAATATGGCTAATACATATTGGGGAAAGGAGATATGTTCTTGGAAAATTGGATATTGGCAGTAGATAATAATCTCAACAATTTAGAAGAAACGCAACAAGAATGGTTTAAATATCATGTGTTCGTAAGAGTAGTAAAATCCATGCAGAAAGCATTAAGGCTGCTGATGAACACGGATTTTCTTCTCGTTGTAATCGTCGCTGACACCATAGAATACCTACCACATCTGGCATCGTCCACGGAAACATATCCACCGACTGGACATTTTTTTATCTCATAGCTTCCAACATTATTCCCGTTGCAAGTGCTAGGATCTTCAAGTCTCTTACCAAGGAGACCTGTTAACAAACCATAAATAATCTTCCACATAATCTCGAGTTCCCATTATATATATCCCATCCGGCAAGCAATTTCTTCCGGGCAGGCGACCTTCAATCCCTGGCGTTCTTCTACAGTCTGAATAAAGTTAGATGCCTGAAGCAGCGATTCATGAGTCCCGGTATCCAGCCAAATAAATCCACGACCTAGTTTCTCAACCCGCAATTCCTGATTCTGTAAATAAACCTTGTTCACATTAGTAATCTCAAGTTCGCCTCTGGGGGAAGGCTTAAGGTTAGCGGCGATATCAACCACTTTATTATCATAAAAATAAAGTCCTGTAATAGCGTAATTGGATTTTGGGCTAGTCGGCTTTTCTTCTACGCTAATCGCCTGTCCGCTTTGATCAAACTCGACAACCCCGTATTGTTGAGGTTCTTTGACCCAATAAGCAAAGATAGTAGCCCCGCTTTCCTGTTTGGCAGCTCGGGCAAGTATCTTGGTTAGACTATGTCCATAAAAAATATTGTCACCCAAAATAAGGACACAGCTATCTTTCCCTATGAATTCTCGACCAATTATGAAAGCCTGCGCCAATCCTCCGGGACTAGGCTGTGCTTCAAACTGTATGTTGATCCCCCATTGACTGCCATCTTGCAATACTCTTTCAAACAAAAACTGGTCCTGAGGTGTTGTAATAATCAAGATATCCGTAATACCCGCTAACATTAAAGTAGAGAGTGGATAATAGATCATAGGCTTGTTATAAACGGGCATCAGTTGTTTACTGACAGCGATCGTAAGCGGGTATAAGCGAGTACCCGATCCCCCAGCAAGTATGATTCCTTTTTTGATCATGCCATTTCACCTCTCCTTGCTTTTGTTAGACAGTCTTTAACGTATTCCTTTGGCAAAAAACCGTTTTTGGGCATGACAGCCTAAAACGGTTTTTTGTTCTCCATTTGGAGTTGTTTTTGGGAGGAATATTTTCAATCATTAGAATAATTGGCCAGAATATACGATGAAATATCTAAGACACAGACCGCCGACAATAACCATCCCATAAACAGGTGCAACCCATTTAGAATGTTTATATAATCCATATACTGATAATACCAGAGGCAACACCAGACCTATTCCTACAACACCAATCCAAAACAAGGTTGCCATGCTGCCGTTGAAATAGATAGGATTCACTGTTAGATATAATAGTGCAAGAAGTATCATTTCCATAACAATAAAAGCAATATCCAGTTTTTTATAAATCTTTAAGCCATCGGATTTAGCGGCTCCCAGTAAAGTTGCAGCCAATCCTGTGGATACTCCTGATACTAAGAAAAGTACTGCAAGGAAAGGTACCCCAACGAGTCCAAGAAATGGTACAGACCAGAGTGTATTTGTTGTTATGGCTGAAAGAAGAAAGCCTGTATACGTTGTTGTACATATGGCAAAGATGGCACCCAGCAGGGCTACCGGTTTTCTCAACACGAAGAATCTGCTGGAGAATTGAACTAATTTTGCCCAAATCCCCGTGAGTGTAGTGGCAGACTCCGCCCAGACAAGATACGCATAAACAAACGCCAATGATACGAAAACCGAAATAATATACGTCCCTATGGACATAACGGAGTTTGTGTTAATATTGATTAAAAGTTTCCAGAAGAAGAAAGGCTTGCTGAGGTCCAATACCAGTAACCCTAGTCCAAAAATGATGGCCACTGGGGCAATGTATGCACCTGTTTTAATTAATTTAGTAGGCCGTTCCTTGCTGAATAAATCCGTTAAGGAAGCTGTCAGAAAGCCACCACCTGCAATTCCAGCCAGGAATAAATACAACGCAATCATCCCGCCCCAGGCAATGTGTTCTTCAGATGGTATACCCCAGAAAATATCCATTTTATCTCACCACCCCATCAAAAATATAGTAAATACTCGGATGTGTCCCAAATTCAGCTTTACGGAATTCTGATTTACTTTTTGTCAGTATTTTCGCCACATCACTATTGGGGTCATTTACATCCCCAAAACTTAGAGATCCCCCAACACATGTTGAAACGCATGCTGGTTTGAGACCTTTGGATACCCTTTCTTCAAAACAAAATGTACATTTATCAGCAGCCCCTGTTTTTGCGTTAATAAAACGGGCATCATAAGGACAAGCTGTTAGACAATATTTACATCCGACACATTTATCCGGATCAATCATAACAAGTCCATTCTCATCATAATGAGAAGCTTTTGTTGGGCAAACATTTACACAGGGTGCCTTTTGACACATTTGACAAGCTTCTTTTTCGAAATACATCGCAACATTCGGGTAGGTTCCTATGGGCCCGAATACCGGTGACTTTGTTCTATACTGCCCTTCAGGAACTTCATTTTGAAATTTACACGCTACGGTACAGGCCTGACACCCAATACACTTAGCAACCTGTATTACCATCCCGTATTGTTTAGCCAATTGAATCGCCCTTTCTATCAGAATTTAATTGCCATATTTCCAGAGTTTTAGCAGCACTCGAATAAACCGGTCGCTTACTTTTAATTATCAATGGCAGGATTGTGCGGAGGAATGGTCTTAAATGGTCTCTCTCGAATTCTGCCAATTTCTGCGTTTTTCCATCTCTGGCTAATAATGCCAAGAACTCCAGTTCGACTGCCAGATGATCGGGCAGTTCCTGTTTTTCATTTCCGATAACATAACCACAGGAAAGATAAAACTCTCTTACATCTTCCGCCTCTTTCCCCAATACCAATCCGTTATCGTTAAAGTAAACTGAGGCATAGGGTATTGCCTCAATATCCCCGGTCTCAAATAAAGGGATATAATGTTCCCATAGCGTATCTAAGCGGTCATTGACCAGAGGATATTTCCTGCAATAATCTTCGATTTCGACTAATTGCTCTTTAGATTCAGGGATTTCCCCACGCCACAATTCAATGAGCTCTTCAAGATGCTCAGCAATTTCCGGGTGAGGCCTATGAAATATTCCCGCAAAAGATAAATATAGTTCTGCTGTTTTGTTATTCAATGATATATCCTCACCTTAAATATGCTGACTTTCTTTTAATCACAAGACTGATGGTTAAGCCTTTTTAACAGTTACCATTGTCATGGATGTGCAGACATTTCCAACTTCACCAATCTGGTTAAGAATCAGTTTGTTATCGTTAATTCCTTTGCCGAAAGCTCTTTTCAGCTCGGGTGAAATACGACCGAATCCATGATAACAAAATACTGTGTCAGGTCGAATACCCTCAGTAACTTTGGCCTTCCCTTTGTGTTCATATATACCGGATGAAATGATGATGTCGTCCCCATCAAGGATGCCAAGGTTATCTGCACTTGCTTTATTGATCCAAAGAGAGTTTTCTGGCATGAGTTCATTCAGCACCGGAACATTTACCGTACCGGCATTGGT
>LOEZ01000026.1 GCA_001516055.1 Gracilibacter sp. BRH_c7a
TGACATCCTCCTTGTATCTGTTCTATTGAGAAGCTTCTGGCAGGAATGCCGAGCCGCTCCGCTTCCGCAATTTCACAGTTCATGCCGTGGCTGATACGCGATCCGTATTCTTCATTTCGCAGCTACCGCCTTTACGACGGTTCTCGACATGTTGACGGCTGCTTGGGCTGTATAAGCTGCGCTCATCAGATTGGTCTTGGTGCTGGTGTCCAGCCCGAAGGCTCCGGCAATCCGGGGAACCTCTCCTGCAGACAGCATCAATCCAAGCCCCAGCAGGGCATGATCCTTGACCACCATGAGTCCCGCAATGAGGATGGTGGACTGCAGAAATGCGGTCAGACACAGTCCGACAATCTGCTTGCACCAGCTGACAAAGCCGTCAAGATAGCCGCGGGGAACAGAAAACATATAAAGTGAGCCAACGGCAATCTGAATGAGCAGGATACCGCCTCTTTTCAGGTTAGCGAAGAACACCTTGATTACCGCATAGCCCATGAGGATGATGACAAATAGAATCATAATCGGGCTGGCGATGGCTCCGAAGCCGAAAACGTCGGTGCTACCTGCATTTTCAAGACTGCCTGCCGCACTCAGCTCGGCGATGATATTGGCCGCAACCGTATCGATTCCGGTATCGAAGCCGGAAATACCGGCTGTGAGACTGCTCTGCAGGGATATGGATAGCTTGTATAGCTCCACCGGCACGACTGAAAACAATCCAACCGCCATAAAACCCTTGATAGCGTTCATGGCCGCATCCTTGATGCTGCCACGTCCAGACTGGTATTCGATACCGCATTCGAAGGCTGAGACTACCAATCCGGTGACGTAAAGCGCCCAAGCCAGATAAACAAAAAAGAGGATGATGGACTGTACCCAGCTCATCTCGAACAGGTCGGCCCCCATGTTGCCCATCTCGGCAAAGAAATTTCCGAGGAAGCCTATAACCTGACCGTAGAACCAATCGACAATCTGACCCAGCACGGTTTCGGCAACGAAATCCCATATGAACACGGGCAGTCACCTCCTTTCGGATAAAAAAATAGGGAGCCTGCCATTTCACAAGCTCCCGAAAGGATTGTTTACATACCTCGCATTGTCAGACCGTTTTCACTCTGGCCGGACTGTTCCATCTCCTGCGAAGGCTCCCTAAACACGTCAAAGTAATCGTTAAGGGATTCGGATATCTGGTCGTAATCCGCTTTTATCGGCTTGTAGACATACCATTCGATTTTGTCCCCGTACTTCCATATATACGGGGTGATGCCATCTCTGAAGTTTTGGTTGCTGACCGTTTCCCTGCCAAGCAGGTCGGAGAAGCGAAGCGTTACAGCGTCCACCGGACCGTCGTTGCGGTTGATAATGGTTGCTTTGATTGCCTCGTAATGGTCTGCCGTACCCATCGTGACGAATTCAACTCTCACGCGAAGACTGTCAGTAAGCTTGCCGAAGAAAGCCCTTCCGACAAACCTTTTATCAGAAATGGCTGAATCATTTCCGAACAGCCTGCGCAGCTCTTGTTCAAAGTAATTCATTGCTTTACCTCCTACATTCCAAGGATTTGCCAGATGTATAACGGTGCGGTCAGGGTAAACACAAGGCATGCGAACAGGATCGCAGGAGCAGCCCACTCAAACTGCCCGTGCTTTCGGTAGTCAAAGTATGCTGTACCGAGCTTTGCGAAGAAAAAGACGGTGAGGATGAGGTCGATTGCAGGGAATACAACCTTGTTGACTACTGTTTTAATCTGACCTGACGCCTGGTTCCAGGTTCCTTCAATTGCTCCGGCCACATCGCCTGTGGGCGCGGCATAGGCAATTGTACAGAACGCAACGCCCAGCAGCAGAACCACGAGGAGAACAGTCAGGATACGCTTCAGTTTCATGATGATTACCACCTTTCTAAGTTTGTTTTTTTGCATACAAAAAGGCCGTAAAGCTCTTTTGCCCTGCGACCATGTTTCTTTTTCTGTTGATTATGGCTTTACCGGCGCGATATGCCAATCATCCCAAAGGCTTCCCCGGATAGTCACCGAGTCGGTTAAATTCATGGAAAGCATACCGGCTGGAGTCCAGCAGTCGATAAGCCAGGTGTATGGCTTGTAGCTTCCGTCAGAGAACCAGATGGGCGTGAAGTGTGTCCGGCGGTTATATGTCGAGTATTTATTAGGCTTAAACTCAAATATGGAGCTGTATCCGCTTCTTGTTCTCTCCAGTTGCCGCCAATAGGTTTCGTACCGGAATTCAGGAAAATATGTCACGGCTGTCTGCGCGTCGGTTACCGCCGAGGATTGATTGGTGCTGACATTAGCGGCTGTTGATTGATTTACGCCGTATCCGGATTTCGTGGTCTTTCCGGATGCGGTGGGACTCTTAGCGTCCGGAACAATGCTCATGGCTGCGGAAAGGCTGGCATGATAAGCATCCCAATCAAACATCCACCAGCCTTCATCGATCCATTCTCCGTCATCCTGCCAACTACCACCGCCTTCGCCATCGTCGTACCAGTTCCAATCGCTGTGCCATACCCAATTGGGATACCACCAAGGACGCCAAATTCCCCATGAAGCCGAGGTTCTCTGTGCCTTATTGGGAACGACCGAAGCCGTATAGCTATCGTTGCGGTCATCTGCTACCGGATTGGGCGGTGTGTTACCTGAGAGATCAACAATTTTAGCGGTGATAGTTCCGTTGCTTGGCGATCCGCCGCCCAATACCGATACATGGATAGTCATGGTCTGAGGCGTTGACGGTGTTCTCCAGCGCACCCACACGAGCTGGCTGTCGCCCTCCGGGTAATACACACCGCTTACGGTATAGGTTTGGTCGCTGATAGTGAAGCGCACCGTTACCGGATTGTCGGGATCTGCCTGACCACCGCTTACTGTGACGGACGTAATGACCTCTGTATTCACCCTATATTCGTAGTTGTAAGAGATAACTTCCGGAGGCTCAGGCTCCGTTTCATTGAAACGCACAATGCCGAGCCCAAGGGAGGAAATAATATCCGCATTCGATGCGGAGGTAGTGGTAGATCCGTCCCAGCCTGAATAACCGAGGTCCGGTGTTTCCAGGAACATGGCCAGAGGCAGGTTCTTATGGCTGAGCGCCCCCATCTTGTTCCGCAGAGCTCCGCCTAATAGCTGGTCGTAAAGAGCTGCTTCTGTCGCAGTCATGGCCATTTTGATTCCCTGAAATGTCATATAGGCAATGGGTTCCAATAGAAGCTTGTATTCCCCGTTGATGAGAATGTCATAGTTCATGCCGGTAACCTCGGCAATATAACGGATTACCAGCTCATCAGTAAAGTAGTTTTTAATTTGCTCAATACTGGCCTGTCCACTGCCGGAACTGATAATTCGCGGCATATCTTTGCCTGGGTTGTTGTAGGTATAACCATTCATTTTTACCAACAAAGCCTTTCCACCATTGTACTGCATCTTATTTACTTTTCCGAAATGAACAAGGTTATTGTGCTGAGCTTTGTTGGTGAGATCTATAGGAGTTGTTACAGCTATACGATCACTTGATCGGACAACCGTGACTCTAACCCCTTCATCGCTGGGATTCCAGTAGCTTTCACCGGTGCCGCTTCCTATTCCGCCACCTCCATGATCGATATTTCCTTCCCCTTCGGCGGAGGCTGTGACAGGTACTAGAAGTGAAACCATCAGTACCAGCATAAGTAAAATGCTGAGTTGTCGTTTCATATGACACCTCCTAATAAAAAGAAGCACCATGTATTATTTACGGTGCTTCTCGCTATCTATTATTTATTTAATGCCTTTAGTCCATTGAACCGACTTTGTTCCCTGTAAGCTCGTCATCATCGTTTCCGACCTGTGTTCCTACGTTAGGACCACTATCATCGACCCATCCAAAACCTGGGACCCATGTTTGCCCCTTTTCATTTTTATCCCCCGACTTTGGCCTAGACGATGACGCGCTGTCATACGGCTTTGTTATTTTATCTTTCTCCAGAGGGGTAACCGTATCAGGTTTTGTAATCTCCACTTGAATACTCTGCTCGGTACCGGTGGAATCGCCGGTATCCGTGGATTGAGCAGGTGCTACGGTCGAATCAATTGGCTTGGCGTTTACCTCCTGTGTATTGGTCGGTCCTGTGGAAGGATTGCCAGGGTTGACTGCGTCCGATACCGTGGAGGAAGGCTGGACAGACACGTCTTTTAGTTCCTCCGCTTTGAACTGCGAGGCTATAGCTATAACAAGGATTACGCACACCACGCCGAGCCCAGCGAGGGTGAGCCGTTTCTTTGCTCTGTCAGTAAGTTTCATAAAGGGTTACCTCCTTTTCAAAGGCTGCTGGTCTGGTTTTTTCACCCACACCATACTACAGAATTTTCCGAATGTCTATGGTTAATCCAAAAGCCTCAAAATAAAGGCATATATTTTGCCTGAACCTTGAGGTTAATTATCATTGGAAGCAGGCTTTCCCCCCCAAAGGATACCGGAACCTCCAACCGTATAGTCGCGTCCGCCAAAAAACCCTTGGAATTATCAGGATTCGCTGGGGCAAACGGCATGTTTTCAAGGTCAATGGACAGACCCGACAAGCGGAACTCCACCGCGTTTCCAGCATATTTCGCATGGTATCCGTTCTCCTGCCGAAGTCCCAGAAGCTGATCCATCCTGCCGTACATATCGCCATAATCCAGGCTTTCCTCAAAGTCGTCGGCAGATGGCAGATAAGCTCCGCTATAGCCCTCCCGCACCCCGTGATACACTTCGTCGTAATTGTCGTTGATCGTCGAAATAACTGCGGATTGAACCGCATCCCGAACGCCTTGAGCGACAATCATCAGCCGGATTGCTTCGGCAGCTCCGCAAAGGATAATCACCATTGCAAGGGTAACGGCTACGACAAGGGGAAAGGACGAACCTTTTTTGCTTCTAAGTATATCACAAATTTTTCCAAATTTCACTTCCAATACACCTCGCTTTTGCCGCTGGCTTCAGCCTTCAGGGTGATAGGGAAGCTTCCGAAGCCTCCGAACAGCCCGATATCCGCCTGCGTGGTGACGGTCAAGGTGAATTCCTCGTTGAGCTGAAGCCTTCCGGTTTTTGACCATAAAATATTCGGGTCAATCCCGGTTTTTTCGGTTAGAACCTGTGCCCAAAGTATAGTTTCGCTGCCGACGCGCCCGACAATCTCCGCCTCCCGGCAGAGCTCTGCCGCATAGGTATCCAGCTTGTTTTTTGTTACGAACACCGGAAGTACGCTGACTGCCAAGGCGATGACCAGCATCACGCACAGCACCAGCACCGCCACGTCGATGTACCCCTCGCCGCGCCTGCTTTTTAACAGCTTCAGCACATCCGCACCCCCTGTTCAGGCTGCAGGAAGGCTTCGTCCAGCTCGTAGTCCTGCTCGGCGTCCCGTGTATCGGCAATCGACCAGGGAGCGTGAGGCATCTCATCGTCATGCACCATTTCAGAGCCATTTTCCTCAAATACCAGCTTTGTGGTGGCGATTTTCTCTGCCTTTTCAATGAGCTTAAGCGGTTCCAGCTTCATCCACTCCCGCATAAAGAAGATATAGTTTGCCTCAAGCTTTTCCGAAAGCTCTGCTTTAATATCTTTATACTCCATATCGCACCTCCTTCTAAAACATCCCGCCAAGGGAACTGATTATCTCCATGGCGATGATGACGAGATAGGTTAAGAGAAAGCACATCAGCATGATAAACGAGAACATCCTGATTTTCGGTGGGATCTTCTGCGCCTGGCTCTTGAGCCTTTGAAGCTCCAGAGCCTTGAAGTCATGGGCCAGCATCTGAAAATATACGGCGCTGTCATCGCCGCGCAGGACGCCGATGAGTCCTCTGACCACGTCTGAGAGCATAGGCGAATTGAGCCTTGCCTCAAACCGGGTCAGTGCCGCTTCGTAGGAGGACGAGCGCATATCAGCAGTCAGCACATCCAGCTCATGGGCAAAGGCGGGTCCGGCGTTTTTCTTGTAGTTCTCCATCATTGCCAGCACGTCCCGGCTGGCCTTCAGGGTCTGCTCAATAGTGGAAACAAACCTC
>LOEZ01000027.1 GCA_001516055.1 Gracilibacter sp. BRH_c7a
CTTCACGTGGCTCCCCTGCGCGAACGTCCTGAGGACATTATGGCCTTGAGCGATATGTTCTTAAAGGAATTAAATAAAAAGTATGGGTTCGACAAGGTGTTCTCAAGCGAAACACTCAATGGATTTCTGAACTATAGCTGGCCAGGAAACGTCCGCGAACTCCGCAATTTAATTGAACGCTTGGCGATAACAACCAGGAACCGTGTTATTGACTATCAAGTTGAGGAAATGACAAATTTGCCAAGAAATCAGGAGCCGAACCTAAGTCATGGCGAAAAAGAGACTTTTCGTATTAATTTAAGTTCCAAAGCACCACTCAGAAAGATCATGGGGCAGGTAGAACAGGAATATATTAAAAATATTTTACAGGAATGCAACGGATGCGTAAGTGAAGCCGCACGGATATTAGGTATTGATCGCTCGGCGATTTACAGAAAGGTTCAGGTCGTCAGTCTGAGGGATCGGGAATAAAACGTTAAACTGCAATATGAAAGTAAGCCTCTCCAGTAATTCTGGGGAGGCTTACTTTTTGACTTCGATACATCAGATAGAGGAGCACCGCTTATAACCTTGGCATGATTTTTGCATGTATTAATATATATTGACCCCAAAGTTGTTAAGAGATATCAGAGCGAAACAATTATGAAAAGGAAGGTGTGTTGTTGATGGCAAAATTTGACGGAAGAATTGCCGTAATTACCGGGGGAGCCAAAGGGATCGGAGAGTCGATCGTAAGGAAGTTTTATACTGAGGGAGCAAAGATTGCGGTTCTTGATGTGGATGCTGCAGGCGCCCAGCAATTGGCGCTGGAACTTGACCCCAGCGGCGATAAGGTGATAGGTCTGGGATGTAATATCGTCAATCGTGACGAGGTCAAGGCTGCTTTCACAGCGATTGTCGCTAAATTCGGTACAGTGGATATTCTGGTAAATAACGCCGGAATTACGCGGGATACAATCTTTTATAAAATGACCGAGAAGCAATGGGATGACGTAATTGCCGTGAATGGCAAAGGTTTGTTTAACTGCACCCAGGAAGCTTGGCTGATTATGAAAGAGAAGAAATACGGCAAGATCTGCAATTTGTCCTCGACCAATTCCAGTGGTGAAGCCGGACAAGCCAATTATTCTTTCACCAAGGCAGGTACAATTGCTTTTACCAAGAGTCTGGCCAGAGAAGGCGGAAGATATAACATCAACGTGAACTGTGTACGACCCGGTGTGATCGATACGGAGATGATGCGCGCCGTGCCGGAGAATGTACTGGAGGACTATGTTAACAAGACTGCATTTAAGCGTATGGGAAGTCCGTCGGAAGTAGCGGATGTCGTCGCTTATTTGTGCAGTGCAGAAGCTTCCTGGGTTACCGGCGAAGAACTTCTGGTAGCCGGCGGCTATATGTACAGATAATACGGAAATCTTGAATGGCAAGCACTACAAGTTAACGGCGAGGAGGAGTAGATTTGCAAGAGGTTGTAATCGTCAGCGCGGTTCGTACGCCAATGGCCTCATTCGGAGGTGCCTTGAAAGGGTATGGAGCGATAAATTTAGGGGCGCTGGTAATTCAAGAAGCAGTTCGCAGGGCAGGTATTAAAGGAGAACAAGTGGATGAAGTCATCATGGGTAATGTCCTGCAAGCCGGGCTTGGTCAGAATCCTGCCCGCCAGGCAGCATTGAAAGCAGGGCTGCCTGTGGAAACGACAGCGCAAACCATCAACATGGTTTGCGGTTCAGGACTGAAAACGGTTGTTTCAGCGGTCCAGACTATTATGGCCGGAGATGCCGATATTATAGTAGCGGGCGGAATGGAAAGCATGTCGGATGCTCCGTTTGTCTTAGACCAGGCGAGATGGGGCCAACGCATGGGCAATGGAACAATTGTGGACAGCATGATAAAAGATGGGCTGTGGTGTGCCTTCAACGATTACCATATGGGGATTACCGCAGAAAACGTCGCTGAGAAATTCGGCATCAGCCGCGCGGAGCAGGATGCGTTTGCAGCTTGGAGCCAGGAAAAGGCTGCGGCGGCTATTGAAAGAGGAAGCTTTACGGAAGAGATCGTCCCGGTGGTTATTCCGCAGCGAAAAGGGGAACCGGTAATCTTCGATACGGATGAGCATCCTCGCGCGGGAACAACGGTAGAATCTTTAGCGAAATTAAAACCGGCCTTCAAAACAGACGGCACGGTAACTGCCGGCAATGCCTCGGGTATAAATGATGCCGCTGCGGCCTGTGTGCTGATGCGTAAAGAAAAGGCTGATTCCCTGGGGCTAGCTTATCTTGCGACAATTAAAGGATATGGAATGGCAGGCGTGGATCCGGCCATTATGGGAGTGGGGCCGGTAGATGCAGTAAAAAAAGCCTTGAAGAAGGCAGGCGTTGGGGTGGATGAGCTTGACTTGATCGAAGCTAATGAGGCATTCGCTGCCCAGGCCTTAGCCGTCGCCAAGGAATTGGGTTTCAAAAAATCGAAAGTGAACGTTAATGGAGGTGCAATTGCTCTAGGTCATCCGATTGGTGCCAGCGGTACCCGCATTCTTGTTACTTTGATGTATGAAATGAAGAAAAGGAACAATCAACTGGGGCTGGCAACCCTTTGTATCGGGGGCGGGCAGGGTATCGCCGTTGTTGTTGAGCGAAAATAGATAAATAAAGCAGGGATCAAAAAGTAAGCCTACCAGAAAATCTGGGGGCTTACTTTTTTGGATTAAGTATTTCAGAAATACCAGCATCAAGCTTTGTGACTGCTTCGAGGATTGATTGGACTAATGAGTTGTTTACCTTCTGAAGTTAAGGCGAATTTTCTTCCTGCTTCTCAAATAATGGAACCCCAATTTGACACAAACCAATTTCCATACTTCCGATAGTATTTGGTTTTACCATTTTACTATTGCAAAAATGATGCCAATAAAATGCCTAGGCATGACAGGTTTTTTAATTCATCTCTCTCCTGGAGTGACTGCCCTGTCGTAAATTCGCAATTGCAAATATAATATATATCTTATTTCTGCGGCAGAGGCTGCTTAGATAATTTCAAAGCTTTCCCAGAATTGCTGATTAATATTCATTACAACACCTCATTTAATTGATAGCTATAGCTTATCAATCATTCTTAATCGTTAATTATCACCTCAGATTAACTATAGTATAATTCTTTTAAAGATAATTTAGAATGAAAAAAGTACCTTTTTATCTATTGGGACTTGGGACACTATATTTGTGAATGTATACTCTTACACTATATTCAGACTACGATTTGGAAACACAAATTATTTCTGATTTATATTCTTACCGCGATCTCAAAACTGGTAAACGGGTTGTGGCCCTGGCAATGCGTAATCAGGATGCCGCAATTCTTGGTATGAGTGGACCGGAGTGTGGCGATATCATCTATTTCAAAGAAGAGTCTTACAATGTTGTTCACGCGGACTCTTTGACACCCAAGATGGATATGTAGATACATCTCTTTCACCAATTTTTGTTGCAGCTGGCCAGGGATTAAACAAGGTTATAAAACTGAACGGTTATTCGTCAGGTAGATATTGCACCTATTATGGCTTTTCTGAGCGGCGTTCGTTTACCGGCTCAGAATGAGGGATCTCCTGTGCATCAAATTCTTAAGGAAGAAATTTAACCATTTTGCTGGATTCAATGAAGAGCAGAGACCGCAACATTATTCTAGAATTAATAATGTTGTGCGTCCACTTGCCGAATCTAAGTTAAAGTTGAGAAAGGGTGAGAACAATAAATAAGCTAAATTTGCTATTGAAGCGTGTTGAAGACTACTTAGCGTATGTTGCGTGTGCTGCCTATCTTTTTATGGTGATCTCAATGTCATTTGACGCATTAGGTCGATATCTATTTGATAATCCTATTCCGGGGGTTTATGAATTCAACATCTTTTATGCTTTCCCAATTATAGTATATTTAGGACTAAGCTATACTTACAGGGAAAAAGCCCATATTGCAATTGACATTATATTTGACCGGGTGAGTGAAAAAAAACAGGATATTATGTCGATAACCTCTTCACTCTTAGTTTCTGTTGTTTCTTTCTTGTTATTTGTGCAAACTGGAGGTCGTTTTCTTAAGTCTTATAACATAAACGAGGTATATGTAGGAATATATGATTTTCCCCTTTATATAGGGTATTTAGCTATTGTTATAGGATTCCTTTTCCTATTCATTCGAAGTGGATTTGATTTATTCTTTTTGATTTATCACAAAGTTCGTAATGGCGATACTGATAAGCATTCCAATATCATCTCCGAATAAAAGTCAGGCACATTATATCGAACAGTAGTTTGCGTAAGGAAAGTTTTGAGAGCAAAATTGATAGTTATATTATATTTGTGGAGGTATGGAACAGCATGGATATTGTCTTAATGATTATATTATTGTTTGCCTTATTAGCAATACGCACTCCTGTGGCTATTTCACTTATTTGTGTTGGAATTTTCGGGATGGCAATGGTAGGTAGGCCGGATGGTGCGATGGGATTGTTAGCTACTACGCCCTTTAGAACAGCATCAAACTATGCATTCACAGTTATTCCTATGTTTCTGTTGATGGCAGCACTAGGAAACCGAAGCGGTATTGTTTCAGAACTATTCACATTTGGGAAAAGATGGTTCGGTCATCTGCCGGGTGGCTTAGCAATTGCTACCACCATAGCAAGTGGCTTGATAGGAGCTATGTCAGGATCTAGCGTAGGGGCCGCGGGAATGTTGGGAGCAACAGCGGTTCCAGAAATGGAAAAGATGGGTTACAGTTCCCGGTTGAGTCTTGGTGTAGTGGCTTGTGCAGGTACTTTCGCTATCATGATACCGCCTAGCATTGCGTTAGTGATCTACGCCATTATAGCTGAGCAATCTATAGGCAAGTTATTGATAGCGGGTATTATTCCAGGACTTTTAACTATTCTGGTTTACTGTGGCATCATTATTGTGTGGGCTAAATTAAGGCCCGATGAAGCTCCTGTTGTAGATGTTAAGTATAGCTGGGGGGAAAAATTTGAGACATTTTTCAAAATATGGCCTGCATTATTACTAATATTTGTAATCTTAGGGGCTATCTTTGCCGGCGTTGCAACACCGTCTGAAGCTGGGGCTATTGGTGCTTTCGCAATGATGATATTAGTAGCGTTAGACATGAGGAATTTAAGGGAGTTTGGTTCAACTTTAAAGGAATCACTTATGGATTCTCTTAAACCTACCGCAATGATTATTTTTATAATTGTTGGAGCTCTCATATTGGGGTATGCGTTTGTGTCTACCGGCATAACGAAAGCTTTTACTTTGTTTGTGGTGTCCTTAAATGTTCCACCTGTTATAGTTCTTATTATTTTCATGTTATTGTTAACTATTCTCGGTATGGTTATGAGCCAGATAGCGGTACTATTTATTACAATGCCGTTATTGATTCCTGCAATTGTATCATTGGGATATGACCCAATATGGTTTGGGATCATCGCGGTAAAGACTGCAGAAATTGGCTTAGTTACCCCACCAGTCGGGACGAATGTTTTCGTTGTTGCTGCGGCTTCCGGTCATAAAGCAGAGACAGTTTTTGCTGGGATATGGCCTTTTATTGTAGCCGATGTTATTGTAATCGCTTTGTTGGTAATATTTCCGCAATTACCACTGTTGTTGCTTAGGGCAATGTAAGAGTAGGGGTGGTTATGATGTTTCCTTAGACACTGAATTTAAATAAAAGTTAGAAAGGTGGGTGGTCTTGTGCATTGCTTATAGAAGCAATTCCATTAAATATACAGTTCTATAATGAAAGGGGAGTTTAATAAATGTTTAAACAGAAATGTAAGTTGGGTATTTTTATTGTTCTGTTGGTGATTATTGTTACTGCAGCGGTTGGATGTGGTACAGCAGGAGAAACAAGCGAAGCGATTAAAGATGACAATGGTAATCAAGCCAGAGAAGATATTTCCCTGACTTTAGCGAGTTTCTGGCCTGAAAATCATTTTGTTGAAGCTTCTGGCAATCTATACTTCATGAAAAGAGTTGAAGAACTTAGCGAAGGGAAAATCACATTCGAATACCATCCGGGAAGTGTTCTTGGCTCTGCTCAAGATGCAATAGAAATGATTAACTCTGGGGTAGCTGATATTGCTGCGGTTTGTCCTACGTATCTTTCAGGTGCTATGCCATTAAGTAATGTTTCTGCACTTCCCGGAGCTATTACTACAGGTGAACATGGTACCTTAGTTCTTCATAGATTAGTTACTGATCGTGATTCAATATTTTTCAAAAATGACTTTGAAAGGAATGACATTATTCCGCTTGTTGCAGCAACTAACACCCCCTACGAAATAGTTACTACTGAAAAAGTTGGTGCTATTGAATCTGCTGATGATTTCAAAGGCTTAAAATTAAGATCGGGAGGAGGTCCTCAAGATGCATCTATCCTTGCATTAGGGGCCACACCAATTCAAACAGTAGCAGCAGAGCAATACGAAGCAATAGCTAGAGGTGTAGTTGATGGAGGAGTTTTTCCCATACCTAGCTTGATATCGAATAGAACGTATGAGGTTTTGAAATATTCTTCTTATGGTGTCGGTATGAGTAGTTTTGCAATTACTATATCCATAAGTGAGAATAAATGGGAACAGTTGCCTGATTGGGCACAAGAGATATTGCTCAAAGCGGGTGACGAAACTGCTGTGTATCAAGGGAAGTTCTTTGATGAAACTACAGACAAAGACAAAATTAAACTGGAATCAGAATATGGCATAATCTTCTATGAGTTACCACAGGCAGAAATGACTAAGATATTTGAACCTGTTTGGGGTACCTGGGCAAAGTCTCATGAAGATCTAGGCTTTCCGGCGGAGGAAGCAATAGAAAAGTGGAATGAGATGAGCAATCAAGTTTTAGAAGAAATAAAGTAAGCAAACTTAGGGTAACCATTTCAACTTAACTTTTCCGTTGTTCTCTATTCTAGTAAATACGCCAGGACAACGGAAAAGTATTTTTTTCTATCTGGATCAATGTCCAACATTATTCATTAATATCTGTAATATCCGTAAATATCCGCATGAAATTTGTAAGATACAATGGGTAATATTTTCTCTTTTTATAAATAAAGCATATATCCAATGTAATTTGGAAATCATCCAACAAAAGTATTTTCATTTTAGGGCTTTCATTTAACCCATACGCACGAATGAAAGCTTCAGGCATTATTGCAATTCCGAGATTTAAATCTACTAATTTAATAGCGGTTTCATAGGTGTCGGTAGAATAAATTCTATCCCTTTTTATGGAATCTCCTAATAAGTTATACATTTCTTCGCGATAAATCCCTTGACGACGCAAAATTATTCGCTCATCTGATAGCTGGTTTAGCATAATTTTATCATATTTTGCTAAAGGATGATAATATGATGCAATCGCAACACAACTTGCATTTGATAATACTTTGTATTGAATACCTGACAATTCCATTAGTTCTTTTATTCTATTATTCGCAGCAATTAAAGCAACATCCATGGTATCGTTAAGTAGCCGCTCAATGATTTCCAATGTTCCGTTTTCAATAAGTTCAACACTAATACCAGGATAAATTTTTACGAATTCCATTAGCTTTTTAGGAACTAACTCAAGCATTGTAATAGGAATTAAACCAAGTTTTATCAGTCCAGATCCGGGATTAAGTATTTCAGTAATACCAGCTTCAAGCTTTGTTACTGCTTCGAGGATTACTTGAACTAATGGTAAAAGTTGTTTGCCTTCCGAAGTTAAAGTGATTTTTCTTCCTTGCTTCTCAAATAATGGTACCCCAATTTCCTTTTGCAATTCATTAATTTGCTGGCTTATTGCAGGTTCACTTATAAAAAGCTTGGCTGCTGCTTCTCTCATTGTTCCATATTTAACTATAGATTCAAAATAGCGAAGCTGGCGCATTTCCATCTAATCACCTCGTTTTCAGTACTAACGGAAATCCTATCTGTCGAAATCACGGATCTCTCCGTTGCCGGGATAATAGGAGATTTGACACGAGCCAATTTTCATTCTTCCGATAGGGCTAGGTTTTACCAGATCGAGCTCTTGTTCTCCATCCCCACTTATATCATGAGGAAGTAATACTGTTTCCATATTTCACTTGGATGCTGCTGCGTGCGGATTAAGTCTAACTGTCCGCCGAGGCCGCTGTTATATTACTATTGCAAAAATGATGCCAATAAATATGCCCGAGGCATGACAGGTTTTTCTTGAAAAATAACTAAACAATGTTCACCGTTTTCATAGATAATCTCTTCAAAAGTATTTTGCATTCAGCAGTTGTAATGGCATATTCTCGTCTCCTAACAGCATGTTAATATTACAAAAACAAAATCAAAAATCAAACGGGTGTAAATCCTTCCCTTTTCAGGAGTGACTACCTTGTCGTAAATTCGCAATTGCAAATTTAAAACATGTATTATTTCTGCGGCAGAGGCTTCTTGGATTATTTCAAAAGCCATCCCGGAATTGCTGATTAACATTCATGTTTTTTGATTCCTGATCACTCACGTTAACGACATGAATCTTTCTGTAGATTGCTGAGCGGTCAATGCCTAGTATCCGCGCGGCTTTCTTACGCATCCACTACAATGATTAAAAATATTATGAACATACTTACTACAGATTCAAAAAGCTAAGTGTCGTATTTCCGTATGATACTTCATTTAATTGATAGCTATAGCTTATCAATCATTCTTAATCGTTAATTATCACATCAGATTAACTATAGTATAATTCTTTTAAAGATAATTGGGAATACAAAGATAATTGCAGATAAATAGATGAATAAGAGGAACGGATAAGTTAATCAATGATTGATTCTACTCTAAAAAGTACCATTTTGTCTTTTCGGATGCTATATATTGTGAACGTAATCTCTTGCACTATATGCAGACTACTAATAATAAAAAAAGGTTTTCGCACTAAAAACATGATCATGTTTGCTCTGTACCATAAGCGTACTGGCGAGGATAAGGGATTTAAAAGAAAGGAGAGTGTATACGATGTCGTGGAGGATAATTCCTTTGGAACTAGGCCGTCTGAGTGTGTTTACCAAGGTTTTGGCATGGGATGAAAATTTAAACAATGAAGAGGATACAACGAGAACACAAGTGCCCCTAATCGGTTGGCTACTCATCAATGACCAAACCGGAGAGAAGATATTGGTTGATACTGGGGGAGGCGAGGATGAGGAATTTGGGACAAAATATCATAACCCGCTAACCTGTAAAACAGAAAATCATCTAGATGTAGCCTTAAAGAAGTTCAACACAACCGTAGATGAAATAAAAACAGTGATTTTGACCCATCTGCATTGGGATCATGCCTGGGGTGTCTTCAAATTTCCTCAAGCAAAAGTAATCATACAGAAAACCGAATTACAGTATGCTGTGGCCCCGGATGCCAAATTTGTTCGAGTATATGAGTTGGATCTTCCGCACCAGATTCCATATTTCATGAGATATTTCAATCAGATTCAAACGGTTTCCGGTGATGTGAGTTTTGCAGATGGAATTAAGTTATTGTTTCTACCTGGACATTCAGCTGGTTCACAGGGTGTGATGGTTGATACAAGTAATGGCAAATATATAATTCCAGGTGACTTAGTTAATATAAAGAAGAATTGGGAAGAAAATCTTCCACCAGGAATTCACAATGATCTTGAGACTTGCTATGCGAGTATGAAAAAGTTACGGGAGATAGCAGCTGAAAATAAGGCAACCGTACTGTACGATCATGATATTGCTGCGTTTGAACAATTAAAACATATGCTTTAAAAGACAAATGAAGAGTTGTTCATGCTGAGTATCTTCGTTGATAGGAACCTAGGATTACTATTGATGAATTTATATGGATAAAACGAGTTTGTATTAATAACAGAAAGGTGGTTTTATGGTGCGATAATTTTAGCTCTCCTAAATGGGCGGCCGACAAATAGGAGAGCGATTATCAATATTAAACTAACTACACATATAAAGGTGCGAATCTGTGATTTGAAAGTTTAAAAATAAGTAGTGAGCGCTCATTCTTCAAATGTAGAGGAGGTAATTTATGAACACACAACTTGAAGGTAAAACCGTATCTGGAATTTCCCAGAACCTAAAACTGACTAATACTCATTACTTTGTAATTATTTGTACGGCTCTGGGATTTCTTGTTGACTCGCTTGATTTGTATATCGTAGCTTATGCAATGCCTTTTATGGTTACTGAATGGAATATTGATGCCGTTACCAATGGTGTTTTAGCTTCAGCTGGTATCTGGGGTGCGCTTATTGGATCTTTATCATGGGGACCTATTTCAGACAAAATAGGACGAAAATGGTCGCTCGTTCTAACAATAGCTGGATTCTCAGTACTTACCGGAGCAATTTATTTCACAACGAATACAACACAATTTATGGCCATTCGCTTTGCATCCGGCTTCTTCTTAGGTGGAGCAATACCGATCGCAGGTGTTTTTACCTCGGAAATTGCTCCTTTTGCAATTCGGGGAAAATTAACATCTGTCTTAGGTTGTTTTTTTCCAGCCGGTTTATTGTGCGCTTCGCTGATATCGCTTTTTATTGCCCCGATTTTTGGTTGGAGAGCGATGTTTATCGTTGGCGCGTTGCCCGTTATCTTAGCAGTTGTATGTATCAAATTACCTGAGTCACCACTTTGGCTGGCTGCTAAAGGGCGTCAGGAAGAGGCGATTGCAGTATTAAGGCGATTAGGCGCAAGTGAAGAAGATTTAAATCAGGTAATTCTTGAAAAAGCAAAGGATGAGCAAGAGAAAAAAACAAAGAAAGTTTCCGCAGCAGTACTTTTTGGACCTAAATATAGAAAACGCTTTGCTTTTACGACTTCTTTCTATTTCTTTACGAATCTGGCCTACTTTGGGTTTGCTATGTGGTTACCGTCCCTTTTAAATACCGTATATGGGATACCTAAAACTGAAACATTCAAGCTTACCCTGGCAGTTGCGTGTGTGGCCATATTAGGCAGAGCCTATTTAGCCTGGGCGATTGAAAAGTTTGGACGCAAGTCGATGGTTTATGTGGGTTATGGCGTAGCCGGAGCGGCTTGCATAATGCTGATGTTCGTTCAAAATTTAACTCTCTTAATAGCTATCCTTATTATTATGCCTTTCTTTTATGAGCAAGGTGCAGGACTCACCGTATCATGGGTTCCAGAATTCTACCCGCCAGAAATAAGGGCTACGGCCAATGCCTGGTCAAACTCGGCAGGAAGAATTAGTTCAGCCTGCGCCCCGATCATCTTTGGCTTTATTATATCAACGGGTGCAGTTTTTGGAATTTATTTAGTGATGGCGGGATGTTTCTGGTTGTTATGCCTATTGTCTAAAACCATAGGTATTGAAACAAAAGGCAAAACAATTGAAGAAATTGAAGCAGCATAGCGTTTTTTAAGTTCAGCTGTTTCCGGGAGCATTGTTTAATGCTCCCGGGATAAGCTGAAAAATATGCATAATATTTTTTACGAAAGGATGATTATGAAAATGAAGAGGAGAGTTTTAACAGAGAAAATAGCTGTTATAGGAGTCGATGGTTTCGAGCCAAAGCTAGCAAAAAAGTTCCTGGATCAAGGTAAAATGCCCAATTTGCAAAAGTTTATAGACAAAGGTTCGTGCCGGGAAGATCTCGTTTTATTGGGGGCGATGCCTACCGTTACACCGACGCTGTGGACAACAATATCTACCGGTGCCTATCCGGGAACCCACGGCATCACTTGCTTCTTTGGGCACAATCATGGTCAGTTGGATAGTGTGGTATATAATTTGGACTCCAGACGTTCTAAAGCTGAACCGTTGTGGAATATTTTAGCTGAAGAGGCTAACAAAAGAACACTAGTATGGCATTGGCCGGGTAGCGCATGGCCTCCTACTTCAGATAGTCCCAATCTTCATGTTGTTGAAGGTACTCAGCCCCAGACCATTAATACTGGAATTGCTGGTGTAGATATTTCTAAAATAGTAGTTGCTTCAGACAAATTTGAAGAAGCGCAATTCTTGCCAAATACTTCTACTATTACGCCTGGCGCCGGTTGTATTATTGAGAATGTGGAAGAATTACTTGAAGATGATGGGGAGTCTAGTTATTTAAGAGCAGCCATATCAAGCGGAGCAAAAGTTATAAAAAATATTGTTACTTGTGAAGAAGAAAATGAAATACATGTATTGGCCAAAATGATTGCTGATACTGTAAAGTCCCCGATTAAGGAAGTTGTAGGTTGGGCTAAAGCACCTGACGGTGCTAAGGAATTTACGATTACCTTGGGAAAAGGCTTGGAACGCCGCCCGGCGTTGCTTTTACAAAACGAACAAGGTATTTATGATTCGGTTGAAGTCTATAAATCAAAGAAAGACTTAGAGCCTATTGTGATCATTGAAGGAGGAAAATCGGTTTATGACGTGGTTGATACCATCAAGAATGACCAAGGGGAAAATATTGTATGTAATAGAAATTACCATGTCTTAACGATTAAGCCTGACGGTTCTGAAGTCACCATGCTGATAGGCATGGCCTTAGATGTGAGCCGGGATGATTTATTTCATCCAAAGAATTTGTACAAGGAAGTTATAGATAATATCGGGTATGTTCCTAACAGACCGGTAATTAATGGTGCTAACGAAATACTTGTAGACAAAGTATTTATTCCGACCTGGGACCACTATTGTGAGTGGCAGGCAGATTGTTTGACATATTTTATGAAAAACAATAAGTATGATGTCATTTATTCTCATTTGCACAATGTTGATAATGGCGGGCATCTGTTCTGGCATTTTGCTAAGCACCAGGAGAAGTGGAATAATAATGAAGAAGCATACCAGGGATTTATAGAGAGAATGTATATTCAAACAGATAACTATCTGGGAAGATTTCTGCCTTATTTAGATGAGGGTTGGACCATAATTGTCACTTCGGATCATGGCTTGAGTTGTCAGGAAAATCTTGGCGTGGAATTAGGCGAGGCAGGCGGAATCACTACACCGGTAATGGAAGAACTTGGTTATGTTAAAATAATTACGGATGAAAACGGCAATCACGAATTTGACTGGGCGAATACCAAAGCGGTGGCCAGCCGTGGTAATTATATTTATCTCAACTTAATTGGACGAGATGAGCACGGAATCGTTGATCCTAAAGACCAATACGATTTGGAAACACAAATTATTTCCGATTTATATTCTTACCGCGATCCCAAAACTGGTAAACGGGTTGTGGCACTGGCAATGCGTAATAAGGATGCTGCACTTCTTGGTATGAGTGGACCAGAGTGTGGCGATATAATCTATTTCACAGAAGAGTCCTTCAATGTTATTCACGCAGACTCTTTATCAACCCAAAATGGATATGCAGACACATCTCTTTCACCTATTTTTGTTGCAGCCGGGCCAGGGATTAAACAAGGTTATAAAACTGAACGGTTAATTCGTCAAGTAGATATTGCACCTACTATGGCTTTCCTGAGCGGCGTTCGTTTACCGGCTCAGAATGAGGGATCTCCTGTGCATCAAATTCTTACGGAAGAGATTTAATAGGTTTGAAAAAATAGGCAAAACATTGGAAGAAAATTATTAATGCAGTCTTGTTGGGGGGAGATCTTATAATCCTCCCCCTATTTTTTCTAATTAAACCAGATCTCGTTTGAAGGAAAAATATGGGGAGGAAGATAGCATGGAAATAAAATACCTGTCGGGCTTGATTGAAGTTTTGCCGGCTATTAAAGAAATCCTAGGAGAGGATATATCGATTGCAGTAGCGGATATTTTGGAAAAAAAGTACATTGCCTCGGTAGGATGTGAGAAATTTAGATCTGATAAATTTAGAGAATATAATATTGAAGTGGGGGGGACTTTTGATATTAAGTCCCGGCGGCTTTCCCTGGCAGTAGAAAGAGAGAAAGAACAATTGACGTCTTTGCTTCCCGCGACATATTACGGATTTTCGGTCAGGCAGACGCAGACGCCAGTTATCGATGAAAAAGGCGAAGTAGTGGCTATTGTAACTTTCTACAAGAGCATAGATATGGAAACTAAAATAGAAGGAATATCCTCGAATGTTTTAACATCTATGGAACAATTAAATGCCGGTATGGAGGAAATCGCCTCCAGTACACAGCAGCTTTCCTTATTTCTTAAGGAGACTATTGATTTCATTACCCAAACTGATGAGAAACTACAGGAGATTGACGGAATAATTAAAGGAATTGATAGTATTTCTGTTCAATCCAACTTGTTGGCCTTAAATGCGGCTATCGAAGCGGCCAGAGCAGGGGATGCCGGAAGGGGATTTGGTGTAGTAGCCAAAGAAATGGGCAACCTCTCTAATTCGAGCAAGAGTTCGGCGGTAAAGGTAGCCAAGTCTCTTTTAGAAATGAAAAAAGCCATTGAGACTATTGAGAATCAAATTAGCCAAACAAGCCTGAATTATGAAAATCAGGCTGCCGCTATTGAAGAGATTGCTGCAACAACCGATGAAGTTGTCGGAGTGACGAAACAACTGTCAGAACTGGCAAAACTTGATACGATTGAAGAGACAATCGCCTTTCACCGGTACGATTAAATAGGATAAAAGATACAACCCTAAGCAAAAATCAATAGGAGGTTTGAAATATATGTCCTTACAACCATTAAATTCTAATAGTTTTGAGAAAATCATCTATGATGACGGGGAATCTTGCCTTGTAGTATTCTCAAGAAAAGATTGTCACGTGTGTAAAGAAGTTGTTCCTATCTTAGAGGAATTAGCCCCTAAGTATGATGGTAAATTCGGTTTTTATTATGTCGATGTAGAAGAGCAGAAGCCTTTATTCCAAAGATTCTCGCTTAAAGGGGTTCCTCAGATTCTTTTCTTCAAAGATGGAGAATATCAAGGAAAACTGGCGGGCGCTGTGGATGATGAGAAAGTAAGTGATAAGATTACGGAAGTTCTTGAATCGTAAATAAATCTTAAAAAAGGTTGTTGAGAATAATGGCAGACATAATGAACAACTACGATTTAATCATTATAGGTGGGGGCCCTGCAGGACTCACGGCGGCAATCTATGGAGGAAGAGCCAGGCTTAAAACGTTAGTTATTAATAAAGGCACTTTAGGCGGACAAGTAAATACCACCCGCGAAATTGTCAACTATCCTGGATTCATACAAACGGGCGGTTCAGGACTGATGAAAATGTTTAAAACACATGCTGAAACCTTTGGAGTTGAGTTTTTAAAGGACGAAGTCAATGATGTGGATTTTTCGCAAGAGGAAAAAATGATTAGGGTAAAAAAAGGCAAAGAATTCTCTGCTAAAGCCGTTCTAATTGCTTGCGGTTGTGAGCCAAGGCTATTGAATATTCCTGGTGAAAAAAGACTAAGGGGGAGCGGAGTAGCGTATTGCGCCACCTGTGATGCCGAATTTTTTGAAGGGGAAGATGTCGTTGTGGTGGGCAGCGGTGATCAGGCCATTGAAGAAGGAATGTATATCACCAAATTTGCCCGCAAAGTTACTGTCATTGTTCTGCACGATGAAGGAATTATGGATTGCAATAAAGTCAGTGCAGAAAAAGCATTTCAAAACGACAAGATGGAGTTTATCTGGAACTCAACGATTGAAGAGGTTTTGGGAAAAGACAATGTTGAAGGAGTTAAAATCAAAAATTTAAAAACAGGCGAGTCCAGCGAGCTTATCTGTCAGGGTGTCTTCTTCTTTGTAGGAATGGTCCCCTCAACCCATTTCCTTAAAGAAAGCGGAGTTGAGATGGATCAAAGAGGTTACATTCCTGTCAATGATTTGATGGAAACCAATGTTGAAGGCGTTTATGCGGTTGGAGACAACCGGATTAAATATTTAAGGCAAGTGGTTTCGGCAGCTGGGGATGGAGCAACAGCGGCTGTCGCCGCTGAGCGGTATATTGAAGAATTAAATTCCTTTAATATTAACGTTTTGGAATGTGATAAGAAAGTACTCCTACTTTTCCTCGATGCCTTAAATAATAAGAGCTTGGAATTCAGTACTTTATTAGAAGAAGTAAATCGAGAGTTGAATGAACGTTACAAGGTTGTCAAAGTTGATATGGCCACCAAGAAAAATCAGGCTAAAAAATATTGGATTGAAAATGTGCCTTCTGTTTTGGTCTTAGATAAGGGACAAGAAATTAAAAGGCTGAAATGTTCGTTGAATAGAGAGAATTTAAAATCACAGTTAATATAGTTGCGCTGTCATCTATAATAAAAATCGAGTAGGAGCTGAATACAATAACTATTTAGCTCCTACTCGATTTATTTGCTAGTTCAACTACAGCACCTTAAACTAAAAATGCAACAGCCTACTTCGATTCATTATAAAAATTAATGAATTTCTGGATCATCGCATTGTCCTTATTGTCTTTATGAATCAAGATACCAATCCGGCAGTTGATCTTATCCCGGATCGGGGTTGTTACCAGACCGTCCAAAATCCTGGGGAACAACTTTGCTTGTCTGGCTGCACCTAAGGTGATATGCTGGCCTTTCTGTAAGATGTCATAGAAGGTAAATAAGTTACTGACAGAAAATTTTATGTTCTCTAAACCATACTGGGCAAATATATCTTCCAAAGGTGATGGAGAATGGCTTGTAGGTTTATAGATGATCAACGGTTCCCTGCTTAATGCTTTAAGAGAGATACTCTTAAAGCATTGTTTGGCAAAACGACTATCCTTGTGGGAATATACCACAAATTTAAATTTTCTCATCGGAAAGTAACACAGTTCATCAGTAATCAATTTATTATACAAATTATCGACCAGCATGATAATTCCCACATATTCCTTATTTTGGCGGACTTGATTAATGATCTCCGGCATTCCCATTTCCTGATAACTGATATTGATGTTCGGATATTCACTGGTAAATCTATTAATCACGGTAGAATTACTGTCACCGGCAATATTTGCCGGACAAAGGATGGTTAACTTTCCCTTCATGTTATGACGTGTTTTGTTATCATCAGCAAAAGCCTGGAACATCTGTTTTTGATCATGGATTACGTTCTGAGCCCATGCCAATACTTGCTTGCCATGTTCTGTCAAAGTGATTCCGCGGTTCGTCCTTTCAAAGAGCTTGGTAGCAAAATAGCGTTCCGTTGCCGCCATCATCTTGCTCAGATTGGCTTGTGTTAAATGGAGGTTTTTACTGGCTTTGTTGATGGAC
Source organism: Gracilibacter sp. BRH_c7a (assembly GCA_001516055.1). Lineage (GTDB taxonomy): Bacteria > Bacillota > Desulfitobacteriia > Desulfitobacteriales > Syntrophobotulaceae > Gracilibacter. The sequence continues at coordinate 17,198 of LOEZ01000027.1, forward strand.
TGGCAGCGAGCAACCTCGATAAAATACCGTAAGTATTCAATTCTCATCCAAAAACCTCCTGTTCCGCCAGATACCATATTTTTAACGCATTGTATACTTATTGTATCAGAAAATGTAGGAAAAGGTTATAACATTTTAGATATAACCAAACCAATTTTCACAACATATTCGTGTCTACACGCCAAGTATACAGTGTTATATAGTTACATTAGAAGACGAATCAAAATACTTTATTTTAAGTCTTAGGGGGTTTATCATGGAACAAAAAGCATTAACACAGAAAGTAATCGTACTCGGCGTAGATGGGTTTGATCCAAAATTAGCCAAGAAATTCATGGACCAGGGAAAAATGCCGGCCTTAAAAGAATTTACCATCAAAGGGTCTGCCAGAGAAGACTTAGTACTTCTGGGCGCAATGCCAACTGTTACACCTCCGCTATGGACAACCCTGGCGACAGGTGCTTACCCCGGAACACATGGTATTACCTGCTTTTTTGCGTCTGATCCTGTGAATATTGACACAATGTATTATAACTTGGATTCCCGAAAATCCAAAGCCGAGCCTTTGTGGAACGTCTTTGCCGAGGAAACCGGCAAAAAAACCTTAGTCTGGCACTGGCCCGGTTCTTCCTGGCCGCCGACATCTGAAAGCCCGAATCTCCATGTTGTTGACGGCACACAGCCTTCTGGGATCAATAATGGAATTCCTTTCTTGGATCTCTTAAAAGTGGTCACTGGCTCTGAGAAAATTGCGGACAGCGAATATCTGCCGAATACCTCCCATGTTGCCCCGGGGCAAGGCTGTATTATTGACAATGCAGCAGACCTCATGGACGAAGGCGGCGAAGCAGAAACGTCCGTTTTTCGTAAAGTTATTGCCGCTGGTAATAATGCCAAAGGCTTCCAATTCAGCATCACAGAAGAAGAAGAGTGTGAAATCGAAGCTCTGGGCAGCATGGTTTGCGATACCATTAAATCCGCTATCAAATCTGCAGAGGGATGGGCCCAAGCACCAGACGGTGCCAAGGAATTTGTTTTCTTTGTATCGAATGGTCTGGAACGACGCCCTGCTCTGATTGTGAAAAACGAACAAGGCATCTATGATTCAGTGCAGTTCTATAAATCCAAAAAAGAGATCACTCCCTATCTCACTCTGAAAAGAGGGGAAATCCGGTTTGACGTCAGCGACACTGTCAAAAATGATGAGGGGGAAGACGTTGCCTGCAACCGTAATTATCAGCTGCTGGATCTGGCTGATGACGGATCAAAATTTAATATCATTATCAACAATGCTGCTCAGGTCGGGCGTGATGATTACTTCCATCCCAAAAGCTTATACCAAGAGGTTGTAGAAAACATTGGCAATGTTCCAGTGAACTTCCGCGTCAACGGCTCTAATGAAATTTTAGTGCGTGAAACCATGATTCCCTCCTGGGAACATTACTGTAATTGGCAAGCAAAATGCCTAACCTATTTTATGGAGAACAATCAATACGATATTATTTTCTCTCATCTTCATAATCTCGATGGAGTAGGGCATTATTTCTGGCATTATGCCTGCAACCAGGAGGAATGGAAGGAAAACAATGAGATTTCCTACCAACAATTCCAGGAAGACGTATACTGCCAGACGGATCGTTATCTGAGTAAATTCCTGCCTTTCCTGGATCAAGGCTGGACCATGATCATCACTTCGGATCATGGTTTGATTACCCAAGAATATCATGGTGTCATTCTCGGCGAAATTCATGGCGTGAATGTTCCGGTTTTGGCCGAGTTAGGCTATACCGTCATGGTCAAAGATGAGAACGGCAATGATACCAAAGAAATTGACTGGACCAAAACCAGGGCCATCGCCATCCGTGGTGACCATATCTATATCAATCTTAAAGGACGTAACCCTCACGGCATTGTGGATCCGGCAGACAAATATGAACTGGAGACACAAATTATCTCCGATTTGTATAGCTACCGCGATCCCCGCAGCGGCCGCCGGGCGATTTCTGTGGCTGTACGCAATAGAGATGCTGTCCACTTCGGGATGAGCGGTCAGGAATGCGGTGATATTATCTATTTCACCGAAGAAGGCTTCAATAAAATTCACGCCGATTCGCTATCCACCCAATGCGGGTACGCAGATACTTCGGTTTCGCCAATCTTTGTGGCTGCCGGCCCCGGCATCAAAGAAAATTGTGTCACAGAACGTGTCATCAGACAGGTGGATGTTGTTCCCACGATAGCAGCCATTACCGGCGTCAGAATGCCCGCCCAATGCGAAGGTGCTCCGGTATATCAAATTATTACTGAATAAAACCTTACGCGTTAATTATACGAAGGAGTCGGAAGTATGTCATTACGACAATTAGATGCAATTACTTTTGAAGAAAAGATCTATGGTAACGAGGAAACCTGCTTGATTATTTTTTCCAGAAAGAGCTGTCACGTTTGTAAACAAGTTGTGCCGGTTTTGGAAGAATTACAACCGAAATATGAAGGCAAATTTGGTTTCTATTATGTGGATACAGAAGAAAACATCAGTTTATTTCAACGATTCTCCTTAAAAGGGGTGCCGCAGATTCTCTACTTCGACAGCGGCGAATTCCGTGGCAAACAAGCCGGTCTCGTTGATGAGGAAAAAGTTGAAGGAAAAATTGCTACAATCCTGGAAGCGTAAGCGAAGAGAGGTTGAATGGAAATGGAAGACGCCAAGCAATCTTATGACCTGATCGTCATTGGCGGCGGGCCTGCCGGCCTGTCTGCAGCGATTTATGGTGGCAGAGCAAAACTCAGGACGCTTCTCATTAATAAAGGAGCACTTGGGGGAATGGTGGATACCACCCGGGAGATCGTGAATTATCCGGGAACGATCAATGTCAGCGGTCCCGATCTCATGCGTGATTTTATCAAACATGCCGAAAGCTTTGGCGTTACGTTTCTAAAAGATGAGGTTGTCAGCACAGATTTTGCCCATGATAGAAAAAAGGTGACGACGAAGAAAAAGAAAGAGTTCTCTGCCAAGGCGGTGATAATTGCTGCCGGTAATGAACCGAGACTGCTTAACATCCCTGGGGAAAAGGAACTCCAAGGCAGCGGCGTCGCCTATTGCGCAACCTGTGATGCCGAATTTTTCGAAGGAGAAGATGTCGTTGTCATCGGCAGCGGAGACCAGGCCATCGAAGAAGGGATGTATATCGCCAAGTTTGCGCGAAAAGTTACCATTATTGTACTTCATGACGAGGGAATTCTGGATTGCAATAAAGTCAGTGCCGAACGGGCGCTAAGTCATGAAAAGATGGAATTTATCTGGAACTCCACGATTGAAGAAGTCCTGGGCGTGGGCGAAGACAGCGTCGAAGCGGTAATAATCAGAAATATCAAAACGGGTAAGTCTACCGAACTTGCCTGCCAGGGTGTATTTTTCTTTGTAGGCATGATTCCTTCCACCCGCTTTTTGCAAGCAAGTGGATTAGAGATGGACTCAAGAGGATATATTCCTGTCAATGAACAAATGGAAACCAATCTGGAAGGCGTTTATGCTGTAGGAGACAATCGGATCAAATATCTGAGACAAGTGGTTACGGCAGCAAGTGATGGCGCAACTGCAGCAGTGGCAGCTGAAAGATACATCGAAGAACAGGATGACTTTCATATGAACGTATTGCAAAGTCAGAAAAAGGTATTACTACTCTTCTTTGATGCTTTTAATCAAGAGAGCCTGGAACTCAGTGCCTTACTGGAAGAGGTAAACCTGGACCTGCCGGAAAATTACAGAATCGTCAAGATCGATATGGCCACCAAGAAAAATTTAGCCCGTAAATATCAGATCGAAAAGGTGCCGTCCGTCCTGTTATTGGACAAAGGACTAGAAATCAAACGCTTGGATTGTTACCTCGATAAAGATAAACTAAAATCTCAATTGTGACAAATCACTGGACAAGGGTTAATTATCTGAAAAATAGTCATAATATTTTGAAATGTGCGCGTGGTTAAGAAAACATTAATGCCTAAGGGAAAGGAGATTCCTGGAGTGCGGACATTGAAAGGGAAATACGCGGTAGTGACCGGAGCAGGTAAGGGGATAGGCCCGCTATCGCCAAACGCTTCATGGAAGATGAGGCTGCAGGAGTCGCTATCTTGGAATACGATTGTGGTAAGCGGTGGAATGATTTAATGTGGCAAAATAGTTAATTTTAAGGGAGGAGGTCTAAGCATGAGCAGGGATGAGAATAACATCGAATCTTTATCAGAAGAGGGTAAACGCAGACATTTAACGGGGAGAGTTGCCTTATTAGTTAGCACACTGGCAATAGTCTGGGCTCTCTACACCATTTATTCTACAGTTTTTGGCGTGCTGGATATTCTTGTTTACCGTGCGGTTCATTTGACCTTTGCGCTTGCCTTGGGCTTTATAGTGTTTCCACCGTTACAAAAGCTGAAGAACAGTAAGGTTGCTTTTTCTATAGACATCTTATTGGCGTTGGTCGGCTTGGCAGTGGGTATCTATGTATTATCAAGCGCGGAAAATTTCGCTGATAGAATTGGAATTCCAAGTCAGACAGACTATTTTTTTGGAGCGATTGCCATCTTGCTGATTTTAGAATTGACCAGACGGGTTGTGGGAAAATCGATGGCCATCGTAGCGTTGGTGTTTTTGGCGTATGCCTTGCTGGGTAAACATCTGCCAGCGACTATTTCCCATCCGGGCGTTAATCTCCAAATGTTGACAAGCACCTTACTCATATCCTTGGAGGGCATTTTTGGCGTAGCATTGGGTGTGTCCGCCAATTTGCTTCTGATATTTATTGTCGTTGCCCAGTTTTTAGTGGGCACGGGCACTGGACAGTTTATTATGGATTTCGCCAGCTCATTAATTGGCTGGGCCAGGGGAGGCCCTGCGAAGATCGCTATTGTCAGCAGCGGATTATTTGGCAGCATATCCGGAAGCGCGGTAGCGAATGTCTTGGGTACAGGAGCGATTACCATACCGATGATGAAGAAGCTGGGCTATAAACCGCATTTCGCCGGTGCAGTTGAAGCAGCGGCTTCAACCGGAGGCCAGATCATGCCGCCTGTAATGGGCGCAGCTGCCTTTGTGATGGCGGAAGTATTGGGAGTACCTTATGTTCAAGTATGCATTTCCGCTGCGCTGCCTGCAATTCTTTTTTATCTTGCCTTACTGATTATGGTGGATTTGGAAGCCGCCAAGACCAATTTGACCGGAATCGCTAAAGAAAATTTAATTCCTGTTATGAAAACGCTTAAAGAGGGTTGGTTCTATAGCATTCCATTGATTATCCTGATTTATTTAATCATGTCAGGTAATTCCCCTCAAAAAGCCGGTGTTATTACTATAGCTGCAAGTATTATCATCAATCTTCTAAATAAGAAAAATCGCTTATCTTTAAAACAACATCTGAACATGTTAAAAGAGGGAAGCCTGAACTGTATCTTAATCGCCATGGCCTGCGCCACAGCAGGGATCATTATGGGATGTGTTAACCTTACAGGACTGGGGCCGAGTTTTTCCAGTAAGCTGGTATCCTTATCTATGGGTAACCAACTGTTTTTACTGATGTTGACGATGATATCATCTATCATCCTGGGGATGGCCTTGCCTACCCTGATCTGTTACATGATTTTAGCTGTCCTGATAGCTCCGGCTCTGGTCAGCATGGGAGTAGAGCCAATAGCCGCCCATCTGTTTGTTTTATACTTTGGGGTAGTAAGTTTTGTCACCCCTCCGGTGGCCTTAGCGGCTTATGCGGGTGCAGGCCTCGCCGGTGCCAATGCGATGCAAACCGGCTGGGCCGCAGCCAGGCTTGCTACTTGTATGTTTGTATTGCCGTTTATGTTTGTGTATAATCCGGAGCTTTTATTAATCAACGGTTTTCATTGGGGAGTTATTCCAATTATCCTCACATCGTTAGTTGGTACAGCTGCAATATGCATGGCAATCCAAGGGTTTATATTTACGCCAATTAAAGCATGGTGGCTGCGATTGCTCTTGTTCCTCGGCGGCTTAAGTCTTATCTATCCGGAAACAGTAACAGATTTAATAGGTTTATCGTGTTTGGCGTTGATTGTGATAGCCAATTTAAAGGTTAAGAAGTCCCAGGTCGTATTCAGTGAATAAATGGAGGTGGTCATATGTTGTAAAGCAAGTCACTACTGAGGCACTTCGTTAGATCCATTTCAAGAACATATAATATGGGGAGGGCTTAACATGAAAAAATGTTTCCGTATCTCGATTGTAATCCTGATGGTGATATCCTTAATGTTTGTTTCAGGATGCAGCGGCAGCAGTGCCAGTAACAGTAATGCTCAGAACGATAATAACCAACAACCTGCCGAAATCGCTCAATTGCGTATCATGTCTACGGCCGGCGGCGACAAGTATTTTTTGACTACGGGCATCTGTAAGATCAGCGATGACGCGAATTTACCGGTGAAAGTAGTCCATCAAACTGTAGCCGGTGACGCTGAAGCGGTACGCAGATTAAAAGCAAAAACCGCTGACATCGGAATGGCAAACGTATTTGTGGCCTCTATGTGCTACAACGGCATTTATGCTTTTAAAGAAGATGGCGAATTCAAGGAAATGAGAGCTTTATTCGCCGGACCGACAGCTGTTGCGCAATATGCAGTCAGAGCTGACTCCAATATCAAATCATTTGATGATATCAAGAATAAAACCCGTATGGCCACATTCATGGGAGCATCCCAAGTCTATACCAAATTAATATTAGATGCCTATGGTAAACAAGAAGATGTCGATTATGTTTTCATATCTTCCAATTATGCTGATATGGCGGACCAAATCAAGGATAAAACTGTTGATGTGATTCAGTTCTGGTCAGGAGCACCTTGTCCGCAGGGTGAAAACATCGAGGCCGATGTGCCTATCCGTCTGCTGCCGGTGAATGATCAAGCCATTGAGAATATCAAAAATGACATAGATCCATCCGTGCACCCGACAGTTGTTAAAGCAGGAACCTATAAAGGCCAGACTGAAGACGTTGTTGTAGCGGCAACACCGATTTATTTCATAGCACATGCGGATACGAGCGATGAGGCAATTTATAATTTCTCAAAACTTGTTCTGGAGAACTTGGGCGAATTAGAGAAAATTCATCCTTTAGCCAAGGAAATAGATATCAATAACCTTACCAAAGGATTGCCGTTTCCTCTGCACCCAGGGGCTGAAAAGTATCTTAAAGAAAAGGGATATATTTAATAATCATTTTTTAATGGAATGTATGTGCAAAAAGAAACACTGAAATTGTTTTATGCATTAGTCTCAATTTTAGTTCTATCCACAAAAACATTCTCAAATTGTAATTTAAGGCTTTCAACGTGAATCCCGGAATCCAATGAAATATTGGTTCCGGGATTATTTTTTGATACCAAATATGACCAAAAAGTTATAAAAGAATGGACAACTTAGAGTGGTAATGAATACCTTATAAAAGATGGGAATAAATCAAATAATGGAGGAAAACATGATAAACCTTCCATATAAAGAGAGATTTGTTATTACACAGGTTTTCTTGAACCATAATAACCATTATGCATCAGGCGTCCATCTTGGAGTCGATCTGGTTGGACTTGAAGATAAATCTGTTTACGCTATTGAGGATGGGTTAGTAGTATTTGTTGGTTATAATTCTGCCTTTGGGAATACCGTCGTTATTGAACAGAGTGATAACTTATATTGTAGGTACAGCCACTTACATTCAATCTCAGTAAAAAATGGCCAAAGTGTCAGTGGTGGTAAGACTATGATAGGAGTTGAAGGAAAAACTGGTAATGTGTATGGAAGTCAAGACCCCAGACATTTAGATTTGCGAATCTCCCAACTGCCATATCATTCCAATAATATTAATGTTTATAGAAACCCTTGTGAATATCTTGGGTTTCCCAATGAACTCAATTATGTTGTTATACCAGGAGGATTAAATATGACTAAAATTACAAATTTAATCATGTATAAGTCTGAGATAGATAAGAGAGCAGGAGACTATCTTGCAGATCACTTAAACTGTAAGATTATTGAAATTGATTTACTTCCATCAGAAGTAGTAGACGAAGTATTTGAAAATGTTTATGTTATTGGTTCTCCAGAAAAGCCTGTTTCTAAAGCAGTGAACATCTATGGAGAGGATAGATATGAAACTTGTCAAAAGGTAATTGATTTTATTAATCGATCTAATAAATAATAGATTATGAAGGGCAAAAAAACATATTACTGCATATTGCAGTAATATGTTTTTTAATGTATAGTGTTAATTGAAGATAGGGTTAGATTAAAATTCTAATTCATAGAGTATTATAAGAATATTAGGAGGAAAAATTGAAGAAAACTAAAAAATATTCTCCCAGACATGCACCTTCTTTTATTCTGCTTTTTCTCTCCAGGGGCTCGAATTATGGAGGAGCTATACTGAAAATGATGGAAGAAGAAATCCCTTGCTTTTTAGGTGATAGTGCTATGGTGTATAGAACACTTCAGGATCTCGAAGAAGAAGGACTGGTTGTATCTCAATGGGAGATGCCGGATACTGGACGTCCAACCAAAAATTATAAGATGACCGAACAAGGTTGGCAGAGTCTATTCGACGCTGAAGAAGACATAAGAAAGAGAACCGATAACCACCTATTCTTCTTAAGCCAATTAGAGAAAGTTAAAAAAACAAAGACCGATAATTCAAACTCATAATACCTATTTACTGGTAGTTATTACAATTAAATATATACAATACATAAAGGAGGAATTCTTATGCAAGGTTCAATGTACGAGTATATGAAGATAGGGATTGTCCATTTTAAAGCTTTCCCTGAATGTGTCAATGGTGTAGGCCCTTTTGAAAAAACAGTAAGCAAACTTTGTGAAGATGATTTCTTCACCGCTATCGAGATGGGTACAGTTAAAGATGTCCAGCAACGCCAAGAAGTGAAAAAACTCCTTGACCAGTCTGGTATGGAAGTAGTCTATGCTACTCAGCCTGTAATCTTTCCTAACAAGCTTAACCTGAATCATCCAGACAAAGGTGAAAGAAACAAAGCAATTAAAGCTGTATTCAACTGCCTGAAAGAAGCCTATGACATCGGTGCTACCGCAGTCAGAATCCCGGCAGGTAAAGATCCTGGACCGGAGAAAAGAGAAGAAGGTAAGAAACTTCTAATTGATTCTTTCTCGCAAATTTTGGAGAGAGCAAAAGAGTTTGGCAATCCTCTTATTACCTTGAAAATTTTTGATAGATCTATTGACAAAGAATCTATAATCGGCCCTGCTCCTGATGCTTTAGATATAGCTGAAGCCCTTTCTCCATCCTATGATAGATTCGGTTTATTGACAGATCTTTCTCATTTCCCTCTGCTGGGAGAAGAGATAGAATATACTTTAACTACATTGCAGAAATATCTAAAAGCCTTCCAGATTGGCAACTGTGTTATGAAAGATCGACTTAATCCGATGTATGGAGATCTGCAACCCAGATTCGGAGTGCCTGAAGGGGAAGTAGATATGATGATGGTCAGCAAATATTTTAGGACTTTAGCGGACCTGAAACTTATCGGTAGAGATACCAGACCTGTCATGAGTGCCGAAGTTCGCCCATTATTGGCCGGAGAAACTTCGGAGATTGTTATTGCCAATACTAAACGCGTATATAAAGAAGCTTGGGCATTAGCTTAAACACTAAAAAAGAAAAGAGTAATATAAGACTGTCGGGCATTTACGGGCTCGACAGTCTTTTTGCACTTTAAATTATTCTATAAGTTAGTATTGTTCAATTGATTTAGATATTACTCAAAATGGCAGATAGATAAATTTGACCAACTTAGTTGGTTTATTGTGCAATAGCCCATTGTATAAAGATTAAGCTTCGCTTACTTGAAATTCTCAGCTAATTTCTCGAAAGCGGGAATTGAATTAATAACTGTCTCCATAGGTACGCAGTAAGAGATTCTAAAATACCCTGGGCAGCCAAAGCCGCTACCGGGAACAAGCAGCAAATTATAATTCAATGCTGATTTTACAAATTCTACATCATCTTTAATTAAAGCTTTGGGAAAAAGATAAAAAGCACCTTGAGGTTTGACACATTCGAATCCTATTCGAGTAAGGTTGTCATAGAGATAATCTCTTTTGGCTTTATAATCTTCAATATCAACTTTAGCTTCCAGAGCATCACCCACTACTTTCTGGAATAACCCGGGAGCATTGACGAAACCCAGGGTACGGTTACAAAAGCTTAAGGCGCTAATGAGCAATTCCACATCTTTGATTTTACTGCTTACAGCTATATAACCTATCCTCGCTCCGGCAAGCCCTAAAGACTTGCTGAAAGAGTTAATTATTATGGTGTTTTCAAAGAGGGAGAGTATGCTAGGAACTTGGACACCATCATAAACGATTTCCGCATAGGGTTGGTCGGAGATGATATAGATGGTTGTGCCAAACTCTTTTTCCTTGTTGGTTATGACTTCTTTTATCATTTTTAAGCTTTCTTCACTATAAATAACACCAGTAGGATTATTAGGGTTATTAATAATTAAAGCTTTTGTATTTTGAGAAATAAGTTTTTCTAAGGTTTCCAGATCAGGCTCAAAAGTAGAAGTGTCGGGAGATGCGGGGATAGTCTTACCTCCGTGATTATCTACATAGAAATTGTACTCCATGAAGTAGGGCGCAAAAACAATCACCTCTTCACCGGGGTTGAGTATAGACTTAAGAACAACATTCAACCCTCCAGCAGCACCAACAGTCATAACTACGTTCTCTGCAGAAAGTTGCACACCGCTTTCCTTTTGCAAAGCTTGGGCTATCTTTTCTCTTACTTCTGAATATCCAGCATTATTCATATAACGGTAAAGACCTTTTTGATCAATATGTTTTCTCAAAGAATTCAGTACTTCTTCTGGAGGTTCAGCATAAGGGTTACCCAAGCTGAAGTCGTATACATTATCAGCACCATGTATGGCAGCTAATTTTGCACCTTCTTCAAACATTGCTCTTATCCAGGAAGATCTTTGTAAATTGTTCATTATTTTTTCGGAAATCATTCTAGGTACTCCTTTTTATTATACTTTCAACTTATTTTATCTGTATTTTAACTCATTTATTACAGAGAAGGAAGTATGGTCTGAATTATACTGGAAAAAAGTTAATCAACATAATTATTTTATAATAACTTTTCATAAATATTATGTAAAAAGCACTATACTGCATATTGCAGTATAGTGCTTTTTAAGTTATAGTAAAAGTATTAGAAATCTTAGAATAATTATTAGAGAACGGGAGGGATAAAGATGAGAAAGAATAAATATTCTCCTCGCCATGCGCCCTCATTTATACTTCTGTTTCTTGCTAGAAGGCCCAATTACGGTGGGGCATTATTAAAAATGATGGAGGAAGAGATCCCTTGTTTTTTAGGCGATAGCTCAATGATATACAGAACACTTCAGGAACTTGAAGAAGAGGGAGCGATAACATCTAGGTGGGAAATGCCAGATACCGGAAGGCCGATTAAATACTATTATTTGACAGATCAAGGTTGGAAGCTATTGTTGGAATCAGAAGATGATATGAGAAAGAGAATAGACAATCATTTATTCTTCCTTGATGAATTAGAGAAGGCTAAGAATAGGAAAAAATGACGTTTTATATAAAAATGAAAGATAAGTTGATAATCCGTAGAACGATAATACACAAAAGAAGGTAGGAATAATTGTGAGCGTAGATGAACAAAACACAACACATGTTCAAACTGAAAAAAAATCAGGCGATCCCCAAAAAGCTGCAACACTAATCACAGCTCATGTCGCTAATGACATTTACCCGCATTTATACCCCGGGCTATTACCTATTATCCTTATGCCTCAGCTTGGATTCAGTATAGCTGCCGCAGGCTTGATAAGCACAGTTATTGCTCTTACAACTCAATTGATGCAGCCTGTGCTTGGCCTTTGGGCAGATCGCTTAGGGGGAAGAGCTTTCGTCGTAGGTGGGTTACTGGTGGGTAGTATAATTGTGCCACTTACCTTAGGATGGGCACCCACTTATCTCTTATTATTACTTGGCCTCCTCCTGGGAGGTATTGGTAATGCGGCTTTTCATCCGCATGCTGCATCCTTAATGAGCGAAATGACCGGTAAATATAAAGGATCCGGCATGAGTTTCTTTATGTTAGGAGGTAACTTTGGACGCCTATTAGCCCCGATTCTTGCCAGTTCAGCTCTTTATCTGGGAGGTAGACAAGGTCTATGGATCTTAGCTGTACCCGGTCTTGTTATGGCTGTAGTCATGTTCTTTAGTATGAATCCACCTCCCGCACCTAAACATAGGGAAGGGAAAATCTTCACCATTGAGTTCTTTAAATCTATCAAACAGAGGGGAGGGTTAACACTCCTGACGATTGTAGGACTTCGCTTTATGACGGTGATGTCGGTGGTTACTTTAGTCCCAATCATGTGGGAGCAAGCGGGGATTGAATATGGGATATATAACCTTCTCTTGACAGTTGTTTTTGCAGCTGGGATGGTGGGAAACTTGATTGGTGGAACGCTTTCTGATTTTATGGGACGTAAACCGATAATTATTATATCCGCTATTCTTTCAGCAGTAGCACTTATTCTCTTTGTCAATTCCAGCAGCGTTGTAATAGGATTCGTCTTTATTGCATTGTTAGGAGCTTCTCTGTATTCTTCAGATCCGGTAATTATGGTGTTCAGTCATCAACTCTTCCCTGAAAATAAAGGGATGGCTTCAGGTATAACAGTTGGTTTGGGTGGTATGGTCGGTTCCTTAGGGGTTGGTCTAACAGGTTTCATTTCAGATATCTATTCTCCGGCGATAGGCTTATATGTCGCTGCCGCGGCCATGATAATGGTTATCCCTTTTGTGTATAAACTTATGAACGATTAACTATCAGTTACTAGATTTATTAAAAAGACATTCCCATTATTAGTACTGTAAAATAGGGGCCTCGCATAGCATCGTAAGATGCATGTATTACTTAAATTAACGAATATAAAATTTAGGAGGGAAAAAAATGAACAACCAAATACCTGAAAAGATGAAAGCCTTGGTACTTTTTGGAAAAGATGATTTTCGTGTAGTCAATGACAAGCCTGTTCCCAAACCAGGCAGTGGAGAAGTACTTGTCAAGGTAGAAGCATGCGGCATCTGTGGTACAGATGTCAAAATTATCACTAAGGGAATGCCTAAGATGCCACCTTATGGTGAGTTTACCCAAGGGCATGAATGGGCAGGTACTGTTGTCGCCCTAGGCGAAACAGTAGATGAATTCCAAATCGGAGACAGAGTTGCCATTGAGGCGCATAAAGGCTGTGGCCGTTGTCAGAACTGTATCGAAGGATTGTATACTAGCTGCCTGAACTATGCCCAAAAAGGACAGATTGCATCCGGTATGACCCGGGACGGTGGTTTTGCAGAATATGCCGTTCACCACATCAATGCTATCTATAAGATTCCTGATAATGTAGATTCTGTACAAGCCACTTATGTAACTACTCTAGGCTGTGCTCTCTGGGCACTTGATACGAGTGGTGGCTATATAGCCGGAGACACAGTTCTTATCACCGGACCTGGCCCAATAGGTTTATCGATGGTTCAAGCATGTGCTTCAGTTGGAGCCGAGAAAATTATTCTCGTAGGAACCAAGAATGACAGATTAGAAATTGGCAAGAGCGTTGGAGCTACTCATGTTATTAACGTAAATGAAGTAGAGGATCCTCTGGCGGCAGTAATGGAGATTACAGGTGGACGCGGTTGTGAAAGAACCTATGAATGCGCGGGAAATGATTCTTCCTTTGATCTCTGTCTGAAATCCACTATGCGTGGACATACTATGACATGTGTATCTTTCTATAAGCAACCGGTTACAGCTGCGCTGGACTATGCAGTGCTTAATGCAATTAGTATTAAAACTGTACGCGGAGAGGGCGGAAACAACTGTAAGAGAGCTCTTTCTCTTATGAGTCAAGGTAAGATAGATACCAGCCGGATTATAACCCATACGTTCCCTCTTGATGAGTTTGCCAAAGGGTATGATTATTTCATCAACCGAAAAGATGGTGCAATGAAAGTTGTAATTACACCATAGAAGATAAACATTCTAAGAAAAAGGCAATTTGGGGTTGCTGCACTGACCAACTTAGTTGGTCAGTGCAGCAGCCCCTTCTTAATGTCAGATACTCATATATTTGTGCATTGCCTGACCGTGCGCCGGTAAGCGATTCTCTTTGGTTCCCGGCTTCGGCGTTTTTCTTCGCAGGAGACAAACGTACCGCCGCCGTAGTTGTTCACTTGCTCTTTACAGCACATTGTATAATGCATTGGATATAGAGGAATTAAACAGACATTCGGAGAAATAATACTTATAGTTATAATAACCACATTATTACTAACTCTGATTTGCAGATAAACTTATTAATTTGACGTTGTGTTATATATCTTTAAGGAAAGTGACTTTATGGACAATTGTAGGAAACCCATTATTCTAGTCTCTGGAGCAACAGGTTACGTCGGCGGAAGGCTTGTGCCTATCTTACTTGAGCGTAACTATAAGGTTCGCTGCCTAGTACGCGACCCTTCTATTATCGAAGGTAGAGGATGGAGTAATATAGAAATAGTGGCCGGAGATGTCCTGAAATATGGAACCTTACTGCTTGCAATGAAAGATGTTTCTGTCGCCTACTACCTAGTGCATTCCATGGCTGGGGGAGAAGGCTTTCAAAAAAGAGACTTGACCTCCGCCAGAAACTTCGGGAAAGCAGCTCGGGAAGCCGGTGTGAAAAGGATTATCTATCTTGGTGGGTTGGGAGAGAATAATGAACAATTATCTGAACACTTAAAAAGCCGCCAACAAACAGGGAACTGCTTGAGAGAATGGGGAATACCGGTTACCGAATTCAGAGCGGCTCAAATTATAGGGTCAGGGAGTGCCTCCTTTGAGTTAATTCGAAATACCGTTGAAAGAGTACCTGTTTTGGTGACTTCTAAGCTTATCGGGACCCGTGCTCAACCAATTGCTATCAGAGACGTCTTGAGTTATCTGGCAGATTGTTTAGAAATCCCCGAAACAGAATCAGCTATCATAGAAATTGGAGGTAGTGAGATCTTGACTTACCGGGAGATGATGCTCAAGTATGCAGAAATTCGTGGTATAAAAAGAAAGGTATTAGAAGTTCCTTTCATGTCCACAAACATTTCAGCTTTCTTGGTAGATTTAGTAACACCCATCCCTGCTAATATTGCCCGGCCTTTGATAGAAGGCCTTAAGAATGAGGTAGTAGTGAAAGATGACTCGGCAAAGAGACTATTTGATATTGCCCCTATCAGTTATGAACAAGCGGTACGATTTGCTCTGGAAAGAATAGGAAAGGGTCAGGTTCTAACAACCTGGCAGGACGCGTACTCCTCTTTCGGAGGGAAAGTGTCTGAATGGGTCAAACTCACTAATATTGAAGGTATGATTAAAGAAACACGACAAATAAAAGTTTTCTCTGATATAACTACAGCATTTAAAGTCATCACATGTGGAAATGAAGGGTGGTTATTTGCTAATTATTTATGGCATGTAAGAGGCTTCATCGATAGAATTTCTGGAGGAGTTGGGTTAAAAAGGGCACGCAGATGTCCCACTAATCTAAGGGTAGGAGATACGCTGGGTTTCTGGCGTGTTGAAGATCTGAAGACCAATTGTCTCCTTAGATTACGGTCAGAAATGAGAATGGTAAGTAGAGCCTGGCTGCAATTCGAAATTAAAGAACTAGAGGATAAAAAGTTGCTTATTACTCAAACGGCTTTTTTTGAACCTAAGGGACTAACAGGGCTGATGTATTGGTACTTTCTTTATCCTATGCATAAAGTGGTGCTTAAAGGAATGCTTAATGCCTTAGCTGAACAAATATTACAATCTAATACAGGCAAAGAAATAAAGAATCATATGTCTTGTAAACTGCCCGGAGATATGGACGAATGAAAATACTAGTTGACGCCGACGCTTGTCCAGTCAAAAATATTATCGTTAGCACTGCTAAAAAATATCATATCCCGGTAACTATGCTTACCGATACTTCACATGAATTGAATGATGGGTATAGTAAGATTATTACTGTTGATAAAGCTAGAGACAGCGTAGACTTTGCACTGATGAAGATTCTTTCCCAAGAGGATATCGTGGTAACCCAAGACTTTGGTTTAGCGGCAATGGTTCTAGGGAAAGGAGCCAGAGCACTGAATAACAATGGTCTTATCTATACTGATTATAATATGGACAAACTTCTTTTTGAACGTTTTTTGGGACAGAAGGTAAGGCGAAGTGGAGGGAGAACAACAAATCCTAAGAAGCGCACAAGAGAAGATAATGAGAAATTTGCAGCGTCTTTGTTGTTATTAATTAGTTCCAACTAGTCATTAGGGATACATTCTGAAAGTTAGTAAAGTTTCACTTATTTTGGAGTTGGAGAAGACTTATGAGTATAAGAATAATCTATGGTCGAGCGGGAAGCGGTAAGACCCATTTTTGTCTGAATGAAATACAATTAAGGATTAGCAGTGGAATCACTCATCCGCTAGTCTTGCTTGTTCCTGAACAATTTACCTTACAGGCGGAAAGAGATCTTATTAGAGTACTAGGGACGGGAGGAATTCTAGAAACTGAAGTCCTGAGTTTCCGTCGCTTGGCGTTTAGGATCTTTAGTCAGGAAGGCGGTATCACATATCCTCATATCCACTCTGCGGGTAAATGTATGATTATTTACAGGGTCTTGGATAAGATTAAAAATAACCTAAAAGTATTCGCCAAATCGGCAGATCGACAAGGTTTTGTGAATACATTGGCTACTCTCATAAGTGAATTCAAGAGATACAGCATTTCACCCTCACTCTTGGAAGAAGTGAGCAGAAACATAGAGGAAGACAATCAGCTTAAGGATAAGATGAAAGAGCTTAATGCTATTTATGTTGAGTTCGAGAGGATTGTCGCTCAAAGATACAGGGATAGCGACGATGATCTGACCATAGTTTCGGATAAGCTTTCTAACTGTGACTTATATGATAATGCAGAGATTTGGATAGATGGTTTTAACGGTTTTACCCCCCAAGAATTTAGGGTGATTTCCAAATTGTTAACCAAAACCCAACGGGTAAATATCAGCTTATGTACAGACAGTTTAGAGTACAAGGGTGAAGAGGAAGTATTCTCTTCGGTAAAAAATACATACCACAAAATAATTAAAATTGCCCAAGAAACAGGCAGCAAGATAGAAAAACCTATATTTCTAGGAGGACAACCCCTCTTTAGATTTGACAGCAGTCCTGAGCTTGCTCATCTTGAGCAGAATCTTTATGCCTATCCACATAAGACATTTGCTTTCCAAACTAAGGATATTTCTCTTTTTTCTTCGATAAATATCTTTGCGGAAATTGAAGCGACTGCCAGAGATATTCTCCGACTTTGTAGAGATAGAGGGATGCGCTACCGGGATATCGCTGTAGTAACAAGAGATTTGCCGAACTATGAGAGGCTTATAGAAGTCATCTTCACTGAGTATAATATACCGTTTTTCATGGATAGAAAAGTGGATATCACGAACCATCCTCTTGTTCGCCTTATCCTGTCTATGTTGGACATATTCAAAGAGAACTGGTCTTATGAAGCAGTTTTTCGTTATCTGAAAACAGGCCTTACAGGGCTGGAAAGAGCGAGTATCGATAAACTCGAGAACTATGTTCTGGCTTGCGGCATCAGAGGAAGCCGTTGGACTAAGGAAGAGAACTGGGATATGAGCACCAACCTGCTTCCTGAAGAAAATGACTTTGAGAAATCTGAAGATGTTCTACAAGAGCTCAATTGTATCAGGGAGGCTGTCTCAAGTCCCCTGCTGGAATTCCGTCAAAGGACCAAAGGCAGAAGAAAAGCTTCGGAGATATGTACGGCCCTCTATGATTTTCTTTGTTATATAGAAGTACCTGCCAGGATAGAAGATCTCATTAAACAGTTCCAGCTAAGTGGCGAACTAAGTCTTGCTAATGAATACTCCCAAGTTTGGAATACTTTGATGGATGTTTTAGACCAAACCGTAGAAGTTATGGGAGATGAAACCCTTGGCCTGGAGAGGTTTGCTGATATTTTGGAGATTGGTTTAAGAGAATACAAGATAGGGCTAATACCAGCTTCCTTGGACCAGGTGTTAGTAGGGAGCGTGGAACGTTCCCGGAGCCATGAGCTCAAAGCTTTATATCTCCTCGGAGTCAATGATGGTGTGTTTCCTTCCTCTGACCTGGAAGAAGGCATCCTCTCTGATTTAGACAGGCAAACTTTGAATAGAGCTGGAATCGAGTTGGCCGGTGATACACGAGCACAAGCTTTTGATGAACAATATTTGGTCTATAGAACTTTGGCCACTGCAGGGAACTACTTGCGCTTAAGTTGGCCAATCGGGGATCACGAAGGACGAAGCATGAGGCCGTCCATTATTATATCCAGACTTAAGAAACTATTTCCTAAGATCACTGAAAACAGCAATATTCTCAAGACCGATGAATCAGCCATAGAACTTATATCAAGCAGATCACCTGCTTTTAGACAGATGGTTTCAGAGATTCGTTCTAAGGCTGATGGAGGAGATATGGAGTCATTGTGGCAGGAAGTATATCGATGGTTTATGTCCCAGCAGGATTGGCAGGATATTTTCCAGGCTGTCCGTTCAGCTTTTCTTTATAAAAATATAGCCCAGTCTGTTAACCAAGAAAAGATGGAACTTCTTTATGGTTCTCCTGCTTATGCAAGCGTCTCACGTTTAGAAAGATATAAAGCCTGTCCCTTCGCTTTTTATGTTCAGTATGGGCTAGGTGCTAAGGAAAGAACAATATACTGCTTGAATCCTCCTGATATAGGCACATTCATGCATAAAGTCATCGAAAAGTTTTCTCTCTATATCTCTGAACAGAATATTTCCTGGAGGGAATTGGATAAAGATTGGTGTAAGGAAAAGGTTTCTGACATAGTGGATGAATTACTGGCAAAGATGAGAGGAGCTGGACTTGCAGGTTCCCAAAGATATACTGCCCTTACCGTTAGACTGAAGCGGGTTGTCTCCAGAGCTGTTTGGCTTATCGCTGAGCATATTAAACGCAGTAGTTTTGAACCTTTGGGATATGAACTGGGATTTGGGGAAAGTGAACAATTTCCTCCAATTATGATTGAATTGGATTCCGGCACTAAGATAAATCTTGTTGGCAGAATCGACAGAGTGGATACTTTAGAGACAGAAGAAGGTACCTACCTTAGAATTGTCGATTATAAATCGGGTGGTAAGGACTTAAAACTCTCTGATGTCTATTACGGCCTGCAAATTCAACTATTAACCTATCTGGACGCTATAACTCAAAATGGTGAAATGAATTTGACTTCGCCTATCCTCCCAGGGGGTGTTCTCTACTTCCGCATCGATGACCCTATCATTAGAAGAAACAGTAAGATTCCTGAAGAAGAGATCGAAATAGCTATTATGAAACAGTTGAAGATGAAGGGTTTACTACTTGCGGATGTAAAACTCATAAGGGAGATGGATAGATCTCTGCAGGGGCCTTCTTCAATAATTCCAGCTACCATCAATCAAGGAGATGTTCTGGGTAAAGCATCTAAAGTAGCTTCCTTGACTCAATTTAAAATGCTGCACAATTATGTAAGAAAGCTGTTGAAAGATTTAGGAGAAGAGATTATGCAAGGGAATGTTGCTATAAAACCTTATAAGAAAAAAGGGATTACTTCCTGTACTTACTGTAATTATTCTGCAGTATGTCAGTTCGATCCTGCTTTAAAAGAGAATAATTACCAGAGTCTTCGTGATCAGAAAGATGAGGATATCTGGAAGCTGATAGCAGAGAACGGTGGTGAGCAGTAATGGCAGATACAAAATGGACTAACGAACAATTGGAAGCTATCACTGACCAGGACTGCAACTTACTGGTAGCGGCAGCTGCAGGAGCCGGGAAAACTGCTGTTCTGGTTGAAAGAATAATTCGGAAGATAACAGATGCCCATAATCCACTAGACATCGACAGACTTCTTATAGTTACTTTTACTAATGCTGCAGCAACTGAAATGAGGGAGAGAATAGCGAGAGCAATCTCGGCTAAACTAGAAGAGGATTCGGGGTCCCCGAAGATCCAAAGACAGTTGACACTCTTAAACAAAGCAAGTATCACAACCATTCATTCTTTCTGTCTGGAAGTGATTCGCAGTAATTTTCATCGTATCGATATCGACCCAGGCTTCCGGATAGCTGACCAAACTGAAGCCACCTTAATGAAACTGGAAGTCTTAAGTGAGCTTTTCGAGGAGCTCTATGAAAATGAAGATGGGCATAGGTGTTTCTTTGAGCTTTTAGAATGCTATGGTGGCAACAAAGATGATCAAGCATTACAAGATATGATCTTGAGTCTCTATGAGTTTATCCAGAGCAGCCCTCACCCTGAAAGATGGCTTCAAGAGATGGCCGAATTATTTAATGCTTCCGAACAAGATGATTTCAGCCAGACGCCATGTGGGGAAGTACTACTCAAGAGCGTGAAAATCGAATTACAAGGTCTTAAGACGATAATGAATAATGCGGTAGAAATCATTCAAGGTGAACCTAGTCTGGATAGATATCTATTGGTGTACCAAGAGGACTTAGCTAATATCGAAGCCTTATTGAAAATGTGTTCCCGAGCAAGCAAAACCAAATGGGATAATATTTATGATGAGTTACAAGCGTTAAGCTTTAACCGGTTACCTCCTGCCGGTAAAGATACGGATAAGAATAAACAGGAATATGTTAAAGATATTAGGGATAATGTCAAGAAGCGTCTTAGCGATATTAAAGAAAAATCAATCTCCTTAGATTCTAAGGAGATATACGAGGATTTCAAGAATCTCTACCCGCTCGTTCAGTGTCTGGTTGGGCTGGTAACAGAATTCAGTGCTAAATATAAGGAAAAGAAAAATAAGAAATCCATTGTTGACTTCAATGATTTGGAACATTTTTGTCTACAGATTCTAATCGAACAGGATGAACAAGGAAAGGACATACCCTCAACGACGGCAGTCACCTATAGAGAACAATTTGCGGAAATTCTTGTTGATGAGTATCAGGACAGTAATATGGTTCAGGAACTCATCGTTAACTTGATATCTAGGGAAAGGATTTCCAAACCGAATATATTCATGGTAGGAGATGTTAAACAGAGTATCTATAGGTTCAGACAAGCTAAACCGGAACTGTTTCTGTTCAAATACAACAAATATTCTTCTGAGAAAGGTAGTCCTTCTAGGAAGATAACACTTTATAAAAACTTTCGCAGCCGCCCGGAGGTAGTACAAGCAATCAATTACATTTTCCACCAGATTATGTCAGAAAATGTGGGAGAACTGGATTATACAGATAAGGAAGCGCTGAATCCCGGTGCTGAATTCATAAAGAATACGAAAGAAAGGTTCTTCATCGGAGGAGCCCCAGAACTTCATTTGATTCAATCAGCTTCTAGAGAGGAGACTGTTTATACCCAAGAATTAGACAGCGATGAAGCTGAAGTTGGAGAAGACTCAGCTCTTGATGAAGAGATGCTTGATGCGATTCAATGCGAAGCCCGACTTGTAGCCAAAAGAATCCAGGCCCTTAAACAGCCAGATAATCAAGGCAAGGTCTTAGGAATTATCGATAAGGATAGTGACGAATACAGAGAGGTAGATTATCGGGACATCGTTATCCTCTTGAGAACAACGAAGAACTGGGCTGATGTATTCAAGGAAGAGCTGACGGCTCAGAATATACCGGTCTTTACGGATACAGGAACGGGTTTCTTCAAGACCTCTGAGATACAAGTGATTCTATCCTTACTCCAGATTATCGATAATCCTCTGCAGGATATCCCTTTACTGGCAGTGCTTAGATCACCCATCGTTTCATTTACTATTGATGAACTAACAGAATTGCGCCTTATAAATCGTAAAGCTCCAATCTTTGAAGCATTACAGGGTCTAGCCGAAGATTCAGGACGGCTTTCCTCCAAGGCAGCTACATTCTTAGGTAACCTTCAAAGATGGCGGGATATGTCTCTTTATATGTCTGTGGATAAACTTCTCTGGCAGCTCTATATGGAAACTGGTTATTACGGAATTATAGGAGCCTTGCCTCTAGGAGAACAGCGGCAAGCCAACTTGAGGATTCTATTTGAGCGGGCTAGACAATTTGAAGAGACTAGTTATAAAGGATTATTCAATTTTATTAATTTTGTCGATAAGCTCAAGAGTAATCGGGGTGATATGGGGAGTGCCAAGATCCTCGGTGAAAACGATAATGTCGTGCGGATAATGAGTATCCACAAAAGTAAAGGTCTAGAATTTCCTGTCGTTATTCTTGCCGGTTGTGGTAAGCGGTTTAATCTGCAGGATATGAATAAGAGCATTCTCTATCATCAAGAACTAGGTTTGGGACCTGATATGGTAGACCACTCTCTTAGACTATCGTATCCATCTATACCTAAACAAGCTATAAGGCAGAAGATAAAAGCTGAGACCTTGTCAGAAGAAATGAGAATCCTTTATGTGGCTTTGACTAGAGCCAAAGAGAAACTAATTATCACAGGAGCAGTCAGTGATGTTCAAAACTCTCTGACAAAATGGGGCAAATGTTCTGCAACTGGAGAGGGTAAGCTTTCACCTTATGAGATTCTTAATGGCTTGAGATATCTAGACTGGTTAATACCTGCTCTGTTACGGCATCAATCCTGTAGCCTGCTTCGTCAACAGGCAGGTTTAACGGAGTTCTCTGATTTCCTGTTAAATCATCCCTCCGTCTGGGATACGAAGATATGGTATAAAAATGATATTGTAAAGTCCCAATCTAATGAAGAAAAGGATGAATCCGAATTCATTGACTGGCTGGATGGATTAGGTGAATCCGAAGTGGACACGGACGCATCACTGGAAATCAACAGGAGACTTAGTTGGGAATATTCGTTCACCAAGTTTTCTGAAGTCCCTCCTAAACTATCTGTGACAGAACTCAAAAGGCGTTTGGAAAGAGATTATACAGAAGACATAAATATGTTCCTTGAAGATCAACCATCCTTAATCAAGAAACCACTTTTCCTAGAGGAGAGTAAAGGGCTGAGTCCAGCAGAAAGGGGGACTATTCTGCACTTTGTCATGCAGCATCTAAATTACAAAAACCAGGATCTTGAGGCTCAGATAGAGACCATGATTGCTAACGCTCTGCTGACTAAGCAACAAGCAGAATGCGTTGAGACCGATAGGATAAGGAGATTCTTAGAATCTTCTTTAGGCAGGAGGCTTTTAGCTGCCAACAAAGTTAATAGGGAAGTACGGTTTAATATTGAAATACCTTGCAGCGAAATCTACCAAGATATTGTTGATATTGAAGGACAAGATGAGACGGTGCTGCTTCAAGGCATCATAGACTGTTACTTTGAAGAAGCAGATGGTCTTGTGTTATTAGATTATAAGACTGATTATGTAGCTGCTGGCCAAGCCCAGGTCTTGAGAGGGAAATATCGGACACAGATTGATTATTATTCAAGAGCTTTGGAGATGCTTACCGGTAAGAAAGTCATAAAAAAGTATATTTATTTGTTTTGGAACGGGGAAATACTAGAATATCATTAAAAGTTTGCTTAATATATGCTTTACCAATAAAACCTTATATAATATACAAAGATTTAACAGTATTATGCGACGAAAGTTTAATCTGCGAAAGAGGAATGAATCGAGTGTTGGCTTTAGTGAATATTCCCAAATTAGGTATGCGCAATATCAAGACTGCTATATCAGTTGTTTTGAGCATTATTGTTCTCAGGCTATTAAATATGGACCCCTTTTTCGCTTGTATCGCAGCAGTTGTCACCATGCAGACTACAGTTGATGTTTCTTTTAAGGCCGGAGTGGAACGGATGGTTGGAACTCTTGTAGGAGCAGGAATTGGTATAATATTTGCCTCAATAGCCCCGAATAATATCTTTCTGATAGCACTTGGAATCGTCATTATTATTTATTTAAGCAATTTGATTCACCAACAGAACGCAGCTAGTTTGGCCTGCATTGTTTTTCTAGCCATAATGATACTTGCTAACGAAACTCCTTTACAGCATGCTTATGCGAGGATAATCGAAACTTTCATTGGTATAGTCATTGCTGTTATAATTAACTCTTTCTTTTTCCCTTATAAAGAACCTGAAGATGAAGTCATCTAAATCAAGAATATTGTTTGTATCAAATATTGACGAATAATTGTAAAGTGTATTATGATGGGGATGATAATGTTATAGCTTCGTTAGGTGAGGCTCCTATATGGAGATATGCTGCTGCCCAGAAACATCGAGAGATGCCAACGGGTTAACAAGAAAGATCGGCTTAAGGTCTTATTAATGTAGCTGGTTCTGTCCTATGCCATATAGTGCTTAAACTCAACGAGTGGAGGGAAGACATACGATTTAATACATGAAAACACGTTAATTTGTATTAAAGGTTTTTGCTTTGAACTCTTCTTTGTTGAAGAGTTTTATATTTTTTGGAAGAGTAGGACAAAATGAGCTAAATGCCATTGCAAAGTCAAAAATAATTTTATTACATAAGTTATACTATATTCTTCGCATTCTAATAAGTAGGGAGGGATTCCGATGGTCTATTTGACTGAAGATAATATTGCTCGGATTATTAAAGCAATAGATAATGAAGAAATTTTTACATGGCGTGAATTGTTCTTAGACCTTCACCCTACAGACCAAGTTAATTTGTTCAAGATGCTTGAGCCGGACCGACGTAGGATTATCTATAGACATTTGTCGTCTGAAGAATTTGCTGATGTATTCCAAGGACTCGAATTCAGAGAGCAAAAAGAAGTTCTCTTAGAACTGGAATATCCATATGCTGTTGGTATGCTCAACAACATGTACTCTGATGATGCTGCAGATTTCTTGGGAGAGATAGATGATCTGACAGCTAAGAAATTCCTGGAAAATATGGATGATGAAGAGGCCCAGGATATCCAAGATCTGTTGGAGTATCCAGATGAGACTGCCGGTGCTATTATGACTACGGAGTATGTAGCGGTGGAAGCGCATGAAACTGTAGCAGAAGTACTCGAGAAACTTAGGGCCGAAGCTCCTGATGCTGAGACCATTTATTACTTATATGTGATTGATAATAACGAAAAGCTAGTCGGGGTTATATCCCTTAGAGATTTGATTGTTGCTGGACTTGATCAAAGAATTAAGGAAATTATGAATACCAATGCGATTTCGGTGTCTGTCTTAAAAGACCAGGAAGAAGTAGCAAAAGTTATCAAGGATTATAACTTCCTTGCTGTTCCTGTTGTAGATAGCCACGGTATACTCATGGGCATCGTAACTGTTGACGATGTCATAGATGTCTTAGAGGAAGAAACCACCGAAGACTTTGGCGATATCTCTGCAGCGAGAGGAGCAGTGGACCTTGATATGGTTTCGATGGAAGCTGCCAAAAGGAGACTACCCTGGCTCGTGCTTTTACTGTTTATCGGTATGATCACGGCAGGTATCATCGGTTCATTTCAAGAAACATTAGGAAAATTTACAATTCTAGCGATTTTTATTCCTTTAATAGCCGGAATGGGTGGCAATATTGGTACCCAATCATTGGCAGTAGTTGTTCGTGGGCTGGCCTTAGAAAAATTTGATCGGACTAGGGTAGTTAATTTGATTAAGAGGGAAGTTGGGACAGGGATAATAATCGGTGTAGTTTGTGGTGTTCTTGTATCGCTAATCTCTCAAGTGGTTGCCGGTGGGCACCCAATTCTAGGATTCATCGTCGGGTTTTCTTTATTCTGTGTTTTAGTTGTCTCAACCTTGATAGGTACAGTAATACCTTTAATAATTCATTATTTCAAGTTAGATCCAGCGGTTGCTTCAGGACCATTTATCACTACAGTCAACGATGTTGTCGGCTTAACAATTTATTTTTCCATTGCGACTATGTTACTTAACTATCTATAAGATTAAATTAAAGTTAGGGACGGTTCTTCACTTGATTTTTCAAGTGAAGAACCGTCCCTAACTTTACTATTTATTCGAACTTAATAATTTTCAGCGAACAGTTGGAAATGAGCCTTAGGGTGATCACAGACAGGGCAAACATCTGGGGCTTCGATACTCTCTGATAGATGTCCGCAGTTTCTGCAATGCCATAACACTGGCTGTTCTTTTTTGAATACCTTACCCTCTTTAAGGCTTTGAAGAAGTTTTTTATATCTTTCTTCATGTTCTTTTTCAACTCTAGCAACGCCATCCAAAAGCTTTGCGATATCGTCGAAGCCTTCTTCTCTGGCTTCTTTTGCCATTCTTGCATACATATCTGTCCATTCCATGTTCTCTCCGGCCGCTGCGTGAGCAAGATTTTCCATGGTATTACCTATTCCTTGAAGCTTTTTAAACCAGATCTTTGCATGTTCCTTCTCATTATCTGCAGTTTCCTGAAATATTGCAGCTATCTGCTCATAACCTTCTTTCTTGGCCGCAGAAGCAAAATAAGTATATTTGTTTCTAGCTTGAGACTCTCCAGCGAAAGCCTCCCATAAATTCTTTTCTGTTTTCGTACCTTTTAAGTCTTTCATAATCGCAACTCCTCTTTCAAATCATTATTAATTTAATTATAATATAATTATAACAAAATATTGTAAATGATGGAAGACTTCCGACAGTATTCTTAATCAACAAAAAAGGGCAAAAATTGCGGTACTCCTGAAACAGGGTGCTTAATCATAGAAAAGCTTGCTTTGTATGTTTTAGCTATTAATTCCTCGCAGAGAACTTCATTTTTATTTCCCACTGCTACAATGTTTCCCTGTTCAAGGACAACTAGGTGGTCACAGTATTGGCTAGAGAGGTTCAGGTCATGAATAACCATTATAATAGTAGTCTCGAAATGATTATGCCATTTGCGCAGATATTCCATTACCATACTTTGATGTCCAATATCTAAATAAGTGGTAGGTTCATCTAAAATCAGAATTTTTGGCTCTTGAGCCATGGCTCTGGCCAAAGAAACCAGCTGCCTTTCCCCACCGCTTAAAGTCTCGACTATTTGATCCTGCTTGTTTATTAGATCGAAGCAATTCAAAGCATAATCAATGATTTCCCTATCCTTAAGGGAAAGAGGGGCTAAAGGCTTTAACCAAGGAAAACGACCCATCTCTACCACTTCCCGGACTGTAAAAGGTAAAGAAGTAGAAATATTTTGTTCTAAAAATGCAATCTGCCTGGCGATTTCCGGCCGGGAATATTGTCCTAAAGGTTTATTATTAAGCAGTACATATCCTTTGCTGGGGTTATAGATGCCACTTAAAACTTTCAGCAAAGTGGTTTTACCACTACCGTTAGGCCCCAATATTCCGGTTATCAGAGTTCGAGGTATTTGCAAGGATATTTCATGCAATATCGAAGTCTCGTTGTACTTAAAAGATATGTTTTGTAATTCAAAAACATTGGACATATTCTCAAATCCTTTTCTTTAGAAGATAGCCGAAAAATGGTGCTCCAGCCAAAGCAGTAATCACCCCAATGGGAATCTCCATAGCCGGAATAATGGTCCTAGCCAAGGTATCCGACCAGAGAAGGAAAACCGACCCTGCAAGGCAGGCTACAGGTATAAGAATCCTGTGGTCCGGTCCGGTTATAAGCCGGATAATATGAGGAACAATTAACCCGACAAAACCTATTATACCTACTACAGAAACTGCCGCAGCGGTAAGAAGGGAGGCCGCTAATAAGACAAGGATTTTGATTCTCTCCACATTCATCCCTAAATGGTGGGCTGCTTGTTCTCCGAGGGAGAGGATATTCAGATTCCTATAAAAGGCATAGATAAGGATAAAACAAATAATCAGATAAGGAATCAGAAAAAAGATACTAGACCAGTTAGCACCTGTTAAACTTCCCATCATCCAAAAAACGATGGTTCGAAGCTTGGTGCCGGAGATAGTAACGGCGAAAGAAAGCACTGCACCCAGAAAAGATTGAATCACAACTCCGGCTAAAATAAGAGAAACTGCTTCTCGGTTTCTGCGCCAAGCCAGAGCAAAAACCATCATTAAAGATAAGATCGCTCCCAAAAAAGCAAATAGGGGTAAAGCTAGTTTCGCCAAAAATAGGTTGGCTGTGTTAACGAAGAGGATAGCCGCGGCAGCACCCACGGCTGCACCGGAGGAGATACCCAGAATATAAGGGTCAGCCAAAGGGTTACGTAAAACCCCTTGAAAAGCTACCCCTGCAGTCGCTAACATTCCCCCTACGATTACCGCCAAGAAAACTCTGGGGAGGCGCAGCCCAACAATAATAGCTTCCTGCGTAACAGTCCAATCCGGATTAATAACCACCCAAGGTATTTGATCTAATAAGATTTTAAAAGTTAAGCCGATAGGGACTTGAACAGATCCGATGCTTAGAGTAATTAGCATTGAACCTATAAGTATAAGCCCCATAAGCGGCAGAGTATAATTGTTCTTTTTCATTAATATTATTTCCCATCAAATAATTCTGGATAGATAGCATGGGCAGCAATTTCCAAACCGTCAACTATTCTTGGTCCTTGTCTACTGATAATGTTATTGTCCAGCCCTATGACCCTCTTGTTTTTTATAGCCTCAATATTTTCCCAGCCTTTACGCTTTAGAATATTCTCGATGGCGTTCTTATCAAAATAGCTATAAGTTTCAAAAATAACGTCGGGATTACGGGCAATAACCTGTTCACTATTGAATTTCCCCCAACCGTTAACATCCCGAGCAATATTCACACCGCCCGCCTTTGTAATGATTTCATCCAAAAACGTCCCGCTGCCAGCGGTATACAGATTACTGTCCACTTCAATCCAGACTTTGCGTCTTTCCTCTTGAGAAAGCTTATCTATTTTACTTTCAATCCCTTTTTCTTTTGCTTTCATCTGCTCGATTATTTGTGAGGCCTGTTCTGGGGTGTCCGTAATCTTGCCTGTCAGGGCTATAGTATCATATACTTCAGAAATATTCTTGTCATCGAATACCACCACTGGTATTCCCAAATTTCTAATTTTATCTGTATCCTCTTGGGATG
Source organism: Gracilibacter sp. BRH_c7a (assembly GCA_001516055.1). GTDB lineage: Bacteria > Bacillota > Desulfitobacteriia > Desulfitobacteriales > Syntrophobotulaceae > Gracilibacter. Next base: position 46,353 of record LOEZ01000027.1, read on the forward strand.
TTAGCCAGAACATAATCAGATCTGGCTGCAGGTTAAGAAGCTGTTCCAGGTTCGGGTTAAGAGCATCTTCGAAAATATATTCAGCTTTCTCTTGAATGTTTGCAGGGTAGTCATCCCACTGGGTCACAGCTACCGGAGTCTGTCCAAGAGCGGCAAGTATTTCCGTAGAGCTGGGCAAGAGGGAGACTATTCTCTGAGGTTTAGCCGGGATAGTTATTTCAGTCCCTGTATCATCTACGAGAGTAAACGGATAAACAGTTTTGTCATCATTGGAAACGTTGAGCCCCTCTGGGGGTGCTTGAGGGGTTTGATCTCCATTCTTAGTACTGCACCCAGACAATGAAGCAAACAAAAAGATCAGGATAATTGCAATAATCACTGTGCTACGACGCATAAGAATCATCTCCTTTAACACAAATTAAAATTAACCGCAAGTCTTCACGACCAACTTATAACTCCCACAATTAGGAAGCTGCCAGTCATAAAAACTTTTTTCATCTTGTCCGAATCTTTCCATTATAGCCATAATAGTACCCCCGTGAACGACTAAAGCGGTATTCGCAATACCCCATTCCCTTATTTCATCTAGGACCTGTTCAAATGCTTCACAACACCGTCGCTTATAATTCTCCATATTCTCACCTCCAGGTGCTTTATCTACCCCTTCGCTGTCGACCCAGTTTTTATAAACAGGGTTATCTTTTAACTCCTCGTATGTTTTGCCTTCGAATTCTCCAAAGTCGTATTCAGCAAAATCAGGTACAACCTTCAAAGGGAGATGAGGGTATATTAGATGGGCTGTTTGCTGACACCTTTTCATAGGACTGACATATACAAGATCGACCTTCGGATAGTAACCTGCTTTTACTTTTTCCATGAGTTGGCTAATCCCTGCTTCAGCTAAACATTCATCGCTGGAACCTGCATAGCGACCTTCAAAATTTGCTTGAGTTCTAGCGTGCCGAATCAGATAAATATTGTGGGCCATGTTAATACTCTATTCCTTTTCTCATCTCAATCCCCTGATCATAAGGATGTTTAATCTTTACTATCTCTGAAACATAATCAGCTAAAGCAATTAGATCCTGCGAATTACCCCTGCCGGTAAATACCAATTCCAGAGTCTGCGGGCGATTTTGAATAAATCTTTGCACTTCTTCTGTCTTAAGAATACCTAGCTCATAAGCAAGCACAGCTTCATCCAGAATAACCAGATTATATTCCCCGGTTTCAGCTTGGCTGACTACTTTGGCAAACAGATCACTTTGTTCTTGGCAGATTCTTTCCCGCTCTTCCGGCTGCATATTCCATATAAATCCTCTTACTGGCTGAGACTTAATTACTGTCAAGTTATCATTGAACAGATCGAGCCCCTTATATTCGCCAGAATCCCCTGACTTTAAAAACTGGCAATAGAGAATCTTGAAACCTTGACCATATGCCCTTAAGGCTAAACCTAATGCCGCCGTTGTCTTCCCTTTTCCCTCACCGGTATAGATATGAAATAACCCTTTCATTGCTATCCTCCTCGGATTTACTCCTTTATCGTCATCGAGATACCCGCCCAGATCCGCTCTACTTTGCAAGCTTTATTTGCCAACAGTTGATACACTCTGCCTGTTTCGTCCCGCCAGATTCTTTCCTTCTCTTCCAACGGTACAATACCACATCCGATCTCTGTACCTATAAGGATTTTTTGATCGAAGCAGTCGATGTTTTCGGAAAAATAATCCAGCGGGGAGATAGCTTGAGCTAATAACTGCCTAATTCCCTCTTGAACATTCTTAATAATATCTGCCGCATAGATGTTGGACATGCTCTCTTCAGCCAAATCGCAGATTTTAAATTTTTCATTATATTGTGTTAAAGCATAAGCTGTCTTGCCTTGATATTTACCACCAAAAATGAAAATCATTCTAATTCCACCTACCTCTTCAACTACTTGGAGAACTAAAGAACGAGTAACAACCCCAGCATCAAAACCTCTGCCAACTCAACATAAGTACCTACTATATCTCCGGTAATCCCGCCGAAGTTCTTCTTGACAGAGAAGTAATAATAGACTGTAAAAGTCAATAGACCCAAGGGTAATAATAAAGCCGTCATATTAAACAGTAAATAAATTATCCCACTCGTGAGTACAAAATAAATAGTTAATAGAAGCGAAGTTTTCTGTCCTGTAGCTTGGCTGTACATAACAGCTAAACCATCTTCCTTGGCAAAAGGGAAATGGCAAAGCATCAAGGCCTGAACTGTCCTGGACAATATCGGAATCATTATTAGTAGAATGCCTGTTCCTCCTCCGGCTCTAAATATCTCATAAAAAAGTGATATCTTAATTAGTAACAGACAAACAAGAGCCATAACCGCAAAAGCACCTACTCGGGAATCTTTCATAATTTCCATTTTCTTCTCTTTGGTTTGTCTGGAGAAATAGGCATCAGCGGTATCCATCAGGCCATCCATATGGAGTCCTCCGGTAATCACCAGATAAAATAACACCATAGCTACAGCACTACTAAATTCCGAAACAGCCAGATTAATTAGCAAACTGTAAATTCCATATCCCAGCAACCCAATTCCTAGGCCCACAAAAGGCATAAGAAGAGGTAAGAATCTCATTCGCTTACTGGTCCAATTCACCATGGGCAATGGAATAATGGTGAAAAAGGAAAATGTGATTATTATAGAATACAAAAAATCTTTCATGGTTAATCCTTATCAATCCCTTATTGGTTTTATAATCTAGGTTGGTCCGGTAATACACTTCTATATTAAGGATAGTTTAAGAGTTGTGTTATTTCCCTTATGACATAGGTACCCGGAATACATACACTCGATAGCGGTATCACTGGCTTCCACCAGCTTAATATGTAACTGAGCCAGAGTATGGATATATGTCTCTGTTGGGTTAGGATACTGGATTCCATCACTGAATACTTCATTGGAAACAACAATAAGATTAGAGACTCTATCATAGATCCGATAAAGATCAGCCAGTATTTTTTCAGTGCTGATTTCAAGGGTGAGCTGTTTGGAGTTATTCGGTTCAAAACTCGATTTAGAACTGGTCCGTTCTGGGCGTTCAAACATTTCATTGGCCAGAAGAGTACCTAGACAATCGACGATTACAGTATCATTAACATCTAAGGCAGTTACCACACTTCCTATATCCCAGCTTTTATCTATGGTTAGAAAGTTCTTTCCTGTCCGGTTCTGTTGGTGAACCTGAATACGTTTGGTTATTTCGTCATCATAATGCCGGGCAGTTGCCAAATAGATTTTTCTGTTTTCCCCTGCTAAGGAAACAGCGAGTTTCTCGCCTAATGAACTTTTACCGCTGCGGACTCCACCTGAAATAAAGACTAGCACTTTTCTTCCTCCTCTCTGATATCCACTAATATTCTACCGTCAATATTCCCTTGCTCAAATGTTCCCATCTCCCGCCCGACCGCAAAGCACTATCAATTAGATTAAAAGCTAAAGGACATCCCGAACCTCACCCAGGCGCATATCAAGAGTCAGATCAGCTGCATTCCTTGATACCGGGGTTATTCCACTAATAACTTTGGTTAATAATGACATAATATTCCCCCTAAATAATTTATTAATGTCAGCAGGTTATAAAACTGTAATATCCTGAAACCAGTAACCCGCGTTATATATCTGTTCTTTCAGAACTATTTTCAGTTCTGAAGAGAAAATAGGGCCATCAATAACAACAGTATGATATTCCCCTTCCTCGCCCGAAGGATCGATACCTATTTCCTCAAAATATTTTATTAACTCCCAGTTGAGCGGTTCCCCCAATATATTCTTATCAAAAACGCCTTCTTTTACCGCAACGATAACAGACTTAAACCCTTCATTAATAAACTCCTGAAGCAAATCCTTTCTAGCTCTTTGCCACAGAGGCTCGCAGGCGATTAAATTGGTTTGTGCACAAACCTTCTCTACCCATTCCTTATGCCCTTCAAGGTCTATGTCACCAAATACACCAGCTTGGATCCCCTCACTCCTAAATTCTTGTAAAACAGATAAGAACACTGCTTCATATTCTTGCCATGCAGCAGAACGAGAAATAAGTGGCACCCCCATGGCGGCAGCCTGTTTTTCCAGTAAATTAATGGGCAAATAATGAGATTTGGATCTAGTTGCGTCTTCCATCATCGTCAATAAATAATGCGGTAGACCGCCTTCTTTAACAGCCCGGTAATAAGCTAGACATGAATCTTTCCCGCCACTCCAGGAACAGAAAAAAGGTTTTTGATTAATTGACATAAAATTCCCTCCATAAAAAATAACCACTTCCCTCCTGGAAATGGTTACGCTTACAACATAGCTTAAGGATCTATAAATCATTGACGAATAGAAGCCTAACACAAGTTGACCTTCCCCAAACCCAGGAGTTTTCATACAGGCAGGTCTACCGACTTAGCTTCTTCCTACTTTGACACCTTCCCGCTTGGAACACATAATCCTTTAAAGCAGTGGTTCAACGTCATTTCGTCAGCTTTACGGTTGCTGGGACAGTTCCGGGATTCGCACCCGCTTCCCTATTAAGCAGTTTGCACCTGTATATAGTTATTAATTTAAGCTACTGTTTCAAATATATTAAGAATATTGCCTCTTCTTAAATTATAATCCTATTCTATCATAAAAACAAACATCCTTGTTAATTTATTTCTTCAAATTTTTACATTAAAAATATATCAAGACACCTTGACATTGACGTAACGTTAAGGTTTATAGTAATCTTGTCGGGAGGTGAGAATATGGAATACACGATACAGAGATTAAGTCGATTGGCTAGAATCAGTACCAGAACATTAAGATATTATGACGAGATAGGAATTCTTAAGCCGGCAAGGATTAATTCGTCAGGATATCGGGTATACGGTAAAAATGAAGTAGATAGGTTACAACAGATTTTGTTCTATAGAGAACTGGGTGTGAGCTTGAAAAGCATAAAAGATATTGTTACCTCACCCTCCTTTGACGGTATCAAGGTTTTAAAGGAACACTATGAGAAGCTTCTTGAGAAAAGAGGACAATTAGACTTGCTTATTTCCAATGTGGAGAAGACGATTGCCTCGAAAGAAGGGAGGACAGTAATGATGGACAAGGAAAAATTCGAAGGGTTCAAGCAGAAACTAGTTGATGATAATGAAAAAATGTATGGCGAGGAAATTCGAGAAAAATATGGTAATGAGGCTGTTAACCGGTCAAATACTAAAGTTAAAGGTATGTCACAAGAACAATTTGACGAGGTAACAGAGCTCGGCAATGAGGTTATGGAAACACTTCAGGCAGCATTCGAAACGGGAGATCCTGGAGGTGAGTTGGCCCAGAAAGCGGCGGATTTGCATCGTAAGTGGCTAAGTTTCTACTGGGATAACTACACCAAAGAAGCTCATGCGGGAGTTGCTCAAATGTATGTAGATGATGAACGCTTCACCGCCTATTATGATAAGAAACAGCCCGGGATGGCAGTATTTTTAAGAGATGCAGTCTTCATCTATACAGGAACAAAAAGATAACACTAGAAAAGGAAGTCTCTAAGAGGCTTCCTTTTCGCTATCGAATAGTTACATAATTTGTCAGAAAAAAAGGAATTAAAAGGAACGTTATGGAATAACTAATATTGTCTACCTATATTTAAGAAAGGTGGTATGGATCATGAACCGACTATTATTAAAAGATGGCTTCCTTAAAGTATTGTTTGATACCATACCTTTAATCGCTTTAGTTCTAGATCAGAACTTAATGGTATCAGTCGTTAACAAAGCAACGGCAAATTTTTTTAATCTAACTGAAGAGATAATACCTCCCACTCAAGGTGGAAAAGTACTGCACTGTATTCATAGATTTGATGATTCACAAGGTTGTGGTCATGGACCCGAGTGCAAGAACTGTATTGTCAGAAATACTGCTATGCAAGCAAGACAGGGGAATTCTATTCAACGTGCTAAAGGAAAGTTCAATATCGAATCAGAGGATGATATTAGAGAAATGAATGTACTAGTTAGTGCCGCACCTTTTATTTATGAAGATGAGCAGATGGTAGTTGTAATCATAGAAGATGTTTCGCAAGTAACAGAATTGCAAGGCTTTATCCCTATTTGTGCCTCTTGTAAAAACATTCGTGATGATTCTGGTTATTGGAGCAAGGTGGAAAAATACATCGAGAAAAATTCGGAGGTAGAATTCACCCATGATCTTTGTCCTGACTGTATAGAGAAGCTATATCTCAAGAAAGAGAAAATAATAGGATAAGTGATTGAAACTATGATATTATTATTTTATTATAATAGCAAATGCCAAATTGGTATTTCGAGACAATAAAGAGAAAAGAGTTGAAACAGATGCTTAACGCTATTCTTTATACTTTGGCAATAACAATGCTTGGACTATCTTACGTGAAAAATAAGTCTAAAACAAAGATGGCTTTGAGAAAAGCCTGGAAGTCTTTCGAAAACATTCTACCGCAATTTCTATCCATTTTAATAATTATAGGGATATCTCTGTCCGTACTTAGCACTGAAACCATTTCACTCTTAATCGGAGAGAAATCGGGGTGGATAGGAATTATGACTGCAGCAGTTATTGGTTCCATAACCTTAATACCGGGCTTTATCGCCTTTCCCCTTACGGCTGCACTCCTTAAGAGCGGAGCAGGGTTAACCCAGATAGCCGTCTTCATCTCTACATTGATGATGGTGGGATTGGTCACCTTACCCTTGGAAGTAAAATATTTTGGTCGCAAGGTTGCCCTGCTGAGGAACTCTTTGGCTTTTGCCTTTTCATTCTTGGTAGCCTTTGTTATTGGGGGGGTATTGAGATGAAAGATTTATTTATTAGATACAGATTTTTTCTTTTGTTGGTTGTGGTGAATATATTTTTGCTATTTCTAAAGCCTGACCTTGGTACCAAATCGATAAGTATTACTTGGAGTAACCTTGTGGGGATGCTTACAATACTTCCGCCTATATTTATCTTTCTAGGACTTTTAGATGTATGGGTTGAGCGAGAAACTATGATTAAGATTATGGGTGAAAATTCGGGAATATTGGGAGTATTTATTGCCTATTTCCTGGGCTCAGCTGCAGTTGGGCCCTTATATGCCGCCTTCCCTGTAGCGGGAGTGCTATTGAAGAAAGGTTGTAAGTTCTCTAATGTATTGATTTTTATGGGAGCTTGGTCTACGACAAAGATCCCATTACTACTTTTCGAGGCCTCATCGATGGGGACAGATTTTATGCTCCTAAGGTTTGCCTTAAACATACCAGGAATAGCTTTGATAGCTTATTTTACAGCGAAGATGCTCAGTCCAAAGGAAAGAGCAGTAATCTATCAGAATGCAGAACAGAATGTATCATGAATAATTATTCTTGCTCATAATTGCATAATCATCAAGAATAAGAAGATATCTCAAATATTAGTTTTGAGGTATTTTTTTGTTTTACCCGAAAAGAAGTCCCTACTTTATGGTTAATGGCATTTGACAAAAACCTGTGAAATTATTATAATATAATTAGCATATGCCATTAAGCTAAAAGGAGGAAATAAGATTTGACCAGTTGCAACGCGTGTCCAACCAAAGAGGATTGTTCTTCTTCTAAAGAGGAGTGTTTGATTGAAAACAATCCTTTCAATGAAGTGAAAAAAGTCATCGGAGTTATGAGTGGAAAAGGGGGAGTGGGAAAATCAACAATCTCTGCATTGCTTGCTAAGTCATTAAGAGATCAAGGGCATAAAGTTGGAATATTAGATGCAGATATTACAGGCCCCAGTATCCCCAGACTTTTAAAAGTGAGAGATAAGAAAGTAGAAAGCAATGAATACGGGTTACTCCCTGTCCAATCAGAAGAGGGCATCTTAGTCATGTCTCTTAATCTTCTCATGAAAGATGAGGAACAGCCGGTTATTTGGAGAGGGCCTATGATATCCAATACAGTTAAACAATTCTGGACTGAAGTGTATTGGGGAGAACTAGACTATCTGATTATCGATATGCCGCCAGGAACAGGAGACGTAGCCCTCACTGTCATGCAGACTATCCCCATCAACGGCATGATTATGGTAACTACCCCTCAAGATATGGTATCTATGATTGTGGCCAAAACAATTAATATGACGAAGACTATGAAAATTCCTATCTTGGGCATTATTGAAAATATGAGTTATATCAAGTGCCCAACCTGTGCAGATAGGATCAGTATATTCGAGAACAGCAATCAAGCTGATTATTTGAAAAGGATGAACCTTCAGCTTTTGACAGAGTTGCCTATGTGCAGAGAGATTGCTGCTTTAGCTGGAGAGAAGGATCGAGACGATCTCGAAGCTATCCAAATGATTTCTGAGGCGGTGTTGCGCATCAAAGAGATAGTAAAATGATAAGTGTCCTAATGGAAGTTTGAGACTAAAGAGTATTAGCTTCTCAATAAAAAATTGATATAAGGAGGCAATAGCATGAAGATAGCACTAACTTGTACGGGCAAAGAGATGAATGACAATCTTGATTTACGGTTTGGAAGGTGCAGCTACTTTATAATCTTTGATAGCGAAAAAGGAGTAAGTTACACGCTGGAAAACAAAGGCCAATCTTCAGGAGGAGGTGCCGGGATAGCTGCTGCGCAACAAATAATAGATGAAGAGGTGGAAGTTGTGATTAGCGGCAGTATGGGTCCCAATGCATACAATTTAATGATGAGTTCGGGTATAAAAGTTTATGCCTCGAAAGAATTACCCTGTGCACAAGTTCTGGAATCGTTTAATAAAGGAGAACTTGAGGAGATCACCCAAGCAGGCCCTTCTCATATGGGGATGGGCTCAGGAAAGTAAGGTGAGGGCATTGAATATTGCAATATTAAGTGGCAAAGGGGGTACCGGTAAAACCACGGTGGCCACCAATTTGGCCGAAATTCTCCAAGCCAATTATATCGATTGTGATGTAGAAGAGCCGAACGGATACATCTTTTTAAAGCCTGAAAATATCATGAATGTAGCGGTAGAAGTGGAATGTCCTGACATCAATATGGAGAAGTGCATCTTATGCGGCGAGTGTACCAAAACATGTCAGTTTAATGCTTTATTTAATACGAAAAAAGACATACTTGTATTTGAAAAGATGTGCCATAGTTGTAAAGCCTGTTCCATCGTCTGCAAAACTAAGGCTATCACTTTCAAACCAAGAAAAGTAGGGGTAATAGAAAAAGGAGAAAAACAGGGGCTGATATGTATGCGGGGAGTACTAGATATCGGTGAAGCTATGGCGGTTCCCGTAATAAAAAAACTATTAAGACATACTCCAGTTGGATTAAATCTTCTGGATTGTTCACCGGGCACATCCTGTAATGCAGTTAGTACTTTACGTCATGCCCAGGGAGCCCTTCTTGTTACCGAACCCTCGGCTTTCGGTCTGCATGACTTAAGAATGGCCATCTGTTTAGTCCGTAAGTTCGACCTGCCTTTCGGAGTAATCATAAATAAATGGGATGAGAAGAACGGCGAGTTTCTGGAAAGGTATTTAGATGGAGAAGGCATCAAAATTTTGGGATATATCCCCTATAAACGAGAAGCCGCTGAAGTATATTCCAGGGGGGAAATGGTGCGGACGATACCAGCCTATCAGCAAGCTTTCGATAGGATAGCTAGCAGCTGCGGGGAGGTGTTCCAATGGAACTAACCGTTATTAGTGGTAAAGGGGGAACAGGAAAAACCAGTATAGCTGTCGCCATAGCTGAATTGGAACGAAACACGGTGAAAGTGGATTGCGATGTAGATGCGCCTAACTTCTATCTATACTATGACGGAAATGACGCAAGCTGTGAGGACTTTTCTGGAGGCAAGAAAGTTGTGGTAGACGAAGAATTGTGCATCAGCTGCGGTCTTTGCCAGGATGCTTGTCAATTTTCAGCTATCGAAAACGGGCTCGTGGACTTTCTGAACTGTGAAGGCTGTGGAGCCTGTGTTCTAGTTTGTCCTACCCAAGCAGCGTCCCTGAAGGAAGAGAAAACAGCTGACATCTTTGTCACGGATACGGGCAAAGGAATCCTATCCAGAGCAGAGGTAGAGATAGGAAGCGAAGGCTCAGGTAAACTAATCACTATATTACGTAAAGCAGCAAAGCCATACACAGACGGAAAGATTACGGTTAGTGATGGTTCTCCAGGGATAGGTTGCCCGGTTATATCCTCTATCACAGGCACTGACGCTGTTTTGATTGTGACTGAGCCTACCCAATCAGGGATGGAGGATTTAGGGAGAGTGGTTACCCTATGTAGACAATTTAAAATATTGATTTTTGTTTGTATTAATAAAGTAGACATTAACAAGCAGATATCAACGGAGATTGAAGAGTATTGCCTGGAAAAAAATCTCTTGCTGGCTGGAAGAATACCTTATGATGATACAGTCTTACGTTCCATAAATGAACTAAAGCCTATAATCTTCTATAGTGAAAGTCCAGCTAATGAAGCTATAAGGCAAATGTGGAAGACCATTAAAAAAGAAATCTTTAAAGATTAAAAAGGAGAGAGTTTATTATGAAAGTTGCTATTGCTACTGATGGAAATAATGTAAGCGCTCATTTTGGGCATTGTGAAGGATTCTTCTTTTATGCATTAGATGAGAATGGAAATTCTCAGAAAAGTTTTACCCCTAATCCCGGTCATCGTCCCGGCTTCTTACCCATGTTTCTTAAAGAAAATGATATAAATGTAATAATCGCGGGTGGAATGGGAGGAGCTGCCCAAAGTATGTTTATGGATAATGACATAGAAGTATTTGTGGGAATTCAAGGGGATTGTGATGCTGCAATTCAAGAATACATGAGTGGAAGAATGAAATCATCCGGGTCTGTCTGCCAGGATCATCAACATGAGGGAAGCTGCTGATGATACGCTTGTATAACTAGAGAAAAAGGAGAGCGAATGGAGATGGGCAAGCGTTTTTTTACAGTTTTATTGTTATTTTGCCTAGTTATTGCCTTAACGTGTAACACTGGTTGTGCTATAAACGATGATCCCTCTTTAATTGTTAGGGAATACCTTGAATTGTTAAAAGAAGGAGATTCTCAAAAAGCAGCACTTTATACGGAAAATGGAGAAGTTTTTTCTGATAAGGTGCCTAATCCAAAACTTCTTAATTGGGTTCTCGCTGAAAGTGTACTTAAAAGACCATTTAACTATCTGCATAAGGAAAAAGAAGCATTAGTCCGATTTCAAATAATTGTTCCAGATATTAGTAACTATAATTATCTTTATGCTTCTAAAAGTAGTAAAGATTCCCAACCAACTTGGGACAATCTAGAGTTAATAAACAAAATAGATAAAGACGATATGCCTTACAAGAAAATTTCAGCAGAAATCAGACTAGTTAAAAGTGAAGGAGTATGGAAAATATCAGAGGAAAGCCCTTTCTACAAGCAAATTCTGAGCAACATTCAAGGATTGAATATTTGACATATGCCCAAAACAAATATATAATCATAGTGTATAATGGGTATATGACCAAAATAAAAGGAGGTGTTAATTATGCCAGGTAGAGATGGTACTGGACCGATGGGGCAAGGTAGCATGAGTGGCAGAGGTATGGGTCTGTGTAATCCAAACTCAACAAGCCGGAATATTAACCGTAATGGAAGAGGTATGGGCTTAGGATGCCGAAGAGGTTCGGGAAGAGGATTTTTTAGGATGGGTTATGACTTAATCAACCAAAGACTGTCACCTATCCAAGAGAAGAAGAAAGAATAATTCTTTAGACGCAGAAAGGATTGAAGTGTTTTTGGAGTGAAAAAGTTTTCACTCCTTTTCTGTGATATAATTATTTGTATAATATATTTAAGCAGGTGATATTATGCCTAGACCTGTTAAAAGACGTTTAGTATGTGATCTCCCCAGTCATGCAATTTATGGACCTCTAAAACACATTTCCATGAACGAAGATATGATAGTTATGTCGATTGAAGAATTTGAAACTATCCGTTTAATTGACTTTGAAGGATTGGATCAAGAACAATGTGCAGAAAATATGGAAGTAGCTCGATCAACAGTACAAAGGATTTATAATGATGCTAGGAAGAAGATCGCGGAAAGCCTGGTTAATGGTAAGACATTAAGGATAGAAGGCGGGAACTATAAGATTTGTTCGGGCGATTTCAGAAATGAACGGTGCGGTAAATGTCGAAGACATCAACACGGAAAAGAATGAAAGCTAGAAAGAACCACACAATTAAGGATATGGATTATATGAACAAACCAAGAAAGGTCTGACCCGATGTTGAAAATTAATTGTAAGGAGAGCGAATGATGCCAAGACCGGTCAAATGGAGAAAAGTTGAGTTCATCCCTGAAAGTAAATACTTTGTTCCCTGTCCGAAAGGAAAATGTGCAAATAATAAAGAGGTCCAGGATATTCAACTTAAAGTCGAAGAACTTGAAGCTATGAGACTTAAGGATATTGAAGAGCTTCATCAAGAAGAATGTGCAGAAAGAATGATGGTCTCCAGACAGACTTTTCAAAACATCATTGATGAAGCAAGAAAAAAAGTTGTCACTGCCTTGATAGAAGGGAAAGCCATATCTGTAGGAGGCGGTCACTATACCAAGCATATATGTAAGTTCAGATGCCCTTCCTGTGGGGATAAGAACGAAATGAAATTTGAAGAACGGACTAAAACTTGTAGATGTTGTGGGGCAGAAGGTTTGGTGTGTAATAAAAACGAATGTTTAGATGAGTGTAAAGATGAGTGTGAATAGCAAAGAAGCTACCCTGGGGCAGCTTCTTTTTTTATGAGTATGAAGATGGATCCTTTTATTTATGAACCGATGCAGATTGTAAAAGGTTCAATACCTCAATTACCTCGTCTGAGGTATTTTTAAGTTGTTCAAAAAACCGTTCAGCTTTTGTCATTTCCCTATTGTTATGGGCGATTACTATC
>LOEZ01000028.1 GCA_001516055.1 Gracilibacter sp. BRH_c7a
ACTTAACCTTGTGCTCCACGAACCACTTGCCGGCATCGATGCCAGTACCGCAGGAGTAATGATAGTACTCCTTGGAGTCGTCAAACTTACGATGCATGCCGGTATTTAAGCAAATGACCATGCCTTCCAGTTCGCTCGGCTTGATACCTACCTTTTCGCAGGCGGCCTCAAGGTGCTTCGGACCGATCAGTCCCCAGCGCTCGATCTCGATGGGAAGGCAAATCCCATCGCCAGTGTATGCATCAACAGGCATCTCATGGGTGTACCGAGCTCTTTTGCCATCGAATTCTATTTCCATAACGTGACGGGGAGCATCGCAATGTGTACCGGTGTGCATGGTGCAGGTAATCTTCTGCGTCAGAACACCGCCTTTTGCCATAGTGTGCGCATTATCGATTACCGGCTTCTCAAAATAAGGCCAGCGGGGAATTTCCGCACTAAAGGGATGCGATAAGTCCACAAATACTTTTTTTGCCATTTCATTGTTCCTCCTTGATGATTTAATGAATTTTATTTGTAAGTCTTTGGTAACATCGATCAGATAATCTCTCAGGCACCTGTTGGCGGAGAGATTGTTATTATCAGCTGCTCAGCTGTTTTAATAAATATTGATTGAGGCGTTTTTTGGACGCCTCTCTTTCCTCAAGAGTCCATTCAAAAAAACCTTGACACGATTTAAAACCCAAGCTTCCCTGATCAACCATCTTTTGCAGCAATGGTGATGGTTCAGGTGAATTTTCGATGTGTTTAAGGATATACTGATGGATTGCCAACGTCAGATCGGTGCCAACCATATCGGAGTTTTCCAGCGGTCCAAGCGTAGGCAGTCTGAAACCAAAGCCATAACGGATACATTCATCGACAGTATCTGCTGTAGCGATACCTCTCTCGACGATAGAGATCGCCTCTCTCCAGAGAGCATGCTGGAGTCTGTTACCTACAAATCCAGGTACATCTTTGTTTACTCTTACAGGATGTTTGCCTATCTGATCTAAAAGGCTAAAGGTTTTTGCGAAAACTTCTTCGGAAGTGTTCTCTGTTCTAATCACTTCGACTAGCGGGATAAGAAACGGAGGGTTCCAAAAATGTGTACCTATAACTCTATCTTTGAAGTGTGCTTTTTGAGCGATTTCAGTAATACTAATTACCGAAGTATTGGTTGCCAAAACAGTATCTCTTGGACAGAGAGAATCTAACTCCTGAAAGAGGTTCTGTTTAAGCTCCAGGTTTTCTGGGGCACACTCGATTACAAAATTAGCATCTTGAACAGCTTTTCGAAGTTCCAGGGAGGAACTAACTCTATCCAGGACGTAATCGACCTCACGCTGATCTCCAATCCCATGCTGGGCCATTAGTTCAAGATTAGTTCGGATATTCGCTTTGGCTTGGGAAAAGGCTTCCTCCTGTGTATCATAGAGAGCAACCTGAAAGTTTTTCTGTGCAAATATTAAAGCAATCCCACTCCCCATTAAGCCCGAACCAATGATGGCTATCTTTTTCCCTACTGCGGTTGTCAAAGAAAGTCCTCCCTTCTCACCCTGCAGTACAGCCGCCATCAACGTACAAAATCTGGCCCGTGATAAAATCGGATGCTGACGAAGCAAAGAATACTACACTACCTGTCATATCTTCAGTTACTGCCGCTCTTCCCAGAGGAATTCTGGATAAGAATATTTGCTTTAGCTTTTCATCTTCCAGCACTTGTTGGGTAAGAGGAGTCCAAAAAATAGTAGGTGCAATGGAATTCACTGTAATACTATACTTGGCCCATTCAGTCGCTAGTTGCTTAGTCAGAATATTGACTGCGCCTTTACTCATACTGTAAGCAGCATATCCTCCTTGATGACCTGCAAAAGCACGAACGGAAGAAACCGTGATAATCTTACCGCCACCTTGTTCTTTCATTACTTTACCGACAGCCTGACAGCAGAGGAAGGTCCCTTTGACATTGATATCCATAACTAAGTCATAATCTTCCAATGGGAATTCTTCAGCAGGATAACGTCTAGCAATCCCTGCAGCGGTCACTAAAATATCGATTTTTCCGAAATGTTCCAAGGTTTTCCTGACCAATAGATCTACATCTTCTTGTTTGCTCACATCGCAAACTACGGCTAAAGCTTTGCGTCCCAACTTCTCTATTTCACTAATGGTTTTTTCCAGGGTCGAGAGCGTCCTCCCAGTAACCACTACATCTGCTCCATAGGAAGCTAACCCAATAGCCGTCGTACTGCCCAAGGCACCTGCTCCGCCTGTGACAATAGCCACTTTATTACTTAGATCAAAAAGATTCTTGATTCCTTCGGGACTTTTTGGTTTCATTAATTTTCCTCCTTTCTCTTATGCGGGTAACTTTCATAAGTTTTTATAATTTTTACGGATAATTGATTACCACCAGCATGCTGGCCGGCTTATTAGTATCGTTGATGATTTCTCTCTCTTCATTAGGTCCGATAAAGATGGAATCCCATGCTTTGAGAACGTGAGTTTCTTCTTTGCTTCTGACTGTCACTTCTCCCTCTAAAACGAAGTAAATCTTGTCGGTCGGACTAGAATCTAATTCTGCCCCTCCGCCGGGTAGAAAATGGGAAAGGCCCATCCAAAATTTACTGGACCCCGTCTCGTCTTTGCCGTGTAATCTTAGCGCAGTCATATCGAAATGCTTAGCTACCTGATACGGCTTGACATCTTTTAGCTCAACTTTTTTCACTTAATATCACCTCCTTTTAAATTTTTCAAGAAACATAATCTTTCCTTTTTTGCCTGTGATTCTATTGCCTATCATTTATTCCATTACTTTTAAGTTTTTGCTAACAGTCAATTCAGCTTCTGTAACTTGTTGGACTTCTTCCACCGTTAAGCCTGAGGCGATCTCTTGAAGCAGCAAGCCCTCGGCGGTGACTTTAATCACTGCCTTATTCGTAATAATCAAATTCACTTGTTGGGAGGCAGTTAATGGCAGCTTACACTTCTTAAGTATCTTGGGCTGTCCATCTTTAGTGGTATGTTCCATAGCTACAATTACTTTCTTAGCACCAACAACAAGATCCATGGCTCCACCCATGCCGGGAACCATTTTACCTGGTATCATCCAGTTGGCGAGGTTGCCTTCCTGATCAACCTGAAGAGCTCCGAGTACCGTCTTATCAACATGTCCGCCTCGAATCATGGCAAAGGAGAAAGAGCTATCAAAGAAAGCACCACCGGGGTTAATCGTCACCGGTTTGCCTCCGGCATCCACGATATTCATATCTTCTTTTCCCGATTCAGGTCTGGAACCCAAGCCGAGAAAGCCGTTCTCTGACTGAAAAATTACTTTTATTCCTTCTGGTATATAGTTCGCTACTAAAGTGGGCATCCCGATTCCCAAATTAACAACATCGCCATCGCGGAGTTCTTTAGCCACTCTTTTTACAATTTCTATTTGATCAGCATTGGACATTTTGCGCACAACCTCTCACAATACAATCTACAAATATTCCAGGCAGCATAACATCTTCTGGATCGATCCCTCCGATTCTGACATGTTCTTCTACTTCCGCAATCACATATTCGGCAGCAGTTGCCATGATGAGATTAAAGTTGCGAGTCGCTCCCCGAAAAACCAGATTTCCAAATTCGTCGGCTTTATAGGCTTTAATTAATGCTACATCGGCTTTTAGTGGAGTTTCAAGCAGGTAGGTCTGACCGTTGATTTCCATCTTTTTTTTACCGTTTTCAATGATGGTTCCGAAACCTGTAGGAGTTAAAAACCCACCAAGTCCCGCCCCGCCCGCTCTGATCCTTTCTGCGAGAGTTCCTTGGGGATTTAATTCCACAGCAATTTCTCCAGAGTTGAGTTTTCTGCCCGTCTCTGGGTTAGTTCCTATATGAGACGCAATCAGGCGCGAAATCATTCCCCTTTTAACTAATTTACCAACTCCTACCCCTTCAAAATCCGTATCATTGCTAATCACGGTAAGGTTTCTGACATTAGTTTCTGCCAACTTATCAAGAACGTACTTAGGGCTTCCGCATCCCATAAACCCACCAATCATGACAACACTTCCGCTGCTAATACACTTTATTGCTTCCGGTGCACTTTTTAGCTTATCGTTACTCATCTCAGCTCACCTTTTCGTCAGTTTTTCCTTCTAGGATTCTTATGCATTCACTCCACATATAATGCAAAAATCGTGCCAACTAAAAAGGTGCCAAAACAAGCCTACTTTTAGATTATATATTTTAATAACGATACAATTTTGTATCAGCTCACATCACAAAAAGGGAAAAGCCCGACGATAGGCTTTTCCCTTTTGATACAATTATGTATCAGTGCTTGATTTAATTTTGTATCATGGAATCTCACGTCTTATTTTGATTTAATACCTAACTCTCTTACTTTCCTTACCACGGTTGGCTGACTTACACCTAAAGCACGAGCCGCTTTATGTGTACTTCCATAGGCCTTAATAGCTTTCTCTATCACTTGCTTCTCCACCATATCAACAGCCTCTTTAAGCGTTAAATCACTTTTTTCAAAATAATCTCCCAGAAGATCACTGTTATCAATAATTTTCAAGATATTGTTGGCTCCAATAGCCGGCTCTTTAATGATTACCACCATTTGCTCGATGAGATTTTCCAGTTCTCTGACATTTCCCGGCCACCTATACTGCTGCATAAGCTCTATGGCGGATAGCTCAATATATTTTATCTGATTATATTTTTCATTATATTTATGTATAAAGAGATTAATCAATAACGGGATATCCTCCTTGCGCGATCGCAGAGGAGGGATTTGAATCGGAACAACATTCAAACGATAATACAGGTCTTGACGGAACTTACCTTCAGCAACTTGCTGTTCTAGTTTTTGATTCGTTGCAGCAATCACCCGGACATCAAGTTTGATCGATTTGGTTCCACCTAAGCGTCTAATTTCTTTTTCCTGAAGAACCCGCAATAGCTTTGATTGTAGGTTGATTGGCATTTCACCAATTTCATCTAGGAGAATGGTCCCTGAGTTAGCAATCTCAAAGAGACCTAGCTTTTCTTTATTATGAGCCCCTGTAAATGCTCCCCTCTCATAGCCAAATAACTCTGATTCCAATAAGGACTCAGGAATAGCAGCACAATTTACTTTGATATAAGGTGCGTCTTTTCTGAGGCTATTTTTATGGATTTCCCTAGCCACAACTTCCTTGCCAACGCCAGTTTCTCCACTGATAAGAACTGTAACATCTACTTGGGCTACCTGGATAATCAACTCTTTTAATTGTATCATCCCGGCACTACTGCCAACGAGTTCACTTTGCTGAATCTCTTTAGTTCGAAAGTACTGCAGCTCATCCATATACTTCTGCGTAATCTTTTCCGACTGTTCCAATTGTTCTTGGAGGCGAACTAACTCTGTCACATCTCGCATGACAATCAATACCTGAACTACATTTCCTTCTTCATCAAAAATAGGATTACCCGTGACCACAATCTTCTGATTGTTGATTGTGGCGACAACTGAAATTTTTTCTTTTCTTTCTAATACCATTCTGCCAATAGGCTTTTTAATAATTTTCTTTTCACTAAGGAATTCTATGGGCTGCCCGATTATCTCTACTTCTTCTATCCCAGTTATCTGAGTAAATACTTTATTGACAGCAATGACGACACCCATTTTATCAATAATATAGATTCCGTCATATAAAGCGTCTCCAATGACAAAAGCTTCAAGTTCTCTTTCTTTGTACACCTTTAGCTCTTGAGTAATCTTTTGGATTTCCTTTGACAATTGTTCTACTTCTTTCAAGGTATCAGTATCTATTTCCATCATGGGTTTTGGCATCCTAGTTCCCCCTAGCTTTCCCAAATAAGTTCTTTTTAATATTTTATATGAAGTTAATCAAAGACTAGCTATCTTCCATGATTACGATATATTTTACTCCCTCAATACTGGTGGCCTTTAATAACTCACAGTGACGCAGAACAGTAAATTCTCTACTCATTTGGCTCTCTGATAGGTGGAATTGTTGCATTAGAGCGTCTAGGGTGACTTGGCCATTCACCATTAAATATTCATATATATTTTTTTGCAATTCGGTTAACCCATCAGTACCTTCTTGTCCCGCCATTTTTCTTGTCATTTTAGCACTATGAACAGCTACAACATCACAGGTTTTAGGGAGGCTTACAGCATCAACGTAACAATCTTCGCATAAAATCTGCCCTCTGTAATTCATTTCCTCGCCCATAGGAATTTCTTCTCGACATTTTATACAAATCATTTTGTTTACCTCCCTTTTATCACAATTGTTTTAATCCATTATTTAACAGTATTGTAAACACATTATCTGATTAAAACAAGAACAATCTTTTAATTTCCAAATTCTTAATTATAAACTTTTTGCATAGCCACAATAAAGAGGATGCCCCAACTTCGGGACATCCTCTTTATCTTCTTTCATGATATTTTTACTTGGCAGCCGTTGGAGGCTGTATGGATATCTTTCTTCCAAAATCTTTAAATTCCAGGATAATGGTCATTGGCTCTTCTGTTTCTTTGTTATAGGCCTTTACTTCCGCTTTGACTACGTTTTTACTTGACTTGGAAATATAGATTGTGTACTCAAAGTCAGACCAGAATCTTTCCATCATCTGATTCTGAATACTGGGCTTTAAAGTGCAAACCCAGCTTTTCTTACCGTTCACCTCTTCTTGTCCTCTAAGCATCACCTCTCCCATCTCTTTGATCTGTAATGTAGCCAAGGGATCGAGCTCCACCAGGAAGACCTCCTGAGCAACTGTAACATTACTAAACTCTATCCATTCCTTACTAAATGGATCTTTGTTATACAGGTTGTGACCGACTTTAATCATCTCTACTTCGCTTCCTGCAAGTTGGCCTTGAATATGGATGTTTTCGCCGCTCTTAATACCGGTTATCTTGGTTAGAAGGCGCTCCTGACCATCAACTGTTTGTTGTTGCGTAAGACTATAGGAAAATGAATTAGCCTTACTCAAGTTGTCTAACCCTTGAAATACTAATTTCTGAGGGTCTGGTTGACGGAAGAAGGAGAATATCCCACCTATAACCAGTAAGAAACATATGACAATAGACACCAGAAATATTATTCTTTTCATGTCTTGCCCTCCCGGCGGAGTTCTTATCATATTCATATGACGCTACTTAGAAAGGTATTACTGGTAAATTCTTTAATAATGGTTGAGACATGAATTCAGTTTTGTCTACTCAGTCTTTCAAAGAGGTTTCAAAAACATCCTGTACAATGTCTTTAGTGGGAACCCCTTCATGGACCTTAGTTCCATCCACAAAATAGGTTGGCACATAATAGTACTTATAATTATGTTGTCTAGCAAAATCGGGTTGAATTTCTTCATCAACGATTGTAATCTCGACTTCTTTGTACTCTGAATTTTCCTTTTTAAGTTCTTCCATCCAGCTAAGTGCATTCTTACAATGAGGGCAGGATTTTAAAATAAACATAGTGACTGGTTTCATTTCAATCAACTCCTTAGCAGTAATTTTTTTTAATATAGTATTAGTCAATTCAAGAGATAAAGAAACATTTTTAAAGAAAAGGCCTCACAATCGTTTAGCAAACGAATGAAAGGCCTTTTCGAAAAAACTCAAACCCTGATACAGTGAGGGGTTAATGAGCGAATTTACATCATTCCGCCCATGCCGCCCATACCACCCATGCCGCCCATACCAGCCATGCCAGCACCAGCACCATTGTCTTTTTCAGGCAAATCACTTATCAGGCACTCTGTAGTGAGAAGCATCGCAGAGATAGAAGCTGCGTTCTGTAAAGCAGAACGAGTAACTTTGGCAGGATCGACAATACCGGCTTGAATCATATCTTCATATTTTTCAGTCAGCGCATTGAAGCCAATTCCCCTACCTGTATTGTGGACTTTCTCTACTACTACAGAACCTTCCAGCCCTGCATTGTTAGCAATCTGACGGACAGGCTCTTCCATAGCACGGCGAACGAGAAGAACGCCGGTCTTCTGGTCACCAGAGACATCTAGTTTATCCAGAGCAGCTATAGCATCTATATAGGTGGTTCCTCCACCGGGTACTATACCTTCTTCAACTGCAGCACGGGTAGCTGCCAGAGCATCTTCGATACGCAGTTTCTTTTCTTTCATTTCGGTTTCTGTCGCTGCACCGACCTGGATTACTGCAACACCACCTGATAATTTAGCCAGACGCTCTTGTAATTTCTCACGGTCGAAATCGGAAGTGGTTTCTTCAACCATCTTCTTGATAGATTCAACACGTCCTGAGATAGCAGCAGCATCTCCGGCACCATCTACTATAGTAGTTTCTTCTTTGCTGATACGCACTTGGCGACAACTACCCAGCATATCAATTGTGGTATTCTCGAGTTTGAGTCCGAGGTCTTCAGTAATAACCTGTCCGCCGGTAAGAACAGCAATGTCTTCCAGCATAGCTTTACGACGGTCACCGAAACCAGGAGCTTTTACCGCAACAGCTGTGAATGTACCGCGAAGTTTGTTAAGAACTAAAGTTGCTAATGCCTCTCCTTCAAGATCCTCAGCAATAATCAAGAGCGGCTTGCCAGCTTGGACTACTTTCTCCAATACAGGCAGGACATCTTGGATAGAACTGATTTTCTTATCGGTGATTAAGATAAGTGGATCATTGAGCACTGCTTCCATCTTATCAGAATCAGTAATCATATAAGCAGAAACATAGCCACGGTCAAACTGCATGCCTTCTACAACTTCCAGGTCAGTAGTCATTCCTTTAGCTTCTTCTACTGTGATGACTCCATCTTTGCCGACTTTCTCCATAGCCTCAGCAATTAATTCACCAATTGTCTTATCGGATGCAGAAATAGATGCAACCTGAGCAATAGCTTCTTTAGTCTCTACAGTCTTAGCATTATTCTTAATATCTGCAACAACAGCTTCGACAGCTTTTTCTATACCGCGCTTGATTTCCATCGGATTGGCACCAGCGGCTACATTCTTTAGACCTTCACGGATAATGGCCTGAGCTAGAACTGTTGCTGTAGTTGTTCCATCACCTGCTACATCATTAGTCTTGGTAGCAACTTCCTTAACAAGCTGAGCACCCATGTTCTCAAAAGCATCTTCCAATTCAATATCACGAGCAATCGTTACACCGTCATTGGTGATAAGAGGAGATCCAAACTTTTTGTCTAACACAACATTACGACCCTTGGGTCCAAGGGTTACACGGACTGCTTCCGCAAGTTTATTTACGCCGCGTTCTAAGGCATGGCGGGCTTCTTCATTGAAAATAATCTGTTTAGCCATAATATTTCCTCCTTTATGTTTAGGATATTACTAACCGATAATGGCCTGAATATCTGCTTCTCTTAAGATAAGATATTCTTGTCCATCATATTTTACTTCAGTGCCGGCATATTTGGAGTATATTACTTTATCGCCGACTTTTACATCCAAAGCTATTCTGTCACCCTTTTCAATCCTACCTGGGCCTACCGCTACGATTTCACCCTCTTGGGGTTTTTCTTTAGCAGTGTCAGGCATAATAATTCCGCTTTTTGTCTTTTCTTCTGATGGGAGTGCTTTTATAATCACTCTGTCTGCTAATGGTTTTAGGTTCATAGAAGTGTTTCCCTCCTTAAAAACTTATGTTATATTATTTGTTAGCACTCACTTAAGATGAGTGCTAATACCTAGGTATAATAATATGCAAGGTCAGGTAGTTATGCAACTCTGCCTACGCATAATTATTGCCAATTATTGTTTATTATCTCATAATTGCTTTATTTTTCTTTCTAATGCTCTCCTTGAAAAAGGATTCATTTTCCAACTTTTAAACCACTTATAGAATAACCTTGTTTTTCCTTATTTATGCAAAAGATAATTATTTTTTTTGTAATTGTAATTAATATTCCATAAAGAACCTGCTTTGAAACAATTGACCCAAAACTATTTCCAGCTCTTCTGTTGTTAACTTGGTATTCATCTCATCTAGGATTTCTTCTTTAATTAGACGTTCTTCAGACATTATGGCAGATGCTTTTTCTGCATCAGCGTTAAGCTTCATTATTCTTGGTTTGTCTTCTTGCTTTTGCCAGGAGTACCATTTTGACAGTCCATCATGGTTTGGATCTCCATAATTAAGAAAACTTTTAGTATACTGCATAACCAAATCAGTCAGGGCTTTCCTGCCCGGTTTATTACCCTCAGAATAACATTTGCCCGGAAATAAGGTGTTCACAACATAGTTCTCATAGCCTGTAAAAAAATCAAGATCTACTTGGTGAGATGCACCTACTAGTTTTCGCAGAGGATCACTTATGGTTCCGCGTTCAGTCCCCCAACCTAGTCTGTAGACATAGACAGGAGGTTGATTCTGAATTTCAGTAATTAAGTCTGCCGTACTATCAGCATTAAGACAAGCAAACAATTTGCTTCCATATTCTAAAGCGGCAAGATAAAGCTTTAATTTCTTCGGATTATCGAGAATGCTTAAATCTATAACGACGGATCCCCAAAAACTATCCAGTATATTATAGATAGCATATTCCGTAGCATCACTGCCCAGAATAAGAGGAACTTGATTATAATCCCCCTTTTTAACCAGGTCAAACCCTTCTCGAGGAATAACATGGCCATCTAGGAAAAGATGCGGAAAATCCTTCATTCGAATTTCCACTGGCCCTAAGAAAGAAAGGAATTGTTCAGGACTTTTCTCTTTTAAATAAGATACTATTGTATGATTTGCTTCCTTCTCCAGCCATTTCTTTGCTGATATCTTATCATATGCTTTACCATCTTTGATTAATACGTTCATGACTATTTCTTCTGCATATTCTTCTCCTTGCTTAGCTTCAGCCAGAGTCCTACCACCGCTTACGATTAAGGCTTTATGAAATAGTCCTTTTGCTAAAGGAGATATCAGTGCCGCGAGAACATTTCTAGCACCAGCTGAATGTCCTCCCAAAGTTACGTTATTAGGGTCTCCCCCCAAGCATTGGATATTTTCTTTAACCCATTTCAATGCTTGAAAAATATCAAGTAATCCATAATTACCAGAACTGTCGAGTTTATTGTCTGTATTCAAGGCTTTAAGTTTAAACCATCCCATTATTCCTAGTCGATAATTGATAGAAATAATCACACTATTGGTTTGAGCCGCTAAGATATCTCCTTGAAAATCTTCCCCTGAACCAAGAAGATTGCCCCCTCCATGAGCCCAAACTAGAATCGGAAGGTTTTCTTCCTTAGAATCCGGCCTCCAGATATTAAGATATAGACAGTCCTCACTGCCTAGAATATTATCACCTATCTTCTGAAGCGATTTATGATTAAACTCTGTAGTATGTAAGATTCCACTCCATTTTTCTAAACTCCTGGGTGACTTCCACCTTAACTCCCCTATTGGAGGCTGAGCATAAGGTACGCCCAACCAAGCAATAGTTTGCGTTTGTTCGTCTCTTGTTCCTTGAATGAGACCATTTCTTAGCTGTTGTAATGTATTTCTTTGGTATCTATTTCTCTGGTCTTTATTATCTTCCAACATTCCCCTTTTTCTCCTCTACTTAAAAAGCACGGTTAATCCTAGTCTAAAATATGTTCTCTGGTGCGGATACGTATAAAGTCTTCAATTGCAGTAGTCTAAATTACCCCATCTCCAATATCATAATACTATTTTTTGTACTTTTTTGAATGTGATTTCTAGTTTAATCCTTACTTTTATTAATTTTACTCATCAGATACTGCCAATCATAAGGTGTATTCACATTCATCAAGTTCTCTTCTTTGACAGCCATATTGGCATGTAGTTCTGAACTTTTATCTATTTCAACAATCCTAGCTCGGCATTCATCTAAAATTTCTGATATCCTCAGTTTTTCTTTCCAAACATTTTGTTCAACCAATGCTAGTATTCTCTTATGATAAAAAGCATGTAACGGATGGAGTTTACCAAGTGCTTTAGGGACAAGAGCATCGTAATCCCCCAGCTGACCATAAAGAGAGCGAATGCCTTCCCCGCTTAAAAGAGGCATATCACATGCAACCAGGAAGACATATTCATGCCTTGCTTCCGAAAGAATAGAATAAAGCCCCCCTAATGGACCTTTGCCCTTAATTCTGTCAAGAATAACCGGATAACCAAACTTTTCATATGACTCAGCTTGTCTACTGCTGATTAACACCTCTTGGCACACATCGTTTAATATCTCCAGGCTTCTCTCACAAAGCATGGTCTCTCCAATTTTCAAAAAAGCCTTATTCTCCCCCATCCTTCTACTTTCTCCTCCAACAAGAAGAGCTCCTGTGATAGGCAATTTACTTTTTGACATTTATTATCTCCCCAGTATCATCAATTACCTCTAAATCATCTACCTTTTCTCGAGGAATATAGACGCTTGAGTAAGTCTTATAACCTCCATCAAGGTTAAAAGCTTCATAACCTTTCTCTTCAAGAATACGCGTTGCCAGATATCCCCTAAGACCTACCTGGCAATATATATAGATTGTTTCATTAGGTAATTCCCCTAAGCGGTTGCGCAAATCATCCAAGGGAATATTGATTGAACCATCTATCTTACCTAGCCTCACTTCAGATGGTTGGCGTACATCAATCAATGCGTTACCTGCCTTAAGTATCTCTGCTATCTCATGGTACTGTATAGTTTTTACTGAACCATTGATAATATTAGAAGCAACATAACCCAGCATATTAACAGGGTCCTTAGCCGAGGAATAAGGTGGGGCATAGGCTAGTTCCAACTCTTGAAGATCGTATACACTAAGTCTTCCCTTAATTGCTGTCGCGATTACATCTATTCTCTTTTCCACACCTTTTACCCCGACTCCCTGAACTCCCAATATCCTGCCATCTGTTCCAAAGACCATTTTAAGAGAAATAGGAAAAGCTCCCGGATAATATCCTGCATGAGAATTAGGATGGATATGAACAACATGGTAATCGTATTTCAGTTTTTTGACAGTCTTTTCCGTCAACCCTGTCGAAGCAACAGTAAGGTCAAATACTTTTGCAACCGATGTCCCTAATGTACCTTTATAAGGAGTTAATTTACCGTGAATATTATCTGCTACTAATCTTCCCTGGCGGTTGGCCGGCCAAGCTAAAGGAATATGGGTTGGCAATCCGCTAATATAATTCTTAACCTCTATAACGTCACCTATAGCATAAATATCTTGGTCACTGGTTTGGAGATACTCATTTACTCTGATAGATCCTCTTTCTCCTAGTTCTAAACCTGCTTCGAGAGCAAGTTTATTTTCAGGTTGGACCCCAATAGAGATAATGATCAAGTCTGTTTTTATTTCTCTGCCACTCTTTAGTATAGCCTTGGAAGCTTGTACTTCGACAACACTATCATTCAAAAGAAGTTTGACCCCTTTATCTTTGAGGTGAGAATGTAGGATACACGCCATCTCATAGTCAATTGAAGGTTGGACCTGGTCAGATGCTTCAACCATGACTACTTCCAAGTTCCTATCCCTCAGATTTTCCGCCATCTCCAAGCCGATAAATCCCCCGCCGACAATCATAGCGGATCCGCAATTGTTCTCCTTGATATGTTGTAGGATTTTTTCAGTATCTGGGATATTCCTTAAAGTAAAAACATTGGATACAGCTGTCAAACCGGTAATAGGCGGTACAACAGGCTTAGCACCAGGAGATAGAACAAGATAGTCATAGCTCTCTTTGTATTCCTGGCTGGTTTCCAAGTTTATTACTTCTACGAACTTTTGCTGACGATTAATCCTCTTAACTTCAGATTTGTTCCTAATGTCAATATTATACCTATTGGCCATTCCTTCTACCGTTTGAACTAATAGGTCTTCTTTACTCTTTATAGTTCCGCCGATGTAATAGGGCAGACCACAGTTGGCAAACGATATATGCTCTTCTCTCTCGAATAAGATTATTTCAGATTTTTCGTCAAGCCTTCGCAGGCGGGCAGCAGCTGTTGCGCCCCCGGCAACTCCCCCGATTATTAGAATTTTACTACTCATTTTTCCCTCCCAAAAATCATTCTGCTTGTAGTTTCTAGAAAATTTTTCTAAATCCTTTTATCATGACTTACTATACTAGTTTGTGCTTAGATTCAAACTAGCCGGATACCCTTTATCCTAGAAATAGTTATCTACAAGAGATTGTGTGGATATAATTTATATAATACAATATACTAGAAGTGAGGTGAGCAAATTGAAAAAAATAATCGCTCCTATAGTCATTACATTGTTAGTACTTACTATACTATTTTTTTACATTGCAGCCTTAGTTGTTACTTCTGGTCAGACTACTGATTTTCTAAGTAACGCATTTCTTATTGTTATTATGATTATTATAGTTATTATCATGGCCACAATGATTTACGTCTTATTCCAACGGATAAAGGAAATAAAGGAGGAAGATAAAGATGATATTAGTAAATACTGATTATATTCCAGGTAAAGAATTTGAACTACTCGGACTCGTGAAAGGTCAAAGCATTCGCGCCAAACATATTGGAAGAGATATCGGTAATGCACTGAAAAACTTAGTGGGAGGAGAGCTTACCTCCTATACTGAAATGATGAATGAATCCAGAGCCCTTGCTACTAAACGCATGGTTGATGAAGCGGAAGGTCTCGGAGCAGATGCTGTCGTTAATATAAGATATGCTTCCAGTCAGATTATGCAGGGTGCTGCCGAAGTATTGGTCTATGGCACTGCAGTTAGATTCAAATAATCACCTTATCACAAGGGATATTTAAACGAGAAAGAGCCCGCTCCGACAGGAATTGGCTCTTTTTTGGATTGACAATATCACTTTAGAGTGATTCTATCTAGCCTTTAGTTAATCTGGAAGACAGCTTATCCCTACACAACCTCCACCCGTATGTGTCCCGATAACGGCACCTATTTGCAATTCAATAATCTCCTTAGGCTGATAATCTTTAAGAATCTCTTTCTTGAATTCAGCAGCACCCTCTGGGGCAGACGCGTGTGCGAGACAAATAGTCTTGTTATTTAAATCTATGTTATTCTTCTTAGCATCTTCTAAAACCCAGTTAAAGGCTTTCTTCTGGCCCCTAGCTTTAGCTATGAGAGCTACTGCCCCGTCTCTGAGTGTGATTATAGGTTTTATTCCAAGAAGGCTTCCGGCAAATGCTCCGCTAGAGGAAAGCCTTCCGCCCTTCTTAAGATTTTCCAATGTATTTATAACACCATAAAAATGGACACCATTTTTAATCTCTTCGATTCTCCGAACAATCTCTTGAGCACTTTTGCCTTCTTGGATCATCCTCCCTGCCTCGATTACCTGTATTCCTAGACCGAAGCTGGCACTCAAGGAATCAATAATATTTATCCTGCTATCATTAGCCATTGTCTCTTTGGCAATCACAGCGGAACCATAAGTACCGCTAAGCTTAGCCGATATGAAAATTCCTATAACCTCATCTCCATTGTCGATGTGACGAGTGAATTCCTCAATGAACTCGCCTGGATTAACCTGAGAGGTAGTAGGAAGCTTCTTATGTTTAGCCATCTTTTCATAGAACTCTTTATTCGTTAAATCTATTCCATCTCTATACACTTCTTCTCCAAAAAGAACCTTAAGAGGGATAACACTTATCCCTAGTTCTTGAATTATATTGGCTGGAAGATCACATGTACTGTCTGTAACAATTTTAATTGTCATCCTTTTTTCCTCCTATTTGTGATACTTGAAATTTTTTTGTTAAATTCATAACATTCTTATTTATACTGCTTTTTATGATTATATTTCTCTTTAAAGTAACTATTTATATTTCCCAAAGCTGAAATTAATACTTTCATCTCTTCATCTGAAAGTCTTGAGATTGTAGTATTAATCATTTCCTCATGGAATTTTTCATGATGTCTATAAACTTTTTTGCCTTTATCAGAAAGTGATATAAGCACGATCCTTCTATCTTTATCACATCGAACTCTATCTACATAAGCTTTCCTGACTAAGTTATTGATCGCTATCGTCAAGGTGCCGATCGTAATATCCAAATCCCGAGCAACCGAGGACATATTCCTCGCTTTTTCAGGTCCGATAGCTTCAAGAACATGTATTTCAGTAATTGAAAGATTACTAAACTCATCAATCTTGAGAGCATCTTCCTCAATCTGGAGGATATCGTTAAAAAGTTTAACTAATAACTCATTAAGAGTACCATAAATGTTATTCATACCACACCACTTTACAAATGCTTTGAGAGTCAAATCATTTTACAATTAAAATATATTCTACCCATCAAGTTTTGTCAATTGCTTAAGGTAAATTTTAGTAATAATATATAATTAGTTGGTAGATTCTAATAAAACTTCGCTGATAGGTGAACCATACAATGACAAGCGGCATATTATAAAACAGACAAGCTGAGGTGCTTCTTCCCAAACTATCTTTAACAGAGTTTCTCCATTTTTAAGATTCAAGCTCAAAATATCAGATGAGTCATTTTCTTATGAAACCCATGAATTAATGGGTCATCTTGAACTAAAGAAGGAGGAACATCCAATGGCTTTATTATTTGATAGAATTGGTGGATGTTGCATTAAAACCCCAGTTCCAACCCCTCGCCCCTTTCCAGTCATCGGTCGTATTATTCTGGCTATAATTATTGGTGCCTTACTAATTGGTCTAGGGGTATTGATTATCGTCAGTCCTCTTGTTGCAATCGCTTTACTAATCTTAGCCTTGATACTTTTCCTAATTGGGAGATTATTATTCGCCGCTTAGAATTCAAAAAATACTTGCCAGGTTCTTTTGAACAACTATTTTCGAATCGATTGAAACTGAGAGGAAGAACGTTTGAGGACTGGCTCGTCGTACCAAGAAGAGGCTGCCTATAGGCAGCCTCTTCTAAATATTTTCTTTTTTTATTTCCTACTTAAGATACCTAGAGATCTAATTGTATTCTTATAATAATTGAATTTTAACCCTTGAATAGAATTTTTTAGCAGATAAAACTTATTAATATCCGAATCAATAGCTTTGATTAAACTCATAATACGGTTGCTAGATTTACTAATATTTTTATAATTATCAAGACTAAATTCTGAAAGGGTATTTTTGATTAAGATAATCTTCTCCAAATCTGAATCGATATTATCTAAGAACTCAAATATTCCCATCATCTTTTCACTTTTTATAATGCCCTGGCTTACTAGACCTAATAAGATCTGGTAATAAATATCATAACCGCGTATGAAACGTTTCTTTATGCCTGATTCTTGATAATCACTCAGCCTTTCTATTTGTATTAAACTATTTAACATATTGGCTAGTAAGTCCGTGTATGAGAGATTATTATCAGTCATTATCCTGATCCTCCTCCGCCCTCGTCAGATAATCTAGACGAGAATAACGAACTTTTAGCTGATCAATCAAATCTCCCACTATATTTTTAATCCCAATATTATCCAGGTTCAATAAATATATTTTTGTTTTTTTAATTACTAAATTAGAGTCATAAGTCTCTTTTTCAATTAAATAGTTTTCAGTAAACAAATATTGAATATAATCTTTTATTTCTGACGTAGTACGTTCCAGCTTTTTACTTAAAGCCATACGCGCCCGGGTAGAAGCAACGTACGGAAGCTTTATCTGCATTTCAGCAATTAACTTAATACCTTTGACCAGATCGTCAGAGGGTTTATATTCTGAGGATCCCTTTTTCAAAAGGGTACAAAATACATCGAAGCTTTCGCAATAAGGATGTAACAATTGATGAATCTTATTCTTTACACCTATAATCCGAATGTCTTTGCCCCAAGCACGAACTCTTCTAATAATCGGAAGAAAATCACCATCTCCTGAGAATAAGAGAATAACATCTGCTGCACTGGGCTTCGTTAGGAGTATATCCTGTATTTCCAGCATCATCTCCGTATCTGCAGCATTATGGCGGACCTCCGTATTAACATAGTTATTCTTTCCATAAACATGACGAGTAAAGATACTCTCTTTCTCAAAAGCTGTTTGCGTTCTCCAGAATTCTTCCTTGTCAAAGTTGGCATAGAGATATATGGCCGTTAAATCTACTTCAATATAATTTGCATATTCTTCAAGGAGTTGAATGAATTCCTCAGGTGTAAGTCTATAGCCATATTCATGAAGGCCCTCCCAAATATTTTCATAATCTACAAATCCTATAGCCTTCACTGGTCATTCCCTCACTTTACAGTTTATTTCTCTTTGCATTATATGATTTTTTGGGACAAGGAGTGACAAGCTCAATTAAATACAAAAACACATCTAAATTTAACAATCCTTTCATCAATAAAAAAACAAAAGGATGGACAATCTAGTTCCAGAGATTGTCCATCCTTCATAATATATATAAGCATTATTATATAATTGGAGGAGGCGGATATGAAATGCTATTTCCGGAAATCAGATCTTTAAATAGAAGAAACGGCTTAGGGTCGTTACTTCAAAAACCAGGTAATAAAAACCTAGAAAGTCTAATAGCTATAGCCGGCTACGCCCATGATCCAAACCAAGACATTTTTTATTCTACTATGGATTCCTGGCAAAGAGATGTTGGTTTTTGTCACCTATATGACGAAGCAGCATCACCTTTAAGTATGATAATAGATTGCGAACCGGTCTACTTTGAATATGATGGAGAAAAATGGCTAATAGAATTCTGGAAAGGCCAGTATGGTATGGTAACAGGTGGTGAGATTGGCGTATATACAGGAGGAATAGATGTAAAAATCCTAGGTATCTATAATGATACTTTTTATAACTGTGCCAGCGAAGACAATCTGCTAGAAATGTCATATACTTTAAAAAAGAATGGCAGTATTCTCTTTGCCCGAGAAGGAACACATTGGTGGTTGACTGGTTTTAAGCTAGGAGAATTTTCCGAGCCTTCAGAATTATCGATGGATATTAGCATAACCTTAAAAGATGAGATAATGCGGGACGCATTTCTGGGTGGCTTTCGTAGTGCAGGATACTCTGATAATGAATATACAGTTGTCGGTAATACAGTTAATTTTACTTTTGACATTCCTCGCACACAGCAACCAAGGACGCGAACAAAGGTTACGGATTGGATGATCCAAAGAAAAAATGAATTATTATGTAATATTTATCAAAGTAATATATATCCAAGGAAAAATTACCAATTATCCGGGAAATTAGTCGTGCCTATAATTTTGAGTCTGATTACCCTCTTCAGTTTAGCCACTATAAAAGAAGCAATTTGATTTTTTCCGGCATATTGGAAACTAGACTTTTATGTAATTGTAAAACCTGAATCAAATCAAAATTAATGTTAGAAGACCGTGCCCCTCATGCGCAAGCAACAGAAGGTACGGTCTTCTTAACATTTGTTTATTAGTCAGGAAAACACAATTGATATTTGATACAGTATCCAAAGAATTTTTGCTTATACCATTTAACAGCTAAATAAAATTGATACCAGCAAGAATCCAGAAAATCTTCTGCTAGTTGTACTCCTTCAACTTTCCAATTATAAAAAAGAAGCGGGTCAAAATTAACAAACGCTTGTTCCAACCATTTATTCTCATCATAAACGATTAAATCCAGCTCATATATCCTAAATAAGTTTTGTTCAATCAAAAGTGCTTTCCATTTCTCTTCTCTTGTTTTATCTGTCTTCTCTAATAAGAGGGTTTCTATAAACATATCGAATCTTTCGAACTCCTGATTATTACTATCAGCATATTTACCATGCTTTAGCAGATACATCTTCAAATATTTTTCAATTCCGCGAAAAGCTCGTTTAAACCTGACTTTGTTATTAACATCTACCTCCTTATAACAACCACTAGAATCCTCAGACTCATCATATTCGTACGACCATTCCAGATAAGGAATGTCCGGAAAATCCATTGCTTGTCCATGTCCGTAAGCTGGCACAATACGATTTAATAAACTTTCATCTTCATATTGACTAAAATACTCAAATAAATAGACAATACTGTCCACTAGCCCTAAGTAACCTTCAGTTTTTGCTTTACAATTTTTTATATAATTTATTTTATCTATAAACCCACCAAAACCCTGATGAGAGAATGTATCTGCATAAGCATGAAGGACAATACCGAGCTTAATTAAATCATCCTCTAATAATACATCGTTTAATATATCTAAAATTAGCGGAGATTCTTCCTTACACCGAAGCTTTTGGGTAGGATTGTTACCCCCACATCCTGGCACAAAATGAAAAGCACATGTATTTTTTTCCATTTCCTTACAATTCAATGCCTTTAGCCAAAAATAAGTGTGACAAGTAGCCATATCAGTAAAGGCAGGCTGATTATCAACAATATTATATTCAATCTCAGCCTTAGGGTTATCTATAAACATCAAATTAATCTTAGCATCATCAACAAATTGTGAAGCATAAGCAATCAAATAAGCACTTTCTTTATTAAAACCACATGCCCGACATAAAGCTAATGTAGCGTAATAATGAGCATCTCTTTTCAAAGTTATTCCTCCATTTCTTTAACCCAGTCAGGGGTTATTCAGGAGGTTTTTGTTTCCATATATTCCCGAAAGCATCGCCAATAAATGAGGAATATCTTCTAGCATCCTGCCACATCCTACTTTGAAAATCAATCTAGTTCAGGATATGGTACAAACAGGTGAACTGTTACAAATTACCAATCCGTTCTCTTTGCATCATGCCTATTGTGTATGGCTATGGCAAAACAACATCTATCCAGGATAGATTACACCATTTTCTGTGATGAGAATATCCATCTTGAAATCATACTCATCAGTTGGGATCCTGTCTACTAGCTGGCATGTAAAGCACAGTCCTGCCGCTAACACACCTTCTTTTAACTGAGGAAGAAAGCGATCATAGTATCCTCTGCCGTAACCTAACCTATTTCCCTGATAATCAAAAGCTAATCCGGGGACCATCACCAAATCAATCTCCAGTGGTGGAAGAGGGCGTAGTCTGTCCTTCCTCGGTTCTAAGATTCCCCATGTGCCAGCATGAATATCTTGGTCTAAATTGTTAATTAGACAAGGAATTAGATTATCATTATTACATAAGGGAACAACCAAACGTTTCCCCCTATTTAGTATTTCTGCTGCTAATTCTCTTGTTTCTACCTCACCCCGGAAATCTAGATATGCCATAATCGTACTTGCATATTCGAACTCCGACAAAGCTAAGATATTCTTTAAAATCGATTTATTCTTCTCCCTGCGTTGACTTTCATCCAAGGCACTTCTCTTTGTAAGAGCAACTCTTCTTAATTCACCTTTTTCATTCATCTGAAACAACCTCCTTTGTTCAAAAAAGGATATATTAGCTTAACAATAAAGGAACTAGAATTGGGACAAGTGAAGAAAGTACAAATCCATTGATGAAAGCAATTATTGCAATTCCCGGAGGGCCCAATGCTGCGATTATAGGTAATGTTGTATCCATGGTGGTTGCCCCTCCTGGAGCAATCAAGGTAAGCTTACCTACCCTTCCAACCAGAAATGGTGTAATAACAATAGTAAGGATCTCTCTAATTACGTTACTGAGAAAAGAAATGGTGCCAAGAGCCACCGAGTGTATCTCTGAGATAAGCACTCCCGAAAGACTGTACCAACCGAAACCAGCCCCAACGGCACCTCCCTCCCAAACTGTCCAACCCAAAAACTTTCCAACAAGCATCCCCGCAATCACACTGCCCAGACTAACGCCGAGAGGAACAAGAAAAACAAAGCGACCAAGTTGCATGAACTGTTTCCAAATTTGTTTATTATGTCCTAAATCGATACCAATAGCAAAGAGAGTAAAATAAAGTGCCCCATTCGTAAGAGATGGGAGTATATCATTTACCCAAGTCGGAATGAATACTAGCCCTAGGGCAATACCTAGGAAGAAAGCTCCAATTATTTTAAACGTCATCCTGTAAGGATTTGGATGAGAGTCCGTCATGACTTCCATTTGTTCTTCGGAAACAATAACAAGTTCTGAAGCAAATAATTTCTCAAGAAAAGCCACAAACCCTAAACTAAAAAAAATGGTTATAAAGGCAAATAGGAATGCTTGCAGACCATACATCCCAAGATTATTCATGGTTTGTTTATCAAGGCCAATCTTAAGTCCCATCGTAATAAGTAGGATCATGATAGCGATCGTAATAATTCTCCCACTATTAGCTATAATTTTCTCTGGTAAGAGCTTTTTCCACCCTAAAAACACTCCAAATCCGATACATCCTAATAAAGCTGCCAATTCTCTTTACCTCTCTCATAAAGCTAGTACATTAAGACAAAATCTGAATACTACAATTTTCCGCAATCTTTTTAATTTATAAGATATATTTCGATTCAATAACAAAAATTCCTTAAGATTTGTTCACAATAACCATTCATTCACTATTATTTTATCCCCAAGCCCAAAGATGAATTTTAACGTTTTTTACTCCCTTTATCCACAATATCCACAGCCTCTGTGGATAACTTATTGCTTTCTTATCAACAACTTAACCACGCTCCCAAATAATTATTTTCTTAATTTTTTGTCGATAAGTTTTGTTATTGATAAAGATTTAGTTTCCCCTAATATCATTTGAGTAAATGAAACAAGATATCAGAGACTTAAGCCGGGAACAGCATTTAGTTTCCAAGATGCCTTATTCTCAGCCAAAAAGTGATAATATCCAGCCATGGCTATCATGGCTCCATTATCTGTACAAAAAACAGGCGAAGGATAGATAAACCTTATCTTACGTTCTTCAAGTGCTGGGCTTAAGGCTTCCCTCAGAACGCTATTAGCAGCCACACCTCCCGCTAAAGCGAAGGTCTTAACAGATATCTGGTCTAAAGCCTTCAAAGATTTTCGGATAAGGACATCTACTACAGCCATCTGAAAAGAGGCTGCCAGATCGTTTATGTTTATTTTTTCTTCTTTCATGCGGGCTGTATTTAAAGTGTTAAGTACAGAAGATTTTAAACCGCTGAAACTAAAATCGAAACTTCCAGGTTCTAACATTGCCCTAGGGAAATCATAGGCTTGAGGATTTCCAATAACAGCTGCTTTTTGGATATAGGGTCCTCCCGGATAACCAAGACCGAGAGTACGAGCAACCTTATCAAAAGCCTCGCCTGCTGCATCATCTCGGGTTCTTCCTAAAACCTCATAATCCAGGTGATGCTTAAATAGTATGAGATTGGTATGCCCACCTGAGGCTAAGAGAGCAAGTAATGGAAAGTCTATATCTTGGTGTTCAAGAAAGTTGGCATAAACATGTCCCTCGAGATGATTAACTGCTATTAAAGGAATTCCTGCAGCATATGCCATAGCTTTAGCTCCAGCTACCCCTACAAGGAGAGACCCGACAAGACCGGGACCATAAGTAACAGCTATCGCAGAAAGATCCTGGAAGCCTAAGTTCGCTGCCTCAAGGGCTTGATCAACAACTTTCCCGATATGCACACAATGCTCCCTGGAAGCAATCTCAGGAACTACTCCACCATATTTTTGATGGGTTTCTATCTGGGAAGAGATAATATGACTTTTTAATTCTTGACCATTGATGAGAACCGCTGCCGACGTTTCATCACAGCTGGTCTCAATACCTAAGATTGAAATTCTTTTACTATGATTCAAAGCTTATTCCTCCATTGAGGCGTTCAGAATTATAAACTTGCCCACATGATTAAAGCATCTTCCTGGTTATCTGAATAGTATCTCTTTCTTACCCCGGCAACGTGAAAACCTAACTTAGCATATAGATTCTGAGCTGTTTCATTCGTTACCCTTACCTCAAGAGTCAAGCGTCGGACACCGGAAGAAAGCATTTTATTCATAACGGCACGCATCAAGTATTCTCCCCATCCTTGACCACGACATCCAGGCCAGATGGCAATATTGGTGATATGGGCTTCACCCATAACTATCCAAAGACCCATATATCCAATAACCCTATTATTAATTTCCAAACAGAAATACCGGGACAGATAATTATCTTTAAGTTCAGATTCAAAAGATTCTGCCTTCCAAGGTGTCGCAAAAGATACTTCTTCAATCGTTAGGATGGTCGGAATATCTTCTAAGGCCATAGCACGGATTACTGGTGTCTTTGATATTTTTTCCTTATTGGAAACCTCTCCAGTATTATTATCTTGTAAATGCACTTTATTTTGCATTACCTTCTCCTCAACGGCTTTTTTTGCATCTTATGCAGGATATCCTTGTCTTGGTTAATTTACCACGTTTTTCTTTTTAAAATTAACTTCAGCTTCTGATAACCTTAGATAACAGGGTTCTACAACCTTGTAATTATCGGTAGTTATATCTTTATTATTCCATTTCTCCCAAGCCTCATAAGCTGCGTAAGCTCCTCTTGGCAGATATTGATATTCCAAAGGTATAATAGCCTTCTCACCTAAAGTTTTTTGAAGGTATTCTTTCGCACCTGGAACCGCATCGCCAACAAAAATAAATTCCTTATCCAGCTTGGTTAGTTCAATCATGAGATCTTCTGGACTTGCAGCTTTAGGGGGTTCCAGACATTCTCTGTTATCCTTCCAGCTATAGCGCGCTGAATACCACTCATTCTTTCTGGCATCAAGGATTACAACGGTATCTTCTTTCCTTCCCCACCCTGCCCATGACAAAGTATCCAGGGAACCTATCCCAATCATAGGTATTTTAAGAACTTGACTCAGACCTTGGGCCGTTGAAATCCCGATACGTATCCCTGTGAAAGATCCGGGACCATTAACCACTCCAATAAAATCCAAGTCTTTCAATTCCCAATCCGCAGCTATCAGAAGCTGCTCGAGCATAGGTATAAGCCTTTCCGAATGAGTCTTACGGGTATGAAGAAAGCCCTCACTGATTAGTTTCCCTTCCTCACCTAAGGAAAGTGCCGTAATTTTTGTGGTAGTATCTATAGTTAGGTATTTCATAAGCCTCACAACTTCTTATATATTCGAGTATTACCCATTGACTATAATGCTCAAATATATCAGTATACTTATCAATTCATTGTACCAGATTTAAGTATTATTTGCAGATTCCATTAAGTCACTCAATACCATTTGACCAAAAGATTTTAAGGAGATCTCCCTTGGGAGATCCCCACTGCCAACAATGTTAATTTCTAATATATCAGCCGGAATACTATCGGCTATTAGCTCGGGCCATTCCATTAGACAAACGCAGTCCTCCTGAAAATAGTCAAAAACACCAATAGTCTCAGCTTCCTCAGGATATTGTAATCTATACAGATCCATATGGATAAATTTAATGTCCTTTTTTAAATCTGAGGTATATTCTTGGATAAGGGTAAAAGTAGGGCTAGTAATCTCTTCCGCTACCCCTATCCCCTTACCAAGTCCTTTTGCAAAGACAGTTTTTCCTGCTCCTAGTTCACCATAGAGACAGATGACCTCTCCACCTTCAAGTTTCTGCCCTAGTCTCTCTCCTAGGATAAAGGTCTCTTCCGGACTTTTGGATATTATTATGCTTTCCATCCATTTCACTCCGGTTTAACTATTTTTCCGTTAATCATAACTACTTCAGGGTTAGACTCCAAACTGAGAGGATTTCCGTCCCAGATAACTAAATCAGCATCTTTACCTATCTCTATTGTCCCTATTCTTTCTGCTACTCCCAGAATCTGGGCGGGCCAAACAGTAA
This sequence comes from Gracilibacter sp. BRH_c7a, assembly GCA_001516055.1. GTDB lineage: Bacteria > Bacillota > Desulfitobacteriia > Desulfitobacteriales > Syntrophobotulaceae > Gracilibacter. Next base: position 25,660 of record LOEZ01000028.1, read on the forward strand.
TTGCTTTCAACGCATCTTCTTCTCTCATTCCATTGCGTACCGCCAAAGCCGCACACAGTGGTAGGTGTTCAATAGGGGTGACGGAATGGTCGGTCATGATTGCAACTTTGACACCCAGCCCGGCTAAAACACCAGGAGTCTTAAATGTTTTATCTTTCAGTTCAACTTTGGCTCGGTTCACTAGTGAAGGTCCTACAATCGCAGGATAATCGTACGTTTTAATAATATCCGCAATTTTATGGCCATCTGTACAGTGATCTAAAACAAGATCCACATCGAATTCCCGAGCTATCCTGATAGCTGTCATAATATCATCTGCTCTGTGAGCATGTGCTCTCAAGGGCATTTTTTTCTCTAGAACTAGGTTAATTGTTTCCATTCCCAAATCACGTTCGGGAGCTTTATCTGGATCTTTCTGGCCCAATTCCAGCTTTTCCTTGTAATTACGTGCATCTACCAATACTTGTCTAAGTAAAGCAGCTGTACCCATCCGCGTCATAGGCATCTTCTTCTGCTCACCATAGACAGTTTTAGGATTCTCTCCAAAAGCTACTTTCAATCCAGCGGGATCCCTGACTATCATATCTTCTACCACCCTACCGGCAGTTTTCAACACTACACCTGTCCCTCCAACCACGTTGGCACTTCCCGGACAGGAGAATACACAAGTAACACCTCCGAGGCGGGCATCTCTAAATCCCACATCTTCAGGATTAATACCATCTATCGCTCTCACCTCAGGTGTAAGAGGGTCAGTCATCTCATTGAGATCGTCTCCCTCATATTGATAAATCTCTTCACCTATACCTACATGACAGTGAGCATCAATAAACCCTGGAAGTACACTCTTTCCTTGTGTATCGATTACTCTAATCGGAATATTCTCTTCTAGTTGAAAAATATTCCTCAGATATATCTCATCTACTCCTGAACTCATTAGAGAGTGTTTAACTATCATTGATATCTTACTGCCATTAACCAATACACTTCCTGAAAATTCCCCTTCTTCAGACATTGGCCGAATTCGCCCATTCGCAATTATTATCGCTGATTCTATTTCATTCATATTTTTACTTCCTCTCTTTATAGTGTCATGAAACCGTACCGAAGTAAGAGCGGTAAGCAGAGCATTGAGGCGGAGCGCAGCTGTTTACCGCTCCTTGCCATCCATGGCACCGCGATATTAGTCCATCCGTGGACGTTGCAACATGAGGCAGCTATCTGCCGAATAGTGCTTACTGCGGTGCGGTTCTAACTCTATATCCCTTTCATAGAAAGACCGACTCTTCCTCTCTCGATATCTAAACTTAAAACTTTTACCTTGACTATGTCTCCCACAGAAGCAACTTCCATAGGATGCTTTACGAAATTATCACTAAGCTGGGAGATATGTACAAGCCCATCATTTTTCAAACCTATATCAACAAAAAGGCCAAAGTCGACAATGTTTCTAACTGTCCCTTCCAGAAGCATCCCTTCTTGTAAGTCCTCTAACCTGGTGATATCTTGGCGCAGAAGAGGTCGAGGTAAATCTTCCCTTGGATCCCTTCCTGGTCTCTGTAAAGCCTCAATTATATCTTTAACGGTAGGAATCCCCGCATTAAGTTCTTGGGCGAGTTCTTCCGGCTTAAATGAAGCGAGTACTGTTCTTATTTTAGTTGTTTGACTTTTTAAATCTTGGACATGAAATCCAGCCTTGTTTAAGATTTTCACAGCTAGCTCATATGATTCAGGATGGACAGGAGTGTTTTCAAGATAATTCTCCCCATCTGAGATACGAATAAAACCTGCGCATTGAATAAAAGTTTGCCCACCAAGCCGCGGTACCTTTTTGAGATCATCTCTACTTCGGAACTTACCATTCTTTTCTCTATAAGTAATGATATTCTTGGCTACAGTAGTATTTAATCCAGAAACGAACTTTAATACTGAGGAAGAAGCTGTATTCAGATCAACTCCTACCGTATTAACACACGATTCTACCACTGCTCCAAGCGAGCTTTCCAGTGTCTTAGGAGATACATCATGTTGATATTGCCCTACTCCAATAGATTTAGGATCTATCTTAACAAGTTCGGCTAAGGGGTCTTGCAGACGGCGGGCAATGGATACCGCACTACGAAGGGAAAGATCGAAATCAGGAAACTCTTCCTTGGCCAGGGGGGAAGCTGAGTATACCGAGGCCCCCGCCTCACTCACAATAATATATTCCAATTGAAGATTATTCTCTCGAATAATCTCTGCAACCAATTCCTCGGTTTCTCTAGAAGCGGTGCCATTTCCTACTGCAATTATTTGGACTCCGTTTTCACTAACTTCTTTGAGAATATCATTTTTTGATTGTTCTCTTTGGTTCTGGGGAGGGTGAGGATAGATTACTCCTACTTTAGATAGTTTCCCAGTATCATCAATCAAAGCCCACTTGCATCCTGTCCGATAAGCAGGATCAATAGCCATGATTACTCTCCCTCTCACCGGAGGTTGCAGTAATAATTGACGCAGATTGGCAGCAAACACCTTAACTGCTTGCTCTCCTGCCCTATTTGTCAACTCTGTCCGAAGCTCTCTTTCTATGGAAGGAAAGATTAAGCGCTTATAAGAATCCAGGATTGCTTCAGCTACAAGTTTGGAACAAGGTACTTTCTTCATCCCTTTGTCCAGATACTTTTGTTCGATAAGAGGAATTATCATTTCTGGTTCAACTGAGATACCAACCGTTAGAAATTCTTCCTTCTCTCCCCTATTTAAAGCCAATACCCTATGCGGCGGAATCTTCCTTACTGGTTCCTTGTATTCATAGTACATCTCATAAGGCGAGCGTTCTTCTTTTTTAGCCTTAGCAACAATATCCGCCGATTCATAAGTTTTCATTCTAACCAAACTTCTAACATCAGCATTATCTGATACTTCCTCGGCGATTATATCAAGTGCCCCATTAAGCGCATCTTGCACATTATTTATTCCTTGCTCTGGATTCAGGTAATTTGAAGCCTCTTCTTGAGGGTCTGCTTCTGGAGGTTGACTTAATATCCACATGGCTAGAGGTTCCAATCCTTTTTCCCTAGCCACAGAAGCTCTGGTCTTTTTCTTCTGTTTAAACGGTCTATATAAATCCTCTACTTCTTGCAATTTAACCGCTTTTTGAATCTTGGCTCTTAGCAAATCATCCAGTTTTCCTTGTTCATCAATGAGTCGTATAACTTCTTCTTTTCTTTTTTCTAAGTTGCGAAGGTATTCTAATCTTTCCACAATACTTCTTAAATGAGTCTCATCCAGTTCTCCGGTCGCTTCCTTGCGATACCGTGCAATAAAAGGGATTGTATTGCCCTGATCGACTAATTTAACTACTTCTCCAACCTGCCAGGGCTTTAGTTTCATCTCCCCAGCAATAATATTATTAAAATCCACCTGTTCGTACCCCCATCTTCCTAAAATCAAACTCTGCTGAAATTATTGTCCATATTTTATGCTGATATCGTGCATAGAGCCAACCGCACAAATATTAATCATCATATAACATAAAGAACAAAAAATAAAATAAGCGTCGAGGGGTTTAAAGCCTAAGACGCTGAGTGAAACCACTGTATATGTAATTCAGCTTCTTGATTTGGCTAGATCTCGGTTAACCCAAGGCTGACTTCTATTGCTTCATCAACCCTGAGCATAACCTCTTCATCAAGAACCGCAACTTTTTCCTTCAAACGACTTTTATCAATTGTTCTAATCTGTTCGGTCAAAATAACAGAGTCTCTTTCTAATCCACTTCTTTTGGATTTGACTTCCACATGAGTTGGAAGCTTAGCCTTAGAAATTTGGGATGTAATCGCTACCACAATTGTAGTAGGACTATACTGATTTCCAATATCGTTTTGGATAACCAAAACGGGCCTTGTTCCTCCTTGTTCTGAACCGATAACGGGGTTTAACTCCGCATAAAAGATTTCCCCGCGTCTAATACTCATAGCCTACACTCCACGCTAATTTCCTTTCATAACAGACCGTTGCTTCTTCTTCAGCTTGGCATAAATCTACCGCCATACTTAGGTTTATCTGAGCCATTTCTACATATCCCTGACGCATCTGCTCCCGTACCCCAGCTTTACGTCGTTCTAAAAGGACACTATAGACAGCCTCTTTGATAAACTCACTGCGATTCTTCTTTTCATTGGATACAATATCATCCACTTCATCAATAATACTTTCCGGTAAACAGACCATAATACGTCTAGTTTCTGCCAAGCTAGGCACCCCCTTGACAATATGAAAAAGAATTCTTACTCTATTATAGCTATTTAACCTAGAAAGTGTCAACGAACATGCTGTGTAGTACAAGCAATTCTGGTATATAATTACCATTCTTCACCATGTAATTTTTTCCAGTAGTCTGCAATAACTGTTAATCCTTCGTTACCTATTACTACCAAACCTTGATATTATGGCTTGATGAGCTACTATTTCCATATTATCTCCCAAAAGCGATACCGTTGAAACATTTTCTCTTCTTTCCCAAGCTAATCTTATTAGTAAATCAGCAATATGGGGATTTTTTGGCAGAAATGGCCCGTGGAGATAAGTGCCGAAAACATTCTTGTATCGTACTCCTTCTTCATCATCTTCTCCATTATTACCATATCCTCGAAGGACCTTACCCAATGGTCTCAGGTTAGATCCAAGATAAGTCTTGCCCGAGTGGTTCTCGAACCCTACCAGCGTATTAAGTTTCTGCGCAGACTCCTCTTCAACGCTTGAAGCATAACTGTCTAAGACATTTTTCTTCAATTCAGGTTCTAACTCAATAATCACATTGCCGATAAGTCTCTTATTGCCTGCTACAGTATATAAATCGAGGATTCCCAGACCAGGGATTTTTTTCCCCTCGCCAGTTTGATAATACTGTCCCAAGAGTTGATATCCTCCACAAATTGTTAATAATACAAGACCGTCTTCAATCCCATCTCTTAAGTCTGTTCCTCTGGAACTTAAATCTTCAACCAAGATACTTTGTTCTCTATCGGATCCCCCGCCCAGAAAAACAATATCCGCTGCCGAAAAATCAATTGGATCTCCGAGGGATGCTCTGCGAATGTCTACCTCTATCCCCCGCCATCTGCATCTAGCGGCCAAGGCCAAGACATTTCCTCTATCTCCATATAAGTCTAACAAATCAGGGTAAAGATGATAAATAGTTAATTTCATGCACTCTCCCCCTTAACTCTACTGTCCGGTATCCTCTTCGTAACCAAGATATCTCGTAACGGGAAAAGAGCTGTATAGGTTGGAAGGATGAAGACTGCATCTTTGTCCATTTTTTGATATTCTCCCAGTTTATCTACGGCTTGGGCCAATGATTTCTCTATTATTATCTTATCTTCTGTAAACCCAGCATACTTGAGTCTTAAAGCCATATCTTCAGCCCTTAAACCTGAGCACAATAATTGATGAATATCAGCCCTTTTCTCTGCCAATGTTTCAAAATCCACGTCCCATAACCATGATATATCTCTACCATCCGCCGCAAGGTCATTAATGGCTATGAGTAAATGCAGTGGCTTATCTATTTCAGCTAAAGTCTTAATAACTTGGTCAAAGCCGGTAGGGTTCTTAACCAAGGTTAGGGTTAACTTGTATCCAGGAAGGGTAAACTGCTCCATCCTCCCAGCATCTGAAATAAATATCTGTAATCCACGACCTATATCTTCCCTAGCTATACCTATACGGTCAGCTGCACAAAAAGCAGCCAGAGCATTATACAGATTATAGGAGCCGATTAGAGGAATGTGATATTCTCTATCGACCCAGAAAGATATTCCTTGTTCCCCTTGATTTATATCTTTAGCTTCAATATAAGGGTCGGGACGCTGAAAGCCACAGAACGGACATTTATAGACTCCCAATTGTCCATAATGGAAGAGGGTATAGGTCAGCTCCTGTCCACATTTAGCACAATACCTACCTTCCCTGGTTTCTGAACTCTCTTTCTTACTCGAAGGTAGTGATTGCACTCCATAGTAATAAACCTCTTCCTTACCTATTCCTATCTGTGCCACAAGTGGATCATCGGCATTCAGGATAAGTTGTGTATCATCAGGCAAGGCCTCTTTAACCAAGTTAATGGTTGTATCTAATTCTCCATAGCGATCCAATTGATCACGGAAAAAATTCGTAACCACTGCCAGACGTGGTGTTAATTGTTGACATAATCCAGGCACAGTAGCCTCATCCACTTCCAGTAGGAGAATGTCCGCTTTACTCTTGCCTGAAAAACTGGTGAATTGCAAAAGGGCTCCCGTGATACCTGTAAGCATATTAGCCCCTTCCCTATTAAAAGCCACCTCTAATCCTGCGGTCTTTAAGACGGATGCTAATAAGTTATTCGTGGTAGTCTTACCGTTGGTTCCGGTAATAATTATCGTACCTTCTTTAAAGGATAACGCAAGTAACTTAATTATATCAGGGTAAATCTTACGAGCTATGACCCCTGGAAAAGTTGTGCCTTTTTTACCCAAGACTTTAATAATTAAACCAACTATTTTTCCCGTCCATAAAGCAAGCCAAAAACGAACTCTCATTATTAATATTACTCCTTTTATACTAAGCCTTTTAAGCTTGTACAAACCAAATACTGATATCTAATATTAAACTATTTTTAACCCCAGGCAAATAGGAAAGATTCAATCTTCGAATAATCCTTTAACATCTTTTAGCCGTTCGCGAATTGGAATGTTTTGTGGACAGTGTTCTTCGCACTTACCACAATCCGAACAGTTTGAAGCTTTAGAAATTCGGTTGTACCAGAAAAGTGCTCCCTTGATATCATCAAACATATAGGCCCTATTATAATAATTAAATGACTGTGGGATATCTACCCCCGAGGGACAAGGCATACAATACTTACAATCCGTACAGTTAATCTTAATCCTATCTCGGTAATTCTGCTGAATAGCTTGGATAACTTTCGTTTCTTCAGCTGTTAAAGGTTTACTGCTTTCAGACGCATACTTGACATTGGCTTCTACCTGACTCATTTCGGACATTCCACTCAAAACTATACCTACTTCAGGATGATCCCAGACCCATTTTAACGCCAATTCAGCAGGAGTTCTCTGAATTGAGGCCTTAGAAATAAAATCATAAGCTTCCGGGGTTAACTTCTTTACAAGAGTACCGCCTTTTAATGGTTCCATGATAACTACTCCAAGTCCTTTTCCCCAAGCATATTCTAACCCTTTCCTCCCTGCTTGAAAATCCTCGTCCAGATAATTATATTGTATCTGGCAAAATGACCAGTCAAAACCATCTACGATTTCTTTAAAAAGACTATAATTATCATGGAAGGAGAATCCTAAGTGCTTTACTTTACCTTTTTCTTTAGCGTCAAGAAGAAACTCTAATAAGCCGAGCTCTAGCAGCTTAGACCAGTACTGTTTGTTCAAGGCGTGCACCAGGTAAAAATCTATACAATCTGTTTCCAAATTATTAAGCTGTTCATCTAAAAGTCTTACCATATCTGCTCTATTTTCAACATTCCAGATAGGAAGTTTAGTAGCCAACAGAATTTTTTTCCTGTAACCATCTTTCAAAGCCTTAGCTACTAAGCCTTCAGCTGTGCCTTCATGGTAGACGTAAGCTGTATCAATATAGTTAACTCCATGGTCTACTGCATAGCGAATCATACGGATAGCTTCAGGTTCATCTATCTGCTTCATGTTTCCATCAATAACAGGCAGCCTCATACAACCAAAACCCAAAGCTGATATCTTTTCTCCTGTTTTACCTAAGACTCTATACTCCATGTTGTTACCTCCTTCTAGACAAATACATTATGTAATCTTATAATAATGCCCAACGAGTTGATTTTCAAATTTCTACCACCGAAAGGAGCCTCCTCATGATTTTACCCTATCAAGGTAAGAAACCCCAAATTGGAGACCATGTCTATATCGCAGAAGGATCCCAGATTATCGGTGATATTACGATAGGTGAGTATTCTAGCATCTGGTTCAATTGTGTCCTGCGCGGAGATATCGACTCCATCAATATAGGGAAAAGAACCAATATCCAAGACTTAAGTGTCATTCACGTTAACACAGGGCAACCAACGATTATCGAAGACGATGTCTCTATCGGCCATTCCTGTGTTCTCCACGGGTGTCTGATTCGCCAGGGTAGTCTTATCGGGATGGGGACTATCATACTTAACGATTCTGAAATAGGAGAATATTCAATAGTTGGTGCCGGGTCTCTTATTCCAGAAAGAAAAAAATTCCCTTCCTACTCCCTTATCCTTGGTTCACCTGCCAAGGTCGTAAGAGAACTTACTTCAGAAGAGATCGCTTATCTTAAAGATATTTCAAACATATATATGCTCAGAGCCCAAGAATACCTAAAAATGACCCAATCAGAGAAAAGATTATAATTATATTATAATCTTTTCTCTACCCTCTTGACCTTTGCCTGTTTTAATAGTAGAATACGTCCATAAATTAAAAATCTACGGCTATGATGAGAAGTAGTAAATCCTTGTAAGCTGTTCTAGCGAGTCAGAGATGGTGAAAGTCTGATACATATTCTTGGATTGAATGGATCTCAGAGCTGCTAGCTGAACTCGGACATATTCCGATAGTAGGTGATGCCGGGGAGTTTCCCGTTATAGAGACAGGATATCGAGAAATTAAGGTTTCTCCGTATCTGGAAGAGATGCTTTTAGAATATCTCAGATAAATATCTCAAATATACCAATTATTCTAAGAGCAACAAAGGTGGCACCGCGGATAATCCTCCGTCCTTTCAGGGACGGGGGTTTTTTATATTGTTTTATAGGAGGGGATATTGATGGATAACCCAGATTGGTGGCCTTGGCCAAAGACATCATTTAGATATAAAACCCAAACAACTTTACTTCTGAATAGAGCAGGAATTAAATCCATTCCAGTTAAGCTGATTTAGTCAGCTATTATGAGAGGAGATTATAAAAATGAAAAAGTTTTTACTCACAACACTCGTTATTCTGTTATCTGCTAGCCTGATTCTTACAGGCTGCTCTTCTGCCCCCGCATCCAGTGATAAAATCTTGAAGGTTGGCCTTATCCAACTCGTTGAACATCCTTCTCTGGATTATGTGAGAGAAGGCATGTTGGAAGCTATTAAAGACGCTGGTTTTGAACAAGGTGTCAATATAGATATTGATTATCAGAATGCTCAAGCTGACCAGTCCACCATGAATACCATCGCCAACAAATTTGTGGGTGATCAAGTAGATCTGATAATTTCTATAACTACTCCATCTACCCAAGTAGTTGCGGCTAATACTACAGATATCCCCATAGTCTTTGGCGCGGTCACTGATCCGATTGCCGCTAAATTAGTAAAAAGTTTAGAAAAACCAGATACCAATGTGACCGGTGTAAGTGACCTTAATCCATTTGAAGCCCAGTTTGAAATGATGCAGAAGGTAGTTCCCGACGCTAAAAAAATAGGGATAGTTTTCAACACGAGTGAGGTCAACTCCCAGGTTCAAGTGGATAAAGCTAAAGAATTCGGGGACAAACTTGGCTACGAAATTATTACCGCCCCAATAGTTAATAGCAGTGAAGTTCTTCAAGCGGCCCAGATGCTGGCAGGTAAGGAAATAGATGCTTTTTATGTGATTACCGATAACACAGTAGCTCAATCTATCAATTCTTTATCCCAAGTCGCTATCGAAAATAATATCCCCACCATAGTAGCTGAAGATAGCCAAGTTGAAGGCGGCTGCCTTATAAGTATCGGAATCGATTATAAGATTCATGGTTACCAAGCAGGAGAGATGGCTGTACGTGTTCTAAAAGGAGCAAATCCCGCAGAGATGCCAATCGAATATCAGAAAGATCTCAAAGTGGTGATCAACAGTGAAACTCAAAAAGCTTTAGGTATAGAAATCCCTGAGGAGTATACGAAAGAGGCTACTTTCATTTAAGTACTTCTATACCTAATAAATCAATGACTTAATATATGTTTGATTCTTTTTCCTTCCTATATAAGTTAGAGGCCTTATTGTCAAGGCCTCTGATTTTTTATACTTTTCTAGTTTCTCTTTTCACCTTATTCTTGATTCTTCTATGGGGTTTTTCTAGTCGTTAGGGGGCGAATAAATTCTTTGAGATCAGACTTAAGGATACTATCTATCTCGCTCCAGTAATTTGGTTTAGTCTCAGCAAAGATAAACCCAAAAACAGGATGTTTCTGATAGTCTATTCTTCTTATTTCCAGAGGATTGCTGAAATAAGCGGCAAGCAATTCATAGTCTATTTCTATCTCCCTAACATCTACATCTTTGGGAATATCGGCTATAACGATACTGTAAATTTCATCTTTTTTATCTTTTAAAATTTTATCCCAGTCTGGTTCTTTTTGGGAGAAGAAGTATTCATAAACATTAATTCCGTAGGCATAGTAAGCCATATCAGTGGTACACCATCCGGCAAATCTCATAGGATTTACTTCTATAGGAATTACTTTGTCTTTCGAGTCTACTTTTACTTCAATATGAACAGGAAAATTTTTCAAAGATATCAAGTTCCCCATCTTAGATAAGAAATCCAAGAAAACCGTTTGATATCTTTCCATAATTTCCTTTGATGTAATATAAATACGATCACTAACATCTGTATCTGAGCTAAATAAATGCTTTAGGATATTTAGAATTATAGGCTTGCCCTCATTATTATAGTAGGCATCAATAGCAAATTCTTGTCCGTCTATATATTCCTCAATAATAAATTTATCGGGATTGACTACCTCTAGTGGAAAATTATCATTAAATTGTTTAACCTCTTGCTTTAATTCATCGAGGGCTTTATTCCATTCCTCAGTGTTATTGAGCTTATATACACCCATACTGAAAAAACCTATAGAAGGTTTAAGGATGAAAGGCATTTTCAATTCAACAATATTAACTCTGTCTAATTCTTCAAACTTAATTTCTTTATAAAAGAAATCCGGGTAAATTTCTTTTAGTAATTCTCTGAATCTAACTTTATCTTTAAAAACTTTAATTTTCTCGGGTAAATCCAGAAAGTTTAAATTCTCCATAATCCAATCAATACTATTTTCCGAAGTACAATAAATAAGATTATTATTGTCTTTGGCCGACATCATAATTGATGATGGCTTTTCCACAAATGATATTTTATCGGATAGTTGAAGCTCCTTAGTAAATTCATTCTTCAGGACATTTACGTTCATTTCTTCAAGAGTTTTTTGAAGGAAACTCGAAACATAAGGTTTATCTAAAATTATCATTTTTAGCATTATTTCATCTCCATATCTTGATATAAAATTATTAAAAGTTATCAAAATCATCAAAAACAGTTCTTTGGTCCTATTGTAAAGGGACCAACGTAATATATAAAAGCTTATCATCATGTATTATCATGTTGATAAAGATATAATTTTACCTTATTTTAACATTAAGGGAAGTGATTGTTTGTTTGGTTTTAAAGATAGTCGTTCCAAAGATTCAGGAGTAATAATAGGTCTTCAATCAGAATCCGATCTAAAAGATACGGGGAAAAACCAGAATGTTCTCAGCCTCAATAATATGTATATTCCCGAGAACTGCTTGGTAATAGGTACTATCGAATCCAAAGGTGATGTTAGAATCGCGGGCAAAATCGAAGGGGAAATTATTGTCTCAGGTAAGCTCGATATAGCTCAATCTGCGCTTATCACTGGTAATATCCAGGCTGATTCATTACTTATAAATGGAGAATTACATGGTAATATTAATGTTAAAAACCTCTTAGAAGTTGGCCCAACGGGAAGATTGTTTGGCGATATTGTTGCTAACTTTCTTAAAATTGTCAGAGGTGCCCACTTTGTGGGAACGAGTACTCATCATGATGAGTCTTCTTTATCTACTAATAAAATAAACGCTTCTTCTCATAGCTCTCTCTTACAATCCATAATGGCTAAAAATAGCAGAGCAATTTAACATCTACATATTGCTTGATTTCAAGGTCTATCATCACTCTTTCCGGAAGGGTATATGTTTAAAGAAAAACGGCTAATTGCCGTTTTTCTTTTATTGGCTATTGTACACCCAATGAGTAGTTTTCTGCAATCCTTTATTTTATTATTTCTAAGATATCCTTGGGTTTTTGGGCTACATAATCCGGAAACTTATGCTTCACTGTTTCTATTACATCCAATCCCCATTCTACCCAGATTATTTTGACACCATTTTTCTTACATGCCACAATATCTCTCTCTTCATCTCCGATATAGATTATCTCAAGATTCTTAAGTTTGTTTTTTCTAAGAAATTCGTTAATAACCTTATCCTTACCTAATATCTTCTCGGAACACAGAATTTGTTCTATATAATCTAACTTATTTTTGTGCAAAAACTCCTTAATATTAGCCTCAGAATTTGACGAGATAATCGCTAAATCATACCCTTTGTTTTTCAGTTCATTTAATACTTCTTTCATCTCTTCAAACAAAACTAAATCTTTTATTTTTTGACTGTATAATTTATAAAACTCCATAATCCAGAACGGGATTTTATACATAGGCAGATCCAGTTCTTTAAGCCTTTCACCAAAAGATAGTCTTCTGAAAGTTTCAATATCTTCGGCCTTCATATTTTTGAACCTATGTTTATGAGCAAGCTCATTATATACTGATAGAACAACCTCTTTAGAGTCAACTAACGTTCCATCAAAATCAAATATTATATATTTGATCATAGTTAGCACCCCTTTCTATGTCTAAAGGTCCTCTACTATCAGTATTATTCAAACTACTAACCAAGAACTGATTTTACATTAATCCTTAAACTCACACTCTACTCTCCAGATTTCAGTTTTCTCCGTTAATTTCTTCTCTCAGAATACGAAAAAACTCTTCCATATAAGAGATTCTTCTAAGGGCTATCTCTTTCCCTTTTTTAGTGTAAAGTCTCTGAGGAATCTTTTTAAGTTTTAATTCAAACTCAAGATTAATCCCATGTTTAGAATTATCCTTTATTCTGCCGTTTTCCCCTACATTCTCCACAATGTATTCTTCAATTGGTATATCTTGAAACAATTTTTCGCCATGCTGTCCAGCCACCATAAATGAACGCGCTATCCCAATAGCACCTATTACGTCGAGTTTATCAGCATCGAAAAGTATTTTAGCCTCAATGGTCTCAGGATTGTGACCACTTCTGAATCTGTGGGCTAAGATGCAATGTTTTATTCTTTCTATTGCGCCCTCTTCATAACCCAATCTTTCTAGAATCCCTGAAGCCATCTTTGCCCCCAGCACAGCATGGTCACTCTCTCCTGATTTATCTTCATCTTCTATAACTCGGGCAATGTCATGCAATAAAGCTGCAGGGATCAAGATGTCCATATCCACCCCCGCTTCATGCACTGCAAGCCGCTTACAAAGGTTATATACTCTTAGCACATGATCTAAATCATGAGCGGTACAGAGTTTATTATCTTTAATGATGTTTTTAATTATTTCATGTCTATCTTGCATAAAAAAACTCCCTCAGATTCATAGCTATAACTGAATTAATCGTATCCATAGCTTTCCTCACAGAGCTAAACCAATTCCTGTTTTAATTATAATGGCTATATAGTCATGTAACTATATAGCCATTATTTAAAAATGTGAGCTGTTATACTTAAAAAGTTTTCACACGCTATGAGGTAAAAAATCATTATTTATATTAATATCTAACCTTAACAACAAAAGATATAGCTATCCCTCGTCTCTGAAAAACAATTTTAGCTATCCTTCGTCTCTGAAGAATCTATCTTTTTTACATCCTTTGCTTTCTCAGCTGCTTCTTCTTCAGTCGATGCTGATTTAAATTCTTTAATCCCCCGTCCTAGTGATTTTCCTAGCTCAGGTAGCTTTCCAGGTCCGAATATAATTAAAGCAAGTACCAAAAGAATTACTGCGACAGTAGGGGTTAGCATTCCTAGAATAGGTTCCATAGTATTCCCTCCTAATAATTAATCCCTGTGTTATCCTGATAATATAATAATGATTCTGGCTGATAAATCCTTCGGTTTTTTAAAAAAACAAATGGATTTTTATTTTTTACAGGTTTAAACAAGGGAGATAGATTTAATTATTTGTATTATACATCCAGTTGTAATAGAAATACAGAACAATATTTCTAACAAACTATTAATAAGTTCTTAATGAAAAATTTCTTATAAAATTGTTTTAATTTGAAAGAAGAGAGTAGAAGAAGATTTTGGAACTAATTTGTAATATAAGCTTAAAGATGTAAAACATTGGTTGTTGAAGGACTGTGATTATATACCCCTCTCTCCCTCAAGAAATGATAATATAAGAAAAGAATAATATTTCGTTAATATCTTGTTAACCTTTTAGTGCCTATATTATTAGTTGGTTAATAACTTTGTGATAAAATACACTATAAAATCTATTCATGTTTTCCTAATATACAACTTGGAGAGGGGAGGCACTTTTTCAATTTTTGATTGGTAACTTTTTATAAGTATGTTGTAAGGAGGTAAATAACACAAATGGCTGATTTAATCGACAGAATTAGTAATCTAAACCTTAGCCGCAGAAATTTCATTAAAGCGAGCACAGCTGCTGCTGCCAGCTTGTCTTTAGCGGGATGCGGCAATTCGTTAATGTCGGTAAGTGCCAATCCAACAGCCGATCAAGAAGGCAAATGGATTACTGCTGCCTGCTGGCATAACTGCGGTAGTAGATGCTTGAATAAAGCACTTGTGGTTGATGGTGTAGTTGTACGACAAAAAACCGATGATACCCATCCGGATAGTCCTGATTATCCACAACAAAGAGCTTGCGTTCGGGGACGTTCTCAACGACAACAGGTTTTTGGTGCCGATCGCTTGAAGTATCCGATGAGAAGAAAGAATTGGGCTCCTGGTGGCGGTAATAAAGAACTGCGTGGACAAGACGAATGGGTAAGAATATCCTGGGAAGAAGCCTTAGATAACATTGCCGGGGAAATAAAGAGAATCAAAGAAGAACACGGCAACCGTGCTTTCTTTGTCAATGGTGGGGAAATCACTAAGACTTTATCTTTATATGGTGGTTGTGTAGGCAATTGGGGTACGACATCCAGAGGCACTTGGCACGGTACTAGCGGTCCAGTTGGTATTGGGCCATCAGCAGTTGAGGGTATTAATGACAGATTGGATATACGTAACTGCGATACTGTTATAATGTTCAGCATGAATCCTGCATGGAGTTCCGCCGGTAATCCTGCTTACAATTTCCTGCAAGTGAAAAAAGCTGGAGCTGAATTCATTGCTGTTGACCCATATTATAATGATACTTACGCCTTAATGGAGGCAGACTGGATTCCTTCTCGTCCCTCTACAGACACAGCTCTGTTAATAGGAGTTGCTCATACCTTAATCGTAGAAGATGATCCTATTACCAACCCTTTAATTGACTGGGAGTATCTAAAGAATAATACAATAGGCTTTGATGCAGATAGTATGCCTGAAGGCGAAGATCCTAAAGGTAACTTCAAAGACTATGTTTTAGGAACTTATGACGGTATTCCTAAAAGTGCTGAATGGGCATCTGAAATTTGTGGTGTAGAGCCTAATAGAATCCGCTATTTGGCTAGGGCCATGAATAAAAACAAGAAAGTAGCTATTATATTTGGTTGGGCCTCAGCCAGAACTCAAAATGCAGATAGTCTCCCCCATATTATTATGACTATCGGGGCGATGACAGGTCATTATGGAAAATCAGGTCATATGTGTGGAGTAAGTTGCCACACCGGTTCTAGCAATGGCGGACCAGGTTTAGTAAGTGCTGGTAAAGACGGTTTGCCATCGGTTAAAAACCCCGTCGACGATAGTATGAATCATACAGAGATGTGGCGAGGCATTATTGATGGCAAATATAATTACACCGGTAACAAAAAATGGTTTAAAGGTGAAATGAGAGATATCGATATTCATATGATTTACCATGCTGGAAATGCAAGACTGCAAACTGCTGATGGTATGACCAAAGGAATCGAGGCTCATCGTAAAGTTGATCTAGTAGTTAGTCATGGTCAATTTTTGACCACTAATGCTAAATATTCCGACTTTGTGCTTCCACTCACTACCGAGTGGGAAAAACCCGGCGGATTCTTAACAGGTAATCGAGAGATTCTAATTATGTATTCTCAGATTACTGAACCACTGTATGAATGTCAGAGTGATGAATGGATCGCAATAGAATTGGGGAAACGTCTGGGAGTAGATACAGATAAGGCATTTCCTTTCGGTGCCAAGCAACAACTCTTTAATAAAATCGCCGGATGTAAAGTGACACTGCCAGACGGCAAAACTAAAGCTACTTTGGTTACCATTACCGAAGCAGATATTGCCGAGTGGGGCGTTGAAGGTGAACCTCAGCAAGGTCAAATTAGCTTACAAGAATTTCAAGAAAAAGGCCTTTACCAAGTTGAAAGAAAGCCCGGTGATAACTACGGCTATATAGCTTACAAAGACTTCAGAGATGATCCAGAAGCCAATCCAGTCAATACTGAGAGTGGCAAGATGGAGATTTATTCCAGAGCATTAGCTGAAAGAATCAATAATATGGGTTATGGCAAAATTGAAGCTATCCCAACCCATACCCCACCTGTGGAAGGTTACGAAGCAACCTTTAGCGATTGGAATAATAAAGTTAAAGGTGATTATCCCTATCAAGTTGTTAATCCTCACTATTTACGTCGGTCCCATACTGTTTTCGATAATGTTCAGTGGCTAAGAGAAACATGGCCCAACCCTCTTTTCATCAATACACAAGACGCCAAAGAAAAAGGCATAAGCGATGGTGATACTGTCTTGTTGACAAGTCAGCACGGAAAAACTTTACGTACTGCTTTATTGACCGACCGCTTTATGCCAGGTGTCATTGGATTACCTCACGGTTCTTGGGTGGATATGGATGAAAAAACCGGCATCGACCGCGGTGGTGCGGATAATATTCTGTGTGGCCCGATTTCTACCGGTCAGGGCGCTTCAGGCTGGAATAGCTGCGTAGTGAATATGGAGAAGTATTCTGGTACTCCACTAGTTCCAGATGTTGAAAAACCGCAGAGAATTATTTTTTAGAAAGGAGCGTGAATAATAATGGCTCAAAAGGGATTTTACTTTGATATGACTGTATGTATAGGCTGTAGAACCTGTCAGATTGCCTGTAAAGATAAAAACGATTTAAAAGTCGGTACGATTTTTAGACAAGCAAGAACTTTTGAAACCGGTGCTTATCCTAAGCCTGGGGTCTACCATTATTCCGGTACTTGCAACCATTGTGCCAATCCAAAATGCGTACAAGGATGTCCTACCAAGGCCATGCATAAGTTAGATAATGGTATCGTGGATCACGATAAAGAAAAATGTATCGGCTGCCGCTTCTGTACCTGGAACTGCCCCTATGGAGTCCCTCAATTCATAGAAGAAATCGGCAAAGTAAGTAAATGTGATATGTGCAAAGATTTAATCGATAAAGGAGATAATCCGGCCTGTGTGGATGCTTGCCCAATGCGTGCCATCCAGTGTGGAGAACTTGAGGACTTAAAGGCTAAATATGGCAGCGAAAGCGTTAATGAATTGGCCATCCTGCCTCTTTCTTCCGTCACCAGCCCCTCGACCCTTATTAAACCAAAATCTATAGCACAGCAAAAAGATTTCCAGGAAAAGGAGGTTTAAAAAATGGGTGAAACTAGTTTGTTGATTTTTTCCTTTTGCTTACAGGCCGCTATCGGCACTATGATTTTCATCACTATTGGTAAGCATCTTTATAAAGATAAAA
>LOEZ01000029.1 GCA_001516055.1 Gracilibacter sp. BRH_c7a
ATTGTCATCGTTGTCTTTCTTCTCATCAGCTTCCCGGGCGGCACGGCAGATTTCTTCGTTGATTTCTATTAAAGCTTTGTTGCCAAAACGTTTACGAAAGTGGACCATAAGGGAAGGGTCAAACGGTGCTCGGTTCTGGTATTCCCTAAGGCCGATGAAGTACTGAAGGTAGGGGTTCTCAGTGATCTGCTCCACTGTTTCACGGTCGGTGAAACCGCATCTTTCTTTGATGATTAGTGCACCGAGGGCCATCCGGACGGGTTTGGCCTTCTGACCGCGGTGGCTAGTAAAACGGTTGGCATAGCGTTCTTCGATACTTTTCCATGGAATAAGCTTAGCTAGTTTTACCCAGCGGTTATCGGCTCTTAATTTGCCTTCAAAGGGCAGAATGAATTCTTCGAGATAGTATTGGTTTTCTATTTTTTGGAACATGTTTGTCCCTCCAGGTGCACGGTTTTTGCATTATTTACCGCGTTTTCCATGCATCTTATTTCGACAAATATGCTCCTAAATCCTTGATTTTATTGGGTTTTTGTTTCGTTCAGCAAGCCCTACTTAAACTCTTGAATAGACGTCCTGCCATTAGACAAATCATCGAAAAATCTTGCGATATCAGCATAAATTTCACTGACGCTGTTAACCTTGTGCGAAACAGCATACCTTAAGAAATCCTTTATTTGTTCCTCTTCTCTCGGTGGTTGCTCACTTGCGCACGACGTTAGAAAGAGAGGCAAACATAATAAAATAACGCAAATCAGGACTTTATAATTCTTTTTAATTTTTGGACACCTCCTGGCAATTAGTTGTTTGCAGCACTACATCAATGGTGAGGGGATTAGAAATATCCAGGGAGCTGTTATAATTCCCATTGACAGACCGATTCTTCTAGCTACTTTCTCATCTACCAGTTTACGGGCCAGGTAATAGTTGAATAATCCAATCAATAAACCTGCAAAGAGTATTGAGAACATAAAAGCAAATGTATCAACACCGCTTCCAAAAGCATAAAAGGCATTGACGTTGAAAAAATCTTGAATAAGTATAAGATTTACTATCCCAATTAAATCAGCGACAAACCCAAAAATCCAAGCTTTTAAGATTAATATAATTAAATTCCGTTTCTCTATTGAAATTTTACTGAACAATAAAGTTAGGTATATAACTAACCCGTCTATGATTAGGTTTGCAAATAATACAAGAAAAATAAAAGGCGGAATCAAAATAATAATCCATAACGGCAATATAAGATTAAAAAGTTTATCCTTCATCTTTGAAAACTCCCGCCTTTATGATTTTAAGAAAGTGCTTTAATCCTAAACTAAACCACCATTTCACTGGGGCAGAAGGGGCTCGTACATCATAACTGCATGGTTATCGGTTACAACCTCGTCTGCCACAAGGATATTACCAGAATGAAATACTTTTCTCCTTATCACATTGTGGCGTACGTATCCACCCCACCACTCATGAGTAATACAGTGGTCGGTTTCGTAAATTTCGTAGCGTAACTCGGACGGCAGGTTGCAGCGCCATTCGCCATGGAGGCTTTTATCTCTAACCCAGACTAACAGTTGAAATGTAGCATTTGTTTCGTTTGTAATCTGTAGGTCAATGTAGTTATATGCAACTGTTGCTCCGCTTCCGAAGGGCTGGGTGCGATCTGAGTCAGGAAAAACATCGTAGTTATGCCGCCACCGTTCGGTAACGGTTAAAGGTGTATGTAGAGTCATCCAGTATATCAGATTAGATAGCTGACAAAGCCCGCCGCCCACTTCAGGTTTAAAAGAACCATTATACAGCACCATCCCGTTAACATATCCCTTTGCTTTAGTTGGCTTTCCCACCAACTTCCAGAACGAAAATGTCTGGCCAGGTTGTAGAATGACACCGTTGATTTGTTCGAAGGCAATTCTTAAGTTCTTGACTTTGTTATGCTGGAGCCACATTTCAACATCTTTTAAGCGCCTTAGCATGGGAGTTTGATAATCAAAAACTGCAAAGGGCAGCGGGGTACTTTGTATTTCTTTTGCATATGCAGCTCTGTTTTTCATCCATAATGCATACCGTCGCCAGGTAAAGTAAAACCGTCCTAAAATCATGCGGGCCCTGGAGCGATTTTGAGGGTTTATTGTTGAAATAAGCTTAACCTTCACTTGATACCCCTCCGCCCAAGTATATTAGCTATTAGCCAGTTTTTTAAACTAATTAAAAATCATAAATGGATTGCCATAATCACAAAAGTATAGTCTCCTTTGTCTAAAATTTCTAGATAAATTATAGTAGATCCGAGAACTGCTTCACCAGAAGCTATTTTTTCTTCTGAAACCGCAAAAAACACATCGTAAAGAGATAACACTGTACCTGCCTTTTTAAATTCAGATTTATAGAATTTAATCGTTTGGTCAAAATTTTTTTGGGTTTTAATTTCTATTAGATAACCTCTTCTGCTCTCAAATTTAGCTTCCTTACTCGTTATGATTTCTCCGTCAATTACAGGTATTTCTGGTGAAAGCATAGGGGGTAAGCTCGTACCGTAATCTTTAGGGCTGTCTGACCATATAAATAATGCAATCAGAACTATAAACAACAATATTGCTATTAAGGATTTATGCATAACATTTCTCCTATAATGAACCACTTAAATAATTCGTTTTATTAAATTGAAATTCACAAAGGCTAGATGATTCTACGTATTGTCGCATTAATTGTTTTATTTCCAATAAGCAGCAATATTTATTTTGGGTTTTATCATTGAAATATATTAGATAGTTATTAAAGGGGTTTAATGAATGGGCGGGTTTCTATTGGGTTGGCTTTATATTTTGGTCGTTGGTATTAACTTCAGTCCTTTTACTTGTATGGGTTCTATATAAAAAATCCTATAAAGCACTATTTATTAGTGGAATTACCTTGTTCTTACCGTCACTATACTTTTTAGGTACAGAAGGTTGGTTTAGAATACTTGCATTTTTACCTTTGATTCCTATTCTTCTTGCCACCTATTTCATAAGTAAAAAACCATGTAATTAATGAGGATATTTTTTGTACAAATTGGTTGCCATAGCAAGTAGATGGGTTTAAAAAAACTAAAATTAGAAGGGAAGAGTTAACACTCCAACGTTAAATAGCTTAAAACTACTTATAACGTGTAAAACATTAGCCTCACTTCTGATTCTGCCGCTGCCCACCCTTTTCTATCAAAATCTCTTCTAATTTCCTCATCCTGCGGTCAAGCGATTTAAAGTAGCCAAATAATTTAAAAACCAAAACTATAGGTACGGCTAAGAAGATAATCAGCACTATGAAGTTACAAATTTGAGCTATAACGGTAGCATTAAAATTCGGCAAATAAATACACCCCTTGTTACCATTTATTTGTTTCGTTATTTAGATATCTTATAGTTCTTATAAATATTTTGGTGCAGATGACCCGTTAATTTAGTACAAACAGAGCCAAATGTAATGAATAGAGCTATTCTGTTAAAATGAGAGCTAAAGCAACGTGGACCTTTTAAATTGCGTCACACTATCTTTGTTATTTACCCAACGAAGTGTTATATGGTATAATTTAACTATAATTAAAATGGATGAAAGGAAAATATTTAATGGTCGGATTTACTCTTTTAACGGCTCTTATTTTTTGGATATGGGCAATAATTACTGCTGCAACACATTTAGTGTTAACAATAGTAGTTTATCGAGACGCAAAGACACTCTATGAACCTGCTTTGGGGATTAAGCCATCCCTTTGGGCAACTATTGCCTTTACATTACCATTGGGTGGTATGTTTATTTATTGGTTAATAAACCATTCTACTCTAAACAAAATGAATTCTAGGTATTAATGCCTTGCAAAAGGAGGCTTTTATGTTGAATTTTTTAATAGTTTTAATGACCTCTTTGGCATTATCCCTTGGCATAACAAGGTTTTCTATAAATATATTGAAAAAGACCCCTTCGAAACCTGGCCATAGTAATGCACCAAATGCATTTAAAAAACCGCCATATATATACTTTATTACCGTAATATTATTTCTCATACTCTTCAAGTTAATGTTTCATGTCTTATCGTTCATATCTCTCGGATTACAATAAGATAAAATGACCATGCATAGTTAAAAATTAAATTTACCCGAATATATAAATATACATTAATTTTTGTTGACAACTCGGTCTTTTTTAGCTTTATTTGGTTTTGCAAATAAAGCTAAAATGATATATTGCAAAAATGAAGCAAACTTAAAAGTTAACCGCGCTTCATTCGGCGTTATCAGCATAGCTACAAAGCATATTAACCAAAGGGCTACCCCAATTGCACTAATTTTAAAAATATCATCCAGACCGATAAAGTATTGATTTGGCTTAATTAGTCCTTTTCTAATGGTGAATACCAGAAGTAAATTAAACAGAGCAAATTGGATCGACCATATAAAATAATTGTTTGGATGATCTAGAGTCAAATATCCTATTGTCACATAGGGGGTAGCCATGGCAATAAAAAACGTACCAATAGAAATTTGTTTCATGGGTTTTGCACACCTTTATACTCTCTAACTAACTTATAAAAATGTATTTCCAAGAGGGGATGAATTGAACTGTATTCCTTTGATTATTTCTTAGGCACCACGGGGCTTATAGCCCTAACCTTTAGCGCCTATGAATATTTCAAGCTGCTGCTAGGTAAAAAGCTTGAAAACAGGCTATTACTGCTGTTTTTGAGCGGTGCCTTTACTTACTTCCTTGTTGCCAGTGTACATTACTTATTCTTTAAGAATATTATTTTTTACATTGAAGTCATGCCAGCTGTCCTAATTTCATTTGACCTGTTCTACGAGCGAAAACAGATATTTAGTTCTAATAAGAATGAACATAAGAAATTTATGAGAGTATCTCCATTAGAAGGGATTAAATATAAAACGCAGGATGGTTTTAAAACTGTTCATCCTTTATTGGCGGCCTTTATATTTATGGCAATCGCATACTTCTTTCATGTATTATTCTTTATGCTGGGTAACCTTGATAAGTAATTAAAGTGCAAATAATAAGTATGGAATCAATCATTTACTGACTACCCTAAATCTTAGTAAAGTTTTTAGCTTGTCTACACTTACTTTTCTTGCAGCTGACAGGTATATCTCTCTGTGTTGCTTTGAAGCCCTGATTAAATTATTATCCTCACAAAAATCATGCATTTTTTGAAAGGTTTCATGTTCGCTATCATAGCTACCTATGTGCATCATTTGAACACATTTGCCATCCTCGACAACACCAAACTTGACTCTGTCAAGCAGTTCATGAGGCTTCTTCTTTTTTGTCCTGTCAATAATCTCGCGGGCAAATTCTTCTGTTACAAAATCAGGTTGTCTGATCATTAGATTAAACAGAAGAGATTCTTTATCAATTCTTCCAGAGTAATTATCTTTTGCGTCCTCTGATATGTCCCATATTCCTTCAAGTGGGTAGACAGCGTATTCAAAATAACCTTTCGGCTCTATGCCAGCTTTTGGTGACATTTTCACGGCGTATGACAGGGAATACAGAACTTCTATGTACGCACTGAAAAATTCATTATTAGGGTTACCTTTACCCTCAATCATAAAGAATCTAAAAGGTGGTACGTTAACAATTTCGGGTTTTGCTTTGGGAACATAAATATCTTTTTCGTGCTTCCGCCATTCATGTTTCATAGCTATCTCCTTTTGAAACCTCACTTAAGGGGGGCAGATTAAACGACCCTCTTAACCTCTTTCATGAACCAGTGGATAAAACCACACTGGCTGCAGATTAAAGTGGTAGCTGACTCGTTCAACCAATCCAGACCAAAGAAAAAAAAATAAAGAACATATCAAACTAACGGCTAAATAAGTAAAAGACGATTCTTCAATTTATCACCCCTACAGCTTAGATGTTACTAACGCCCTATAACGTCCAGTAATAGACGGTGTTAATTGTCCACGAGTTGACGGACTTAGTGACCAAAACCAGCCCGGGGAAGGGAGAATTATAACAATTCTCCCTGGATAACCAACTTCACCATGTGATCATCAATAATCCGACGGCCATTCTGAGCTCCATAAAGCATGCAATGGGTGCAAACCTTGTTCACAAGCCTGGCCGCACCGCTGGAATAGCGGAAAATCTCATCAATCGCATTGTCTGAAAAGATATCGTGTTCGGCACCGGCATAAGCCAGGTGCCGATTAATATATTCCCCGACCTGGGCCCGATCCAGGTGCGGCAGTTTACATTGTAGGTCGATCCGTTGGCGGATGGCGGCGTACGCTTGAAGCTGGAACTTATCCCACAGTTCGCTCTGGCCCACCAAAATCAGTGCCATAGGGCTTTGGGCATCCATTTTAAAGTTCAATAGGAACCGTACCTCTTCTAGCATTTCTTTGTCCAAAAGATGCGCTTCATCTACGATAACAACCGGTTGCAATTGCTGAATAC
>LOEZ01000030.1 GCA_001516055.1 Gracilibacter sp. BRH_c7a
AACAAAATTTCTTTATGGAAGGGATTATGCATGGCTAAATTTCTAGAGTATCAGGGTAAGGAATGGCTGGCAAAGGCTGGTATGCCTGTTCCTAAGGGAAGAGTGGCATCCTCAGCAGCAGAAGCCAAACAAGTCGCGGAGTGGATCGGTGGTCCAGTAGCCGTTAAAGGTCAGGTTCAGGCTGGCGGACGTGGAAAAGCCGGTATTGTCAAATTAGTTAACACTCCTGAAGAATGCGAAGCAGTAGCGGCAGAAATTCTTGCAAAAGTAGTTCAAGGACTTCCTGTTAAACAAGTTTTAATTGAAGAAAAACTTGATATCAAGAAGGAATACTACTGTTCTTTCGTTGTTAACAATGCAAGAGAAGCTCGTAGCCCAATGTTAATGTTCAGCACCGAGGGTGGAATGGACATTGAAAGTGTGCCTGAAGAATTACTCTTCAAGGTAAACATCGATCCTATTTTTGGTTTTCAAATGTATGATGCGGTAGACCTTTGTGTTAAGGCAGGAATTCCTGACAAGGATTTAAGTAAATTCGCTTCTTTCCTCGTCAAGTTATCTCAAACTTACAAGAAGTATGATTGCCAAATGTTAGAAATCAATCCGTTTATCATGACTGGTGACGGAAAATTGATTTGTGCCGACTGTAAAATGGAAATTGATAATAGTGCAGTAGGCCGTCATCCAGAGTTCGGTATCGAAATAGCTCGTGACTTACCTGGTGAACCTACAGATCTAGATATCATCGGCTGGAAAATCGAAGAAACCGATGCTCGCGGAACAGGCTTCCTCATGAACATGGGTTATGATGAAGTCAGCCCAGGACATATTGGATATCACCCAATCGGTGGTGGATCAGCTATGATGGGCTTAGATGCGCTCAATCAAGTCGGTCTCTTCCCAGCTAACTATGCTGACACAAGTGGTAATCCAGTTGGATCTAAAATCTATCGTGTAGCAAAATCAGTTCTATCTCAGCCTAATATTGATGGTTACCTGCTTGGTGGCTTCATGATGGCTAATCAGGAGCAATGGCACCATGCTAATGCTATCGTTAAGGTCTTATGGGAAGAACTTCCTAAGAAACCTGGTTTGCCTTGCGTTTTACTTCTGTGCGGTAACAGAGAAGATGAATCTCAAGAAATCATGAAAAAGGGTTTGGCAGAGTTAATGACTGCTGATGGTCCTGGAAAAAGAATCGAAATCTATGGCAAAGAGTATGTAACTGATACCAAATTTATTGGACAAAGACTCTTGGCTCTAAGTACTGAATATAGAGCTGAGAAAGAAGCTCAAGGAAAGTAGGGAAATACTGTGCTGGAAATCAAGGAAAAAACTATATCAGTCAATATAGATACCAGCAAGTGCGACACATGCGAGACTAAAGCGTGTGCTGCTGCGTGCAAGAAATTTGCCAGAGGTTTACTTCAGATTACTGATGGGAAACCTTCGGTCGAGCATCTCAGTGCTGACGAAGTTCTTCGTCTGGGAACTGAGTGTCTGGCATGTGAACTTGCCTGCAAGTTTGAAGGCAACCAAGCAATCAAGATTGATGTACCCATCGAGGGACTTGATGATTATCTTGCTAAGCGTGGTTTAGCCTAACTCACTTGTCTAGTATCAAGTGATACAAGCAAAAACTAGAATGAGGGATAAGTAAATGGGCATATTGATAAATAAAAATACGAAAGTAATTGTCCAAGGTATTACCGGTCGTGAAGGATCGGTAAGGACAAAATACATGAAAGACTATGGTACCAAAGTTATCGGCGGAACTAGCCCTGGTAAAAAAGGCGAAGTAGTTCATGATATTCCAGTTTATAATACCGTGAAAGAAATTGCCAACGATCAGGGTGAGATTGATTTTAGCGTAATCTTTGTACCTGGCAGTATTCTCAAAACTGCTGTCTTCGAAGCTGCCGATGCCGGGGTCAAAAATATTATCCCCTGTGTAGAGGGAACTCCTATCCACGATATCATGGAGATGGTTGCCTATTGTAAATTAAAAGGTGCCCGTCTTCTAGGACCTGGATCTATCGGTATTATCACCCCTGGTGAAGCTGTTGTTGGATGGTTGGGTGGTAACGTTGAATGGGCAAATAAGTTTTTCCAAAAAGGAAATATCGGTGTGTTCTCTCGTAGTGGTGGACAATCCGGTACCATCCCTTGGGTATTAAGAGAAGGGGGCTTCGGTATAAGCACAGTTGTTCATACCGGGACTGAGCCTGTTCTTGGAACATCTATGGCAGATTTACTACCAATGTTTGAAGCGGATCCAGACACCAAAGGTGTTGCTGTTTATGCTGAAATCGGCGGTTCTCAAGAAGAAGAATGTGCTGAAGTAATCGCTGCCGGTCAGTTCACTAAGCCTTTCGTTATCTATGTAGCGGGTGCTTGGGCTCCAGAAGGTCAACGTTTCTCACACGCTTCTAATATCGTAGAACGTGGACGTGGATCTGCTAAGAGTAAGATGGATGCAATTACTCAGGCTGGCGGATTCGTAGCTCAGACTCCTACAGATATTCCTATCATTATGAAGGAACAATTGAAATAATTGACTTCTGAATGTCAATTCAAATTAAAACTGAATGAGTTATCTAATAACTTTGGCAAGAAGCCAAAAGTTAAAAAGCCGAAAAGGCTTAAAAAAACGAAGGAGGCGTACTAAAATGGCTGTAATGCGCTCAATTCTCTATGTCCCTGGTAATAACCCCAAAATGGTGGAGAAGGCTCCAAGTTTTCCTGCTGACATCATCACTCTAGACCTTGAGGATTCCGTACCACCAGCGGAGAAAGAAACTGCCCGGAAAATAATTGCCGAAAATCTTAAGTATGTTGGACAGAATGGATCCTTGGTTTATGTCAGAATTAATAACTGGGAAACCGAACTTACCAACGACGATTTGGAAGCAATTGTCTGGGAAGGTCTTGCTGGAGTCACTCTAGCAAAAACCGGACATCCCGATGATGTCCAACGCCTTGACTGGAAACTCGAAGAGCTCGAACGTCGTCGTGGTTTAGAAGTTGGATCAATTAAGATCTCTATGCTTCTGGAAACTGCTAAAGGTATTATGAATGCTTATGAGTGCTGTATGGCTAGTAAGCGTAATGTAAACGCCATTTTTGGTGCTGTTGACTACTGCCGTGACTTGAGAGTCAAGCTTACATCCGAATCTGATGAGCAACTATGGGGTCGTGCTAAAGTAGGTATTGCTTGTCGTGCAGCCGGAATCGTAGCTATCGATGCTCCTTTCGTAGCTTACCAGGATATCCCTGCGTTTGAAAAGAATGTTCTTGGTGGAAAACAAATGGGTTATGAAGGTCGTATGATCATTCATCCTAGCCAAGTCGAGCCTTCCAACCGTATGTATGCTCCAGACCCAGCTGATGTAGAATGGGCTGTTGGCGTTGTTAAAGTATTCGAAGAAGAAGGTATTGCAAAAGGTAAAGCTGCTGTTTCCTTTAATGGCAAAATGGTAGATACACCTGTATACCTCAACGCTTTGGATATTCTCGCATCTGACAAAGAAATTAAAGCTAAAGACAACAAATAAATTCTGATGACCAGGTCGCCTCGCGTAGAGGCGACCGACCTTCTTTATGCTTGTTACATATGTTACAAGCTCAATTCTAAAATAGGCAAAATAATTTACTCAAAGAATACAAAGAATATAGTATAGAGATTGTTTTGCAAAACTTAATATTATCTTAATATTGAAAGGAAGATGCATAAATGTCAAAAATCAAAAATCTTCGTGAAGAAGCTCTGGCATTCCATACTGCAAGGCCAGGTAAACTTGAAGTTAGAGTGACTGTCCCAGCCTCAACCAGAGATGACCTTACTCTTGCTTATTCTCCTGGTGTTGCTGAACCAGTAAAAGAGATTGGCAAAGATCTTGAGACTTTACCTTTATATACTAACCAAGCTAACTTTGTAAGCATTGTTTCCGACGGTACAGCTATCCTTGGTCTCGGAAATCTCGGAGCTGCTGCTTCTATGCCAGTTATGGAAGGAAAAGCCCTTCTTTTTAAAGTTTTCGGTGATGTTGATGCTTTCCCTCTCTGCGTAAATACCAATGATGTAGATAAAATCGTAGAGATCGTTGAATTGACCAATCCAACCTTTGGTGGAGTCAATCTTGAAGATATCAAGGCACCTCAGTGCTTCGAAATCGAAGGTAAACTTAAAGAGCGCGGTGTCTTCAAAGGACCTATCTTCCATGATGACCAACATGGTACAGCTGTTGTTACTCTGGCAGGTCTATACAATGCTCTTAAAGTAGTTAACAAGAAAATGGAAGATGTTAAAGTTGTTGTTAACGGAGCAGGTGCCGCAGGTATTGCTATCGTTAAACTCTTAATGGCTGAAGGTCTTAAGAACGTTATCATGTGTGACACTAAAGGTGCGATCTATGATGGTCGTCCAGTTGGCATGAATAAATGGAAAGACGAAATTGCTAAAGCTACTAACCTTGATAAATTCAGCGGCGACCTCGCTGGAGCTCTCGTAGGTGCTGATATCTTTATCGGTGTATCTGTTGAAGGTGCCATGACCCAGGATATGATTAAGACCATGGCAAAAGATCCGATTATCTTTGCCCAAGCTAATCCTGTACCGGAAATCTGGCCAGAAGAAGCTTATGCAGCAGGTGCTAAGATTGTATCTACAGGACGTTCCGACCTCCCGAACCAGGTTAACAATGTCTTGGCATTCCCTGGTATCTTCCGTGGTGCTATTGACGTTAGAGCAACTGACATCAATGATGCTATGAAGATTGCTGCTGCTAGGGCTATAGCTGATGCTCTTCCAGCTAGTGAACTTAATGCACAAAATATTATTCCATTTGCACTTGACCCTGAAGTTGCTCCAGCTGTTGCTGCTGCTACTGCAAAAGCTGCTATCGAAAGTGGAATTGCTAGAAATCCAATCGATCCAGCAGTAGTTGCAGAAAACCTTAAAAAGAGACTTGCTAATCAGTATAAATAAATCTCTTTGGGTTAAACTCCAAAAGGTTGAGTAAATAGAACCTTAAATAGCCGCTGGCAATTGTCAGCGGCTTTCTATGTAGGTTAGGATTTATTATAAATCCTAACCTACTTTTCTATAATATATAGCTAAATTAATAATTTAATAATTATAAAGATATTGAATAGTTTAAAATCTTATGGTATACTGGTATATAATAATAGACCAATATGCAACGTGCGAAAGGAAAAAGAATATGGATATTTCTTCTGAAAAGATGAAAAACATATTACTCTTTGTAAATAGAGACAGTAATATGCCTCTATATTTACAAGTAAAAGAGCAGATTAAGTATATGATTTTAACGAAAAGGCTTAATCCAGATAATAAATTTCCTAGTAGCAGACAATTAGCTAATTTTTTACATATTAACAGAGCAACGATTAATAATGCTCTAAATGAATTGGAAAACGAAGGATATTTGCAAACGGAAAAGGGAATAGGGATTCGTGTATCAGCTTGCACTCTTGAAAGAGATCATGAAAAGTTCAATAATTTGATCATAGACTCAATTGCAAAAGCTGAACAGATAGGATTTACTAAAGAAGAATTTGTTACAGGTACTTTTGTTTTAGCCCATCATAGGGATTTGAGAAATAGTCAAGATGATTTCTATACTATCTTTGTAGAATGTAATGAGCCTGTCTTAAATGGTTACAAGAAAGATCTTGAAGACTCCCTTAATATTAGAGTCGAACCAGTTCTAATCGATAGCTTAATAAACATGGACTACAAGACTCAACGATTGGTACAAAATTCTAGTATGGTAATAACTACATTTACTCATCTTCATGAAGTAAGAACTTTATTAAAAGATATAGACATAGAGATTATCGGGGTAACCGCGGGACCTTATTTGGAATTGCTATTCAGATTATCTACAATTGAATTTGGTCAAAAAATTGCGGTTATTATGGTTACTGATAGGGGGGCAGTTGAAGTAGCGCAGTCTATCAAGGATAGTGGAGTTAAACATTCACAGATAATGATTGCTAGTTTTGAAAACAAAGAAAAACTAATTGAGACTGTTAAGGGAGCACATTTAATAGTAGCTTCTAATGCTGTAGTAGCAGAAGTTAAAAAACATACAAATACTGAACAGGACATTATGACATATTATAATTCTCTAGATTCAGCAAGTAAGAATATGCTTCAGAAAGTTATTTCTGAATGTCATAATCGCTAAATAAATTCGAAAACATTAACTAGTCAGAAAGGAGTTAGTATTGTTTGGCTCAAGTGAAAAATTAAAATAGATTACAAAAAAGTTTACTAACAAACGTCAAAATTATTTCTAGAAAGAAAGGGGTTTATATATGGAGATTAAAGGAAGAGGTGGACGAAAGTTAAGTGGATTACAAGCTAAAGCTGTTTATATAATAGCTGCTGCCATGGCTTTATATCACTTCTATTTTTTGACTCTAGGAGTCCTAGATCCTTGGTTATTTAGAGGCGGTCATTTAGCTTTCGCCTTAGTTCTAATATTCTTAATAACTCCGGCGAGAAGAAAAACTGAAGCAGGTAAAAGTGGTTTTACTCCTATAGATATGTTATTTGCACTAGCAGCCATACTTGTTTATGTTTATCTCATATTAAATCTTAAAGGATTAAACATGAGAGCAGGAGTAGCCCCGACAAGTATGGATGTAATAGCCGCAGTAACAACACTTATTTTAGTTTTGGAAGCATCTAGAAGATATTTTGGAAAGGTACTGCCTATCGTAGCAGGAATTGCCTTGTTATATACGTTCTTTGGGGATCTTATACCCGGGGGACTATTCATGACACCAAACTACAGTTTTGAACGAATAGTCAGTTATATGTTTAGTACAACTGGAATATATGGAATCGCGCTCCATACTTCAACTACCTATGTCTTTTTGTTTGTTTTGTTTGGGACTTTTTTAGTAAATTCAGGCGTAGGGGATGTTTTTATGGATATCGCTAAAGGTTTAGCTGGTGGAGTAAGAGGTGGTCCAGCAAAAGTTTCAGTAATATCTAGTGCTTTATTTGGTTCAATATCGGGAAGTGCTTCTTCAAATGTAGTTACCACAGGAGCATTTACAATTCCGTTGATGAAGAAAACGGGTTATCGTGGAGATTATGCTGCCGCTGTAGAAACCACAGCATCAATAGGCGGTTTGTTTCTTCCACCTGTGATGGGGGCTGGCGGATTTCTTATGGCTGACATCTTACAAATTCCATATCTTGAAGTTGTTAAAGCCGCGATAGTTCCAGCACTTCTATATTATATCGTTTTATTTGTTTTGGTGGACTTTGAAGCAGTAAGATTAAATCTGAAAGGAATGGAGCGGGCTCAGCTTCCAGATGTAAAAAAGATTTTTATGTCAAATGGATATCTGCTTATTCCTATTGGTGTGTTGCTCTATTCTTTATTGATAATGCATTCT
This sequence comes from Gracilibacter sp. BRH_c7a, assembly GCA_001516055.1. GTDB lineage: Bacteria > Bacillota > Desulfitobacteriia > Desulfitobacteriales > Syntrophobotulaceae > Gracilibacter. Next base: position 7,438 of record LOEZ01000030.1, read on the forward strand.
TCTCCTGTCAGAGCAGGACTATGGGCTATTGCAGCTATGATTATTGTATCTTGGGTAAAAAAAGCAAGCAGAATTGGTATTAAAAAGCTAATAGATATTCTTAGTGAAGGGTCACTAATGGCTCTTAATATTAGCGCTGCTACAGCTACTGCGGGAATCATCATTGGAGTAGTTCAAATGACTGGAGTAGGCTTGACTTTTTCAAGTCTAATTATGAATTTAAGTGGGACATCTATGGTATTAGCACTTATTTTAGCAATGGTAGTATCAATTGTTCTAGGGATGGGTCTTCCTATTACTGCTACCTATATAACTTGTGCGGCAATTCTTGCACCCGCCATTATCAATCTTGGTGTGGAGCCAATTGCTGCTCACCTATTCTTATACTTCTTTGCCGCTATTTCCGGAATGACTCCCCCGGTGGCGGTGACAGCTTTTGCTGCAGCTGGAGTTTCAGGGGAAGACCCAATAAAAGTTGGTTTTAGCTCTATGAAATTAGGATGGATTGCTTATATTCTTCCATATATGTTCGTTTTTGGAGCTCCTTTATTATTAATTGGTACTACGAGCCAGATACTAATAGCTATTACAACCGCTTTAATAGGATCTATTGCAATGTCTGCTGCTTTGCATGGGGTTATAAATAGAAAGTTATTAATCTATGAACGTTCCATGCTTTTAGTAGGTGGATTATTGTTAATTAAAGTAGGTGCTTTTTCCAATTATGTAGGATTCGCGATTATAGCTTTGTTCCTTATCTTTTATAAGATGTTAAATATAAAAAATGCTAAAGTTAAAACACAATAGAAAGGATGGCTGATATGTATAAGGTTACATTAATCCCAGGTGATGGCATAGGGCCCGAAATAGTCAGTGCAACGAGGTCTGTAATTGATGCCACAGGTGTTCCGATAAAATGGGAGATAGCTCAAGCAGGACAGAGTGCTGTGCCTAAATATGGAGAACCTATTCCTCAAGAAACTATTGAATCAATTAGGAAAAATAGAATCGCCTTAAAGGGACCTTTGACTAATATCGTTGGGTCGGGTTTTCCGAGTCCAAATATTACCTTAAGACAGAAATTAGATCTTTTCGCTAATATAAGACATGCAAAAAGTTTTCCTGGTTCTGGCTCCAAATGGGACAATATAGATCTAATTGTTGTTAGAGAAAGTATCGAGGATATTTATTCAGGTCTAGAACAAATGATTGGCGATGATATTGCAATAGGAACAAAATTTATAACTCGTAAGGGTTCCGAAAGAGTTATAAGAAAGGCATTTGAATATGCTAAAGAATTTGGACGAAAAAAGGTAACTGTTTCCGTGAAAGCAAATGTTTTAAAACTTACAGATGGAATGTTCCTGAGGGTTGGTAGAGAAATCGCCAAAGAGTACCCCGAGATTGAATTTGATGAAACAATTATTGATGCTCTTGCTATGCACTTGGTCAGAGAACCCGAAAGATTCGATGTCATAGTAACTCAAAATCTATACGGAGATATCGTATCTGATTTAGCTGCGGGATTAGCTGGAAGTTTAGGTATTGGATCAGGTTCCAATTATGGAGAGGATGGCATTGCAGTATTTGAACCGGTTCATGGAAGTGCCCCGAAATATGCTGATAAAAATAAAGTAAATCCTTGTGCTGAAATCCTTTCAGGGGCCTTAATGCTAAGCTATCTAGGTGAGAAAGCACAATCAAAACGTGTAGAAAAAGCTGTCTCAGAAGTAATTGCCGAGGGTAAAACGGTCACTTATGATCTTGGTGGAGATGCCGGGACTAAAGAAATGGCCGAAGCCATAATTCAAAAAATCTTAAAGGAGGAAGTTTAAATTGAAACTAGTTACGTATGAATCAAACGGAGTTAAACGTCTCGGTGTTATGACTCAAAATAACCAGGTCTTAGATCTAAATTGGGCTTATACTGAGCAATTGGCATCTGATGGTGAATTAACACCGCAGGTGGTAGCTGATGCTTTGATACCTGCCAATATGAAAAGTTTTCTAGCCCGAGGAGATAAGGGTATAGAGTTAGCACAAAAGGTTCAATCCTTCAGCGAACAAAAAGGACAGCAATTTTTTAGTAAGAAAGTGTTTTTAGAACGTAAAGAAGTAAAACTTTGTGCTCCGATTCTTGACCCCGGTAAAATAATTTGCCTTGCACATAATTACAGTAACTTTCTTGAAGAAAACAATCTTCCAATCCCTCCAGAGCCGAGAATTTTTTCTAAATATCTTAATGCAATCTGCGGGCCAGAGGATGATATTATCAAACCTAAAGCTACAAATGAACTGGGTTACGAAGCGGAGATGGCTTTTGTTATCGGTAAGCCTGCCCGAAATGTAAAAGAAGAAGACGCATATGAGTATATTGCGGGCTATACAATATTTAATGATGTAAGTGCTAGTGATATTACAACTATTGACAAGCAAGTTCTAAGAGGAAAGACATATGACACATTTGCTCCCATAGGCCCATATCTCGTTACAAAAGATGAAGTTCCTGATCCACATAAGTTAGATATCAAATTATGGGTTAATGATAAAAAGCTTCAGGATTCTAATACTGATCAAGTATTATATAAAACCCCAAAACTTGTTGCTTTCTTATCGCGTGTTATGACACTTGAACCAGGAGACATTATTGCTACAGGGACTCCTCCAGGTATAGGTAAATTTGCTTCAGATCCAACCTATATGTGGCCTGGTGATGTTTGCAAAATTGAAGTAGAAAAACTTGGTGTTTTAGAAAATAAAATTATTGATGAAGGAGAATAGTAAAATGAAATACGTGCGTTTTCAAAAAGCTGACAAAACAATTAAATCTGGAATAGTAGAAGGTAATTCTATTAAGACGGTTGAAGGAAATATTTTTGGAGAACATAAGGTAACAGATGAAAGCTATAACCTTGATGATGTGAAGCTCCTGTCTCCTGTAGAACCCAGTAAATTGCTATGTATTGGTCTTAACTATAGTGACCATGCTAAAGAATTTGGAAAGCCTATTCCTGAGGAACCTATGCTTTTCCTAAAACCACCTACATGTGTTATAGGACCTGAAGATAATATTATGTATCCTTCTCAAACCCAAAATCTTCATTATGAAGTAGAACTTGTAATCGTAATTGGTAAAGAAGCTAAGAACGTTAGCGAGGAAAAAGCATTTGATTATGTTTTCGGATATACTGTAGGAAATGATGTAACTGCCAGAGATATTCAATTTAGAGATAATCAATGGGGAAGAGCTAAAGGCTTTGACACTTTTGCACCATTAGGACCATGGATTGAAACAGAAATTAAAGACCCTGACAGCCTTGATGTTAAACTGTTACTGAATGGTGAAGTTAAACAAAGCTCTAATACAAGTAATTTATTCTTTAAATGTGCCAATCTGATTTCATATCTTTCCGGTATTATGACTCTGCTTCCTGGAGATGTGATTATGACTGGAACTCCTGGGGGTATTGGACCAATGCAGGTTGGAGACAAAGTTGAGGCTATTGTAGACGGTATAGGCACACTTAAAAACTACATTGCAAAATAGCCATATGTAAATCAAGATGGCTCCTGACAATTATTGGGATTAGCACGAAAACAGGATAGTTAATAAATTTAAGAAGACCGTCAACGAACTGTTGGCGGTCTCTTCAGTTTCCTATAAGTAGAAGTGACAATTTAAAAAAAAAATCACCAATTATTAAAAATATATTGAAAATTCAATATATAAGTGGTATAGTGGTACATATAAATAATCCAATAATCCATATGGATATATATTAGAACTGTTTACAAATTTACTAAAGGAGGTATGTTAAAAGTGTCATAAATAATGTTTATCCTAAGAACTATAAAAAATTGTAAGGGGGAAAAGAAATTGTTTAAAAAAAATGTATTATTCATAGGAATTGTATTGATTTTAGCTTTAAGTGTAGTTTTGACTGGCTGCAGTAACTCAGCTCCTGTTGACAATCCAGATGCTATAGATAATGAAGTTAAACCGATGGCACTCGTTGCTGGTTCTGCCAGTTCCGGGGGTGCAAATTATCTAATCATGTCAGGTTGGGCAGAAATTATTAATCAAAATTCTCAACATCGTGTAACAGTTGAGGCAACGGGCGGACCTGCTTCCAATATCCAAATGATGGGTAATGGAGATGCTCAAATAGGGGTCGTAACGATGTCACTCGCACAGCCCGCATATGACGGTAAAGGTTGGGCTGAAGGAACGAAATATGATATGATGCGCTCAATGTTTGGTGTTCACGAGGCATTCATGGATGGTGTAACATTAGAGGGCAAAGGTATTGATTCACTTCGTGATCTTGAAGGAAAATCTGTTTCACTCGGACCTGCTGGAGGTACTCCTGCATTAGCTGTTCCTCCTTTACTAGATGTTTTAGGTGTAAATGCTAAAATTGTGAACCTTGGCCAAGGTGATAGCATCAATGCTTTGAAAGATGGTCAAATAGACGCAGCAATCTTTTTCGGTGGTGTTCCACGTCCAGCATTCCAAGAGTTAGCTGCTTCACATCCGGCAATCCGCCTAGGATTAAAAGACGAGGATGTCAAGGCTATTACTGAAAAAATGCCAGAATATTCAATTGGAATAATTAAAGCGGGTACTTATGATTACTTGGATAAGGAAGTTTTAACTTTAAGAGACCGGTATGCATTTGTAATTGATAAGGAAATCCCTGATGAAGTAGTCTATGAAATTGTGAAAGCAACTATCGATAACATGGATAAATTCGTGGCTGTGCATAAGTCATTAAATATCTTAAATAGCAATGATGCTTTATTGGATGGAATCTCCATTCCTCTGCACCCAGGTGCTGTCAAAGCCTATCAAGAAGCAGGGATTAATATTCCAGAAAAGTTAATGCCGCCTAAGTAATAATAAACAATGCAAATTTATATATTAACTTATCTAAATAATTTTAAGTAATAAAACCTTATAACGCAGTAAATATGGTGATGGTGTTCGAAAATTGTTTTTCGGCTCCATCACTATATTTCTAAATAAACCAATTAAATCAATCAAAACAATTATTAAGTATATTATTAGTGCAGTTTTCCTGGAAAATACTAAAAAGGAATCTTCAGATAATGAAAGATACTATGAAACTTACAACAATACTTATTGTAGTCATAATTATAACACTAGGTTTTTCCCCATTGTTTCCTGTCCCTGAAGGAATGGGTGAAAAAGGGCTTACAACAGTTTTTATAATTTTTTTAGGGATCGTACTTTGGTCTACCAACATACTTCCTTCTGCAATTACAGGCATGGTTCTTATTGTTCTTTTTTCAGGATTTAGGATTATCCCTTTCTCTGAAGCTACAGCAAATCTCGGAAAAGAAATAATATGGTTATTAGTTTCTATGTTAATTATGAGTAAGGCTGTTGAGAAAACTGCTCTACCTAAAAGAATGGCTTATAATATGTTTCTGATGGCTGGGGGAAATATAAGGTTAATCTTATTATTTCTTATTGTTTTTTTATTTTTAATAACTTTCTTTATTCCTAATATAATAGGAAGAATTATGCTGATAATACCAATATGTATTGGTTTAATAAATTCAATGGAAAAACAAAACATAAATGATTTAGGCAAAATAATAATACCCACGATTACTTTTGTGCCTGTTATTAGTGCATTTAGTATTATTACGGGAAGTGGTGGAACTTTATATGCAGTCGATTTATTTGAAAGTTTATTAGGATATAACTGGGGATATCTAGAATGGCTTATCGCAATGATGCCAATAGGGCTTATAACAGTTATCATATACTGGTTGATTGTAGTTTTTCTCATATTTCCAAGTCTAATGAAAACAAAAGCAAACATGGATTATATTTATGAAGAGAAAAGCAAACTTGGAAAAGTTACCTCGCAGGAAATAATCATAATAATCATTTACATTATATTACTTGCTTTATGGATAACCAAAGAAATACATGGATTTTCCTTAGCAATGTCAGCAGTTCTGATGGTTAGTACTTTGTTTTTTCCAAGGATAAATATACTTACTTGGAAAGAAGCGATTAACTCAGTAGAGTGGGGTATCCCCTTTGTTTTTGCGGCAGGTTTTAGTATTGCCCAAGCACTAAATTATAGCGAAGTAACAAATTGGCTTTCTGTTCTCGCCTCAAAATATTTGAGTGATTTACCAACCTTTACTACAGTAGTGATTTTAATATTAGCACTAGTTTTATTAAGATTAGGGTTCGTAAATAACACGATGATGATAGCAGCGATAATGCCAATAATTATTAGCTTTGCTTCAGGTACTACTATTAATCCTCTTTGGCTGGGAATGATGAGCTTGATAGGATCCTGTGTATGTTTTATGCTACCTATGCAAACAATTAGTAATATGGCAACTTTTTCACTGGGATATCATAATTTTAAGGAGCATTTATTATTAGGTATAGTAATAACAATTATTCTAATAACGGTTACACTAATAAGTGCTTTTTATTATTGGCCCCTAATAGGCTTGGGGGTTTACTGAACTTAATAACTTAGTCCCTCCCTAATTAAATATATATTTGAATAAACCTGTCCTAGTTTACATACTCACGACAGGTTTATTCTGACCAGATTTATTATAGTGAATATTAGTGACAATTATTGAAATAAAAGATAACATATGGTAGTCTATGGTATATACAAATAAACCAGCATTTCTTAGGAGAATAGAATGATAAATAATTACTCAGTACCAGAACCAGAACCTAAAATGTCTTTTTTTATAAATAAGGACAGTAGTACGCCATTATATGTGCAAATAATGGAACAAATAAAGTATATGATTTTAACTGGTGAGTTAAAACCGGGTTGTAAGCTCCCCAGTGGAAGACAATTAGCTGATTTTCTGCATGTCAATAGGGCTACGATAAATAATGCTTTGAATGAATTAGAAGGGCAAGGTTATCTGCACACTGAAAAAGGGATAGGTACTTATGTCAATGATCATATTAGCCTCAAAGTGAAAAGAGATCAGAATAAGTTTAGAGAAATTATTATAACAGCGATGGAGGAAGCAAAGAAAATAGGGTTTGCTCCGGATGAATTTATTACTGCAGCATTTGTATTAGGAGAACAGGAGAGAGAACAACCTAATGGAAGTCAAGAAGATTTCTATGCTATATTTGTAGAGTGTAATGAGCCTGTCCTCCATAGTTATAAACGAGACATTGAAGAATCGTTATCAATTAAGGTAGAAACTTTATTAATTGACAGACTGAATGAGATTGACCTTACGACGTTACAGCTAATCAAAAATGCAGGAATGGTTATAACTACGTTTACTCACTTGCATGAAGTGAAGTCTAAACTAAAAGATATTGATGTTGAAATTATTGGGGTAACGGCAGGTCCATATCTCGAATTATTATTAAGAATGTCCCAAATGGAAAAGGGTGTTAGAATTGCAGTTGTTATGGTTTCACACAGAGGAGCAAAAGAAGTAGCACAATCTATTATTGATAGTGGTATTAACCAGTCCTCAATTATTGTAACAAGTAATGATCAAGAAAAAAGTATGATAGAAGCTATTAAAGAAGCTCAGCTAGTTATTGTTTCTAGTGCTATTGTTGAGAAGGTTAAAGAATATACAAATCCAAATCAAGAAATCATGATTTACCGTAATGTATTAGATTCTGCAAGTAAAAGTATGCTTAAAAGCGTAATTGCGGATTTGCAAAAAAACAAAAGGAGTTCCGAATAAAAGTTGAGTAAAAAAGATAATAATTAATAATCTCATTTTACAGCAAAACTGTTTTTAGAGTATTAACTAAAAGCAGTTTATCTATTTTAGCTATTTTTTTAGGAGAATAAGTCTTTGGAAAACTTTAAAATATAATTGAAATATATAACGATATATTATATTATAAAAACAAACCCATGGCATGGTGGTCAGACCGGGATTGATATTTTTATAAGAGGGAAAGAGGTGTATATAATGGACATCACTAATAATTTATATGAGAAATTTAAGGAAAAGTTTGAAGGGGTAAATGGGGAATGTCATCGTGTCTCAACAATGGAAAGCTTAGCTGACCTCATGTCAGATATCTTAACCCAAAAAGGAGTTAAGACATTATCAATTTTCGAATCCCCTTTGTCTCAAGCTTCTAATTTGAAAGAAAAGCTTAGCGGAGCAGGATTCGAAGTTCACACAGATGATCTTCTATCGTCCACAGCTCACGATGATGCCGGGATAACAGAAGTAAAATGGGGGATAGCAGAACTGGGAACTCTTGTCCAGATTGCTCCCGAAGTAGATAATCGTTTATGTTCGACCCTTGTACCTATTCATATTGCCCTGCTTAAAACCTCTTCAGTTTTACCTGAATTGGATGATATGCTGGAAACTATTCACAGTCTTCCTCAGATACCGGGCTTTGTTGGTTTCATGTCCGGTCCCAGCAGAAGTTCTGACATTGAAAGAATTCTGGAAATTGGAGTCCACGGACCAGAGCAAGTGATAGCTATCTTAGTTGATGAATAGATAAATGGAAGGGATAGAGGTGAAAAACAATGGCCAATAATGAGCTTAAAAAAGAAATTGCTAATGCCTTAGAGAATAATGTTTTGCGAGGAGCATTGGGACGTTTTGCCCAAGCTTACCCCATTGCCAGAGAAAAGGCTTTTACGGGTTATGATTTTGAGGCTTTAAGAGATAAAGTACAAGAAGTAAAATCATTCGCTGCTAATAATATCGATGAAATGATTGACCAGTTTGAGAAAAATGCCACAGCAAGAGGGGCTAAGGTTTTTAGAGCAGCTAATGCTAAGGAAGCCAATGAATATGTCAAAAAAGTTGCAAATGATAATAATGTTCAGAGAATAGTAAAGTCTAAATCCATGGCATCAGAAGAAATTCTTCTCAATGAATCTCTACGAGAAGAAGGCATGGATGTTCAAGAAACTGACCTTGGGGAATTGATTATCGCTTTAGCTGGTCATCATCCTTCTCACATGGTTCTGCCTGCTATTCATCTTACAAAAGAACAGGTTGCTGATTTATTCACTGATTATACAAAGAAAAAGAATGAGCCGGTTATATCTTATTTAGTCAAAACAGCTAGAGTTGCAATGAGAAAGAAATTCCTGGAAGCCGATATGGGAGTTTCAGGTGCCAACATGGCTATAGCCGAAACGGGAACACTTATGATGATGACCAATGAAGGTAATGGTCGGCTTACTTCAACCATCCCTAGGGTTCATGTATATATCGTTGGTATAGAAAAAATTATCCCTAAATTTACGGATGCAAGTTACATTTTAAAAACCCTGCCCCGTAATGGAACGGCTCAGAATATAACTACTTATGTTTCTATGTATACTGGTGCTACCGAAGCTTATCTGGCTGACGGTTCTAAAGGTACGAAAGATTTTCATATCGTTATTCTCGATAATGGCCGCCGTAATATGCTTAAGGATCAAAAATTCAAACAGATGTTTAACTGTGTGCGTTGTGCAGCTTGTATCAACGTCTGTCCTGCTTTCCAGCTCGTCGGCGGTCATGTCTATGGCGGTCATGCCTATACGGGAGGGATTGGAACACTCCTTACGGCATTTTTAACTTCTGAAAAGACTGCCAGTAAAGTCCAAAACTTGTGCTTGCAATGTGGTAAGTGTAAGGAAGTTTGTGCGGGCAAGTTAGATATTCCAGAAATGATTTTGGAGTTAAGACAGAAATATACATCCGAAACAGGATTGCCGTTTACACAAAGGTTTGCTTTAGATGTTGTATCGAATCGTAAACTATTCCATTCCATGTTAAGAATCGCTTCAGTTGCCCAGAAACCATTTACCAAAGGGCAACAAGTTATCCGTCATTTACCGATGTTTTTATCCGGACTTACCGAAGGAAGAAGTCTACCAGCAATCGCAGAGAAACCTTTTAGGGATATATTCCCGACCATAAAGCAAGAAGTGAAGGAACCTAAAGGTAAAATTGCTTTATATGCCGGATGCCTGCTTGACTTTGTCTACCCTAAGATTGGAATTGGCGTAGTTAGTGCACTCAATGAAGCAGGGTACCAAGTAATCTTTCCTAAGGAACAGTCTTGCTGTGGGGCACCTGCCACCTATATGGGAGATAAGGAAAATGCTCTTAAATCTGCAATCTTGAATGTGGAAGCACTAAGCTCTGAAAAGGTAGATTATGTGGTCTCTGCTTGTCCTACCTGTACCCATGCCTTGAAAGAGTACAAAATATTATTAAAAGATAATTCCGAAATGCTTCAAAAAGCAGAAGAGCTGGACAATAAGGCATTCGACTTTTCTAAGCTAATTACCATGCTCGGCGGTTTAGAAGATAAAGGAGATGGGGAACCACTAAAAGTGACCTATCATGATTCCTGTCATTTAAAAAGAAAATTAGGAGTCTATCAGGAACAGCGAGACTTGCTTACTAATACGAAAGGAGTAGAACTGGTCGAGATGAACGAATCCGACAGATGCTGTGGATTTGCTGGATCATACTCCATAAAGTTCCCAGAAATCTCAGGACCAATTCTTGATAGGAAAATACAAAATATCCTCGAAACAGGGGCTGACGTAGTAGCTGTGGACTGTCCAGGTTGTCTGATGCAAATCTCAGGGGGTTTAGATCAGAAGAGTCCTCAAATTAAAGTTAAGCATACAGCAGAATTGCTTTTAGAAAAAAGAAAAGATTAATACTTGCTGTATTTAATAACTTTTCGACAAATATAGTATTTAATAGAAATTATTTTCCCAAGGGATTGAACAGAATTAATAGAATATAAGACAGTGTAAGAAACACCTTTTCTGTAAGAGAATGACAATGTGTTGTCACGGTAAGCGACGTATCGCCAAACAGGAAAAGGTTACAATGTTCAGAAGATTGAAAGGAGGTAGGCCTTGCATAGACTCTACAGGTAAATAAACTATTGTTTTTTCTATTATATTTAGGAATGGTATATGGCAATATGCCTGGAGAATCTTAAGACATGGTTAATGCTGGGCATCAATCTTCAATTTATTTAGAAAATTGCGGTATAAGTTCAAAAAAGTAAATCAGACTGCTTAAAGTTGTACGGAAGAAGCAGTCAAAGGGTGTGGGAGCTAAGGAAAGCTCCCTTTTTTCTTTTATCGTGCCGCGCAGTAACATAATTCCTCTAAACAAATAACGATAAATAAGATATAATGATAATACATCATACAAGTTAGAATAAGACTGCTAATTCATTAATTCAAAAGGGAAGTGAAAATATGACCATAAACATGGACATTAAACCTATTAAGAATAAACGGACTACTGAAATTATCCTAGAACAAATAAAACAATTTATGATAGATGGACAGTTGAATCCAGGGGATAAACTTCCTACAGAAATGGAGTTAGCTGATCTTTTTCAGGTGAGCCGTACCTCGATTCGAGAATCTTTATCGGCTCTAAGTCTAACAGGTATCTTAGAAATACGCCAAGGGGAAGGGATTTTTGTCAAACATTCACTTTCCAATGCTGTCATCGAGCCTCTCACATTTATTCTTTTGATGGAAAAGAATAATGTCCAAAATATCTTGGAGGTACGTAAGGCTTTAGAAATAGTTGCAGTTGACTTAGCTGCTGAAAGAAGGACTGAACAGGATATAGAAAGCCTTCGCGTTTTGGTAGAACAGATGGAGAAAGATTTGCCTGAGGCTAAAAATAGCGAACATTTAGATTTGGAATTTCACTTAGCCCTTGCTACAGCGAGCAAAAATCCGTTATTGGATAGATTGATGAATACTGTTCAAGAAATCTTCGGACAAACTTTGAAGGTAACGAGAACCCTTTGGATGATGTCTTCGCAAGAAGGCACAACCCAACAGCTTTTCGAAGAACATAAAGCAATGTACGTAGCTGTAGCCAATGGCGAGAATGGAGAAGCACGTCGTTTGATGTATGAACACCTTACTAAGGTTGAGCAACAACTACAGCGTTATAAAGAGCTTACAGACCTGATCGAAACAACTTAAAGGCTGCTATATCTAAACAAGATGAGGGGGCAGGGGATTAAAGTTAGAGAAATTTTGTAATAATTTCTAATAATTATAATTTACAAATAATCAGATTATTATTATAATGGAGTAAGTCATCTTATGACCTATCATAGGATGGTCAGACCAATAAATCAATTAAAATAATATTGGGGAGGATATAAGCTAATGTTTTCTAAAGAAGTGATTAATGAGTTAGTAACAGTAGTGGGTAAGGAAAATGTAATCAGTGAACTTGAAGATTTGGTTACTTATTCATTTGATGCTACAGCCGCGATGCCAAGGGTTAAGCCAGATGTTGTGGTAACACCGCTAAATACGGAACACGTAGTAAAGATTGTAGAAGTCGCTAAGAAATATGAAATCCCTATCTATCCTAGGGGTTCAGGTACTAACTTAAGTGGCGGAACTATCCCCTTAGAGAAGGGAATTGTTGTTTCTATGGTTCACATGAATAAGATTCTCGAGGTAGACCTTGATAACCTATGTGCCTGGGTAGAACCGGGAGTAATAATCCAAGACTTGAACAATGAAGCGATGAAACATGGTCTCATCTATCCACCTGATCCAGGAACAGTTGCCACAGCTACCATGGGTGGATCAGTTTCCGAATGTTCCGGTGGATTGCGTGGATTAAAATATGGTGTGACTAAACATTATATTATGGGAATGGAGCTCGTTCTGGCTAATGGGGATGTTATCAAATGGGGAGGAAAAACTGTCAAGAACGTAACGGGATATGATCTTACTGCCTTGTTCACAGGTGCAGAAGGTACACTCGGAATAATTACCAGACTGTTAGTTAAACTGATTCCCGCTCCTGAGGCTAGAAAAAGTCTTTTGGCTGTATTTGATGATCTCGATAAGGCAGGGAATGCAATATCTTCAATAGTTAGAAATAAAATTATTCCCGCTACTTTGGAAATTATGGATAAGGTTACGATTAACACTGTTGAGAACTTTACTAAAGCTGGTTTACCCATCCACGCTGAAGCCGTACTCTTGATTGAAGTGGATGGCTATAAAGAATCAGTAGCCCGTGAAGCCCCGCTTGTAGAAAAAATCTGTCAGGAATGCGGAGCAATCGATATCAAAGTTGCTGAAACAGACGAGGAAAGAGATTTAATATGGTTTGCTCGTCGTAATGCTCTCCCATCTTTAGGCCAGGTTAAACCTTCTACTGTTTTAGAAGATGCCACCGTACCTCGTAGCAAAATTCCAGAGATTATTAAAGCCATACGTCGTATCGCTGATAAATATCAACTGTTTATAGCTACTTATGGACATGCCGGTGATGGTAATCTGCATCCTACTATTGTTATTGACCCGACCGATAAAGACGAAATTGAGAGAATGGAACATGCAGTCGCAGAAATATTTGAAGCTGCTCTTGGTTTGGGTGGGACTATATCAGGAGAACACGGTATAGGCATAGGCAAAATTAAATATCTACCCTTGGAATTCGGTGAAGCAGGGGTTGATACTTTAAGAAGAATTAAAGAAGCACTCGACCCTAACTATATGCTCAATCCAGGAAAAGTAGTCGATAGGGGGGAGTAATACTATGAGCGTATATACATCACTAGACTCAGTCAAAGATGAATTGCTTAAATGTCTCAAGTGCGGAAACTGTCAAGCTGTTTGTCCAATCTATAAAGAGATGCGGCATGAAGTAGCAGTTGCCCGAGGTAAAATTGTTCTTGTCGAAACCCTCTTGAACGGCGAAATTGAGATGACAGATCGCCTGGCAGATAAATTATCTCTTTGCACCACCTGCATGGCCTGTAACCAAATCTGTCCCAATGGTATCCGTTTTGATAAAGTCATCCTGGCCGCTAGGGCTGAGGGTGTAAGGAAGAAAGGTCTGCATCCGATTAAGAAGATAGCCTTCAAAGCACTTAAGCTTCAAAGGTTATTTGATTTAGGAATGAAGACAGGTAGTAAATTCCAGGGTCTAGCTATGAAAAGAGTAAAAGGTCAAGACTATGGGGCTAGAATGCGTATCGATCTGGGTATTGGCAAGGAAAAAGTCTTTCCTAACCTAGCATCTAAGCCATTCCGCTCGCAATTTCCTTCTGAGGTCAAAGTTCCCAATCCTAAAATGAAGGTAGCCTTTTTCTCCGGTTGTATGATTAATTATTTCTATCCGGATATGGGTAAGTCTGTAGTCGATGTTCTTACTGAAAACGATATTGAAATAGCAATTCCTGCTGATCAAGCCTGTTGTGGTATTCCAGCATCAGTCAATGGTGATGTTGACAGTGCAAAAGAACAAGCTAAACGAAATCTTAGAGCTTTTGAGGAATCAGGAGCAGATGCTTTGCTTATAGCTTGCTCGTCATGTGGTAGTGCCTGGAAGCATTCTTTTTCCGAATTAATGGAGGGGGACGCATACTACAAGGAGCTAGCTGATAAATGGGCCGCTAAGACCTATGATATCAATGAATTCTTAGTAAATGTTGTGCCTTTCAAGAGAGATGGATTAGGTGAAGTTAAGAGAACAGTAACCTACCATGATCCTTGTCATCTAAATAGAGGACAGAATATTAATAAAGAACCGAGAGAAATTCTTAAGGCTATTCCCGGTGTACAATTCATTGAAATGAAAGAACCTGGACGTTGCTGCGGGATGGCAGGATCATTCTCTCTGGTTCACCCTGAACTGTCAGGAAAGATTTCTGATAAGAAGATTGCAGATATTGCTACTACTTCAACTAACACCGTAGCCACGGCTTGCCCAGCCTGCCGGTTACAGCTCGCCAGCGGAGTAATTAATGCCGGTATGAATAAAGATGTGTTGCACACAGTCCAAATCCTTGCCGAATCGTATGCTAAGGGGAAACAATGATTTTCTGGTTATTTCAAACTAAGATCTAATGAATCAGAGATATAAATAAGGGAGCGTAGCGAAATATTAGTTTCGCTACGCTCCCTTTAGTCATATGACCGATAATCATAGCTCCAATATCGAAGCTTCATCTCGATCAAGCTTCTTCATGGTGATACTAAAACGTTCTCGGAGAAGGGGGTCGGTGGTAGCTTCACGCATCTGGCGCAAGAGATCGATCGCTCTACGGAAGACGGCAATAATATCACCTTCATCTAAATTACATAACTGTTGAATATCACTGAGAGGGGAACCTTTACTCCAAAAATATGTGATAACAGCAACCCGATGATCAAAACGCACTGCTTCAGCACCGCAAATACTTTGGACATAATTAAGGATCACTTTTACAGGTTTAAAATCAATTAAGTCTGCTTTATGATAATAGTCATTACGCTTATTCTCATAATCGATACAAGATATGAGTGCCGCCAATTGATCATCATCCAATTGATTAATAATATCGGAATATACTAATTCCGTGACCAATATCTCTTGAACATATACATGGCGCGCAAATTCTCCGCGAGGATTAATCACACCATCTTCAATATAACCCATTTGTTCAAGTTGAAATTTTTTGCGAAGGAATTCATTGTTGAAAGTGTTATAATCCGGCAGGGAGGATAACTGATTCTTAAATCCATTTATTTTGTCCTGAAGTTTATACCATTCGGTCGAGTGGATTTGACAGTGTTCATTCTGTTTCTTGGAACACTTTTTGGGAGCAACTTTTAGAACCTTTTCCCACTTGCGAATTTTTCGGTGCATCTGGCGACCGTAGATTTTATTTTTCCTGCGAGGTTCAAGTTTATTGTAGGCTTTACGTAATCTTTCCAGTTCTTTATGTTTCGGATAATAGTTTATTGGACACTTATAAGAACCAACATGTTCACATAAAAACTCTTGGGACTTTGTAGCCTGTTCTGAAAGAGTTCTTATCTCAGCTTCAGCTTTCTCAGCAACAACAACATACGAGTGTGCAGCAAAGCTTTTTCTAAAGTAGATCTCTATCTGTTCCTGAGAAAGAGTAGCCAGTAGGTTTAGCACTGTATTATACGAAAGTTTGAACTGACTGGTTAGCGGTTCCAATTTATTGATATCAAATTTAATTGGAGGTTCTTTATCAAAGTAGTTTAAGTCAACAATAGCGAATGAATAACCCCTATCATCTATCCCACGACGCCCAGCCCTTCCTGACATTTGAAAGAATTCATGGTTGGCCAGTGGTCTAAAGCTGCGACCGTCATACTTGTTTAACGAATCAAAGCATACTGCTTTAACGGGGTAATTAATACCGACACTGAATGTTTCGGTACAATAGAGAACAGAAACTGTCTTACTAAGAAACAAATCCTCAACGAGGGATTTCTGGAGAGGTAATAGACCGGCATGATGATATGCAATACCTTTCCGACATGCTCTGAAAAGCCTGCGAGTAGAAGGAGACCAACTGTCTTCATCTCCAAATTGTTCCAGGAAGGCATTCTTAACCT
Source organism: Gracilibacter sp. BRH_c7a (assembly GCA_001516055.1). Taxonomy (GTDB): domain Bacteria; phylum Bacillota; class Desulfitobacteriia; order Desulfitobacteriales; family Syntrophobotulaceae; genus Gracilibacter. Next base: position 23,844 of record LOEZ01000030.1, read on the forward strand.
TTATACTTTGCTCAGGATTGAGATAGTTTTTCAAGGTAGCAAGCTCATGCGCTTTATCAGCACATTGTTTTCTGCTAAAAACAAAATACAAGGCAGGTAAGAATTGTTTCTCTATACTTTTTACTAGATCAATATGGGAAGTAGGCTTGAATAAAGGTTCAGAACTGGACCTGTCGCCAGTTTTTAATTTTTCATAATAAAAGTCGAGTAGGGCATCGTAGCCAATATAACCTGTTTCTTTTGAGTAATAATAATATTCTAAAGGAACAATTCTTTTATGTTCTTCTATAAGGACAACATTATCATTTCTGATAACTTCTATCCAGCGTGCCAGCTCCTCAGCATTAGCAATAGTGGCACTTAAACCAAGCACTTTTATATGTAAAGGAGCAAGGATAATTGACTCTTCCCAAACCGTTCCTCTTTCCTCATCATTAAGCCAATGGATTTCGTCGAATATCACGAAAGAGACATGCTTAAGCTCTTCGTCATTGGTAATGACTTGATTACGAAAAATCTCTGTCGTCATAAGAAGGAGAAGAGCATTCGGGTTAATTACTACATCTCCGGTCATTATGCCTACACGATCACTACCGAACTGCTTGGAGAAGTCCTTGAATTTCTGGTTGCTTAAAGCTTTGATAGGTGCTGTATAGATAACTCTTTTATCTTCCAGGATAGATTTTTCAACCAGGTAATCAGCTACCAGAGTTTTACCTGTTCCAGTAGGAGCAGATAATATTACAGAATTACCATTATTAATAGCCTCGATAGCCTCTATCTGGAATTTATCGAGTTTTAGCCCTTGATACTCTGATATCACACTAACTTCATCTCACTTTAGTATTAAAATTCATCAATCATTGTATCAGACAAATTCGGCATAATCAAATTTTGGAAATGATGAATAAAATAACTGACCATTAAGAATATGTTTCTAGGAGCTTAGTGCCTCTTATCTTCTAAAAGAAGATTGAAGATAAGAAGGGTTAGCTATTAGAAATAATGGTCAGTTATTAATTAGATATTTTTTTTAAAGGTCATTTAAAAGATATTCTATTTATGTGAAGGATAAGCCGAAATAATTTGAGCAGCAGATACTACCTCAGAAAGTACGCGGGCCCTGTCTGGGGCCATTTGAGATTCAAAATGAGTCATAACTTCTCCTTTTAGAGAAACATAATAACGGGGGGGGAGACGGTTAAGGGCAAAGGCTATGATATCAGCCTGACATCTCTCGCACTTACATGGTAAATTAGCTATCGGTAAGTATTCTTCCACAGCTCGTTTAACCATAAGCTCATTGAAATTGCTGAACTCGTACATATTGCTACTCCTCCTTACTTAAAACAAATGTCACCTTTTTCCCATAGTATCCATTAGTAATAATTCTATTAAATAGCTAAAATAAACTAGAAATTTATTCTATTTTATCATAATTAATAGTAAGGGAGTAGATGATGAAAAATATAATTTGTGATTAATATGTTAAAACAGCCTTCTGTTCAGAAGAAGTTACTTGGAATCATGCTATTTAAGTATTAGGTATTTAGCAGATGAAATAATTTCTTCTTTAATTCTAATATCTCGTGAGAGAGGATGAGTTCCGGCTTTCGTGGACGTGGGAAGGGGACATCCATTATTTCAACTATTTCAGCTGGTCTTTTACTTAGAACTATTATCTGATCGGACAACAAGATAGCTTCCTCTATATCATGGGTTACGAATAAAACTGTATTCTGCATTTCATTCCAGATTGATAGTAACCAATATTGCATTTCGCGTCTTGTCAAAGCATCAAGTGCTCCAAATGGTTCATCTAAGAGTAGCGTTGATTGACCAAATAATATCGTCCTGAGTAAGGCACCTCTCTGCCTCATCCCTCCAGAAAGTTGATGTGGGTAGTAATCCCCGAATTCTAATAAGCCAAAACGTTCTAACCACTTGCTGGTTTCATCAGCGGTAGTCTTTTTATCAAAACCTCGCAAATCGCAACCGAGTCTTACGTTTTGCTCGAGGGTACGCCAGGGAAGAAGAAGATCCTTTTGAAACATATATCCTACATTACCTGATGTACCCGTTATGTCTTTTCCATTAAGATATACTTTACCTGTGTCAGGGCATTCGATACCTGAGATAAGATTCAAAAAAGTACTCTTACCAGAGCCCGAAGGTCCGATAAGAGAGACAAATGAACCCTTTTCTAGGGAGATATCAATATTACGAAAGACTTCAACTTCCTGATTGTTTTCTAGATAACTTTTGGAAAGATTACTGACAGAAAGGGTCAAAACGTTCAACTCCCAACTAATCTTTGGGTAAAAACTCGTTAGTAAAGGCTTTGGCAGATTCCATTTTCTCAGGGACTAATTCGTTCTCAAATAACCATTGCGCATAGCTTTCCCAAATAACTTCTTTTTGTTCTCCCCAACGATCAGCTTCAGCTTTATATTGAGGACTTAACCATAGTTGGCTTTGCTTAATCATTTCCGGATCAGATTCTGGAGCGTGTTTAATAAGAATGTCTGCTGCTTCCTCTGGGTTGGCGATAGCGAATTCATACCCAGCACTAACGGCTTTCATCAGTTTCTCGATAACATCAGGTTTTTGCTCAATCATTGATTCACTAGTTATCAATACAGGGGTGTAGTAATCAAGAGCAGGGTCCACATCTTTAAGCCAAATCATATTAAGTTCTTGGTTTCTCTGTTCAGCTTGTATTCCTGTCCAACCATAAAATATCCAAGTTAGATCGATGTCTCTTTCTAGAGCTACAAGCTGGTCAGATTCACCTATGTTTACCATTTCAAGTTTAGAAAAGTCGAGGTTTTCTTTCTGCATGAGTGCTGTAAGGATAGCAGTTTCCGATGGAAGATCCCATCCGCCATACACTTTGTTTTCAAAGTCTTTAGCTGATCGGATATTCTTGCTTTTCAGAGAAGCGAAACCAGAAGTGTTGTGTTGGATGAGTGCAGCTAGGGATACTACTGGCAGGCCACTGATGCGAGCAGTTGTAACTTGTTCTTGATGACTAATCCCAAAGTCCACATTTCCAGTGGCAACTAATTGTTCAAGAGTACCCTGGCTAGAAGGATTTACAATACTAACGTCCAGTCCTTCAGCTTGGAAATAGCCTTTCTCCAAAGCGACATATAATCCGGTATGATTGGTATTAGGAGCCCAATCAAGCATAATTGTTGTTTCACTAAGGTCTTCGGGCTGTTCTGCAGGTTTACTGCAACCTGCTAGGGCTACGAAGGATAAAATTATTGTTAAAAATAGTACGAATATTTTTTTTGTCTTCATGTGGATAGCCTCCTCGTTTATTGACGTATTTAGTCAGTTTTTTGACTTAATTGTGAATACCAGGGGAGAAGTAATTTTGTAAGTAACATGATAACGGCGTAATATAGGAAACTTAGTGCTGAAATAGTAATGATACCTGCAAAGACCCTGTCGGTTAGAAAATTATTCGAAGAACGTGTTAGATAAACACCTAATCCTTGACTGGCTCCTAACCATTCTCCAATCACTGCTGCCATAACACTGTAAGTAGCTGCAATTTTAAGTCCGGCAAAGAGAGAAGGCAAAGCATGAGGCCAACGAACCTGATAAAAAATTTGCCACTTAGTGGCACCCATACTCCGTAACAAATTAAGTAAATCTCGGTCGCTTACTTCTAATCCTTCCAGTAGACTTACGGCTATAGGGAAGAAACAGACTAGAATAACTATGATAATCTTCGGTAATAATCCGTAACCAAGCCAGAGGATGAGAAGTGGTGCTACAGCAATCAGAGGAACAGTTTGAGAAAAAATAAGGAAAGGGTAGAATATACGTTTGGCAAAAGGGAACAGGGTCATAAGAGTGCTTACCAGTATTCCAAGAATGATAGCCAAGACGAATCCTGTAGATATTTCTAAAAGAGTGATTTGAGCGTGACTCCAGATTAAAGACTTGGTTTCCCAGAGAGCTTGGCCAACCTTCATAGGAGAAGGAAGAAGCCAAGGGGGTATTCCGTATTTATTAACAGTGAACTGCCATACAGAAAGCAAGATAACAAGAAATACTACAGCAGGAGTATAATGAAAAATTTTTTTGATGGTTACTCCTTTTTTTAGCAACTTATCACTTCCTTCTGTATTTACCAATCTTTTCTTGGATAGTAGAGCCTTGAGGGACGTAGTCTATCTTGACATTAGTCATTACCCTAGAAGCCCCTGCTTGGACACAAGCTTCCATAGCTTGTTTAATAACAGCCCAGATTTGATCAGGTTCACCTTCAATAGTAGTTTCCATAGGTCCTACTTCATAGACGAGACCACTGTCTTCTACAACCTTGATAGCCTCATCAACTACTTCGTATATCCTTGATTCTTCAACCTTAGGGATTACTTGAAAAGCCATAGTGATTTTTTTGGACATTTTAGTTTCCTCCTTACTTCATAGACGAAATAATACATAGGGGGGTTAAAATTCTAAAAGGAGAGTGAGAAATTAAAAAAACGCTGCATAATAATGCAGCGTTAATTACCGTTAATTTTCTCCTACGCTGGCATTACCCAGATCAGTTTTAAGGGTCGGATAAAATATCCCTCTCAGCCAGATTAATCCAGCTCCCCATGAGTATTAAGTTTACGGAATCATACTACCATAATAATTAATATTTAGCAATTTGTTTTCTATAATGCCTCAAGTGGACAACAACATAGATTTATCATATTATCTAGTTAGCAGTTTTTAAGAATAGTAGTTCTTTCCCAATAAAAATTATATATCACCAATTAGAACTATACTGACGAAGGAGAAAGAAAATGAGTCTTACCGGTAAAGATAAATCAGAATATGTAAAGAAAACATTTAACTCTATAGCAGGTAATTATGATTTAATGAATACCTTAATGACTTTAGGTATGGATAAATCATGGCGCAGAAAAGTAGTTAAAACAGTTAAAGCTGCGCCTGGATTGAAGATTCTTGATGTTTGTTGTGGATCAGGCAAGCTTGCAATAGAGATTGCTAAAGCTGTAACTCCTATTGGATCTGTGACCGGGCTTGATTTCTCTGAGAAGATGTTGGAGGAAGCTAAGAAAAATATTGCTTCTAGTAAGGTGGACGGAATTGAATTGGTTCAAGGGGACGCTATGAATCTACCTTTTGCCAATGATACTTTTGATGGTGCCACCGTCGGATGGGGTCTAAGAAATCTTCCTGATCTACGCAAAGGAATCCTGGAAATGGTTCGAGTAGTCAAACCAGGATCGATGGTAGTGTCGTTGGATATGGCTAAACCCGAGATACCTATTTTTAGAAATATATATTGGTTTAGTTTTAAAAATATCATCCCTCTTCTAGGAAAGATTTGGGCAGATAAACAACAAGAATATGATTATCTTTTCCGATCAGCTAGTGATTTTGAGTCCCAGAAAGAACTGGCCAAGATATTTGCGGAGTCAGGTCTTACGAATACAGGTTATATAAATCTATTTGGTGGGGTAGTAGCTATTGTTTACGGGCAAAAGCCCCTGCAATAATCTAAATGGATATCTCTCTCTTAGAATATCTCTATTGACAAATTATATAATTTACAATTATGTAATATTTTTACAGTATTGATTATATTCAAATGTTACTAATCTTTGGAGACTCAGTTTATTGCGGGGTCTCTTTATTGCTAACTTGGCAAAATTCCCTCTTAACGAATGGTTATTGAGAATTCTGGTTGCTCAAGTAATCTTTTAAATCTATACAGACAGACGCATTTATGCTTAAGCGGAATTTGCAATATTACTGACGAGTCTTCACCTTCATAAGCCCGTCCACATATTCTGTTACAGAAGTATGAAAAAAGGACGGGGAACCGGGATGGATGCAGCTCTTTGAAGAGTATGGGTCCAAACTGCTCGCCTCTTTCGATAAGAACGGCAGCTTAAACTCCGCAACGTTGCGGAATTTAACCTACTCCCAGGCACTCATCCTCTTAGGAATCCAGGAAGAGGAACGCAGCGAGTTTATTGCAGAAAATGATAAGATTATTAAAGCCTTCGAAGAACTGCTGAAAACACTCTCCGCCTTAGCCCAAACGGATCCGGAAATGATATCGAAGCTCTTTTAATTGAAAAGCAAGGGCTTGTAAGTATTGTCTGTGAGAATGAGTTTTTATTTTATCTTACCGGTGAGGTTGATAAAAATGAGCTAATCAAAATGGCTGAGAGCGTAGAAAAAAATATTTCCAAATACTGTTATATAGAGCCACTCCTTTTCGTTTACTTATTATGAGAGGATAAATAAACAAAAATACAAGGAGGTGGCCCCATGATAGTTTAGCAGAAAAGAGATAATAAGTTTAATCTATTGCCCAAAAGAGAACATTCCGTTGGAAAGTTATTCTAAATTTTATATTTGAGATAGGAGGTTTGTGTGTATGAAAGGAAAACGATTATTCATTAGTGTTATTGCTATAACATTGTTCATATTATCTCAGGCTTCACCTACTTTTGCACAGTCTAAGTATGGAACTAGCACATATATTAATGGGTCAAGTTCCGTATACCCTGCAAGTATTGATGGTAGTATTACCAATCATCTTGATGTATCTAAGTCATCCAACCTCAGAAGCGGATAGAGCCCATCCAATATCAACAAAATAGATGGAATACCACAGTATAAAACGACCAGTATCCCGGCATACGCTATTCTCGGTTGGGGATTTTCAGGCGACTGGAATGTATCACATGATGAATCCAGCGGAGATAGTTGGTATCTTTATGAGGATTTTGACTCCGTTTTCGATACTAGCCTTAATGGCTCAATTTATCAAGGCTTCTATTACACATATAATAATCTAATCACTGGCCGTTCGCGAACGGTCACTATTATTCACGCTATAATATACAATGGTGTTTCTAATAGTATCACGCAGTTATATAACGTGAATTCTTAATCTATCTGAAAAGGAGGACCTTCTATGAAAAAGTGGTTTTTAGGGGCGATCTTTGGACTAGTAGTTGGGGTCAGCATTGCCTTCTCAATAGGGCTTTTTGCCTCTCCCGAAACGGCAACTCGCAGCGTGACAATTTCAGTTTCAGGCCTGCCCAGTGATCGGACAGTTGATGTTTGGAATGGTTCCGAAAAACTAGCCAGCTTTCCATCTGATCAGACGGTACAACAGCTAGTTGTTTCGTCTAATCTAGATAAACTTGTAGTAAAATCGGAACCTATACAGCGACAAGTATATAACGAACAAACAGGCAGAGAGGTTACCACGAGTACGGAGCCCGGGATCCGTTATTTCACTGAAAAATCGGAATATGATTTGTCGGGGACGGCAAACCTTAATATTGTCTTTAAAAAGCAGTATAACCTCGGTTTGGGAACCTCGGCAACAGTGCGAGGTACTAATATGGAAGCTTCAACTTCCGCACTGGAACAGATTCAGTTCAATCCTGCCAGTAGAAATGGGTTTTATGATGCTGGTACTACGGTAATCGTAACAGTACCAAAAATGGTCGGCATGCAATTTGCATACTGGGTTATAAAAGATGCCGGTAGCGATGAAGTGAGTGCGGATATTCGGGAGTTCAGCAGCGCAGATAATCCTTTGCATATTACTTTGGACCAACCGACTTATCTTTTTAGCCATTTTGTTGGAGAATGGGAGCAACTGCCAGCACAAAAAGAGAGTGACGGAAAAGTTAACGATGATATCGTTGTGCAAAACCTGGTGGAGGGGCAGAAGGTCACAATCATTCAAGATGGAAATTCCGTTTTAGAGAAGACGGTTGAAATTGGGGGGACGGAAGCAAAACTTCAGCCAGGAACGGATAAACAGCTTAACAATGCACAGATTATTATCACCGCCCCGGACGGGAAAACCGTAATCTTTGAATCACCCGTGTATGATAATCTTCAGCCAGGCGACCGATTCTTCTTTTAGTTGTATCGGCAGTTTGACAGCAAATGAAAGCAACCGACGAAAGATGTTTAAATGTTCGTTGGTTGCTTTTATGGAATGTTTAACTTTATGGAAATAGATAAAGATTCATGCTAACCCAAGCAAGCGTACTGTTTGAGTAAGGATAAAGCAAACTGTAAATGCCACAGTTGTGGGAATAATGAAAGCTGCCAAAGTCCACTTCTTACTGCCTGTTTCTTTACGAGTTGTTATGAGAGTAGTACCACAAGGCCAATGAAGAAGGGTAAATAACATCACATTGGCTGCCGTAAGCCAAGTCCAACCATGATTGATAAACAGCATTTGCAATTCCGCTAGACTTTCTAGCTCAATCATAGTTCCACTTGATATGTAGCTCATTATCAGTATCGGAAAAACGATCTCATTAGCAGGTAGACCAAGGATAAAGGCCAATAGAATATAACCATCCATACCGATCGTCTGGGCAAAAGGATTAAGCCAACCGGCAAGATGGTTTAATATGCTTATTTCTCCGATATACGTATTAGCAACGATCCAAATTATCCCACCAGCTGGAGCAGCCACAATAACAGCTCTTTTCAAAACAAAAATCGTTCTATCGATTATGGAACGGTAAACAACAGAAACTATTTTGGGTCGACGGTAGGGAGGTAGCTCCAGAACCATAGAAGAAGCCTCTCCTTTAAGAACGCTTCGTGAAAGGAACCAAGAAACAGCGAAAGTTACAAAGACACCAATCATTATTACACCTGTGATGATGCCTGTGACGGCTAGAGCTTGCAATTGACTCGCTAAAGCACCGACTCCGAATATTGTGCCGATTGCTATTAGGATTGGAAACCTTCCATTACAAGGTACAAAATTATTAGTTAGGATAGCAATTAGCCTTTCCCTTGGAGAATCTATTATCCTGCAGGCAACAACTCCGGCAGCATTACAACCAAAGCCCATACACATGGTAAGGCTCTGTTTGCCGCATGTTTTTGCTTTCTTAAAGAGATTGTCAAGATTAAACGCCACTCTCGGAAGATATCCTAAATCTTCTAGGAGGGTAAACAAAGGAAAAAAGATTGCCATAGGTGGAAGCATGACGGATACAACCCAAGCTACTGAATTGAATACCCCTAAAACTAATACACCATGTAGCCAAGCAGGTGCCCCTAAACTTAAGAACCCTCTAGAGACTACTTCCTGCAAACCAAATAAGGCCGAGGCCAATATGTCTGACGGTATATTGGCCCCACTAATTGTTATCCAAAGGATAATTCCAAGAACGAGAAGCATAAAAGGATAACCGAATACTTTAGAAGTAAGATAGTTATCTAGCTTAAGCGTCCAATTTTTTTTATTATTATCGATAAGTATGACATTTTTCGTTATCTGTTCAGCATTTTTATAGATATCGGCAATAATTTTATCCCCTAAACTATTTCCGTAAGATAGCCGTAATGTTTCAGCATCTTTGTTAAGTTCGTGTAGAAAGGCGTCACCTGTTGATCTAATCATAGAGCCATACTGACCTCCTTATATATATCCCCTTCAGAGTTAGCGCTCAGATAGGCACAAACCTTCCTAGTAAGCATCTGATCACTATCGAGGAGACGCAAAGCTAACCAACGAGGATTGAGATATTCGCTAAGTCCAAACTGTTCTATCTTGGGTAATAGTTGTTCTATAGCTTTTTCAACTTCTTGAGAATATTGTAGTTGACGAGGATGGAATGACATTTGCTCTTTAACAGCTAGATATAATACTTCTTTTAGCTTATCCAAACCTATGCCTTGCCGGGCGGAAGTGCCAATCACAGGTACTCCCAGTTCTTTTTCTAAGCCAGGAAGATCAAGTACTATCCTGTTCTTTTGTGCTTCATCCATTAAATTGACACAGACTATTACTTTTGGTGTTATCTCCATAACCTGTAAGGCTATATTCAAGTTGCGTTCTAAGGACGTAGCATCTAATACCACTATTGTAACGTCTGGAATAGCAAAACAGATAAAATCCCGAGCGATTTCTTCTTCAACTGTGTTAGTAAGAATCGAGTATGTTCCAGGGAGGTCAACCATAAGAAAATCGATATTTTGGTAGGAAAAGCTTCCTTGAGCGTTATCGACAGTTTTACCTGGCCAGTTTCCTGTATGCTGTCGTAATCCTGTTAGGGCATTAAAAACTGTACTTTTGCCAACATTGGGATTGCCTGCTAAGGCAATTATATATTGATCTGATTTGGCCTTAATACCAAAATGTTCTCTAAGTAACTTTTTATGTCCTACGTTCATGTTTTACCTCCTAACGGCCACGGATGGCCTAAGTGCCGCGACGGCCATGAATGGTTTAGTACAGCGATATCATAGATGAATGGAGCTGGCGAAGCGAAGGATGGCAAGGAGCGGTTATATTGGGAAGACATTTATTAGATGGGCATCTTCTTTGCGGAGAGCAATTGTTGTTCCCCGAACTACATAGGCAGTTGGATCACCGGAAGGACCTCTTCGTAAACATTCGACTGTTGTTCCAGGAATAATACCTAAATCTTGTATTCTTCTCCTCAATAACCCATTTAACCCTATTTCTGCAATTGTGCAGCTTGACCCTATGGAGAGTTGGGAGAGAGGCATAGCATTAGGAACAAAACTCATCGCTAATTCCTCCTATAAGTTAGCCGGGGCTAACTGTTGTGAAAATTAATTGGTTAGCCGGAGCTAACACTTTGAAAGTAGTTCTGAGATATATTACTGTAAGAGGAGAGTTTTTGACACATATTTAGCAGTTATTATCACTGGTAAGAAATTGTAATTCTTGTATAAAGGCGGATGTCTAGATAAGTATGATGGTTATGTTATAATTTTGTGTAAACAATATAAACAATACATTTTTAAGGATTAAGACATGAGAATTATGATAGAAGAATCTTACCAACAGCTAAGACAAGACCTAGACCTTCAACCAATAGTTGAAAAATGGGGAAGATGTAATCTGAAACCGGGGGAGAATTACTATTGGGAACTTGTCAGAAGCATTCTTGCGCAACAGATATCCACTAAGGTTGCCCAGAAGCTAGGTGCTAGGTTTTTAGAATATTTTCAGGGCGATGTTACACCAGTTGCGGTGTCTTGTTCATCGGCAGAGGAACTGAGATGTCTAGGAGTATCAGCACGAAAAGCAGAAACTATCTTAACTATAGCCTTCCAGTGTCAACAAGGAAAAATTAACCTGAATGAATTAGATAATAAATCAGATCAAGAAATCCAGACTGAGCTAACCAAGGTTAAAGGAATAGGTTCTTGGACTGTGACAATGTTTCTAATCTTTGCTTTAAACAGACCCAGAGTTGTTCCCTCTGCTGATTTTGGGATCAGAAAGGCTATTCAGATAATATATGGTCTCGAAGAACTTCCGTCTCCTGCAATGGTGGATGAATACTACCGAGCATGGAAACCACATGAATCGGCTGTTAGTTGGTACTTATGGCGAAGTTTAGAAAACAATTGAAGCAAAAATGAAAGTCTTAAATGGTTTATTATATTTCATTACATAAACATGTTCAGAGAGTGTAAAACTATCTTTGTAAATTATTTTAACTAAGGAGGTAGTTTTTACATGAAAGTAAGCGATATTATGTCTTCGAATGTTAGTTTTGTAGATCCTTCAACTAAATTAATTGACATAGCAAAGCTGATGAAGGAAAAGGATGTCGGATCTGTACCTGTCGTGCAAAATGACACTGTCAAAGGAATTATTACTGACAGGGATATTGTTATCAGAGTTATTTCCGAAGGGAAAGATACGAACCAAGTAACAGCTGAACAGGTTATGTCCGCTGATCCGGTAGTTATCGAAGATAGTGAAGATATCGATAAAGCAGCTGATATTATGTTTGAATACCAGATTAAGAGATTACCTGTCGTTAAAAAAGATAAACTAGTAGGAATAATTTCTCTTGGTGACCTTGCTGTGGAACGGATTCATATGGATGAAGCAGGTGAAGCTTTAAGCGGTATCTCACGAGGTATATCACATTAAACCACTCTAAGCATTAGACTTGGTCAAAATAACAGATATGTAGTATCTCTTAATCGAGGTATATGAAAAAGGGGTGTAACGGATTTAAAGTTACGCTCCCTTTTTTTAAAAAAATTTATTGTTATGGTAGGTTAGACTTTAAGATATATTTTTTTCCAATGTAGCAAAAAGGTAAGTAAAGTCCAAAAGAGAAAAATTATAGTTGCATATATCAATTGGGGTGAAGATGACCAGGATGTAACCCAATTTAGTAATAGCTCTTTCGTTGAAAGCCCATATCTTGGAATAGTGATATTCGTCATAAAAGAAACCAATAAGAACTTACCAAAGTAGACGAGAAACGAATTTCGTCCAAAGGCTTCAAAGAACCACAAAACTTTACTTTTTAATAACGCTAAGGATTTATTATGAATTTCGTGACTTTGATCGAAGAAAAAATGTCCTAAAGCAACTAATAAAATAGTTGTACCAGATGTTAATGTTACAAAAGCTGGAGACCAGATTCTTTTAATAATAGGGCAAAAAAGCTGTAATAACGGAGTGGAACTTAGAAGAACAATACCTAAAACAGTGAGTAAGAGAATAGTTTTTTTCTGGGAGAGAATAATCTTTCCGGCAGCATACCCGATAAGTACACTTGCAATTGCAGAATAAATCGTGAAGATTCCCTCAGGGTCATGACCAAGATTTCCTTGTTGATATATATGATTTAATCCAAAGATCAGAGGATCAAATTGCCCAGATAAATTAAATGAAGGTTGAGGGAAAGAAGAACTGGTTTTTATCAGTAGAAAACTATAGCTTCCTAATATCAAAAAACTCATAAGAAGACTTGACTTCCAACTATTAAATATCCTTGAAAATAACACAACAACTATACCAAGAATAGAATATAATTGTAAAACGCCGGTAAAACGCAGGGTATCTAAATTAATCCCCCAATCTACGACAGAGTTAAAGACTAGACCATAGATAATCAACAAGATTGTTCGGCGGATTAGTTTATACCAGTTAACACCATTGCGGTAAGCAAATGCGATACCTAGACCAAAAAGAGTCACAAAAGCAGGAAGGATAAAATCTATGATTGTAATTCCATTCCATTGAGCATGACGTGCTAGCGTATAAGGCTGTTCCCCATAAGGAATATTGCTTAAGAAAGCAGATAAAGCCACCACAAGTCCTCGAGCAAAATCTAAAGAATAAACCCTAAACTTCTCAGTTCTGATAGTACTTTTAATCATATAAGACCCTTTTCTATTTTAGTAACTTGACTATATCATATCCACATCTTCGATATGCTAAAAATGTACGCGACTGGAAAAGGAATTCTCAAACTTTTCAAAGTAATCAGGCACAGAATGGTAGCCTATAGCATAATTTCCTCCTCGGGGATTCCATCTTTTGTATATTTCTGCAGCATTAATAATTCTCGGATTGTTTCTAGCTTTAACATAATAATGGTATCTTCCAGTCACTTGATTAACTTGAATGGGTAAAAAGAAGAGTCCATGCCTGATATCTCTCGAATCAAGCAAAGACTTTAAGGCTTCACCTGAGGCTCTATGATCAGGATGGGGATCATGGTATGTCATACAATGGTGAACAGAATTTGGATATTTTTGTTCAAAAGAAACGATGATGCTTTTGATATCTTCCATCTGAATGTTTCCATCCTGCAGGTCATAGACATAAATGTTTTCTTTCTTAACTCCTAAAGCTTGAACAGAAGATTTAAATTCTTGAACTCTGGCCTTCCCGAATTCAACCAAAGATAAATCACTAAGTGCTAGTTCAGATAAACGAGAATTTATTGTATTATAGCTCTTACTGGCGGTACCTGAACTTAACAAAACAACAATAACTTCGTTATATTGCTGAAGAGCTTGAACTATTCCCGGTCCCATGCTGAGAATTTCATCGTCAGGATGTGGAGAATAGTATATTGCTGTAGTATTATAATTGTACGAATTATAAAGCATAAACAGTGAAACTAGAATGATAAATAGTATTGAGGGGGCGTAAAGATTCTTTTTCCAAGCCATTTATGAAGCTCCTTAAAGATAGAGTAGTTTATTATTTGAAAATATTACTAGTTTTATTACAGTGGAAAGAAACTTCTTTTTAATAACAAAGTATTTATGATAGAATAATTAGAAGAAAATACATAAATGTTTCTGAGGAGGTTGGAATACATGCTCGGATTAAAAGGAAAATCTGAAGTAATTGTTTCGGTTAATAATACAGCAAAAGCAGTAGGAAGCGGCTCTCTTGAAGTATTTGCCACTCCCATGATGGTTGCTATGATGGAAAACGCAGCAATCAAAGCACTGCAGTTGCCAGAAGAACAAACAAGTGTTGGTACCTACCTTAATGTCAAGCATATCGCAGCGACTCCAGTGGGAATGAAGGTGTGGGCGGAAGCGGAAATTATTGAGGTTGAAGGACGTAGACTTGTCTATAAGATTGAAGCTTATGATGAAAAGGAAAAAATCGGCGAAGGACAACATGAAAGATTCGTGGTTAATCGAGATAAATTCATGGCCAAAGCAAATTCGAAGAACGGGTAGAGGGAGACTGATGTGGAAGGTTTTTATACTGTTGTCAAAGATACTGCCGCAGAGCAGATTATTGATAAATCTCGTTTTATTGCTCTAGTATCTATGGTAACAAGTGTTGAGGATACTCAAAGACACAGACAAACTGTTGAGGATCAATATCCGAATGCAAGGCATTATGTGTATGCTTACCGAATTCATGAAGGGCGACTGGAAAAGGCTTCTGACGATGGAGAACCTCAAGGTACAGGAGGAAGACCTGTGCTTGACTTGCTTCAACATAGACAACTTTGGAATATTCAAATCATTGTTGTTCGTTATTTTGGTGGAGTTTTGCTCGGAACAGGAGGGCTGACCAGAGCATACGGAGGTACGGCTCGTCTGGCTTTGGAAGAAACCATGATTACACTCTTGATTCCTCATTATATCTATCAGCTTAGAGTGCCTTATTCTATGTATGAGCAGATTAAATACCAGATTAGGCAAAAGAATTGGGATACTTCCCCGGAACAGTTCTCTGAACAGGTGACATTTGATATCTTTATACCTGAGGAAGAAGCGGGGGGCTTTGAACAATGGCTCATAGAATATACGAATAAACACGTACCTTATGAAAATGTAGGAACAGTGTTAAGAACAGCAAAGATCGTCTAAGTGAAGACGATCTTTGTTTAAAACAACACTTTCTGGCTAGAATTATAAAGACAAATATTATTATAAAGGTGATAACAAATGTCTATCAAACTTATGGCCTTCGATATCGATGGCACCTTAGCCAAGACAGAGGAAGTAATTCCGCCACATATTAGCGCCAAGCTTAGAGAATTGGAAAACAGTAATATACAAATAGTTCTTATCTCAGGGAGAACGGCATCTTACTTGGCAGGGTTGGCCAGAGGAATGGGCTTGATGAAACCCCTGGTGGCGGGTGAGAATGGGGGAGTGGTATTCAATCCTCTCAATCTCTGGGAAAAGAAACTTGATGTTATACCTGAAGAAGTTATTCAGGAAATGAAGGCTGTTCTGCTTCGTGAATTTGGGGATGTTTGGTTTCAGCCTAACCAAACCATGCTTACCGCAGCTCCCAGAAATTTGTCAAGGATAGATGAACTCCATGAGGTTGTTCTCAGTCTTGAGTCAGTTTCTCGGTACGATTTTAATATACATAAGTACTATGATGCTGTTGAAGTGTTACCCAAACAAAACAGCAAGGGCAAAGCCCTTGCTGTTATTAAGCTGTATCTCGGCCTCAAGACCGAAGAAGTGATAGCAATAGGGAACACAATCGTAGATATCCCTATGAAACCCGAAGCTAAAGAATTCTTATTTGTTGGAGATTCAATCAAGGAATCTGGTATTAAAAGCGTTAACACTATAGAAGAAGCATTGGTTTATTTAAAAAGAACATCCAATTAAGAATTTCGTTTATAACTTTTCTAGAATGTTTCTCGCTACATAGATTCCACTTGCTGCAGCTTGAGAAAGTGATCTGGTGATCCCGGCTCCATCCCCGATAGCATAGAAGTTAGGATATTTGGTTTCCAGCTTTTCATCCAGTTCCGGTCTGGCTGAATAGAACTTGACTTCTACTCCGTAGAGTAGGGTATCATAATTTGCCGTCCCCCGAGCTATGTTATCCAAAGAATAGAGCATTTCAATGATATTATCTAAATAACGTTTAGGAAGGGCTAACCCTAGATCGCCAGCATTAGCAGATTGCAAGGTCGGAATAGTGAATGATTTTTTCATTCTTTTCTCGTTTGTTCTCCGTCCTTTTATTAGATCTCCAAATCTTTGAACGATTACCCCATCACCAAGCATATTAGATAAAGTTGCAATATACTTACCATATTTAATAGGTTCATTAAAGGGAGAAGTAAATTTATTACTTACTAAAAGAGCGAAATTGGTATTATCACTTTTGAGACTTTCATCAGAGTAACTATGACCATTGACGGTCATGACCCCGATAGTATTCTCAGTTACTACATGACCCCGAGGATTCATACAGAACGTTTTTACAAGATCGTTATACTTTTGGGTATGATAGTGAAGTTTGGCTTCATACACCTCGTCCGTGATATGACTGAATATTTCATAGGGAAGCTCTACCCTGACTCCTAAATCAATCTGATTATTCGTAAGATTAATTTTTAGTTTCTTACATTGTTCTGTGAACCATTCACTTCCAACTCTGCCCACAGCTCCAATCAGATAATCGGAGGAGAACTGTTCCTTGGCAGTGTCAAGGATGTATTTGGAGTTCTCAAAGGATATATCTTTGATTTCAGTATGATGCCTGACATCAACTTTATCTTTTAGATGATTAAAAAGATTAGTCATAATCTTGAGGTTATTCTCGGTTCCAAGATGTTTAACCTCAGCTTGAAGAAGATGAAGATCGTTCTGCATAGCTAATTTTCTAAGTTCTCTTGCTTTTGGGGTGCGCGTGCTAAATCTTTGGGTAGTTGCGCCAAAGTCCACCAAGATAAGATCCATATACTCGATCAGATTCATCACTTTATCACTTGAAATATATTCATTTAACCAGCCGCCAAATTCTGTAGTGAAATTATATTTCCCATCAGAAAAGGAACCGCATCCGCCGAAGCCTTCCATGATAGCACAGGTAGGACATTTTACACATTTCTTTGCTTTATCTTCGGTAAGTGGGCAACTTCTATTAAGGATACTACTGCCTCTTTCAAATATGCAGATATTCAAGTCAGGCCTATTCTTAACCAGTTCATAAGCGCACATAATACCCGAGATACCCCCACCTATAATGCCTACATCATAATGTTTCATTTGTCACTCCCCGTTTCCAAATAATTTGTAAAAATTAAAATAATTATTAGCTGGATAATTGCCATAAGAAGTATATCATTACTTCAAAGATTCAGCAATAAACAATATTTTATAGTAATAGATTAAATAACTGCTAATAATTTAAATAATAGGAAAAACAGAAATAATTCTAAGATAATTTGTTATTCTAGAGAAGAGAGTATAAATAAACAAACAGGAGACAGAAGCTTGATGAATCTTGGAATGATAGTTTATTTTGTCTTTACTTCCCTGATAATAGTCACAATCTTTTTTAGAAAGAAACCTATCCTTATAGCTGCTTTCGGGATAATGGTTGTTGGTATAGCAGAAATGAAAAGTATCATTGGAGGCGTACAAGTTGCTTTTAGAGGTTTACTATTTACAGCTACTGATCTCTTGCCGATAATCCTGCTTATTGGACTTGTTATCGCTATGACCGATATGTTGAAAACAACCCAGGCAGACGAGATTATAACGAAACCTTTTCTTAAGATTCGCAACGTTTTTGCGCTTTATTGGTTATTAGGATTATCGTTATGGTTATTAACGCTATTTCTCTGGCCCACTCCTGCGGTAACCCTGTTAGGTGCTGTAGCTCTGCCTATAATAGCAAATACCAAGATTCATCCGCTTGGATTAGCTAGCGGATTTTGTATTTTCGGAGCAGTAGGATTAGCTGGGGATTATATTATTCAGGGTGCTCCTGGACTATTAGCTCAAGCTTCCGGAGTTGAGGTAGAGCAAGTAATCTCAGAGTCAATACCTTTGGTTATTGGTAGTGGAATTGTGGCCTCAAGTTTAGGTTATTGGAAATTGTTAAAAACAAACAAGAGTAACCCCATAGGGCATAAAAAACCTAACTCTCCAAAGTCTGAAGAACCTAATTCAAGCAATAGAACACTATATCGAAAAAAGAAAAAAAGTAAAATAGTAGCTATGATTGTAATTAGTGCCTATACGCTAACGATATTCTGGCTTTTACTGAGTGGTCTAAGAGGTGATAATGCTGCAGCTGCTACCGGGGGAGTATCTATCGCTGTATTGATATTAGGGACGGTATTGTTCAATTATAAAACAGCACTGAATACTTTCGTCCTGCACATTCAAAACGGTTTGAAAGTATCGATGGGAGTCTTTGCACCTATTGTTGTTATCGCGGGTTTCTTTTTATTAGGTACGCAAAGCGGAAGTGAGCTGATTCTTAATAGATCAGGGCCCGGTTATCTTGAACTATTAGCTCTTCAATTATCTGGATTAATATATATTAATGAGTTTACTTCCGCTATTATAGTAATTATAGCAGCAGTTCTTGGGGCAATGAGTGGGTCAGGTTTTTCGGCCATTCCATTGGTTGGGGGTGTTGCGGCTGCTTTAGGGGAAGTTAGCGGTGTACCGGTTGTTCCGTTGGCGGTATTAGGACAGGTTGCTGCTATCTGGACAGACGCGATGATCATACCTTGGGGATTTCCAGCTGTGGTGAGTGCTGTTACGCGTACAGAAGCTATAAATGTAGGAATTCAAAATATCTTACCTTGGTTTGCTGCTCTTGCTTTTGTATTCATCTGGACAGTGATATGAAGAAAACAATTGAGCTTAGACCAAAATAGGAGTAAAATAAAGACAAGTTATGTCTAAAAAATGCGCAATGATAAGATGTGCTTTTATTGAATTAACAAGGGAGGATTTCTAGTGATGAAGTCTTCATCAGTAATTAACGGATTAAAAATTATTAGTATAGCTGAAGGGCAACAGATTAGCACAGTAAAAGATATTATTTTGGATGCCGAGAACGGTTGTTTAGCATATTTCATTATTGATCAACCGTCAGATTATTTAGGTGCTCGACTTATTGCTTATAATGATATCTTAGGTCTGGGTGACTATGCTCTTATTATACCTAATAGAGATGTAATTCAAGATGTAGCTCATTGCTTAGTTGGGATTGATTTGATTAAGAAGGATATTAAAGTGATTGGGGCTCAAGTCTTATCCGAAAAGGGCAGCTTAATTGGCGAAGTGACCGAGATAATGATAAACGAAGAGACGGGAAGAATTGCTGTTTGCCAGGTGACCGACCCACAAGGCAGTATTAGTGAAATTAAGTGCGATAAAGTAATTAAGTATGGGAAAAATATAATTATTTTAGGAGACTCCCCTTCGAAAGAGGGACAAGCCCAAGTACTTAAGGAAAAGATAAAAGTTCAGCCTTCAGAAAAAGTCCAACCTATTGACAGATTTCAACCATTAGATAAATTTCAACCTTTAGAAAAGACTATAAATGAAAAAGAGATTCTTAAAAAGAGAATTGAAGAATTCGGAAAAAGTGATAATTTGCTCAAAACAGCCGTCATTGCTAATTCACTTAATTATCCTGAAGATTTTAACGTCTTTGAACAAAGACAGCTTCAGTTTCTTTTAGGAAAAACCCTAAATACTAGTGTGAATCTAGATAATGGTCAAGTTTTGTCGGCTGGACAACAAATCACAACGGAAGATCTTTCTGCGGTTAAAACCAGAAACACCTTGATGCAAATCACTGCTCATGTAGTTAAATAGATGGGGTGAAAAGATGAGTATCTATGTTATTTCAGCAATTTTAGCAACAACTGTACTGTGCACCACCAGTTTTTTTATCATACGATTTATTCATTCCGCCAATAAAGCTTTAGATAATGTTAATAAAACTATGGAAGAAATCAGACACACAGCTAAAAGTTTAGATAAAACTGCTACTGAGGCTGAAGTTACTTTAGAAACGATCAATAAAAAATTACCGACAATAATGAGTGATTTGGAACAGACCACAACTAATACCAAATTGATTAGTGAGAATGCCGACGCTCAGATGCGCAAAGGGATAGACAAAATCGAGAACTCGGTGGTTCCGGCCCTAACTGCAGCCTCAAACCTTGGCAACTATGTCCTCAGAGGTTATACGACTTGGAGGCGACTGAAGAGGGGTCGGCTTTAGAAGAGGGACAGTATTCTCGTAATAGACATTGACCGCATTGAGGATTTTTAGCGCTACATACGCGGCGCCCATGAAAAATCAATTGGTGATGAGTATCTATCCATAGTTCCGAAGGGATCAAAGCGGTCAGCGTGTTTTCTACCTCAAAAGGATTCTTGCCTTGAGCCAGACCAAGACGGTTAGAAACTCTAAGCACATGAGTATCCACCGGAAAAGCGGGTACTCCAAAAGCATTGGCTAAGACGACATTGGCTGTTTTACGACCGACTCCTGGAAGGTTAATTAATTCAGCGAGGGTCTTAGGAACTTCGCCATCATAGTCTTCCACTAGTATACGGCAAGTTTCTAAGATATTATGAGCTTTGGTTCTATAAAGCCCGATAGATTTTATTTTAGCTTCTAATTGGGAAGGAGTAAGTCGTAGCATATCAGCAGGAGTAGGATAGGAAGGGAACAACTTGGACGTTATCTGATTAACTTTCTGATCGGTTGCTTGAGCACTGAGAATAGTGGCGATTAATAATTCAAAAGGGTTTTTATATGTGAGTTCACAGTATGCGTCAGGATAAGCCATAGCTAATAATTTCAATATCTCAGAGGATTTTTTCTCGGAATCGTAATTTTTACTGCTCATAGTTATCTTCTTTCTACCGTAATTAGATACATATGGAGGAATGAACAATGTTTAATGTAGCACTGATTGCTCATGATAAAATGAAACCGGAAATAATCGATTTCTCTTTGAAGTATAAAGATGTTCTCCAGAAATGTAAACTGATAGCTACCGGCACAACAGGACAGCTTATTCAAGAACATACAGGGTTAGAGATCGAAAGACTTCTGTCAGGTCCCCTTGGAGGAGATCAACAGATAGGGAGCAGGATATCCTGCCAACGGGTAGATTTGGTAGTATTCTTACGGGATCCTCTTACAGCTCAACCACATGAACCAGATATCACCGCTCTATTAAGAATTTGTGATGTTCATAATGTACCGGTTGCCACAAATCGTAAAACAGCAGATATACTTCTAGATTACCTAAGAATACAAATAGAAGACGATGACAGGACATAGGGACGTATATAATAACATAGTTAAGGGCGTGAGAATTTAAACTTCCCACGCCTTAACTATCTCATTCCCTCCTGATTAAAAACATAGTAGACTCGCACAGAATACGAAGCGAGTGTAAGGGTAGTAGCGTTAAACGAACGAAAATCCGTAGCGTTAGAGCATGCCAACGGTTAACGGCCACGGATGGCCTGATGCCGCGGTGCCATGGAAGGCAAGGAGCGGCAACTTGCAGAAAGCATAAGGGTTTTGGCATGTTAGCGTAGGATTTCGTTCGTGGCTACGATACCGTGCAAGCGGAGTATCTGTGCAACTCTACGAGTATTTTATCATCAATGCTCATAAACACAACCACCTATGAATTCTCTAAGGATAGAGTTGAACGGTACTTTTTCAATATCCATAGGTTCAAAGAATGATAATAGGTTCAAGAGTCGTTGGGCTGCATCATAGTGTTCACTTTCTATAGGGACAGTTTTCAAAAGTGGTTCAGCAAAGGAACGCAGCGCATTAAGTTCATAAAGCAGACTGGAATTAAACATTACGTCTGCTTCCTCCTGATACTTAAAAACGTTGGAGTTTTCACCCCGTCTCACACTGGCCCATTGGTTGAGCGTTCTTTCAGGAAGAAAGCCTCTGAATTGTTCATCTCGGATAATCCGCCTAATAAGCCTGGCTTCAGTAGTAGGTACTCTATTATAATCATCAATATTTAGTTGGAAGAGAGCACTGATATAGATATTAAAGAAATAGTTACGGTTAATGGAAGTCAGTAAATTAGGATTAAGAGCATGGATACCTTCAACTATTAATATATCATCGTACTTCAGTTGCAAGTTATTACCGTGAGGTTCTCTCGTCCCAGTTTTAAAGTTAAAGATAGGGGTTTCTACACATTCACCTTTAATAAGTTGTACCATTTGTTCATTCAAAAGCTGAAGATTAAGTGCCTCCAAGGCGTCGAAATCATATTGTCCAAACTCATCGAGTGGAGTTTCATCCCTATTCACAAAATAGTTATCAAGTGAAAGGGAGATAGGTTTAAGACCATTAACCTTAAGTTGGGTTGCCAGTCGTTGGGCAAAAGTAGTCTTGCCGGATGAAGAAGGACCGGAAATAAGGATAATCCTAACAGTTCTCTTTTGTTGAAGTATCATATCTGCTATGTTAGAAATTTTCTTCTCGTGAAGTGCTTCAGCGACGTTGATTAGTTCCAGATAACGGCCTTCTTTGATATATTCGTTTACATCTTTAACTTTATCAAGATGTAAATTTTCCAGCCATCTTTGAGTTTCGGCAAAAGTTGCAGAAAGCTGCTCCGGAAGTATAAAGTTATTATCATCATCCATAAAGTGCAGGATAAAACCAGGCAAGAAGTCGATAATATCAAAGTCTTTAATTACGGAAGGATCCTTGAAAGCTGGACAGATACCTTTAATGATTGTTCCATCTACATCGTATTTATAGAAACTGCCTTCTTTACCCAAGACTTTTATTTCATTATTTTGTTGTACCCACTCTGATAATCTCGCCTTAATAAGCTTCGCTTCTCGGGGAGAGACTACGGAATCCGATAATTCACAAAAAATACCATCTAGGATGGAATGGGGGATTTTTAAATTCTCCCCGGGGAAGAGATCCTGAACTACCTTAATAAGACCTAATTGTAGGGTTTGCCTATACATGCGCATAAAATCGTTTGCCATTTAATCACCTTTCATCTGTAGACTGATTATGTCAATTATAAGTACTATAAGTAGTTTTACACAATACTTTGCTTAAGATTTCCTTCGTACTTGAATGAGATGAAAAATAGTTGTATTGTTATTGTATACTAATATACGGAGTATTTGCTCAGACTAACCTGTCTGTAATTAACAGGAGGGAATAAAAATTGTATATCAGCACTCGAGGAAATATTAGACCCCAGACTTCAGCACAAGCAATAGCTAGCGGAATGGTTCCCCAAGGAGGTTTATTCGTTGCCCAGGATCTACCCCTTATCAGTTGGCAGAAATTCATTGATTGGGACTATTCTCAGATTGCTTTAAGCGTAATGAGTTCTTTCCTTGATGATTTACCTCAGGATGTACTGGAGAATGCGGTTAAGGTCTATAGTGATGGCCGTTTCGATTCTAACGACCCAGCTCCTCTCGTTCAAGTGGGTGACTGTGGTATCCTTGAACTTTGGCATGGTCCTACTGCAGCTTTTAAAGATATGGCTCTACAAGTGCTCCCTTATCTCTTAACATCAAGCTTGAAAACCCTAGATATGCAAAAGGAAGTCCTAATCCTGACTGCTACCTCAGGAGATACTGGAAAAGCGGCCTTAGAAGGATTCAAAGATGTACCGGGAACTAAGATTGTAGTTTTCTACCCCGAAGGTGGTGTCAGCCCTGTCCAGGAACGTCAGATGATAACTACAGGAGGTGGAAATACTTATATTTCTGCCGTTCAAGGCAATTTTGACCAATGTCAAACTGCCGTAAAAGAAATTTTTTCCTCTGAGGATATAATAAAAAAACTTGCTGATAAGGATATGGTTTTTTCTTCGGCTAACTCTATAAATTGGGGAAGGCTTTTACCCCAGATAGTGTATTATTTCTGGACTTATATTCAAACTATGCGTCAAGAGCAAACAGCCTTTGGTGAGCCAATTAACATTGTGGTACCTACAGGCAATTTTGGTAACATTCTAGCGGCTTATTATGCTAAGATGATGGGATTACCCATTGGCAAGCTAATATGTGCTTCCAATAAGAATAATGTCCTAGCTGATTTCTTTAATACAGGAATTTACGATACAAAGAGACCATTTTTCCTTACATCGTCTCCATCTATGGATATTCTTCTTTCGAGTAATTTTGAGCGCTTCCTGTTTGAAGCCTCAGGGAGAGATGCTGATAGAATTAAATTGTGGTATGCTGATTTGACTAGAAACGGCAAATTCAAAGTTGATGACCAGACTCTGAAAAGCTGTAAGACAAGTATGTACGCCGGTTGGGCTGATGAAGAAGAAGTTATGGATACTATTGCCAAAACTTATATTGATTATGACTATATTCTTGATCCTCATACTGCAGTTGGGATGAAAGTATATCAAGATTACAGACAAACTTCAGGTGATAACCGATATACAGTCTTAGCATCTACAGCTAGTCCATTTAAGTTTGCCAATAGTGTCTTAACCGCTTTAGATAAGCGTAGATATACAGGTTATGACTCTTGGGA
Source organism: Gracilibacter sp. BRH_c7a (assembly GCA_001516055.1). Lineage (GTDB taxonomy): Bacteria > Bacillota > Desulfitobacteriia > Desulfitobacteriales > Syntrophobotulaceae > Gracilibacter. The sequence continues at coordinate 48,463 of LOEZ01000030.1, forward strand.
GGCGTTGAATACTCTTAGCAGTATTACAGGATGGAAGATCCCACTTGGACTGATGAATCTAAAAGATAAACCTGGTCAGGAAGTATCTAAAATTAGCCCTGAAGGTATAGCCGACTACCTTACTTCTCAATTTATCCGCTAGCCGAGGATAATTATTCTGCTTAAAATTATTGCGTTAATTCGCTTTCGAAACTTGCAATTGAAAAAAGCTTGAAGTAAAATAATTTTGGAAGGATGGGGAACCTTCCTGGGAGAATAGGTGGACGAGGTGATTGAGACAGGCAGTGGAACGTACGCTGCCTGTTTCACATTTAACCGATTAAGGCTGATATTTTACTGTTTACCCCTTGATAAGTGCAACTTGTAATCAAGGGGTTTTTTGTATGCTCTTAAGTATGATATTATCTTAACAATATAGAGAGAACAATAAGGGGTTAGAATGGAGGAAAATTGGTAGATGACACAAGACAAATTTAAAGGGTTGGAAGAAGGGCGCATCTTCCCGCCGTCCGAAGAATTTAGAAACAAGGCGCTTATTTCTGATGTCGGTATTTATAAAAAAGCTGATGACAGATTAGCCTTCTGGGAAGAACGGGCTGGGACTTTAAGCTGGTTTCAAAAATGGAATAGTGTTCTGGAATGGAAACCTCCTTTCGCCAAATGGTTTAATGGAGGTAAAATTAATGCTTCTTATAACTGCTTAGACCGTCACCTCGAAGGCTCCCGAAGAAATAAACCCGCTATAATTTTTGAAGGGGAACATGGAGACAGTTTTGAACTTAGCTATGAAGAGCTTCACCAGGAAGTATGCAAATTTGCTAATGTTCTTAAGTCTATGGGAGTACAAAAAGGTGAAGTTGTCACCATCTATATGCCTATGATACCAGAGGCTGTTGTTGCTATGCTGGCTTGTGCCAGGATCGGAGCACCTCATAGTGTAGTCTTCGGAGGATTCAGTGCGGAGGCGTTAAGAGATAGGATTAATGATGGAGGCTCAAAAGTATTGGTAACTTCCGATGCTGCCTATCGCAGAGGGAAAATTCTACCTATCAAAGAAAATGTCTGTGCTGCACTTCAAGGTGTGGAAGGTATTGAAAAAGTAATTATTGTTAATAGAACAAATACTAAGATTGAGATTATTAAGGGACGGGACTTTTGGTACCATAAGTTAATGGAACAAGCTTCAACTGAATGCCCGGCGGAAAAGATGGATGCTGAAGATATGTTATTCATCCTCTATACCAGTGGCACAACAGGTAAGCCCAAGGGTGTAGTTCATACAACGGGTGGGTATTTGACAGGTGTAGCTACTACTCATGAATTTGTATTCGATCTCAAAGAAGATGATATATATTGGTGCACGGCGGATATAGGTTGGATAACAGGTCACAGCTATCTGGTCTATGGTCCCTTAACTAATGGTTCTACCATAGTAATCTTTGAAGGTACCCCGGATTATCCGGAGAAGGATAGATTCTGGCAGATAGTCGAAAAGTACAAAGTAACGATTCTATATACCGCTCCTACAGCAATCAGAACTTTTATGAAATGGGGAGCTGAATATCCAGCTAAAAGAGATCTTTCAAGTTTAAGACTCTTGGGATCAGTCGGGGAACCGATTAATCCTGAAGCTTGGACATGGTACCATAAATATATCGGTGGGGAGAGATGTCCTATAGTAGATACCTGGTGGCAGACAGAAACGGGTATGATTATGATCTCACCTCTGCCAGGAGTTACAGATTTAAAACCAGGATCATGTACAAGACCTTTTCCAGGCGTAAAGGTGGAGATGTTAGATAGATCCGGGCAACCCGTAGAGAAAGGCGATGTTGGCTTCGTAGCCATATCGGAGCCATGGCCTGCGATGCTGAGGACAGTTTATGGTGATGATAGGAGGTTCATAGATACCTATTGGAGTAATTGGCCCAATAAATATTTTGCCGGAGACGGGGCTAAACTAGATAAAGACGGATATTATTGGATTATCGGTAGAGTTGATGATGTCATCAATGTCTCAGGACATCGGATTGGAACTGCTGAAGTAGAAAGCGTTTTAGTTGAGCATCATGCAGTTGCTGAAGCAGCTTGCATCGGTAAGAATCATGAGGTTAAAGGACAAGCCATAGCTGCTTTTGTAACACTTAGAGAAGGGTTTAAGGCCAGTGAGGAACTAATCGCAGAACTTAAATCTTATGTCTCAAAGAAAATAGGAGCTATTGCCAGACCCGACGACCTTTACCTTACAGATGACCTGCCCAAAACCAGAAGCGGTAAGATCATTCGCAGAATTCTAAAAGATATTGCCGAAGGACGTTCTATTGGAGATACTACAACATTAGCTGATTCATCCACCCTAGAATCCTTAAAGAAGCTTAGTCATAATTAGATTTAATTCTGGGGAGGAAGACCTCGCATCATAACAGCCAATGATGCGAGGTCTTATAATGTGGCAAGGGGACGTTTCGTTTGCCACATTAGGGTATTAAATAGCAATTTGAAGCTAGTTGATCAGATGAAATAAGTATTCTGGGTATATGAATTAATTATTTTCTTTTAGAGATGACAGATTCTATAAATAGTTTAGGAAACGTAGGCCAATAATAGGGGAAAATGTATAATTAGGATATTTTAATAGTACGGAGGATTCGGCGACTAAGGGAGAGAATAAGTAGAATATAGTACAAATGGGTGAGAAAAGACGTGAAGGATGTGGCAAACGAAACGTCCCCTTGCCACACATTGCCACCCCCTCCCCTTGCCACCCCCCTTGCCACCCAAAAGGAGATTTATATGGCACTTGAAATTGAGAGAAAGTTTTTAGTACATAAAGATTTTTTACCGGAGTTAAGAGAGGGTAAGTTTATCATTCAGGGCTACTTATCAGAAAGGCCTTCTGTCAGATTCAGAATTATTGGATCCGAAGTTATCCTAGGGATTAAAGAATACTTAACTGGTGGTACTCGTTTCGAACTGGAAACACCGAGTAAGGTAATCACATCAGATGAGATAGAGAAACTTCAGGAATTAGCGATAAGTCCACCAATTAGTAAAACCAGATATAATGTGGAACATGAAAGTTTAATTTGGGAGATTGATGTTTATCAGGGAGATAATCTAGGATTAATAACAGTTGATGTGGAATTACCATACCATGATTATCCACTTATCTTCCCAAAGTGGGTAGATGAGAGTAATGAAATAACTGGTAATTCTGTGTATTCAAATATCAATCTGGGAAAGCATCCTTTTAATCACTGGAATCTCAAATAAGAAAATAGCTAATATATAACATGAAATTAGTAAATTTCCCTCTTACTGTGTATAATATTTAAGAAGATACACTTAGGAGGGATTTGTTTTGTCTGAAATTCTGCGTTCTCGTGAGGAGATACCCCAAGAAGATAAATGGCGATTGGAAGATATCTTTATTAGTGATGATGAGTGGGAGAAAACTTTTGCCCTGGCGGAGAAGACAGTAGCCGAAGCTCAGAAATTCGCAGGTAAACTCAACCAAAGTGTTGATATCTTTGTTGATTGCCTTAAGTGGGCAGAAAGCTTAGGTCTCTATCTCGAAAACCTGTATACTTATGCCAAAATGAGAAGGGATGAAGATAATCGAATCCCAAAATATCAAGGACTGACTGATAGGGCCAGTATGCTTTCTGTACAGGCGGGAAGCGCACTGTCATTTATAGTTCCAGAAATTCTAGCTATACCTGATGATAAGTTAGCTCAATTCCGTCAAGATTCCAGATTGGAGATATATAAGCATTACCTTGATAATATTATTCGCCAGAAAGCACACATTCTTTCTTTAGCCGAAGAAAAAATATTAGCTGAAGCTGGTGAACTGGCTGCTGCTCCCAGTACAATTTTCAGTATGGCAAACGATGCCGATCTTAAGATCGGGTATATAAAAGATGAAAAGCAAAAGGAAGTTGAACTTACCAAAGGAAACTATATCAAATATTTAGAGAGTACGGATAGAATGGTTCGTAAGGATGCTTACAATACAATGTATACTGCCTACGGTAAACAGATTAATTCCTGGGCCGCTATGATTAATGCTAGTGTAAAAGCTGATTGTTTCTTTGCCAGAGTAAGAAAATATAACTCTGCTATCGAAGGTGCTCTTGATGACGACAAAGTACCTCTAACGGTCTATGACTCGCTAATCTCTACTGTTCATAAATACTTGCCTGAATTTCAGCGTTATATTGGTTTAAGGAAAAAGATCTTAGGCGTAGAAGAACTGAATATGTATGATCTCTATGTACCTTTGGTTCCTGAACTGAATACCCATATCCCTTATGATGAAGCGAAATCCACTGTAAGAACCGGTCTGGTACCACTAGGGGAAGAATACCTATCTGTCTTGGATAAAGGTTATGACGAACATTGGATAGATATTTATGAGAACATCGGTAAGACAAGTGGGGCTTATTCATGGGGAACATATAGTGCTCATCCTTATGTTCTGCTTAATCATCAGAATAACTTAAATTCTCTTTTTACTCTCGCTCATGAGATGGGACATGCTTTACACAGTTATTTTTCCAACAAGAATCAACCGCATATCTATGCAGGTTACAAGATTTTTGTAGCAGAGGTAGCTTCAACTCTTAACGAATCTCTGGTTATGAGACATCTGATAGATACGACTTCTGATAATAAGATGAAGGCTTATCTGATTAATTATTACATAGAACAATTCAGAGGCACTGTTTTCAGACAAACCATGTTTGCGGAGTTTGAAAGGGAAATTCATGGGGCAGTTGAAAGAAACGAATCTTTAACTGTCGAGTATTTAAACGAGATTTATAGAAATTTGAATCTAAAGTATTTTGGTTCTGCGATTAACTTAGATGATAATATCGCTATAGAATGGGCTAGAATCCCTCATTTTTATAATGCGTTCTACGTCTACAAATATGCTACTGGTTTTTCCGCGGCAACGGCCTTAGCTCAACAGATAGTGGAAGAAGGACAGCCTGCAGTAGAACGGTATTTAAAGTTCTTAGGCAGTGGTGGTTCCGACTATCCTATCGAACTACTGCGTAGAGCAGGAGTCGATATGGAAAAGCCGGAGCCTGTGGAGCAAGCTTTAGATGTTTTTGTTGAGCTGTTGGATATGCTGGAAGAACTGATTACCCATACTATCTAATATACAAAGAACATTAATTACTAAACTAAAAAGCAAAAATAAACATACATGTTTGTTCCAGATAGGGTGAATAATATATATGACTAAGTATTATGCAGATATTTCCCTGAAAGGAGCGATATTATGTTTAAGGAGTTACCGGAAATAATCGGAGAATCTCCCGCTTTAGGTTTAGTACTCGCAGGTACGGCTGCTGTAGTATTAGCACCATCAGTGAAAAATGTTCTGAGAGGTGTAGCGGTAGGAGCAGCAAAAGGGGTTCTTTCTCTTGCCGAAGGAGGGGTAGGTCTTACTTCTCGTATGAAGGATAACTGGGAAGATATTGTAGATGAGGCAAAAAATCAGCGGGGTATAATAAATATGGAATCAGGAGTAGTTGGCGCAGGAGCTGGAGGAGCTATAGGAGCTACAATCGGAAGTAGCATGGCCGGCCCTGTTGGAGCAGCTGTCGGAGGCGGGGTCGGAGGTGTGGCTGGTGCCAGTATAGCCAGTAATACTGATAAGAAGGAAGATACTAAGGGACTAAGACCTTAATACTATGTTTTACCTTCAAGTCTAAGACTTCTGTTTTAAAAAGGGATTATAGCGATCTACGCTATAGAATCCCTTTTTCATTAATCTCTGTGATATTATTTAAGTAAATACTTATATTTGATCAGATTGACATGGAGTTAAACAAGACAGTGATGATTCCCATATTTGATAAGAGAGCCGCACCAGTTGGGGTAATAATTCCGGTAGTGCCTAAGCCCAATCCCACGATGTTTTGTGCTAAGGCGATATTCAGGTTTTCTTCCCCGGTCATTATGGCTTTTTGTAGCAACTTAAAGGTGTCTGCAAGCAAGTCCAGGTTTTCTGAGGCGATAACGATCTCCGCTGCCTGGGCAGATGAGTTAATTCCGGTACTTCCTATGCAGATCCCCAGATCTGCTTGAGCCATGGCCGGTGTATCATCAAGTCCATCGCCAACCATTGCTACCGAGTATCCTTTATCTTTCCATCTTCTGATCAGGTCTGCCTTATCCTGGGCAGATAGATCGTAATGTACCTCGGTTATTCCGATTTTATCTGCTATGATTTCAGCTGCTTCCTGAGAGTCGCCTGTCACGATAACAATTCTTTCTATGCCCAGAGCCCTCAATTTTTCTATAGTATCCCGTGCTTTAGGTTTTAATAATTCGGATACTGCCAGAATTCCGATGATTTTCTTATTCCTGGCTACGAAAATAGGAATCTGTCCAAGATGTCTCAGACGGGGAAGCTTAATCATCACCTTTCCCAGGGATACATTATTTGCTGCCATAAAACTCTGGTCACCAATAATAATATCATCAGGCATTTCAGAATTATTATTCTGTTTTATGGTGCTTACTGCGGATAGACCGATTTGCGCCTCAAGGGCTTTTCTCTGTATAGCTTCAGGCAAGCCTGGTCTGAGTTCGCCATCTGCAACCGATGCCAAACGTAGTATATCTTCAGATTTAATTTTTTTGTCTATAAGAATTATGTCTTCAATCTCAACTGCATTGAGAGAAAGTGTACCGGTTTTGTCCAGAGCGATAGTATTTATTTTGGCAGCTGCCGAAAAAATGTTTTCATCTCTGATAAATACTTTTTCTCTGGCTGCATTACCTAAAGCCAGACCTGTGGCTGTAGACAAGGCAAGACCGGCAGCAGAGGGTATTGCTGCCAGAAGCATGGTAATGCTTCTCAGCTTATTGCCGCTAAACAGATAATATATAGCGGTAAAAATGAGTGAAAACAATGATTGGGAATTGATACGTTGTTGATGTATTGTATTCTTAGCACTGCGGTTCTTATTTCTAAAGCTCTCTATGAGCCGCCCCTGAAAAGTATTAGAACCGACCTTTTCAACCAGGATGTAGATTTTTCCCGAAACGACCATCGAACCTGCGTATACTTCACTATTTTCCTCTTTGATTAAATGATCGGGTATACCTGTAATACGGCTTTCATCTACTTCTGCTCTACCGTGAGATACCTTACCGTCAGCCATGATGATTTCACCGTTTTTGACAACAAGTATCCATTGTTTATCGAGTATGGAAAGAGGAACTAAGGTCTCTTCCTCTCCCACCAGCACCCTGACTCTTGCTGGCAGTCGATGATGTCTCATGATTTCATAATTTGATTTTGTGAGGTTAACAGTACCGACTAACCTGGCGAAACTAACCATCAAACTGATAAAAAGTCCTTCAAAACTCTCTTTTAGGATTAAAAGGAAGAGGCTGACGATATCAGCGAATTTTTCAAAACCTATTACCGGTGGGAATTTCCAATGATCCAGTTTCTGACTAAAAACAGGATATCCGCTAATTATGGATAGGAAAATTGCGAAATCGACAACACCTTCGGATGGAGAGGTTTTAGATCTGCCGAAGCACTTAATTTTGATATATATAATAAAGAGAGCAGCACAGATAAGAAGAACATGGACAGTAGGCCATTTTGTAATCAGATTAGGTGCAATCTTGGGCTCTAAACCATGATGCTGTCTTGTTTCCTCGATTAAGATAATAAGGTCGTTATAGTTAAGGATTTTGTCGTCATAATGAATGAGAACTGATCCAGATAAACTATTTATCTTAATACTGATAACTCCAGGGGTTTTTCCTATATTAAAGTAAATAGATTGAGCCATGGGGGAATTCCTACTGAGACCTGGCACCATAACCCTGATTCTCCCGGGAAGCACATGCAGAAATTTATTTTTTTTCATCATCTTGGTAATCCTTCCCTAAAATATGATTCAAAGCTAATGCTTTAACAGACTGTGGATTAACTTATCTATAGAAAGGATTCCCCAACTATGGAAAGAGCTATGTATCTAAAAAGAAAAAACGCCCCTCAGGACGTTTTTCTGATACAATTCTTATCTTGCACAGATATTCTTCAGTACTTGGTCATCATAACAGTGTTTTTGTTTGATACTTTCAATTTTATCGTTAAGCCTTTCCTCCACATAAATATCGTGGAGTGAATAGAACGATTTTGCCGCAATAGATTGAAGATCGTTTTGAATATTAAGTTTGAGTGCTAACAAAACCCCTTCAAGCCTGCGTTCGGTATCAGATATGTGTTCTCGATAGACTTTCGCAGAATCGAACCCAAAGCCTGATAATAAAACAGAACTTAGATTAGAGAACTCGGCCAAATGATTAAGTATCTTATGTCGTATTATCTGACCAAAGGCAAGTTCCAAAGCGATTTCACTAACAATTCCTGCTCCTTCTGCAACTAACAGATTTCTTCTTTTCCCAGATAAGCATTCGTCGATAATAGCAAAACTATCTTTAAGCATATATTCTCTGGCTGGTGATACATTTTCAGGAATATGACCAAAACGATCTTCTAATCTTTCTGTAACTAAATTATTGATGGAAAGAATCAGCTCACTTAATTCAGTATCAGAAATAAAGAACTCATAATCAAAGTGACGGTATTTTTTTAATGCTAAAGTTTTAACCAATGGTTTAATTAAACTGAGTTTATCCTTAAAGAAGAAGTCAACCTCAGCTGCTATATTTTGTCGGCATTTTTCTACAGCCTGAATAGTTTTATATTCTGCAACTTCTTTGTGATGGCAATAGAGATTAATGATATGAGTATATTTGGAATATCTGAAATAATTGTGGCGGAGATTTCTGGACTTTGCTCTTCTTTTATAAAAGTCCAGATATATAACTCTATTTAATTTAACCGGGTTTTTAATTCGGTGATATACAGTCATTTTCTCTCCTAATTCCTTCTTCAATATTACGATATTATTATAAAAGAAAAGTATTAGGAGAGGTTTACTGTTATGTTAATTTTATGTTAATTTTTTAGGAATAATGAATTACCGACTTCCAAGCCGATAGAGTTTCCCAGACGGCTGCCAACTATAGCACCCAGGATTGAACCTATCGCAGTTCCGATTCCTGGCAAGACGGCAGAACCTACGCCGGCACCATATTCTAATCCTGTCATTAACCCTAAGGCACTGGTTATATTTTTGGTTGTTCTGGCTGCTAGACCATTATCTGAGATACTCCCAGCGGCATAGGTTTTAATATCATGTACTTGTGACAATCCTCCGGATATCAAACCGGCAAATAATTGACCTCTGCTGAACATGGTATCACTCCCTGGATTTTTTTGTTAAATAATAATTCAATTGAAGATTCGGCGAATGTTTATCCATTTAAAGAAATTGATCCCTTTTTCTTTACCCTTTATGCGTACGTAGTATAAGAACTGGCTGATGAATGTTTCCCATCTTTGACCGATTTGTTGAGCAGAAACTTCGTTGGATAAAACACTTTCGATGCTTTGATCGATAGCTTTTTCTATGTGTATCAGAGCCTCTTGAAAATGGAAATCAAGGGATTTTTTATTCTCCACAGGTCGTTTGTTCACTCCTTGTACTATTACTTTCGATTTCATCGTCCATCTTTTTTCTCAGACGTTCAAAATGAGCTTCCGCAACAATGTCCTCCATTTCTTCTCTAGCCAATTGCAGGGCAGTTTTAGTCAGAGCTGCAATTTCCAGAACACCTCGGACACCCAGGACTGCCACGGGACGAAGAATATTTCCTAGTGCAGGAGGAAGGATAGAGGGTCTTAAAGCAGGATCCCGGTTTTCATTTGATTTTTGATCTTCAATCACGTCTTATCAACTCCTCTAGGAGGCTGTTCCATATAGAGGTAAGGATTTTGGACCTGGTACATAAGAATGTTCATTAACTCTGGTAAACAGAGGTACAAACAGTTTTGATATTGCAGAAACTGAAGCGGTGGTCAAGAAAATAGACAGCCAATACTTGAAATTTATTGGGGCTGTATGGAAGAAGCGGGCAAAGGGTGGGACATAGATCGCAGCTAACAGGGCGAGGAAAGAGAATCCGATACCACCTATAAGATATCTGTCTTGAAGTGAATGAACAATTCCTTCCTGTGACCCTTCTTTTCTCCAGGATAGAGTCTGCACAAACTGCCCAACAACTAAAGAGACAAAAGCTGCTGTTTGGGCTACAGCAAGGGGTGCTCCACTGGAAAGTGCTACTCCGAAGATTCCAAGGGAAGTGGAGGCTAGGATAGATCCACGTGTAATCACCTTGCTATAGAGTTCACGGTCGACCACATCTTTGGTCAGAGAAGTTTGAGATTCATTATTCTGGTTCCCTGGATTAACCGCCAGAATCATGGCAGGGATGGCATCGGTTAACAGATTCATTAGCAGAATCTGAATGGGAACCAGAGGCATTGGAAGTCCGGCGAGTACTGCTGTCGCAGTAACCATGATCTCTGCCAGATTGCCTGTAAGCAGACAACCAATAGCTTTCCTTATATTGCCAATAATTATGCGTCCTTGTGTGATACCTTCCAAGATAGAACCGAAATGGTCTTTCTTAAGGACCATATCGGCGGCAGCTTTTGTGACTTCCGTACCTGTCCCCATCGAAATGCCTATGTTAGCCTGTTTGATTGCAGGAGTATCATTTACCCCGTCGCCAGTCATGGCAACGATTTGACCGTGGGCCTGGAAAGCTTTGACGATTCTGAGTTTATGCTCCGGTGTCACCCTGGCGAAAATGTTTATTTCTTCTACCAGTTCAGCCAGTTCCTGATCTGTTAAGCGATCCAATTCTTGTCCTGTCATTACTTTGGAATTTCCATTACTGATTCCAAGCTCTTTTGCTATGGAGATCGCTGTTACAGGATGGTCACCGGTAATCATCACCGGTTTAACACCGAGTGCATAAGCTTCTGTGATACTGGCTTGGATATCGGGTTTTGGTGGATCCATCATTCCGGCCAAACCAACATATATCATTTCTTTTGGAATCTGTCCGGGGTTTTCATTAACCCATTCGATAGGTGCATAAGCAAATCCTAAAACACGAAGGGCTTCGCGTGCATATGATATATTTTGTTCGAAGATCTTATCTTTCATCTTCGGGGTCAAAGGTAAGACTTCTCCCTTTTGCTGATAAAACTTGCAGTGTTCCAAGACCACCTCAACAGATCCTTTGCAAAACACATAGCAATCTTTATCTTCCTTTGTATCCCGACAGACAACACTCATACTTCCTGAGTTGGAGTCGAAAGGTACTTCATGGACTCGGTGCCAGTGTTTGGCTTGATCCTGTAATGTACCCAGTTTAGCAGCTAAAGTCAAAAGTGCGCCTTCGGTAGGGTCACCTATAACATGCCATTGATCTTCTTTTTTCTCCAATTTACTGTTGTTACAAAGTAAACTGATGCGGGCTATATATTCAAGTTCAGGGTTAGAATCTTTGAGTGGAGAATCATGATCAGCTATATTCACACACTCAATGGAACCAACCGGTTCATAGCCACTGCCTGAGACTTCCCATAAGCCACCCATTGTTGCTACTGTTTTGACGGTCATTTCATTTTTGGTCAGCGTCCCGGTTTTATCGGTACAGATAACAGTGGCTCTACCTAAGGTCTCTAAAGCCGATAACTTCCTGATGAGGGCATTT